>DEAT01000019.1 GCA_002348265.1 Gemmatimonadales bacterium UBA2975 | reverse complement strand
TTCCATCTGGTCAGAGTCAGACGCAGCTCCACTGCCGCAGGCTTGGGTCATACCGGCCATCCCAATGAGTCCGGCGGCCAAGCCGAAACGGCCCAGGAATGTTCTCCGCTCAATAGAAGAGGATTGAACGTCGTTTTCAGTGATCAGCGTTTCTTCGTCTCTACCGTTCATGATGGCACGAGGCTAAGGTTGTATTGTGCAAGTTGCTGATGAGAATCGTTCTCATCTGGCTCGATGTCAACAGATACTGATCGGGAGCGTTCCATCGAAGTGCGTGTGACTCGGCGACCCAATTGGCGCAAAATCCTCTTCGAGCTCCACGGATGGATAGGGCTCAATCTGGGTTTGATCCTATTCGTTGTCTGCCTGTCCGGAACTTTCGCCACGCTATCTGATGAAATAGATATGCTGATCGACCCCGCTCGCAGAGTAGACACTCGTCCGAGTGACATAACTGAGTACGACTGGACTGCGATGATGTCGAATCTAGAAACCTCGTTTCCAGACGGCGCAGTCCAGACCATTTACGCACCAGGAGCCTCGAGTCGCCCAACGGACCGCGGCATGACCGCGGCACTCGCGTTCGTGGCGGTACCCAGCGGGGAAACGAGAAAGGTTTCGGTTAATCCATACACGGGAGAAGTACTGGGCCATACAGGCTTCTTCAACGTAGAGCGGTTCTTCAGGACCTTTCACAGAAGGTTGTTCGATGGGGCCCGCGGTATCCTCATTGTTACGCTGACGAGCTTCTTCCTGCTCGCTTCGGCTATAACGGGATTCACTTTCTATGGCGGTTGGCTCCGGCAACTCCTGACATTGAAGCTCTTCGGAACCCGCCGGCGCCGGTGGTCTGACCTGCACAAAGTTGCCGGAATATGGGGGCTACCCTTCACTCTGATCATAGCGATCACTGGGATCTACTACTTTGTCGAAGTCAGTTATCAGAGACTGGGTGCCTATCAGCAACTGGTCTCGGCACCCATGGCCCAGGTAGATGTTTCCAGCTTAGCTGCATTCGGGCCACAGCCGAGCTTGCTTACACCTAATCGCTATGTCGAGCTAGCTCAGGAGAGTTTTCCAGAACTAGATATTAAGACCCTTCGCATATCCCAGTCACCGAGCCAAGTAGTCTACGTAGATGGTCGAGGTGGAGACCCGTTCACTAGAGATCGTGCAGACAAAATCCACCTGCACCCCCTCACGGGTGAGATCATTGATGTCCAGAGGAGCTCGGATCTTGGAATTGTGCCGTACATGACAGAGGCTGTCGATCCAATACACTTCGGTTATTTCGGAGGCTTAGCTACACAAATATTGTGGTTCGTTCTGGGGCTGCTGCTATCGTTCTCGATCCTGTCTGGAATGTATGTCTGGGTAGTCCGATCTATCACCGCTCGAAAACAACAGCAGGGCTTGCTTCGCGGTGCGCCCATTTCAGCCGCCATCACCATTACATACCTGACGCTAGCGGGATTCAGTACGACCAACGGTATCCGCGCCTACAGTTCACCGGTGAATAAGCCTATTACCATCGGAAGTGTTAAAGTCGGTCCTTGGTCCGCTAGGTTAGACTGCAGTGTTCCGTGCCGACCAGAAGAAGGAGCTAGGGTAAGTGCTAGATTTCTCGGCTCCGGTCTCCCGAACTACGAAAGAGCTGAGCTTGTCACAGCTGAGGGGTCTGTCTCAAGAATGACCGGACCTGCATGGAGGCCTCGCACGGAACTAGAGTTCACGCCTGGGGAAGAATCGATCGTCCGCGTGACAGGCAGAGACGGGCAGATTCACCAGTCTGTGTTCACTATGACAATCCCTGATGTAAATATAGAAAAACCAGCCACCTGGCCAGATACACCTCAAGGCGTCTGGTGGGTCCTGATCGGTTTCGGGCTCCTAATGCTTGGATCTATTGTCGTATGGCTAGGCATGATCATACGTGTTTCCAGAGAGAGAAACTGAGTGGTGAATGAAGGGTGTGACGCACCTCACTGGCATGCCTTCTTAGCACTAAACAAAAGCATCCTAACTATGTCGAAACAGAAGAGCGCAACGTTCGTTGTGCAGACTCGTTCTCTTATCGTCCTATCTCTATTAATGACCACGCTTCCTTGGCCTGCTGCCAGTCAGCACAGGACCGGGGAGCCCGTCGTCCACTCAACAATCACTGATGGTATTGACTACAGGGTGTACGATCGGGACGGTAAGGCCACCACACTTTCGGCAATCGTGGACAGGGCTATTGGAGACGAAGTCTTGTTAGTTGGAGAAGAACACGATGACATGGTCGGACACTCATTCCAAACCCTGCTACTACTTGAGGTGCTGAAACGGATCGGTTCCGATCTTGGCTCAGGTCGGCCAGTGATACTTTCGCTTGAGATGTTCGAGCGGGATGTGCAGTACGTGGTCGATGAATACCTCGCAGGATTGATAACAGAGGTGCATTTCCTCCGATCCTCGAGGCCATGGGAGGACTATGCCAATCGTTATCGACCATTGGTAGAGAATGCCCGTGAGTTTGGAGTACCCGTCATAGCGGCTAACGCGCCTCGTAGGTACGTGAATCGGGTAACCAACGAAGGTCCCGCATCACTAACCATGCTATCAGAGCAAGCTCGCTCCTATCTCCCCCCACTTCCATATCGAGGGCCATCTGAACGATACCGAGCTCAATGGGATACTGTGATGACGGAAGCAATACGAGGGACTCATTCAGAATCAGATACGATAACTGTCATGGGGGATCCGAGTGTAAGTAATGAAAAAGAATCACAGAGCGAAGAAGGTCCGGCTGGTCACGAGATAAACCCAAACATGATCCAAGCTCAGGCCCTATGGGACGCCTCCATGGGCTACTCCATCACAGAAGCCTTGGTCGAGCACATAGGAGCGTTCGTTCTCCATATGGCAGGCTCCTTCCATGTGGAAAAAGGAACCGGAATTCAGGAGCACATCTCTTCCTATCGGCCAGGTACCCGGGTAACCACCGTGGTGATGACAAAGGTCGACGACATCGATTTGTGGTCTAATTCCGACCACGCTCCCCTAGCCGATTACGTGGTCCTAACTAGGAAGCCCTAGTCTGATCGCAACAATTGATTGGCAGCGCCATATGTTGAGGACTAGCGACATCCTACCAAGACACGGCAAGAAACGATCTTGTATGCAGGGTTATGAGCCAATACCGATTCTACCAAAACGTTTCTAACGGAGATTCTCTACAATCCCTTCCCAAGCTGGACCATAGTCAGCACCCTGCTTCCTAAGTCCAAAGATCATCACTATCGATTCCCCCTCAGCACTATAAAGCTCTAGTGAAGTCGCCGTTCCAAGTTCTCCGCCTGGCTTAGTAACCACCCAGGCCGAATCGACCAATGACTCTTTTAGATGCAGGTTGAAATCGGGATCAAGGACATTGTACCACTGCTTGTAAGCCGCAGTTTTAAGCACAGACCCGGAGTGAATCTGTATCGTTCCAGGATTACCAACGAAGATCATCAGCGGGGTCTTCGTTTCCGAAGCTGCAATGAGCGCATCACGCCCCGCCTCTGAGGTAACACGACGTGTGAACTGGCCTTCAGCTAACCTAAGGGCCTGGGTACGAGTCACTTGGTGTTTACGGAGAAGGAAGTGGAAATCATGTGTGTCTTTGAGTTCCGCCCAATCAGCGAGGAGGGCTTTCTCATCAATGTCTCCATCGGGTTTTTCTTTTGCAGAAACTTGCTCGTGATTCGACACAACCGTTCGAGTCTCCTGATCATCGTGCTTACGTGAATCGAGAAATTTCTCCCACGAAGCTCGATCTCCTCCCTTTGGTATGTATACCTTGTGAGTGGCTGAGCCATCGCTGTCAAAGATCTGAATAGAGTGAATGACACGACCTCCACCATCCCGGACTACTGCATACGCATGAGCCCAGTGCGTGGGAAAAATCCGGAGATCTACGCCAGGCGAGACAACCTGAGCTGCATGATCGAAAATCTTTATCCCGTCAAAATTTCCATAGGTCTCAATCACACACGCATCGTTTCGAGTAAGAGCCATAACCCGTCCAAGAGATTTGAGCCCATGTAGGAATGGTTCAAAATCACACGATAGCCTCGTAACACCTGAGCCAAGATCGGTCTCTAGCAG
Source organism: Gemmatimonadales bacterium UBA2975 (assembly GCA_002348265.1). GTDB lineage: Bacteria > Gemmatimonadota > Gemmatimonadetes > Longimicrobiales > Gaopeijiaceae > UBA2589. The sequence goes on along the minus strand of DEAT01000019.1, from coordinate 5,797 downwards.
TTCTAGCTCGGTCACGCCCAATACCTTGGCTACATCCCGAATACGCGCGCGCGGATTATTAGCCAAATAACTATCCCACCGTTCCTTGAGATCAGAGTTCGTGGATGAACCGGATGAAGGTGAATTCATAAGGATTCTAGTTAGAGTTGCCTGTCTCTATTATCTCGGGTGGGGATGGATTGGGAACTATAAGCGGTACGTCTTTGGTTGGATGCTCTGCAACTATCACCGAGAGTCCAAAAGTGTTTTGAATTAATTCAGGCTGTAGTGTTCGAGACGGAACGCCCCACCCCACAGGACACCCGTGGTCGAGTACTAGGATTCGATCTGCGTATTGAGCAGCAAGATTAAGGTCGTGGAGCACGATTACTACGGCGACGTTATGTCGGGCAAACTTATGAACCCTGTGAAGAAGATCATGCTGTCGAGCAAGATCGAGAGCCGACGTAGGCTCGTCTAAGAAGAGGTATCGCGCTGAGTCTTCGACCGGATGCCATATCTGAGTGAGCGCTCGCGCAAAGTCGACTCGCTGTCGTTCCCCTCCTGAAAGAGTGGGATATGATCGGTCGGCAAGATGGTTAGCATCACTCCAGATAAGAGCTTGGGCTGCGATGTAATGATCAGTCTCTGATTCCCGTCGTTCTAGGTGAGGGAGGCGCCCAAGTAACGCCACCTGTTCCACAGTGAAAGGGAAACTAAGTGTCGAAGACTGCGGCATCACGGCTCGGCGCCTAGCTAGCTCCCGGTCACCCCAGTCATCAAGAGCTCTTCCATCAAGGGTTACAGAGCCACTGTTAGGCTTCAGGTCACCCGCGAGGAGTCTGAGAAAGGTCGACTTTCCTGCACCGTTGGGCCCGACGATCGCAGTCACTTCCCCTGGCTCAACCTTGATCGATACACCGTCAACAAGTACTGCACTGCCGATTCGATAGGATAGCTCTGATACACGCAGCCCACGATCAGTATCTGACATAGAACTCATGTCCACCCCCTACGGCTAGGATCTCGAGACAGGAGCCAGATAAAGAAAGGGGCGCCAATTATTGCCGTCACTACCCCTATAGGAAGTTCAGCGGGAACCGCGATGTTGCGAGCAAATAGATCGGCTGCTAACAGAAGAATCGCACCCAGCAAAGCAGACCCAGGCAGAAGCACACGGTGATCTGGACCTACAGTCAACCGGACCAAATGGGGAGCGACCAGTCCGATAAAACCAATTATTCCTGTTACAGCTACCGCTGCACCCGCCGTAAGTGTAGAGAGCATAACGATAGCAGCCTTAGTTCGTTGCACGGGGACCCCTAGGTGTCTAGCCTCTGCCTCTCCAAGTAATAGTGCATTCAAAGGCCGAGCCAAAAAGGGGGCCACTAGAATACCAATTGAAAGAAGTACGGCTCCCGATCCAAGTCGAGCCCATGTTGCACCGCCTAAACTTCCTAGACTCCAAAAGGTGAAGTCACGCAGCTGCTGATCGTTTGACGCAAAGATGAATAAACCTAGACCAGCACCTGCCAGCGCATTTACAGCTATACCAGCTAGGAGCATGGTCGTTACAGAAGTATGCCCTTCCCGGGTTGCGATACGATACACGATCAGCACAGCACCTGACCCACCTAAAAACGCTCCAACTGCAAGGGCTCCACTTGCAACTGCCGGTGGAAGAAGACTTAACAGTGGGTCACCGATCACAATTACAGCTATTGCTGCCACAGCCGCGCCGCTTGAGGCGCCAACTAATCCTGGATCGGCAAGCGGGTTACGAAAAAGTCCCTGCATCAAAGCGCCGCTAACAGCCAAACCTCCACCGACAACAATACCTAGCAAGATTCTAGGGAGTCGAATGTTCAGTACTACGAGCCTTTCACTTTCACCATAAGTCCAAGGCAAATCCAATCCAACCGTGCTCCCCAACACAGCAGCAATCTGACTCGGCACAACATCAACTGGACCTACACAAAGACAGGTCAAAGCAACTCCTAAGAGCACTGCAGCAAGAAGTGTCACTGGACCTGGTAGTAGCCGTAAGATCACTCTCTGGTCCCCTTTAAATGAGGAAGGCCCAGCGGTTTTTTTTTCATCTCCTGGGAACATCCCTTTTAAGCTCTGGATGTAGTTCCCTCATCAGGTCTATAAGAGAGTCGCCAACGCGCGGACCAAAACCTATAAAACCAAGGAGATCAACTTCGACCACTCGCTTCGAACGACCCGCAGGAGTAGCGCTCATTCCAGGCAATCGCATCATACCTTCGAACCCGCCCAGAGAGGCCAATGTAGTTTCTGGAATCACGTAGGCATCCGGCGCTGCTAGGACTAGCGCTTCAGCCGATATAGGCTGGTAACCCTGCATGCTACTAGCTGCGTTTTCCGCTCCGGCTAAATCAATCATGACTGCGGCCCCAGTACCTGAACCCGCCATCGTTACACCCCCGGCTCCATGGCCCCAAATAAATGCTACTCTAGGCACCTCTACGATTAACTTTCTCAGATCTTCAGCCTCCCCTATCTGAGAAATAATCCGATTCTCCAGCTCTTGCCCACGTTCCTCAAGTCCCAGTTCTCGCGCTACCGTTCGTATCTTTCCAATCGCAGCATCGGGCCCATAACCGTCCTCAACCCAAACGATACGCACACCTGAAGCCTCTAGTTGGTCGATCACAGGCGGAGGCCCACTCCCCTCGGAGGCTAGGATTAAATCAGGTGCGAGTGATAGCACTCCCTCAGCAGAAAGCCTACGGAAGTATCCCACCTGAGGTAGCGCACGCACCTGTTCTGGGAAAAGTGACGACTGATCGACCGCTATCACGTCCGCTCCCGCACCCAAAGCAAACACGGTCTCCGTCACTGAGCCTCCTAGCGACACAATCCTCCTGCTATGGGATTCCGCATTCAGATCCAGTGACGCACCACCTATTGCAACTGCTGCCACCGTCCATCGGGCCAAGCGGCCGAGCGAACTCACGCGTAACCAAGATCCCGGCATCTATCACTCCTCATACTTGAGACTGAGAATCAGTCTCATTCCTATGATCTAAGCTTAGTTACTTTAGTCCGATTTGAGCAATGAGCTCACACCTAGAACAATCAATCAGAGTCCCGCTCACACTTTGACAAACTCCGATTGAGCGGGTCATTTCTCGTCCCTCCCCCTAGAAAATAAACCACGTTACGTGCAACGGTCTCTACTCCGGCTCATAGTGGCTCTCACGGTCACCAGCCTTGTCCTAGTACTTCCGACTCGCAGACTAACAGCACAGGACGTAGTCGACTGGGCCTCGCTAGAACGCTACCAGACAGCAAACTCTGAACTCCCCGCCCGCAACCCAAACGACCAGCGTGTTGTGTTCTATGGGAATTCCATAACTGACACATGGGCCAGTCTTTTCCCAGAGATGTTCCCCGGAAAGCATTACTTGGGAAGAGGCATCAGCGGACAAACCACCCCGCAGATGCTGGTTCGGTTCCCGCAAGACGTGATCCGCTTGGAGCCTGACGTGGTAGTGATTCTAGCTGGCACGAACGACATAGCAGGAAACACAGGTCCATCGAGCCAAGAAATGATTGAGGACAACATTATCTCTATGGTTTACTTGGCTAAGGCCAACGCTATCTCAGTTGTTCTTTGCAGCGTTCTGCCCGTCTCAGACTACCCCTGGAAACCTGGGTTAAATCCTGGCCCAAAGATCGTCGAACTCAACGCATGGATGAAGCAGTTCGCGCAAGATGAGGGGCTAGTGTATGTGGATTACCATTCGGAGATGCTAAACGATCGTCTCGGCTTAGCCCGTGAGCTCACATACGACGGAGTTCATCCGAATCACGCAGGCTATCAGGTCATGGCTCGCTTAGTCGAACCTGCTATCAGTACTGCGCTAGCCCGTCGATAACCCCTACTCCGCCGGATTAGTAACGACAACATCCGGTTCTGTGCGTATAGAGAAGCGGTTTTAGTATGCGGTCACGAGCAACTCAGTCCGCTTCCAGTTCAATCGATCTGGACACCGAAACACTCACTGATCCAGGGAAAGGTTCTCAAGCCCTTTCAAGTTTTTCATGTCCCGATGGATCCCACTCAGCGAGTCCATGTCAATCGTTTGAGCGGCATCGGTAAAAGCCGAATCAGGGGTGGTGTGTGCCTCGACCAGCAGGCCCTGAGCTCCACAGGCTAAGGCCGCGCGCGACATCGCTCGGACCCGACTTCGATCCCCCACACCATGACTAGGATCGGCTATTATCGGAAGATGCGATATGGATCGAACTAAAGGAACAACATTTAGATCAAAGATATTTCGAGCGTGTCCTGCCAATCCTCGTATTCCTCGCTCACATAGGATCACTTGGTGGTTTCCAGCAGAAAGAAGATACTCGGCAACCAGCATCCATTCTTCGAGCGATGCCGACAAACCCCGCTTTAGAAGGATGGGCATACGCACCATCGACAACTTCTTGATGAGCGCAAAATTATGCATGTTACGAGATCCGATCTGCAGCATATCCACGACCTCGCTCATCGGTCCAACTGCATCGGTGTCGACAACCTCAGACACAACCGGAAGGCCTACTTGCTCTCGAACTGCTGCTAAAGTATCCAGAGCCTCATATCCAAAGCCCTGAAAAGAATAAGGACTCGTGCGAGGCTTAAATGCCCCGGCTCGAAACAACTGACCTCCAGCCCGCTTTACGGCATCCGCTATGGCCAGAGTTATCTCTGGAGTCTCTACCGAGCATGGCCCAGCGATCAGCACGGGATCGCTCCCTCCGATCTCGACCCCGGACACATCCACCACCGTCGATTCGAGTTTAACCTCACGAGAAACCAACTTGTACGGTCTAGTTACTGAGACGCATTCCCTTACACCAGCTAGTCTTTGTAAGTGACTGGGATCGACAGGGCCCTTATTTCCAGTCACACAAATAGCTGTGCGACTCTCACCGGGAACTGGCAGCGGCTCATAACCCATTTCACGAATCACGTCCTCAACCTTAGCGCACTGCTCCACGGTACTGTCCTGTTGCATAATGACGAGCATCTTAATTCCTCAATAGCGAAGTGAAATCGGACGAACGAGCACTCCTTTTCTCACGTCCATGTCCAAGGGCGCCTGGCTGTCGATCACTTTGACGCACCATGTCCCATCACAGCTTGAAGCAGAGCCTCAATGAGAGGACCACCGGTCGGAGTAAGGATCGATTCAGGATGGAATTGGAGGCCCAAACGGGGACGTGTCCGATGGGCCAGCGCCATCACCTCTTTGTCCTCTCGCGTGTACGCGATCGGGACATCGTTTGGACCCAAATGTGTGACAGTCAAGCTGTGATAACGGGCAACCTCTAGAACTGGATTGATCGACCGAATGAAAGCATTGGCGAGGGGGTTCGTATCGAGATCGATTGACGCCACTTCAATCGTGCTGGTCTTCCCATGAACGGGCTCATGCGCGCATGCCACCACTCCTCCACCCGCTTCAGCGAGCGCCTGGTGACCCAGACACACACCCAATATCGGCACATCCGGATCAGTCTGCAGCCACGGAAGCGTGAACCCCGTGTCTCCTGGGGTACCAGGCCCAGGTGACAGAACAACCAAATCAGGGTTCTGTTCTCGGACCCACAACGCGAAATCCTCGAGCGCCGCGTCGCAGCGGACAGTGACCACATCAGCACCAGCTCTCGCTAGCTGGTCTCCGAGGATAAACACAAAGCTGTCGCGATGATCCACCACCACTACACGCGGCCGGCGACCACTCCACCGCTCAGTGCTGATCTCTCCTGTGACCGCCCCGTTCTCTTCTGGAGCCGG
>DEAT01000080.1:119471-146691 GCA_002348265.1 Gemmatimonadales bacterium UBA2975 | reverse complement strand
GACGGAAGTTGTTACAAAACCTCCTTCGATCAGCCTACGCCAACTAGCGCCTACAGTGAAACTCTTTTGGTCGTTATCGATGACCCGTGAGGCAATCTCGAAGTTCTCGAAGTCATCACCAATCGCAGGTGGGACAATGTCAAAATTATCTAGAGCCCCGATCCCCACGAGAACGAGACGGTCGCCGTCTGAGATTTGGGACTCGAAGCGGAACTGCGTATCCCAATAGTCAGGGCGAATCGGTAGCCCAAGCGCTTCGAAAAGGAACTGGAGATAAGAACGTCGGACGCTAAACAACCAGTTTGAGTTATCACCAGCCGGACCATCCAAAGTCAAAGCAGCTTCAGTGGCGCCAAGCGTGAAGTCACCTTGCACGCCTTCTGGTGAGCCGGGTCGGTTCTCTATGCTGAGCACCGAACTGAGTGCGTCTCCGTATCGCACAGGAAATGCCCCAGCGAAAAACTCGGTCTCTCTAATGAAGTCTACGTTGACGAGCCCCAGAGCACCTCCCGAAGCCCCCTGCGTCGCAAAATGATTGATCTGGGGGATACGAATACCGTCTATGTAATAGGCGTTTTCGCCAGGTCCACCGCCTCTAACTAGTAGGTCATTTCGGTTATCCACTCCACCTAGCACCCCAGGCAACGAAAGCAGCGTGCGCGACACGTCCTGAAGGCCTCCTGGGGTCCGCCTCAACTCTTGGTTCGAGAGGAGCTGTGTTGAAACGGGAGCCGCCTCAAGAACTCGGAACGCCGGCGCACCAACCACAATCCCTTCGAGTTCGAGCGCTTTGCGTTCCAGACGAAACTCAACGTACGTGGACCGACTCGTCCTAAGGATCACGTCAGTCTCTAGCGCCGATTCGTATCCGAGGACGTCGACCCGAACTGACACCGATCCCGGATCCCCGCTCGTTATCAAGAAACGGCCTGACTGGTCTGACAACGCTTGGGTGCCCGATTCCACTACGGTTAGGGTCGCGGCTTGGATAGGCCGAAGACTGGAAGCATCAAGAACGCGTCCGCGAACAGTTACGGACTGCGCAGAGACTGGTGCAGTGACCAGCCACATCGAAAGGAGTAGTAGAATCCGCCGCATGAGCTCAGAGCATACCTTGTGAGAGACGACCTAACACATCATCCGCCCGTTCCAATATCTGACTCCTTACCTTCATGTCCCTCTTGACCCAGGCACTCGTAATCATTGCCATGCGGTGGTTCGTAGTCCAACGCTCCTGATGCCGGTCTATAAATGACCAATAAAGACTGTTGAATGGGCAGCTGTTCTCAGCAGAAACCGACTTCACATCGTAGGAGCACGAGGAGCAGTAGTCACTCATCCGGTCAATATACTTACCGCTGGCAGCGTATGGTTTCGAGGTAAAGGACCCGAGGTCAGAGAACTGACTCATACCCATGACGTTAGGTGTGACTACCCAATCGAGAGCATCTACAAAAGTCGCTAAGAACCAGTCATTTAGTTCTAGCGGATCAACCCCGGCGATCAGCGCGAAGTTGCCAAGAACCATCAGTCTTTGAATGTGATGCGCATGCCCTGATCGCGAGACCTGTTCCACACACTGATTTAGACAGCGCATTGGTGTGTCACCCGACCAGTAGAAACCCGGAAGCGGTCGTTGTGCCTCGAGCCCGTTCGCTTGACGAAGCCTAGGCATACCTGTCCGATAAACGTGCCGCACAAACTCTCTCCAACCCAGGATTTGGCGGACGAAGCCTTCTATAGAAGCGAGCCCGATTTCGTTAGTTGGGTCTTCGGCCCGCGTGAGCGCCTGTTCGCAAACCTCAAGAGGATGAAGGAGCCCTAGGTTAAGTGAGACGCTGAGAAGACTGTGGTAAAGGACGTCTTCCCCATCCACCATGGCATCTTCATACGGGCCAAACATTGGCAACCGATGCTCGAGAAAATTCTCCAGTGCATCGAGCGCCTGCGTGCGGGTGACCGGCCAATCAAAGTCATCTATAGCACCGAAATGACCCGGCCAAGAATCGTTAACTTCGCGCAGGACAGCTTGGGTCGTCTCATCTGGCTCAAAACAAGGGATGGGCGGGAATCGATGCCCAGCCTTTGGCACCTGACGATTGTCTGCATCATAGTTCCACTTGCCTCCAGAGGGTTTATCACCATCCATAAGCCAGCCACGGGAGGCACGCATAGCTCGATAGAAGTACTCAAGCCGAAGTGTCTTCCGATCCGCAGCCCAGTCATCGAACTCCTCGTTCGTAGTCAGCCATAACTCATTGGGAGCCACTCTGATCTCTCCACCGGCACGCTCGGCGGCATCGACAAGTTGACCTCGCATACCCCAGTCCGAGGGTTCCATCAGGTCAATCGTAACGCCTGGGTGGAGACGCAAGTATTCGGAAACTCCATAGGGGAAGTCCACTGTCTGGAGATAAATGACATCGAAGCCGTTCGCTCTTAGAGAGGCTGCGAAGTGCCTCATGGCAGAAAAAACCAACGCCAACTTTTTTTTGTGATGCGAGAGCGCGTCTGCAAATTCCCTCGACTCGATCATCAAGACACTCGTGAAACCCGGCTCTCCCAATGAGAGCGGACCAACTTGATCGGTTAGCTGATCAGGGAGTACCAGCACGTGTTTCGGTTTCACTTTCCGACCCTCGACTCGATCACACTACTCAGCCTCGTCAAGCAAAGACTAGTGCGACCGCTATCGGAACCCTCGCGAGCCAAGCAAAAGTTCTAATCCAGTTCGATCGGACCAACCGTCGGTGAACTTTATGGTCATATCCGTGCGATAACTCCCTATGTGCAGGAGCCTGGAAAATGGCCGTGGAAAACCAGATCACAGCTAAAAGTACAAGTCCCAATGCGGCGACACCCTGTGTCAGCTCCGTGGAGGCGTAAGTAAAAATCCACAAAGCAGAGAACAGCTCGGCGCACATTGGTGGAATCACAACCCATCCAGTGCGAACTGTGTGTTCGTTCTCGTAATCAACCCAAGAGCTAGCACCCACCTTAGCCATCAGCGGATAGTGCACGACCTGCACAAAGACGATTAGCCCCGTCATAAAAAGGGTCGAGACCAGGTGCACGATGAGCGCATTCATCCCGCTCGAACGACGACTACTGCCGTCGACATCAACAGCATGAGTAGAGCCGGGACAGATTTGATCATCGGGTCACGAACTTTCACGTGAGCAGCTACAGCACCGAACATCAAAATCGCCATCCCCGACGCAGCGCCAACAGCTAGCGGGGCGTAAGCTGTGCCAAGAAGTAAGAGCGCTGCTAGAACGAGCTTGGTCGTTCCAATCGTACGGCGAAAAGCATCTGAAAATCCGTAACAGGCGAACTCCTCGGAGATATTTGACGCACCATCAGGCCGATAGTTGGTAGGGCGACCTCGACGAAGAACCCAAACATTGAAGATTCCCGCGGCAATGATCACTTGCAGGAGAATAGCAAATCTCAACAAGGTAATAGACCTCTTTTGTTAGAAATACCTAAGTTATTAAACACAACTTAAACAAATTGCTAGACATACTGCAATATGCACGTAATATTTGTCCATTAACATAAACATTTCTTAAACATACAGCACTATGGAAATCCCTCAACGCACGGATGTAGTCATCGTTGGTGCAGGCCTCTCAGGTCTAGCTTGCGCGAGACGGTTGCAGGCCGAAGGCATCGATATCGTAGTCCTAGACTCTTCCGATGCTGTTGGGGGAAGAATGCGCAGCGATCTGGTAGAAGGATTCATATTGGATCGCGGATTCCAAGTCATACTTACCGCCTATGAGGAGCTAAATAGGTCCGCCAACCTCAACGCTCTAGACCTCAAGCGATTTAAGCCCGGAAGCCTGATTTGGACTGGCAAAAAACTGGAACGCCTCGGAGATCCGTTTCGGAATCCAACAACACTGCCGACATCGATTTTAGCAAGAGTAGGTACCATTGAGGACAAGCTCCGCGTCGCACTTCTCCGTCAGAGGCTCCTTAGGCGCCCAGCACACATGGCCTTCGACGGTCCAGCACGGTCTACAGAAGACGAACTACGTCAAGAAGGCTTTTCGGATTCCTTCATTGACCAGTTTTTCCGCCCGTTCCTCGGAGGCGTCTTCCTTGAACGAGGTCTCAAAACGAGCGCCAGCCTCTTCCGGTACTACTTCCGATGCTTTGCAGCTGGAGATGCGGCTGTTCCCGCCCTCGGGATTCAACGCCTTCCAGAGCAGATATCAGAACCCCTCGGAGCCCTTGTAAAGGTGAACACGACGGTGAGAAGCATCAGTAGTGAGGCAGTGACACTTGATGATGGATCAAGGATCTCAGCAGACTACGTCGTATTAGCCACCGACGGAGAAGCCGCGGCCGCCCTGTCAGACATTAAGGCGCCCGAATCAAAGGCGGCGATCACCTCCTACTTCTCAGCTGCCAAAGCACCAATCAATGAACCTCTCCTGGTTCTTGACGGAGAAGGCACTGGACCTGCCAACCACGTCGCCGTGATGAGTAAAGTCTCGAACGCCTACGCCAGCCAAGGGCGGCAGCTAATAGCTGTATCTGGCGTCGACCAAGAAGCAGAAGATCCGGACAGCTTTCATGAATCCGCTCAAACTCAACTCACGCATTGGTTCGGTCCGGGCGTTAGTGAATGGGAACACCTGAGGACCTATAGAATCCCTCACGCTCTTCCTCGACACCCCCCAGGATTCGAGAGTGCTCGTCCTCCTCAAAAGACTTCGTGCGGCGCATGGATCACTGGGGATTACTCAGATTTTGGATCGATACAAGGCGCCCTTCGCTCAGGACGAACGACCGCTGAAGCCTTACTGGAAACCATCCACACATAACCCGTGCAACAGGGCTCCAAGAGGCCTACCAGTCCGGGCTTTCAGACTCCTCCAGAGACTTCATGGCGGAACGAATACGAGCTTGCTGCTCAGGTGAAGTATCTGATACAGGTGTCAACGACTCCTGTATGGTCCGCCCTCGAGCGACAAGCCCGACGAGCATACCCCCCGATAGGATCGCAGCTACTGGGAGGAAATAACCGAGCAGATTGAAACCCTCTGCCGGCGGTAGCATCAGAACTTCAGTTCCGTAATCCGCTACGAAACTTGCTTGAATCACCTCGACTTCCTGACCAGCCTCCAGCGCCTCCCGAATCCGCTCCGACCAGACTGGCGACGTGCCACACTGCATCTGGAACTGGCAGGAATGGACATCGAGTCCGCACCCACAATTGCACTTCAGAGCACTTTCGAGGATCAGCAGCTTCTCACCGAGCTCACCCTCGTGATAGTGACCGCCCGTTGTTGCGTTAGGGTCGTAACCCGCATGGGTAGGGCCTGTCGACTGAGCATTCAAAGAAAAAGGCGAGGCAATCAACGTCCAAGCACACAGTAACATGACGCTTAAGGTGAATCTTACCTGCATCTTCGGGCTACTCCTTTTTCCGCTCCATCTACGCGGATGTGTCAAGATTGTTCTGGATACACCCACTCTGGGGGTGCGTTCACTCCCATAATCAAATCTGCTCACGAGTTCACTCTAGCGCCGAACCCTGGAGACGGAAGCTCCGACAGCTCCAGAATCAGCGCTTCGCGGATCAGGCGCGCCCATGCGCTCACCGCTGATAGGATTCACACCGATCGAGTTGGCCGAGCCCTGACGTCCACCCATCTGAACTGTATGTCCAAGTTCTTCTAAGGCCTGAACGACATTCTGCACCACGGCATCCGCCTCAAGCCTGATCCGGTCTGGCAACCACTGATGGTGCATGCGTGGTGCATTGACGGCCTCCTGAATATTCATTCCAAAATCGACCATATTCAGGATGATTTGAAGAGTAGTATTGATTATGGTCCGGCCTCCCGGTGACCCAACGACCGCCACGAGGTCGCCATCGTGGGCGATAATAGAGGGGGACATAGACGACAGCATCCGCTGTTGTGGGCGAGCCAAATTCGGCTCGGTTCCGATAAGACCACTAGTATTGGTAAGTCCCGGGCCCGCATTAAAGTCACCCATCTCATTGTTCAGTAGAAATCCACCACTTGGCACTACAATTCCTGATCCGTATCCAGATTCGAGTGTATACGTGACCGATACAGCCATTCCATCGGCATCCACAACCGAATAATGAGTCGTCTCAGGACTCTCGTAAGGCTGATCTACATCCGACGGATGCGAGACCGATGCCCGCCCAGGATCTAGGTCACGACGGAGCCAAGCCGCGTAATCCTTGCTGGTCAGATGTTGAGTCGGCACATCTACGAAGTCCGCGTCGGCTAGATGCGTGGCACGATCTCGGAAGGCTCTTCTCATAGCCTCTGCGAGGTGGTGTAAGTATTGCGCGCTGTTGTGCCCCATCGAGGAGAGATCGTACTCCTCCAGGATATTCAGCGCCGTCACGATCGCTACTCCGCCAGAACTCGGAGGAGGCATGGAGATCACCTCATACCCTCGATACATACCAGTGATCGGAGTTCGCTCGCGAGCTTCGTAGCGATAGAGGTCCTCTTCCGTGATTAATCCGTTACCGCGACGCATTTCCGCTGCGATAAGCCTAGCTGTCGTACCCCGGTAGAAACCATCGGAACGGTCATCCCGAATCCGTTCGAGTGTCCGGCCCAAATCAGGTTGTCGCCACGTATCGCCTGCCACATACGAAGCTCCATTGTTTGTGAACGCTGCTACCGTCGCTTCGTACTGGCTCGCTCTCCCGGAAACGAAGCGTGCCATTGAGCCAGCCAGAGCCTCACTCAATACAAATCCGTCACTTGCAAGCCCAACCGCCGGTTCTACCAGATCACTCCAGTCTGATGATCCGTACAGTCTATGAGCTTTGTCGAAACCCGCGACCGTTCCGGGAACGCCCACCGCTCTGTGACTGCGGTGATGTACTTCGAACGAGTAGGCTCCGTTTTCATCAAGCCACATTTCAGGATGTGCTGTTAGCGGAGCTTTCTCGCGAAAGTCAATCGTAGTTGACTGCCCGTTGGGAAAACGAACAACCATAAAGCCCCCGCCACCTATGTTACCTGCAGTGGGGTGAGTTACGGCAAGAGCAAACCCAGTCGCGATAGCCGCATCAACCGCATTGCCACCTTCTGCCAGCACGTCTGCCCCCACCTGGCTCGCTATCCACTGCTGAGAGGAGACCATTCCGCCATCTGACAGCGCAGTTTCCTGCACCTGAGCACAGGCAGGCATACAAAAAATCGTGAAAGCGAGGAGCGCCACGGTGAACACAGAAACAGGATGCCGGGATCGCAGAGTAAAACAACGCATTGGAGCCTCGGGACAGCTGACAAATAGTGAAGGTGAGCCCGGCAATTATCCGGTAATTAACGTATCCACGCCAGATAACGATTGCCCAAGGCTCAAGGCGGCGTTACTTCATTCGCCTTCATGCGTTGAGGGCATCACCAACCTACAGCGCATAATGCAAGCCAATCGATCGATATACATAGGGCAGACATGAGCATCAAAAGAAGGGAGTTCCTCAAGAAAGCAGGAGCAGGAGCGGCCGGTGTCGCAGCACTAAGTTCATGTGGAGGCGGCGGATCCGGTGAAACACAGGCAGGCGGCGGCGAAGGCATCAGCGGGCCACGTGTCAGCTGGCGACTAGCAACGAGCTTTCCCGAGAGCCTCGACATACTTCACGGCGCAGGCGTCCGCGTAGCCCGGCGTGTGGAAGAGTTAACAGGAGGCAACTTCACGATTCGCGTCTATCAGGCTGGTGAAATTGTGCCGGCTCTGCAGGTGATGGATGCCGTGATGCAAGGGACAGTCCAATGTGGCGTATCACCGGGCTACTACTACATCGGAAAGAATCCCTCATTCGCCTTCGACACAGCTATACCGTTTGGGCTAAGCACAAGACAGCAATACGCGTGGATGATGAAAGGCGGCGGTCTAGAACTCCTGAACTCGCTCTACGCCGATTTTGGTGTCATCTCTTTTCCGTGCAACTCCACCGGGGGGCAGATGGGTGGCTGGTTCCGTGAGCCCGTGAACAGCCTAGAAGACATGGCCGGATTGCGATTCCGGATGCCCGGCATAGGAGGGGAAGTCATGTCTCGCCTAGGAGTGACAGTCCAAAATCTTGGCGCGCCGGAGATCTATCCTGCCTTGGAGAGAGGTGCGATTGACGCGACGGAATGGGTTGGACCGTATGACGATGAGAAGCTAGGCCTCTACCAAGTGGCTAAGAACTACTACTACCCTGGCTGGTGGGAACCTGGTGTCACCATGGGCCTCCTTATCAGCATGGAGGCATACAACGAACTACCTGTGGCGTATCAAGAAATTCTCCAAGCCGTCTGTGGGGAAACCTTTGCAGACCGCCTCGCATCGTATGACCATGCCAATCCACTTGCACTCCAACGTCTGATCAATGACCACGGAGTCGTGATCAGGGAGTACCCAAAGGATATCATGGACGCTGCATGGAGAGAATCCAATGCCTACTTGGAAGAACAGGCTGCAGCAGATGCGACGTTCCGAGCGGTGTACGATTCGTATCGGACGTTCCGGAACTCGCAATGGCCATACGCTAACGGAAACGAATTGGCATATCAGGTTTCCGCATTCAACCGGGTGTAACGCTTAACAGAGCCCCGGGGCAGCACAGGAACGGCCCGCTTTCCACATTCGGGAGAGTGGGCCGTTCGCACATCGAACTGGATCGCGACTCGCTCGGCCTATAAGACGACCGGCGTCACGAGAATTATGGGAGTTCAGTCTCCAAAATTCTCCAGCAATAGAACGCGGCTGCGCTTCGCCACGGCCTATAGGCATTACCTAAGCCTTCCAGTTCACTGGCAGACGGAGGGTCTTTCAAACCGTGCGCCTTCGCAAACCCCTTTCGAACCCCAAGATCTCTTGTGGGCCATATATCAGGGCGGTGCATCTTGAACATCAGATACATCTGAGCTGTCCAAACACCGATCCCTCGCACCTGAACGAGTCTGCGTATGACCTCTTGGTCAGATTGTTCACTCAAGTCATTCACCACGACATCTCCCACACTAATCTTTGACGCTAGATCACGTATTGCTGCACACTTTGCATGGGAAAGCCCCGCCTTCTTGAGTGTCGACTCACGAACCCGCAGCACCTTGCGGGTTGTTACCTCGCCGCTAAGTGCCTCGACCAGACGACTATGTATGGTTGAAGCCGCCCGACCCGCGAGCTGTTGATAACAGATCGTGCGCACGAGATACGGAAACGGATCGTCCTCACCCATTGGAACCCTAATCGTGCCGATCTCCTTAACCCAAGGTCCTAGAACCGGATCGCGAGCAAGCTTGCGGCGCCCGCCGGACCATACGGTGGCCCATTTTGATTCGGGATGAGAGGTGTCAGCCATTTAGGTAACGTGAGCGCTCGAGGAAACGCTGAGGCCTATGTGCCTCGCGACGACTACTTGGGCACAGCCATCCAAGTAATCGCCGCGAGTACTACAAGCTGAATCACGATAAACGGGATGACACCGCGATATATCGACGTCGTCGGAATCTTGGAGGGAGTTACCCCCCGGAGATAGAAGAGACTGAAGCCGAACGGAGGTGTCAGGAACGAAGTCTGCAGGTTTACCGCTAGCACAATGCCCAGCCAGGTCAGATCCACGCCGAGAATCTCTGCTGCTGGCACTATCAGCGGAACGATGATGAACGCAATCTCGAAAAAGTCGATAAAGAATCCGAGAATAAAGACGACGACATTGACAACCAGAAGGAAGCCGAGCGCTCCACCTGGAATTCCAGTCAGCATCGTCTCGATCCAGATATCCCCGTCGAACCCGCGAAAGACTAGGGCAAACGCTGTAGAACCGATCAGGAGGAAGACCACCATGATGGTTAAACGGCTGGTCTCCTCCATTGCCCTGTTCAGGGCGTCAAACGAGAGCGACCGATTCATCATCGCAAGCAAGATTGCGCCAACTGATCCAAGTGCCCCGGCCTCCGTAGGAGTAGCGACGCCAGCGAAGATGCTGCCGAGCACAACGACAATCAGAGCCAACGGAGGTACTAGCGAAAGGACGACCCGTTTCAACAGCTCAGCGCCAGCGATTCTCATATCCTCAGGAAGTGCTGGTGCCACATTCGGCTTAGCAAATGCTACAAGCGCTATGTACAGTGCATAAGCGCCGGTTAGAGCCAGTCCAGGTAGCAATGCTGCCCTAAAAAGAGACCCGACCGGTACGCCCATCTGGTCACCTAGGACAATCAGGACGATAGAGGGAGGAATGATCTGCCCGAGCGTACCAGCAGCCGCAATTACTCCGAGACTGATCTCGTCCTTGTAGCCGTTCCGGAGCATGACGGGCAGTGAAATAAGCCCCATGGCAGTAACGCTCGCTCCAACTACACCCGTTGCAGCAGCGAGCAGTGCTCCCACGAAGACCACGCCCACCGCTAGTCCGCCCCTAAACCGCCCGAACAGGAGCCCAATAGTCTCAAGGAGCTGCTCAGCAAGCTTTGACTTCTCGAGCACCGTCCCCATAAAGATGAAAAACGGCACTGCCAGAAGTGTGAAGTTTGACATCGTGCCGAAGGTGCGCTCTGGGAGCGCGAAGAGCAGTGGAATGTCAAAGACTCCAACAGAAGATCCTATCAGCGCGAAGATCAGTGCCGTCCCACCCAACGCGAACGCCACCGGATAACCGGTGAAAATCATCGCCAGGACGGAGAAGAACATCGCCGGTCCCCACAAACTCATGGCTGAACCTCCGATGCATTATCGCTGTTGCCCGGCTCACTAACGTTCTCTAAGAGCACATCCACCTGCTTGACCAACTGACTGAACGCTTGAAGCAAGAGCAGACCAAACGAGACAAGGATGAGTGCCTTGATCGGATACCTCGGAAGACCACCCGGATCAGGCGACATCTCTCTGATCTGCCACGACACGCGCACAGCAGGGAAAGACACGTAGAGCATTAGGAGTGAGAAGGGGATTAAGAACAGTATCGTTCCTGCCATGTCGATCACCGCACGAGCTTTGGCGCTAAGCCTTTCATACATGACATCCACACGAACGTGCACATCATGATTCAGGCCATAAGCTGCACCCATCAGGAAGATCACACTGAAGAAGTACCACTGTGCCTCAGTAGCCGGCGTCAGGTTCAGCGTCCACTGTTGGGAACGAGCGAAGTAACGCACTAGGGCGCTGATCGCACCGGTCAGGACCATCAAGAGCGCCAACCAGCGAATCACAATACCTAGCTTGTCATTCAGGTTGTCGATCAGTCCCGATAGTTGTCGGAGTTTTTGCATCGCAGGATTCTGAAGGCCGTGAGTGCAGAGCGCAAACGGTTGCCAACAATTTTCTAATGTTGACCGGGAATAATAAAGGCCGGGCAAGCTGAAAATCCCACTTAATCTGACCTCTAGAGGAGGTAGCCTCCATCAACAGGAATCACAGCACCGGTGATGTGTCGAGCTGGCTCGGAGCAAAGGAAGAGTACTACACCCGCTACGTCCTGTGGATCACCCAGGCGACCTAGACTGGCACGCTCTCTCGCTCGATCGAGAATTTCGGGGGGCACCCCGTCTGTCAGGCGTGTAGTTCTAATGTAGCCGGGTGCCACAGCATTCACATTGATATTCCGTCGGCCCAACTCCACCGCCGTGCTTCGAGTTAGACCAATCAAGCCGGCCTTGGAAGATGCGTAGTTAGAGATTCCGAATTCCGATCGGATTCCGTGCACGGAGGTGATGTTGACGATCTTTCCGTGTTCCTGCTCACGCATGAACGGCGCAACAGCTCGAGTAAAGTAGAAAGCACCATCTAAATTCGTCCGAACTACCACTTCCCATGCGTCATCTTCCATCTTCCACACCGGAGCGTCCGCCCCAATTCCAGCGTTGTTGATCAGGATCTGGACGCCACCAAGTTCTTTCTGGGCATCGTCAACAAACGTGTTCACCTCTTTGCTGTCCCGCACATCGCAGGAGCGAAGGAACACATTTACATCCAAATCGCGGAGTCGACTCGCAACTTCCTGAGCATCCGAGCGAGCATCCGAGTCTGAATCCAAAAAGCAGAACGCGATGTCCGCACCACAGCGCCCCAGTTCCATAGCGATCGCCCTGCCGATCCCGCTCGACCCACCGGTCACGATTGCTACTTGGCCACGCAAGTTGGAGGAACCAAAAAGCGCCTTTGGCTCCGTCTCCTGACCAGCCTGGTCTAACAAAGCCTCTAGCGCTCCACTCATCTCCTTCATGTCGCTCCTTGATCATCCCCAGATCTGATACTCCTCAACGAAATCGGGATCATACGGATCTAGAGGCTGGCAGTGGCGTTTCTAATTCTTAAGAAGAGGGAGACAAGATGAACGAAAAGCTCGATCACGCTTTAGTCGAAGCAACTAATAGCCCTTTTACTCAATCCCTTCAGGAATCATTAGCCGGTAACCAAAGCCACGCACGGTCTCTATCCATTCACCAACTCTCCCGAGCTTCGAACGTAAGCGCCTCACGTGCATATCTACAGTGCGCGTCTGTATCCTATCGGAAATCGCCGATTCATATGACCACACCCGTTCGAGCAGCTGTGTGCGGCTCTGAGTCCGACCGAGCCGTTCCATCAATGACTGCAGCAGTCGAAACTCGGTTGGCGTGAGGATAAGCTCTCGACCTTCAAGTAAGACTCGATGCGATGCTAGGTCCATCCGAAGCGGTCCCGCGCGCAGGACTCGTCCACCGGAAGCAGCTCCCGCATCCTGAACGCGACGCAGAACCGCTTTTACACGCAGGACAAGTTCGCGCGGCGAAAACGGTTTTGTCAGGTAGTCATCGGCCCCCAACTCGAAACCTTCGATCCGATCTTCCTGCTCCCGTTTCGCAGTTAGCATCAGAACCGGAATGCTCGACGTCTCAGAATCGCCCCTAAGCCGTGTGATCACTTCATCTCCACTCAGGCCAGGCAACATTCTATCGAGTATGATGAGATTAGGTATGCTCCTGTAGATGGAGCCTAGAGCATCGGTCCCACTCTCCACGGTTTCCACCCGGAAGCCCTCGCGCGTGAGCTGATACGCGATAAGCGCTGCTATATCCGGCTCGTCCTCGACCACAAGAATACGCTGAGCGGCTGAAGTGTTTGATTGTTGCATAATTTTTGTGCGCTAACCTCATCGTTGGGTTTCCGCTGTCCCAAACGCGACTGTCAGACGAGAGACGAGACTAACGATCAACCCATCTTGCAGAGGACTTCCAGCTCTCCTTTCGTAAGGGTGCGATCCGTCTTTTTCGCGGCTTGGAAGATCCTCGCGCATAATTCTTCGTCCTCGGGGTTGTACCCGTTCTCTCGGAGCCAAAATTTCACATTCGAAAGACCCGACATCGGTCCAATTTCGATAACTTGCTTGCGCCCCACCATCGAGGCTGGGACCGCGGAATAGACGCGATCCGCAAGCCATTCGTCTCCTTTCGCGTGAGCCTTTACTATCGCTGAAGCGTGCACCCCGGTACCCGTGCGAAACGCGTCTTCCCCAATCACCGGGTATGAGTGAACCAACGGAACTTGACACGCCTCGGCGACCAATTTGCAGTACTCGGGCAGCATACTGAGATCCGCGTCGTGTGCTCCCAACAACTTCAAGTTCACCAAGATCATGTCCATCTCGGTGTTTCCTGAGCGCTCTCCTATTCCTAGAGCTGTGCCATGCACGCGGGTCGCTCCCGCTTCGATCGCTGCCGAGGTGTTGGCCAGCCCCAAGCCTCTATCGCGATGTCCATGCCAGTCTACCCCTACTGACTCGCCGGAGGGCTCGACGATCTCTTCGATCACGAAACGCACTAACGCTTTGACCCCTGCAGGCGTCGCGTGACCAACCGTGTCTGCTATACATAGACGCCTGGCACCACACTCGATCGCCTTGCTGTATAACTGCTTCAAGACGTCTGGGTGCGCTCTCGTGGTATCCTCGGTGACCATCATCACCGGAAGCCCTTCCTTAACCGCGAAAGTCACGGACTCCTCTGTGACTCTAAGCATTTTCGCTAGTGTCCAATCCTCAGCATACTGGCGAATCGGCGAACTCCCGATGAACGTGCATACCTCGATTGCGATGCCGACTTTCTGACTGATATCCGCAATGGGTCGCACGTCGGCCAGTACGGTGCGAGCCGCGCAATTGACGTCGATTGAGAGCTTCGAGTCCACTACCTCTTGAGCTAGCGCCGTCACCGCATCGACCGCCCTCGGTCCTGCTCCAGGAAGCCCAATGTCTGCGGTAGTGATCCCAAGTTGATCCATATAATGGAGCAGACGGATCTTATCTTCGATCGGTGGATCGACCACCGACGGATTTTGAAGCCCATCCCGCAACGTCTCATCGTCCAGTTCGACCGATTCGATGGAACTCCATTGGAAGTCCTGTGTCGCTTCGTTCCAGTCGTAGATGAGCGAAGACTCTTCCATCGGGGGCATCCTTTAAATTCCATACTAAACTGCGACCTATTAAAGATAAGTAGGATGCACGGGTTCGGCGGCCCCTCACAGCAGTATCGATCCCGTCTGCCCTGATTTGATGGCGGAAACTGATTGTCTCGTTAGGGATTAACGGGGCTTCTGGACGAAAAGTGCCTTATCGCTGACCTATCAAAGTCGAGTGGTCTGTAACCCTAAGGCTCCCAGAAAAATCAGACACAGTCGCTCCGTCTCCCACCAGCGAATCATGAATCCTAACTCTCATGAGTCTAGCATCTGCACCCACAACGGAATTCCTAACCACCGATTCCTCGACTGTCGCTCCAGCTTCCACTGTGACGTTTGGACCGATTTTTCCCCCTCTGACGACCGCACCAGCTTCTATACGAACGGGCTCTTCGATCTGGGCTTCTTCAACCGAGGCCTCAACATCTATTAGACCTCGACCAGTCTCAAGAAGGTGGCCGTTCGTCTCTATGAGCGTCTCCGGTTTTCCAGCATCCCACCAGCCTTCCACGGGAGCCGTCATCAGTCGCGCTCCTTTATCCACCATGTACTGGAATGCATCCGTAAGGTAGTACTCTCCGGACGGACTCGGATCTGCTGCTAGAGTGTGCCGCACCCCCTCAAACAACAGTTCATGGTCGCGAATGTAGTACAAA
The DNA here is from genome assembly GCA_002348265.1 of Gemmatimonadales bacterium UBA2975. Taxonomy (GTDB): domain Bacteria; phylum Gemmatimonadota; class Gemmatimonadetes; order Longimicrobiales; family Gaopeijiaceae; genus UBA2589. The sequence goes on along the minus strand of DEAT01000080.1, from coordinate 131,593 downwards.
CCAATATTGGCAAGCTTAGAAATCGGCTCGGACGGTTTCTCAACGATCTCTTTCATCGTTCCGTCGTCGTTCGTGACAATCACACCAAAGCGCTGATAGTCTTCGACCTGCTTTGCCCAAAGGATCGCTGCACATTCTTTACCCAAGGTCTTTGTGAGGCCGTAGTCTACTTCCAAGACCGCATCGGCAAAGATGATGAGAACGTCTTCATCTACATGAGGTTCTGCCAGAGCTATCGCACCTGCCGTTCCATCCTGAACTTCCTGAACGACGAACTGGCCTTTGATCCGGGGATACTCGGCTTCAATCCACTCCCTCATGGTGTCGCGCAGGTGGCCAACAATGAACACCACCTCTGTCACACCGAGTTCTAGCAGGTCATCAAGAATAAAGGCGAGGACAGGCTTGCCAGCGACCTTCAGTAATGGCTTAGGAGTGTGGTGAGTATGAGGTCGAAGACGGGTACCTTTCCCGGCAAGTGGGATTACCGCTTTCATCTTCTCCCCCGTTTCTGTGGCGGACGTTGATCAGGTGCGCCACACTATAACGTGATCTTTGCATCGTCCCTATCGGAATGCGCAGTCATCTGGTTTTTGTTAAATACTCAGGACCATCCAAAGACACCCAAACATTTCCTCACAGACGGAGGACAGCCCGCTTGAGCGGTCTCCTCGACAAGCTTTACGAAAAACAGGCAAACACCGATATGCGGGCCTCCGATGTGCGCCTGCGCGGCAGGACCTACACCATCCCCTTTGAAGACGTCTGGCAATCAGCCATGCGGGTAGGGGGGGGTGGCATTGTCGGTTGGAGCATAGGCCGTTTTGACGACAGCCAGGGCTTGATAGAGGCCCTCGCGAAGACACCCCTCCTTGGCTTTGAAACAGAAGTACACATTCAGATCGGTCTTGACCAGATCGGACAGACCCGAGTAGATGCCGTTGCGGTGTCCCGCGGCGAGAAAGGGGATTGGGGACGCAGCAAACGGAGGATCGGGCGATTCTTTCGGGAGCTAGACGGAGATCTGTGTATCCAGTCCGACCAGGTCCTTGATCCTTCAACGCATCCCGCGTACGAAGAAAATTCATGAATCAGGAAGTCGTACTGGCGCTGGTAAAGATCTGCTTTGGCTCGCTCGCTGGGGGACTGACAAACACTGTCGCGGTATGGATGCTTTTCCACCCCTATGAACCACCGAAACTTCTGGGGCGCTGGCGAATATCGTTCCTGCACGGAGCAGTCCCAAAGAACCAGCCTCGACTAGCGGCCGCCATAGGAAGCACCGTAGGGAATCGGCTACTGACCCCGCAGGACCTGACGGAGGCCTTCACGAACGTTGAATTCCGGAAGGCGTTTGACCGGCGCCTGGGTACGTTCCTTGAAGAGATCTTTTACAAGGAACGTGGCTCGCTCCAAGGGCTCATACCAGAAGCAGTCGCTGCTGAATTCGATGCCTTAATTGAGGACGTACTTAATCACGTCACAGAGCAGTTAAAGAGCTATGTAGAGTCTGAAGACTTCGCGAACTCAATGCTCAGGCACACAGATCAATTGGTAAGCGCAATCGCCGATCAACCGATCGCGGGCATTCTTACACCCGCGCGGGGCGAAGCCTTAGAGGGTGTAGTCCAAAATTGGATAGAGAGCGTCTCGAGCAGCGACGAATTCTCTGGCGCGGTGTCCAACTACATTGCGCGAGCCACCGAAAAAATACTCGAGCCTAATCGCAACCTCGAGGAGATCCTCCCACGCGGCGTGATAGGTTCGCTTGAGAAGGCGATCGCGAGCTACCTGCCGCTCGCAGCCGAGCGCCTCGGCGGACTTCTTGATGATCCGGATACTCGCAAGAAATTCGAAAACACCATACACGAGCTTTTCCAGCGCTTATTGCGAGATCTAAAGTTCCACCAGCGTGTCGTTGCCCGTGTCATGATGACTGAAGACACTGTTGATAAGGTGTTGGATACGATCCAGGAGGACGGTGCTGAACGACTATCTGAGATCCTGAGAGATCCAGACGTACAAGAAGCAATCGCAAGGGTGGTCAATCAGGCGATAGTTGACTTTCTTCGCCGCCCTGCTGGTGATGTACTCGGCACTGCCAAGGACCCCAATATTGTGGAAGCACGCGACATGCTTACTAGTTGGGTACTTGGCATGGCGAGGGATCACGCTACACGCGACTTCGTTTTTGAAAGATTGAATGAAGGGATGGATAACGCGGGCGCAAAAACGTGGGGCGACGTCCTTACGAACATGCCAAATGAAAAGATCTCCGAACTACTGGTTGAGGCAGCCCGAACCGACATTGCAGGTCAAGTAGCGGACACCGGGGCTAGACGGCTAGCCAGCGAATTCATGAGGAGGCCGATCGGGGTCCCGGCCCGCTGGTTCACTGAGGACGGACTTAAGCGTATCGAAGACGCGCTCAGTGACCCGATTTGGAACTGGCTTCAGACACAGGTGCCAGCCGTTGTCAAACATATCGACGTTGCTGGTCGAGTAGAGGACAAGGTGCTCAACTTCCCAACCGCTAGCATGGAAGAGATCGTTCATAGAGTCACTGAACGAGAACTTCGTCTCATCGTGCGGCTCGGTTACGTGCTTGGTGCGTTCATCGGATTGCTGATGGTTGCAGTAGACGCATTGGTCCGGTGAGCGCCGCATACCTGCGACTTATATCCTTTTACTACTTTGTATCGTCGGGGGATTCCAAACTGAATCCCGCGCGCCCACGCCCCTGACGACGCCCCCTGGAAGCGGTGTCCTTGGCACTAGCCCCTCGCTTCACCCAAGCCAGAGGCGTAAAGACCTTTTTCCGGCGCCCTCTTCTGCCCGTGCCGGTTCGCATAATGTTCTCGATATCATCAGAGGTCTGCGAATACCGGCCGGGCATGCCAAACCAAACTCCAATTCCAAGCCCTATCAACGCAGTAAGAACAAGATAGACAGCAGTCATCTCATTACTCGGATTTTGAAGTTTTCATACGGTTGATCGCACTCGTAACCCGGTCCAGTCGCCTCTACGCAAAACATTCGCATATACACAAAAGGCGCCCCTTCAATCCAAGGCGCCCGTGCCAACGTTGTTCGATTCTTCAGTCAACGGCTATCGCTGCGTGAGTGACTCCACAACCAGAAGACCCAGACCAATAGACAGGATGATGGCGACGGCATTTGTTCCCACAGCTACCATACCCACAACTGTCCAAAACACTGCGTGAGTGAAGAGATAGCCGCCAGGAACTAGATCGCGCATGATGACAAGTCTTTCGAGTGGATTGATGGCACCAGGAAAATATGTCTCTGGAGCATCTCGGTGTCACCCCCGGCAGGACCATAGACGCGCAATTATTCCTCACCTAAAAAGCGCTGACGCGCCTGCGCCAGATACCCTGGCTCCAGACGCAAAAGGTTACAAATCTTTCGCATGAAGTAGACCTCTCTGTCTTGCAAGGTGCCATCGGAGTGCACCAGCCCCCACATGATCTCTAACAAGGTCACCTTCTGACTGATCGAGTAGTGCTCAGTGATAAGTCGGGTGAACTGCCAAAGATCGACCGCGTCTTCCCGCTCCTCCTGGGCAAGCGTTAAAAGTCGGTCCGTGTCCTTTGCTTCGAGCCCAAATCTCCGGCCCAGCTCTGACTCCAAGTGCTGTCGCTCTTGGTCAGAGAAATCATCGTCAGCATATGCGACCTCCAGCAGCAATGCACACGCCGCCAAGCGAACATCCTCATCAATCGTTGATGTCTCATCCTCTACGGCGGGGAGCATCGCGGTCGTGAAGAAATCCTTGATCGCATCAATCATGCATCAGTCCCCTGCCTGGATCGGTCGTTTTCAGGCCTGCCGTCAGGGACCCTGACGGTCTCGCGCGCGTCGATACATCTCGGCCGCTTCAAAAGCCCGATTCTGGCGATCATACAGGTGACCGAGGGTGTAATAAGGACGAGCATCGTCCGGAAGAAGTTCAGCCGCGCGAGACATCAGTTCCATTGCCTCCGAGAACTGTCCCATGCGATTAAGCGCCTCCGCTCGATAATACAATGCCTCTCCTGCCCCTGGGTCTCGATCGCAAATCCAACGCAGTTCCACCTCTGCCTTTTCGTACAGTCCGCAGCGGAAGGAAAGGATCGCCTGCGCAAGTCGTGCCTCTGGGTTGTCGGGAGCGAGCCGGAGGGCTCTGCGAACCGGGTCACCTGCTCTTCTAAAGCGGCCAAGCTTAGTCAGCGCACTGGCAAGATTGATCAAAACTTCGACGTTATTTCTATCAACTTTCAGTGCTGACTCAAGATGATCCACAGCCGTGTCATGCTGACCGAGTTCGTCAAAGAGTACGCCAAGATTGTTGTGCGCTTTAAGGTTTTGAGGGTTCTCGGCAAGGATCTCTAGGTATTGCTCCAAAGCCTCATCGATCCGACCTGACTTAACAAGATCGCTCGCCCTCGCTAGCTGGTGACCCTGAGGACCTGAATTAGTCGAAGGTCTCTCTTCAGTAGTTGGAACAGATTCTATCTTACCCCCAGATTCCTCCGGTCCTGACGTCTTCACATCTCCCTGCGCTAACGGACCACCTTCGAGGACATTCTCGTCCTCGTTTTTCGTAGCTGGCTCCGGCAGAGACGCCTCAGATTCGGCCACAGCGGGAAACTCGGACATCTCATCCGACACGGAGGGCCGTTCAGACGACTCGAACAGTTCGGGCAGGAGGTCAACCTGTGACCGATCTTTTTTCTTTCTCGCTGTTCGCTTCTCAGTAGGAGGCTTCTTCGCTGCTCTCTTCTTGGCAGGAGATTTCTTCGCTGCAGGCTTCTTCAGTTCATCCGCCATTAACCAGCGACCTCCTCGGCAACCCACCCTAGATATGCTCGATGAGCTCCACTATCCGGCAGCACCATCATCTCAGGCACTTCATATGGGTGTAAGTCGTCCATGAAGTCCTTTAGCACAGGAACGCGCGCCCTCGTCGTTTTCATGATCACCAGAGCTTCCTGATCTCTCTTAACGCGGTCATCCCACCGATATATTGAGGTGATTCTCGGCACGATGTTGGCGCATGCGATCACTCGTTGTTCTACTAGGCGCTGAGCAAAATCACCTGCCGAAACTTCGTCCGGCATTGTGGTCAGCACTACTACGCAGCCCTCTTGATCCGCGGAAGCCATCCGGTCACCGAGCAGTTTTATCCGCGGCTTCGTCTTCGTACAACGAATCAATCAAGGCCGCGAACCTCTGTTCGAGCTGACGACGCTTAACCTTCAGTGTAGGAGTCATTAGCCCATTTTCTACCGTAAGCTCTTCACCTAGAAGCGCTACCTTCTTGGGTCGCTCGAATGAAGCTAGATCGCCGAGCATAGCCAATAGCTCATCTCCAACACCCGCAACGACTTCAGGGTGTTCCACGAGCGCTCCTTCTGAGCCCGGATCAATGCCGTGATCCTCAGCCCACTTTTTGAGCGCTTCAAACGCTGGGACAACTATTAATGAGCAGTAACGACGCCGATCGCCAATCAAAACTACCTGCTCCACCAACGGATGTGTTTTCAGTAGATTCTCAATCGGCTGCGGCGCAATATTCTTTCCACCGGCAGTGACAATGATGTCCTTCTTCCGATCTGTGATCGAGAGGAAGCCATCCGCATCCAACTCACCAATGTCACCTGTCGCAAACCACCCGTCCTCGGACACTACCTCAGCTGTAGCTTCCGGCTTGTTGTAGTAGCCCTTCATGACCTGCGAGCCACGGACTAGAATCTCGCCGTCCTCCGCAATACGTATTTCCGTTCCGGGCACCGGCCGGCCCACCGTTCCGATTCGGAAGTATTCATAGGTGTTCACGTTTGTAACCGGACTCGTCTCGGTTAAACCGAATCCCTCGAAAATCGTTAGCCCGATGGAGTAAAAGAAACGGGCCAATGCAGGGGCAAGCGGCCCTCCTCCGCTAACGAAGTAACGAAGCCGTCCACCTACTGCAGTCTTGACCTTTGAGAAGACCAGCTTATCAGCGATCGAGTATTTGATTGCTAACAAGCCACCAGGCTCTTTCCCGGCGAGCCGAAGATCGGCTGCCTGATCAGCCACAGACGCGGCCCAGTCGATCAGCTTCTTTTTCGGCCCTCGAGCGGACATAACGCCGTTATAAATCTTTTCGTAGATCCGGGGCACGGACACGACAACGGTCGGAGAGACACGCTTGAGATCGGCGATCAGGGTATCCATTGACCTAGGGTAGGCGATCGTAACGCCAGCCCAAAAAAACAGGTAGTCAGCCATCCGCTGAAAGATATGCGACAACGGAAGGAAGCTGATGGTGCTGTCGGTAGACCTGACTTCCAGTTGAGTCTCAGTTGCGCGAACATTTGAGGCCACGTTGTTATGCGTCAACATGACACCCTTTGGCGGTCCAGTCGTACCCGAGGTATAGAGCACTGTCGCTATATCATCAGGGCGAGAGCGAAGCGCCTCCTCACGAAACGAATCCCGGTCCTCATCACTATCGACGGGACCGCTACGACCTAGGAAGTCCTCCCAGGCGATGGTCTCGCTGGGAGCGCCATCGTCGAATGCTACGACCACTATATCGTGCGAGCACGCGTCTGCGGCTTCTAGTGCTTTCTGCGCAAGCTCCGGTGTCGACGCAAATACCATCTCGGCACCCGAATCTGTAAGCACGTACTCGACCTGAGCCGCAGTCAGCGTAGGGTAAATTGGGACGACCAAGATCCCCGAGCATAACGCACCATAATCGACAATCGCCCATTCGGGGCGATTCTCGGAGAGAATGGCTACCCTGTCACCCCTTATAAACGAAGAGGCCTGGAGAGCTCCACCGACACGCATAACGCTTCGAAGCACTTCGTTATAGCTGATGTCCGATATGCTCTCGGCGCTCGTAAAACGCTGCAGGGCTTTCTCATCGCCAAACTTTTTGACAGCCTCGAAAAAGAGTTCAGTTAAGGTCGATTCGGGGACCTGATCCTCGTTTGCGAAATAGTCTAGTACAGTTGCCATGGGCTACTCAGACCAGTTCACTAGAGATAGACAAATCGATCTCCGGATCGAGCGTGTGCAGGACTGAGCAATACTTGTCTTTGGACAGTTCAATCGCTCGGTCAATCTTTTCTTGATCGTCTTCTGTTGGACCACTGATACGGTAAATGAGCTCGATCGACTCGTAACGCTTCGGATGGTCATCCGCTCGCACACCAATCGTTTCTATCTCTAGGTCTTCGATTGGTACTCGACCCTTTTCAAGGATCATCAAGACGTCAATCGCCATACAAGCTCCCACCGACATCAACAGTAGATGCATGGGTGCAGGGCCAATCTCACCCGTGCTATCGACGCCAATCTCTGTTGCACCTTCTGGGCCACCGCGGAAAGCCAACCCTTCCCCGGTCCAGCGCAGACGGGCCTGACGAACATTATTCGACATCAAGCATATTCTCATGAAATGGAAGGGTAGGCTCTGAGGCTTCTGAAGACGCTTCGCCTCGCAGCTGAGCCAGTGTCAACCTGGCATGTTCGACGTGCGAACGTGCATCTTCTGCTCTTGGGGCGTTGGCAAGGAAAGATTCCAAGTGAGGAATCGCCTTCTCGGGACTCTCACTACTCACCATGATGAAGGCGAGTCCGTAGTGTGCCCCGGACGAGGAAGGGTCCTTCTGAAGCACATGTTGATAAGTCTTAGTAGCCTCATCCACCATTCCGATTCGTGTGTAGCAGATCGCAATTTGCTGAAGCACAACGACATCGCCCGGAGTTGATTTCAGAGCGAGGCGGAAAGACGTTAATGCCTCGTGGTACTTAGCATCCTGAACGAGGGCGACGCCTTCGTCATAGTAATCGACAAGCCGATCTTCGACACTACCGAACAACTTCTTCCAGAACGCCATGCGAGATGGGTCAGAGGACCGTATCCGCCACCGGAGTTGTCCTCCGATGACTTTTTATTCATAAAGAGTGGCTGAAGGTAGAAAGCCGTCGGGCAAGTGCGCAACGCTCAACCCCTAGAAGCCACTAACGTATCCTGCTCTATCGCAAGTACAGAGAGCCCGGCCTCCAAAACCACCTCCTTAGCCTCGGGTTTTGCATCGAGTACGACGACCCTGCTCATTTGCGAGACACATCGGCACGCCTCGAAAAGCAGAGCGGCACCTAGCCCGCCATCTACCACTACCCCTCTGAGAGTCCTATCAAAGAACGGGAGCCCCGGCGAACTAACCATCCGAGTGACATTTTTCTGCAATGCCCATTTTCTAGTTTCGGAATCAACCGCGACGACCATCAGGTCCTCTACCCTCTCAGAAATCGGCGCTGCGAACACCGCAGCAGACCCCAACGTAGCGACTGTCCCGGGACCACGATGTAAACCAAGCAAAGCGACTACCCGTTCTACTTGCTCATCTTCCGGTGGCTTACCGTCTCCTGCCCGACCGGCCTCTAGGCCACGCCGCGGAGGAGCTCTCAGGTCCGCAAAGCCCTCCTCAACTTCAAACGCGTCCCTACAATTCGGACAGCCGAGGACCCCCGAATGCACAACTCGATCAACTAGTTTGTCGGCCAATAGAATGAGGCCGAACTCTGGGCCACATCGGGGACATGTCAAACGATCTGTGAGAAGCAGGTGCATCCGGAGTTGTCAACCGCGCTCAACAGCTAGGTAAGGCACACTGACACCCTCCGGACGAGTGGCCACGAAGACAACTGCTTGGGCTACTTGATCCGGTGTAAGCATGTCCACTCGATTTGGTAGATCCGGATTAGCGTCAGGATTGATCTCGTCCCACAGGGGCGTGTCTGTAGCAGCGGGCTCAATAAGCGAGGCGCGCACACCCGTGCCGCGGATCTCTTCCAAAAGCACCTCGTGAAATCCGCGCAATCCATATTTTGACGCCGAGTAGGCCCCATTGCCCGGAAACGCTTTTCGGCCCGCAATCGAACCGACGTTAACGACGAGGCCGGATTTCCGCTCAAGCATCTTCGGTAACACCGCACGCGTCAGAATAAACGGAGCCCGCAAGTTGATCCTGACATGCTCATCGAAGGAGTTGACCGAGGTGCTCGAGCATGATTCAATGCCGAAGACACCCGCCGCATTTACGACAACATCCGGACTTCCCAGTTCAGACTCAGTCAACTCGTCAATCGCTGCCCAAATCCCAGCATCATCAGCCAAGTCGGCGACGAGTGGCCGGGCCCCACATTCCCTTTCGAGATTCTCCAACGCATCTCGACTTCGAGCCATTGCCACTACCTGAGCTCCGCAGTCGGACAGCGCCAAAGCGGTAGAGCGCCCGATGCCTCGGCTTGCACCAGTAACCAAGCACGTCAGTCCTTGAAGAGTCAGGCGTTCGTTCATCCCAAAGCTCGGTGAGTACTGGAGACCATCCACATAAATTCATCGCGCAGACTACGGTCCTCTACGAAGTCCCCTCGCATGGCAGAAGTCAGGGTCTTCGAGTTCTGTTTTTGCACTCCACGCATCATCATACAGAGATGATGCGCTTCTATCACAACCGCCACACCCTGGGCCTCGCTAACTTCCAGAATAGCCTGAGCGATCTGTTCGGTGAGACGCTCTTGCACTTGGAAACGCCGAGCGAACACTTCCACTACGCGAGCCACCTTGGACAGTCCCATCACACTACCGTTAGGAATGTACGCTACATGGGCCTTTCCAAAGAAAGGGAGCAGGTGGTGTTCACACATAGAATACAGCTCAATGTCCTTTACCAGGACCATACTCTCATGTGCCTCGGGAAAGATCGCACCCCCGACTACCTCCTCAGGAGTTTCCCCATACCCCTTGGTAAGGAAGCTCATCGCCTTTGCAACGCGTTCTGGGGTCTTCGCCATCCCTTCCCGGTCAGGTGAGTCACCACATCTGCGGATCATTTCTCCAACTAGGTCTTCGAATTCGACACCAGAAAGGTCGATAGCACCACTGTCTGTCATATTCCTCAGTCCCCCTCGGGTCCTAGGTATTCAACGGAATTGTTTGGTGTCTCCTGCAAGAACACCCGATGAAGGCGGACAGTACTTGGCAGCGAGCCCCTAATTCGCTCCCAAATCGCCACTGCAAAATTCTCAGTCGAGACTATAGTCCCTTCCAACCACGGTACCTCAAGATTGAGGTTTCGATGATCTACGTCATCGACAACCCGCTCCTTCACAACCTGCTTGATCACCTTTAGGTCAGCGACATAGCCGGTCTCCGGATCCACTGGCCCTTCCACAGTCACATCGAGAATGTAGTTGTGACCATGCCAGTTTGGATTCGAGCAGTCGCCAAAGACCTCGCGATTCTCCTCCTGCGACCAATCGTCGCGGTAAATCCGATGGGCAGAGCAAAAATGGGCTCGACGTGTCACGCGAACAGTGGGCATCGCTCAAGCTTGTTGAGGTTCTTTGTTCTAGGGCCAAACGCTACCCGCAGAGCGGCATAGCGATCCATCCTGGAGCCACACTCGCAAGATTGGGCGCAAAAGCGCGGGGGCCACTGCCTCGTCGCCTAGGCAACTGGCACCGACCCCCGCCACAACCAAAGAGGTTCTCATTGAAGCCCGGGAATCCACGAGTGGCGACCTCCCCGAACCTTACCGCTGTCCCCTCCTCCGGGGCTTAGCGTCATGTCCGAGAGTCAGTCCCGGCTTCGATGCGTTGGCTCAATAAAAGGCCCTTTGATTGCAGGCAGAGAATATAGTCTAGAGTGATGATATTGGAGAAGAGTACCCCCGAAACCCACTCTGAACTCACTTGCCTCACCCCTCCGCGCGTAGAGACCGGAGCACATCAAGATTGCGAAGATCGGCTTCCGCTCCCTCATCTCCTTTCGGGGTCTCAAGGACCTTCGGGACACTCACTAAGCGCTCATCGAGCACGATACGCCGGAATGGCTCTAATCCAAGGCTGCCTTCCCCTATCGCCTCGTGTCGGTCTTTTCGCGAATCGAAAGGGTGTTGGGAGTCATTCATGTGTATGAGAGCCAACCTTTCAAGACCTATCACATCATCGAACTTAGCCCAAACACCGTCATAATCGTCTACCAAATCGTATCCTGCACTGTACGCATGGCATGTGTCGAAACATATCCCAACCCTAGCCCGCTGCTCAATCGGAATCAGCTCGATTATGGTCTGGAGGTTTTCAAAAGTTGCCCCCACCGTCGTCCCACTTCCCGCCGTCAACTCGAGTAGGACGCGCGTCTCACCCCCAACGGCTTCAAGGGACTCTGTTATTCCAAGCGCATTGCGTTCGAGGCCTGACTCAGGATCCCCATCCGTAGCGTTTCCGGGATGCGTCACGAGAAAGTCAAGTTCCAGAAGAGCACATCGGTCTAGTTCCGACTCGAAGGATCTCTGCGACATCCGCCACAGCCTCCGATCAGGGCTCGAAAGATTTATCAGGTATGAATCGTGCGCACCTGCTACTGTGATCCCATGCTCAGCTCGCGTTTTCTTGAAAGCCTCCACAGTCTCACCATCAATTACGCTCTCTGCCCATCGACTCGGTTGTTTAGTGAAGAGCTGAAGCACCGAAGCGTCTATCTCGCGTGCCCTCCCTGGAGCGAGATGCACCCCTCCGCTAGCTGAAACGTGAGATCCTAATTCATCCATAGAATGTGTTATGACGGAAGGTTAGCGAATTGGAAAACAGTGATCTGATCTCTCACCTCGAACGCATACGAAGAGGAAAAACTCTTGAGCTAATCAGCCTTCTGGAAGACCCGGCTCAGTCATCGAACGAACATCAAGTGCTTCATCAATCAGTTCTTCTGGTAGAAGACGCTTCTCGGTCACGATATCTCGGACGCTAACTCCACGCTTTGCAGCCTCTTTCGCGACCACGGCTGCCTCGTCGTAACCGATATAGGGGTTCAAGGCAGTAGCGATTGCAGGATTACGCTCCAGAAGCTCACGGGCACGCTCTTGATTCACTTCGATCCCTAGCAAGCATCGATCAGTAAACGCGTGGGCGATGTTTGAAAGTAGATCTACGGACTCAAGAAGTGCGTGAGCTAACACGGGCATCATGACATTTAGTTCAAAGTTGCCACGGCTGCCCGCGACGGTAACCGTGGTGTGATTCCCCATAACCCTGGCGGCCACCATCATCATCGC
>DEAT01000080.1:0-119079 GCA_002348265.1 Gemmatimonadales bacterium UBA2975 | reverse complement strand
CGGATCTCATGCAGACCAGATGTCGGCCCCGAACCCAACCAGCGAATATCGTCTGCGATCTTCATGAAGCTCGTAGCAATCGTATTGAGCGCGCCCGCAGCATTGACCGCAGCGTCCTTCGCCCCCTGCGCCTCAAAATGATCATCCGCCTCACAAAACGAGATTCCAGTAGCCAAGGCGATCTTGGCAATCGTATGCGTTGAAAAATCCTCATGCGTGTTAATGCCCGTACCGGTGGCCGTTCCACCGAGTGCGAGTTCCTCTAACTCAGCCGCAACTACACGAACGCGCTCAATGCCCTTCCGAATCTGTGTTGCGTACCCAGAAAACTCCTGACCAAGACGAACGGGCGTCGCGTCCATAAGGTGAGTTCGTCCGGACTTCAGAACTCCGTCGAATTCGGTGGCCTTCTCAGCCAGCGCATCGTGCATGTGCTGAAGTGCCGGTATTAGTTCTTCCTCAATCGCAATGCGGGTAGATATGTGAATCGCAGTCGGGATCGTATCATTTGAGGACTGCCCAAAATTTACGTGATCGTTTGGATGGACTGAGCCTGCGTCTTCCAAAAGCTCAGTCGCCCGATGCGCGACCACCTCATTGGTGTTCATGTTCGTCGACGTACCAGAGCCAGTCTGGTAGATGTCCAAAACGAACTCCTCATCCCATGCACCATCCGCAACTTCATCCGCAGCTGCAATGATCGCCTTTGCTACACCCGGATCAAGGTTGCCCAGTTCAAGATTGGTCTCGGCAGCCGATTTCTTTATCAGACCCATAGCCTGAATAAAACGGCGACTGAAACGCTGACCACTGATAGGAAAATTCTCTACGGCGCGCTGAGTCTGCGGACCGTAGCGTGCTTCTGAAGGGACCTTCATCTCGCCAAGAGAATCTCTCTCTGTGCGGTACATGTCAGCCATCGGACATCGGTCCTTTTTGTAGGTGTGAACAGGCACAACAACATCGTAAGAACGACTAGTAAAAATCTACTCTCGCTGACCGCTACATGAAGGGGAACATCGCGGCCATGTCCGGCTAGTCACGGCAACCGTGCCAGCATCCTACTCATCCTAGCCACCTCTATGCCCTGCTCTGCCTTTATATGGTCAATGAACCAATCGGACACAATTGTCTCTCCGAGTGAATCAAACCGTTCAAGGAAGACATGAACCATCTCAATCGCTCCTTCGTGGTGTTCAATCATGGACTGGAGGAAAAGTCGATCAAAATCATCGCCTTGGGCCGCACGAAGTTTCGCCATGCGTTCCTCCGAGAGCATTCCACGCATTAATCGATCCTGATCACCGGACACAGCCCCCACATCGTCATCTAGGATCACGTCTCCATTGAGCCAGTATTGCATCAGCTTGATTTCTTCGGACTGAGTGATGTGCATCCTCACGGCCACCTCACGTATATCACTTCCATATGTGCTGCTCGGCACAAGAGCAACCATGTCCAACGCCTGCTGATGGTGGGCAATCATTCCTCTCAGAAACGCTCTGACGGGTTCTGTTTTCACTTCATAGGAGATGCCACCAGCCTTGCCTTCAACCGTTCTTACTAAAGAGAAGAATGCAGACTCCGGATCTCCTCTGTAGCACCCAATTGTGTAGGGGTATTCAATAGTGGCGTGGTAGTGATAGCCCAATGGTGAATGATCGTGGCCGTGGCATTCGTCAAGATCGGCGTTGGTTAACTCCACACCCCCTTCGCCGTCGTAGCCGTAAAGCCCGAATCCATCGCGGATGTAGCCGACCAACCCGGAATGGCCGTCCGACATCGGCGCCGAATCAAGCCGCTCAGGAAGAAAGTGATAGTGGTAAGCGCTCATAGCAGGATGTCCGCCGAACTCGTCGACAATTTCGTGGGCAACGGCGTCATTCCCACGCGCATCCACTGCGTTATACAGCACTACCCCATTGAGCGTCACACCGATCGCTCCGAGAGAAGTACAGGAAGGCGTAACGCTCACCACCGGGGCGATGGGGATATTGAATGTGACGTTTGTAGCCTCTGGCACACCAGGATTTCCGTCGATCTCAGACAACGCCGCATACTGGGTCATGGGCCAGTCGCCGATCCTTCCGTCCACCGGAAGATTGTTCACGGTGATACTGCGGATGCCACCATCCTCGGATACGCTCACTGAGCCGGACTGGGGAGAGAATGAGCCCGAGGGAAGAAACGGCTTAGCGAGCAGGTTCCACGTTCCAGCTGCCCAATCTATCCAAGTGATCCGTGCCGGATTACTCCCTGGTGCACCCGCGTTCCCCGCAACACAGGCGAAAAGCTTTCCTTGAGCTGGGCTCGTGGTCGTCAGGTAACTATCTCCAAGGCGCAGCGATGTACAAGGCGGTCCTTCAGAATCGGCGCACAGCGTCGGGTTGATGAAGTAGCTCGAGAGGTCAACGGGCTCCCCCGGCTCCTCACCAACCTCCGGCTGGCTCACCTCCGCGTCGCACGCAAGCAGGAAACACACCGAAAGCCACAAGAACTTCTTTGAGATAGTAATCATTTACACCCCCCTCACATTCTCTCGACTCTATACGTGACAGCGGGTAAGATCATTTTCACTCCTGAAACGTTAACTGATCATCGAGACCTTGCCCGTGAGGTTCGGAATGAATGTCCTTCCCTAATCTTATTCAATACGCCGCTCAGCGGCCCCGGCTAGCAGGAGTTTCACCATGACCGATGGTGACAAAAAACGCGTGGCACTGATCACGGGCGGCGCCGTCCGCGTCGGCCGTGCGATCAGCCTAGGACTGGCACGGGCCGGGTACGATCTCGTAATCACGTATAACTCATCATCGGCTCAGGCAAAGACATTGTCGGCCGATGTGTCAGCACTCGGCCGCACGCTGGTGCACGTCGAAGCGGATCTGGGTGAGGTCCATGCGGCTGATCACGTGATCGACACAGTACGTAACTCATTCGGCCGACTGGACGTCCTCGTCAACTCGGCTGCCTCGTTTCAGGACGTCCCTCTACTTGACGTCGATGCAGACGAGTGGGACCGCGTAATGGACCTGAACGTCCGCGCTCCCCACCTAATCGTACGAGCGGGCGCGGCCATGCTGCGGGATTCACGTGGGTGTGTCGTCAACATCACTGACCTTTCGGCATGGCAGGCATGGAGTGTGTATCCGCACCACGCGGTCTCCAAGTCGGCGCTCGCACACCTAACTCGCATTCAAGCACGCGTTCTAGCTCCGCAAGTACGAGTTAACGGTATCGCTCCCGGCGCAGTGCTCCCGCCCGATGACTGGCCGATGGAACGACGACAAGCACTGGCGGAGCGATCTGCGCTAGAGAGCAACGGCACCCCCGACGACGTCGTTCAGGCCCTGATGTACCTGATCGAAGCCGATTTCGTGACAGGTCACATAATCCCGGTCGACGGAGGCCGACTACTAGGACCTTCAGGGCCACAGGTCTGACGACGCCCGAGCCCCCAGGCGCGAAGATTGCACTGGGTCAAACTGCTAGCGCTAGCGGCTCCCTAGCGTTTCTCTTTCTCATCCCCCGTGAGCCAACCATCGCTCGGCCTCTAGGGCAGCCATGCAGCCAGTGCCCGCCGCGGTGACTGCTTGTCTATAGTAGTCGTCCATCACGTCACCGGCCGCGAAGATTCCGGGCACCGAGGTCTGTGTACGCCACGGGATCGGAGTATCGACGTAGCCATTGTCCTTCAGTTCGACCACGCCCTTCAGGAATCCCGTGTTAGGTGAGTGGCCTATCGCAACGAATAGTCCCCCGACTTCGAGTTCCCGCGGCTCACCCGAATGTGCGTCCTTAAGCTGAAGACCAGTGATAACGTCGTCACCGAGCACTGCGGTCACGACCGTGTTCCAGGCAAAGGTGATCTTCTCGCTCTCCATGGCGCGCTCTGCCATGATCTTCGACGCTCGCAGTTCGTCGCGCCGGTGAATGATTACTACTTCCTTGGCGAATTTCGTGAGATAGAGGGCGTCCTCCATCGCGGTATCTCCACCGCCGACCACCGCCAGCACCTTATCCCGGAAGTGCGGCAACGCCCCATCACAGACCGCACAAGCACTCACGCCGCCACCGCTCTGTGCCAGCCGCTCCTCGTTAGGAAGGCCCAGCCAGTTTGCATTAGCTCCAGTCGCGAGAATCAAGGCGTCAGCGGTTACAACAGTTCCGTTCGTCGTGGTGAGCCGGAACGGATGCACGTCCTTGTCGATGTCCACAACATCCTCCGTTAGCACACGGGTGTCGAAACGGAGTGCCTGAGCCTTCATCTCCAACATAAGAGACTGACCGTCGACCCCGTCTTTGAAACCCGGGTAATTCTCGACCTCAGTCGTGAACATGAGTTGACCGCCCGGAATCATCGTGCGGCTGATGTTCCCCTCGATCACGAACGGATTCATCTCGGCGCGGGCGGCGTAGATCGCCGCGGTCCAGCCTGCTGGGCCGGAGCCGATGATGACAACCTTTTCGTGCTGAGGCGTGCCGTTGTCGTTCATGCTCGGTTCCTCACTATTCCTTGAAGACTTTCATGTTCGTTGAGTGACCGGGATTAACCCGTGCCGTAGGATCGACATGATGCACCGCATTGTTCACGGCAACTGCGGCCTCGGCGAACCCAGTAGCGATGAGGTCCAACTTCCCCTCATAGTCTACAACGTCGCCCGCTGCAAATACGCCCGAAACGCTGGTGGCCATCAGCGAATCCACAAGAATGCGGTTCTTCTCGACCTTCAGACCCCAAGACTTAATCGGGCCTAGATCGGGTTTGAATCCAACGCATGACAATACCGCATCGCACTCAAGCGTCGTGTCTTTCTCAGTCCGGTTGTCGAAAATTGTTACTCGTTCAACCGAACTTTCCCCGTGAATCGCACGCACCTCGTAGAAGGTTCGGAGATCAATCTCCTCAGCCTCAGCAGCCCTTTCCACCAGTGTCACTGTAGCCTCATGCGCCCTCCAGCCATCACGGCGGTGCACCAGGGTCAAGGAGTCGGCAACGTCTTTGAGCATGATCACGAAATCGAGCGCAGTGTCGCCACCTCCGACAATCATGACCTTTCTTCCACGAAACATCTCCGGGTCGCGAACAGCGTACTCGACGCCATTATGCATAAACTCTTCATATCCAGGACACTTCAGGGGCATCGGCTCGAAAGCCCCTTTTCCCCCGGCGATCACTACAGTCCGAGTCCTGTATAAACCACCTGCGCACTTCAGCACAAAATGGTCGCCGGCAGAGTCAAGAGCTTGCACCTGCTCATCAAGGACGACGTCGGGCTCGAACTGAAGTGCCTGTTCAACGAGACCCTTTACTAGATCTTTGGCAAGGACCTTCGCGAAGCCCCCGACATCGTAGATATACTTCTCCGGATACAGTGCAGTGAGTTGACCACCCAGCTCCGGCAAAGAATCTACGATACGGCAGGAAGTCCCACGCATCCCCGCATAGAATGCAGCAAAAAGGCCGGTCGGCCCGCCGCCGATAATCGTAATGTCCCGGATATCGTCAGCCATCGGCTCTGCGTCCTCCGTGAATCAGTATGGCTTTGGGGTAGAACACAGGGTCGGATTGTTATACTGAAAGGAACACGAGTCAGCACTCACTGTGGTGACTTGGAGACATCAAGTCTAATCGCTCCCCCGAGTCGATCAACGGCTCAAATCCTAAGGCCGCCTCTTTTCATTTACCTAGCTGTCTGAGTCGGTCTGTCTTTCGAGGGTAAACTCAACTTCTTCGGTGCGGCCATCCCCCACAGGAATCTCGTAACAAACCCTTATACGACGCACTGCCGCCGCTGGGTCAGTAAGCGCCACCGCGAAGTCTATGGACTGGTCAGCCGATAAAATCCGGGTCCTAACTCTCTCACCCGCCTCGGCCTCAGACTCGGGAAGAGGGTTCCACAAGAGGGTCTTTGTTGACTGGCGCTCTGATTCCAGTTTCCGGGTGACCCTGACGCGCTTGAGCCAGTCAGGCTGATAGCTAACACGATACCGGAACCCGCATTGATCCGAGCCAGTCCCCTCACGGTTATGACGTGCCACGACGAAACCTTTTTTTCCGTAAACGTTAGGAACGAGTAAACGTTTTTTTTCAGTTTCTGCAAGTCAATGCCCTGAATTGCTTCGTAAGACAATCTCCGGAGTTAAGTATTCTAAAAAAAGGAGAAAGATCTGGCTTGACCGCATTTTTTTAGCTGATTACGTTGGGTTGGATTCAAGCTTTATTAGTTTGATCTTCCAACGTCGGCCCGTTCCATTTGCGTGGACGCGACTCTGCCGGCGACCCACTAATCGCGACCTGAGGGTCGTATCTTCCCAATGCTTGTGTGCGATCGAAAAGGGATCGTGCCGGCTGGTCTCCCACACAGATATCTCTGTGGACATCGCAGAATTACAAAGCAAGAACGTCGGAGAACTTCACGATCTAGCCGAGAGGTTAGGCCTAGGTCAGTATCAGGCCCTCCGCAAACAAGAACTCCTGCTCCGGATTGAGCGCACCCTGCTCGAAAACGGTGAGCCCCTGACCGGAGAAGGTGTTCTTGAGATACTCAGAGAGGGGTATGGGTTCCTGCGTTCACAGGCCTGGAGCTACGTGAACAGTCCAGATGACATCTACGTGAGTCCATCACAGATCAAGCGGTTCGGGCTCAAGACAGGTGATACTCTTATCGGCCAAGTCCGTCCTCCCCGCAAAGGAGAGAAGTACATCGCGCTCGAGAGAGTAGACTTTCTTAATGGACTCGACCCCGAAGAGGGGAAAGAACGTGGGGACTTCGACAAGCTAAAGCCACGATATCCTGAGAAGCGACTCAGTCTTGAAGTTCCAGAGGACCCTCAAGGACTCGCGATGCGA
Organism: Gemmatimonadales bacterium UBA2975; assembly: GCA_002348265.1. GTDB lineage: Bacteria > Gemmatimonadota > Gemmatimonadetes > Longimicrobiales > Gaopeijiaceae > UBA2589. The sequence continues at coordinate 112,226 of DEAT01000080.1, read as the reverse complement.
ATAGTAGATCTCATCGCTCCTATTGGTGAAGGGCAGAGAGGCCTAATCGTTTCGCCTCCCAAGGCAGGAAAAACGACCGTCCTGCAGCAGATGGCGGACGCAATCTCAACCAATTGGCCAGAGGTTCAACTCATCGTCCTCCTCGTTGACGAGCGACCTGAGGAGGTAACGGAGATGAAGCAAAAAGTCCGAGGAGAAGTAGTAGCCTCCACTTTTGACGAGTCACCGAAGAGACACATCCAAGTTGCAGAGATGGTGCTCGAAAAAGCGAAACGCCTCGTTGAGCACGGCAAGGATGTGGTCATCTTGCTCGACTCAATAACCCGGTTGGGTCGGGCCTACAACGCAGCGATCCGCCGCTCCGGGCGCATCATGTCCGGAGGACTCGACACTAAAGCTCTCCAAAAGCCCAAGCATTTCTTTGGATCAGCGCGCAACATCATGGACGGGGGCTCACTCACCATAGTCGCTACGGCTCTCATTGAGACCGGTAGTAGAATGGATGAAGTGATCTTCGAAGAATTCAAGGGCACTGGAAACATGGAGTTAGTGCTCGCACGAGAAATAGCCGAACAACGGATTTTCCCGGCGATAGACTTGAACAAATCAAGCACCCGAAAAGAAGAGCTCCTTCTATCAGACATTGAGCTGAACCGTGTCTTTCTCCTTAGAAATTTCCTTTCAGACATGCCACCAGAGGAAGCTATCTCCTTCCTATCCGAGCGAATGAAGATGACGAAGACAAACGCTGATTTTCTGGACGAAATGACACGCGGAGTCTAGGGCAGAGAATCGCAAGAAATCAAAGGCAGCACGCTGCGTTGACTTGGAACACTTAGGTCGAGATGCTCACGCCATGAATTCTGATCTAACCAAAAAAGCTGAACAGCTGCTATTAACAGCTCTTGAGACCACTGGCGCGCGAGATCCCCGGGAGTTCTACCGCGATCAACTCCGTGAGTTAAGAGAGTTAAGCCCAGAGAAGTACGAGGATGCGGCAACCTACTATAAAGGCACGCTCATTCCCTCTATTGCGGCAGGTGAAATGGACCCGTTACAGGCTTGGGCAAAATACGGTCGTCTCCTCGCCCTAGCGCTAGCTCCAGGGGAAACCGTTCAGATCGATGAGACAGGGCGAGCAAGTCCCTATGTCGAGGACAGCAGCTTCGATTTGAGTTCTATGATGCTCCATATCCCAACCGATATGAGTTCGAAAGCCACGGTGGTGACTTTGCCCCCAACCCTCAGCGAGGCGCAGACAGCTACATACCAGGTCCTCGTTGCAGGAAAACAAAAGTTAGTTTGACCTAGTGGATCGGTGGGCACAGACGGCAAACCCTTAACTACGGGTATGCCTGACCCGTCATAAACTCAATCGATTCAGTCTTCGACAAGCCACGCCACGCCCCACGCTCCCACCCCAGTATGCGTGGCAATCACTGGAGTTGCTGGGGCAGCCAGCACGTCAACATCCGAACCGTACTCTCCCCTTAAGGCAGCCGTGATGTCAGGAACAATCTCTGGAACCCCCACCTGAACAATCCCGAAACGAACTTTTTTCGTCCCCTCGGGCACCTGCTTCCTTACCACCCTCAACAATTCCGGCCGAGCACGCTTGTCACCAAAGGCCTTGCCAAACGCGGCCACCTCACCCTCTGGCGTCACACCCAAGATTGGCTTCAGGCCCAAGAACCGACCGAGTAAAGCCTTGCCGCGACCCACTCTCCCAGATGCGATTAAACGCTCAAAAGTACTCACAGTAAACACGATTCCGGATTGACGTCGGATGCGGTCCAATTCTTTCCGAATTTCTTGTACACCCCAACCACTCTCTCCGAGCTCCGCTGCCTTAAGGGTCAACATGCCTTGTAGAAGAGAGGCTCCAAGCGAGTCTACCACATGTATGGAAGTGTCTCCGGCATTGTCGGCAGCCATCTCGGCAGCACGAACCGTTCCGCTCAACGTAGAACCAACGAAGACCCCAATCACTGACTCACCCTCCTCCCCTGCAGCCTGGAAGGCCTTTAAAAACTCGACCGGCGCTGGCTGGCTTGTTGTCGGAAGGGCTTGGTCTGTGCGCAGTTTCTCATGGAATTGCTCAGCGGTGATATCCACGCCGTCTCGCCAAGTCTTGTCACCGTGAACAAGAGACATTGGGATGACATGGATGCCATGTGCGCGGACAACCTCCTTTGACAAATCACACGCGGAGTCAGTAACCACCGTCACCGGCCTTCGCGCGATCTGAATGTGCCCCTTTGACCTATGTGAGGCCGACACACTCGCAGCTCCTATCGTCTCATGCTGAACATACATGTCCTCAGCTTTATGAGTAGCCAGCTCACCGACGGAACGCAGGTAAGAAAATACGTCTTCCGGCTCGTCCGTGTGTATGTGGACCTTCAGAACGTCTTGTGATCGAATCACGATCAAACAATCCCCTAAATCGCGAAGAGCTTCACGCACCTCAGGTTGCGCGGGCAGCGTCGAACCGCGCACCAAAGCCTCCGTGCAAAAGCGGTACTGTTCGTCCTCCACCGAATAGTCGACCATCGCCAAGACGGATTGACCTTCAAACTGATGTTCGGTGTTGTCTGCTGAAATGGGCTCGCCATTCACGAACATCTGCACTCCCTCGAGCATACTCACAAAACCCTTAGCGCCAGCATCAACGACTCCGGCCTTCTTCAGGGCTTCAAGCTTCTCAGGTGTGCGCTCCAGTGATAATCTCGCCTCCCTTACGGCCTCTAAAATGAGGGGCACAAAGTCGTCCTCAGCTGACTCGCAAACAGCAGTGGCCACATCACGCATAACCGTGAGGATCGTCCCCTCAACAGGATTCTCAAGAGACTCATAGAGAATATCGACTCCGGCACCGAGCGCTTCCCCGAGGTCACCGGTTGTTATCCGCGTCCGACCTTCAATATTCTGGGCGAAACCCAGCAAGAAATGCGAAAGCATCATCCCGCAATTTCCCCTCGCACCTAGGACTGCTCCCTCTGCAGCCCGCTGCGCTACTTCTCCAACCGATCGTGCGCTGACTCCCCCTAAGTGATCGGCTATTGCCTGAAGCGTCAGAGAAAGATTCGTCCCAGTATCCCCATCTGGGACAGGGAAAACATTGATGCGGTTTAACTCAACGCGCTGCTGCTGTGCGTAATCGCAAGCCGCCAAAAGTGAGCGCCGAAGGCGCGGCCCGTCGAGATAGGCGATCTGGTTTGAGTTCAAATCGGACTCCCGTATTCGACCCCTAAGCGTTAACAAAAGAAGGCCAAAGAGAACAAAAACCTATAGCATACGGATACCCATGGAAGCCGTGTGATCTTTCCCATCTTCCCACCCCAGGTATTTTCGCCGCAAGAAGTCCTCCACTTCCTACTCTCCGAACATAGGCGCTGCGTGATACAAAGAATCAGGACATTGCTGGCTATCACTCCAATACTGATCGGCACCACACCAGCCTTAGGGCAGCAGCAAGCAACGGCAGTGGCCATCCCAACCCCACCAGTGATTGACGGCATACTCGATGAGGACTTCTGGTTAGATATCGAGCCAGTCACTGGATTCCGTCAACGAGAACCCGTCGATGGGGCTGTAGCAACGGAGCGCACTGAGGTAAGAATCGCCTATACGCCAACTGCGATTTACTTCGGCATGTCGATGTTTGACAGTGACCCAGAAGGGATCCTGGGCAATATACTCCAACGCGGGGGCTGGATAGACAAAGACGACAACGTACTCATTGCTATCGACACGTATAACGACGGCCGTAACGCGTACCTCTTTGAGGTCGGATCATTGGGCACACAGGACGACGCTCTGATCTCTGATGAAACGACCCAAGATTGGAACTGGGACGGCATATACACGACTGAAACACGAATCACGGAAGAAGGGTGGTTCCTCGAAGTCGAGATCCCATTTACTACCATCCGCTTCGGAGACGCCGCAGCGCCAGACATGGGCATAGCCTTCGTCCGTTCGATCCGGCGCAAGAACGAACAAGTATACTGGCCTCACATAGGTCAAGAGTATCGAACCGGTATTCGACAGGTCTCTAGATACGCTCCACTCGCAGGTCTTCGAGATCTCCAGAAGGGTCGACACATCGAAGTGAAGCCATATCTAATCGCTGGTGTCGAAAGTGAGGAAGCCACCGGGACGAATCAGGACACAGATATTGGACTGGATGTAAAAGCTTCCGTCACTTCGAACTTCACAGTCGACCTCACCTACAATACCGATTTTGCCCAGGTTGAAGCCGACAACGTCCAGATCAATCTCACGCGGTTTAACCTGTTCTTCCCAGAGAAGCGTGAATTTTTCCTAGAGCGCGCCAGCCTTTTCCAGTTTGGGGCATCTCAGGAAGCAGAGGTTTTCTTCACCCGGCGCATAGGACTCGAAGCAGATATCGTTGGTGCGAGCCGCCTCACCGGTCAAACCGGCCCCGTGTCCATCGGAGCGATGAGTCTTTGGACAGAAGCGGTCCCGTCACCTGATCCAGCGACGAGAGCGGCAGCGGTCCCAGCTGCTTGGAATAACATTGCCCGGGTGCGTGGCGACCTGCCCGGACGCACAACCCTAGGTGCCATAGTCACTGCAAAAGAGACAAACACTGGACACAACCGCGTCGCTGGCGCAGACCTCGTAAGCCGATTTTGGAGCAGTAGTTCTTTCTTCTTGTGGGGTGCCAACGTTTGGGATGCGGACATTTCCAAAACATCTGGTAGTTCTTTCGCCGGCCAAGCAGAACTCATTCTCCAAAACGACCTATATCTCTTCGAACTAACACGCACACAAATCGGAGAGGCCTTCGCTCCGGACCTCGGTTTTGTGCGAAGACCGAACCAAAAACGTTGGGGAGGCCAAATCGGCGTCCGCCCAAGATTTGAAACCAGTTCATGGGCACGCCAGTTATCCGTCATACTCGGGTCAAACTGGATCGAAGGAATTAACGGACGTAAACAGTCTCATCTTCTTCAGTTGTCAAACCGGTTGGACTTTCAATCGGGAGACAACATCAATCTCCTCGTTACGGAGCGATTCGAGCGTCTAGAGACTCCTGCACTCATTAACGGACGCAAGCTTCCCGCTAGGGACTACACTTTTCGCAGCGCGCAGATCGACTTCACTCCAGATAGAGCCCGGGGATTAGGGATAAACGGGCGTTTCTCCTTTGGTGACTTCTGGAACGGAACCCGGACCCAGGTCGGCGGGGGCTTTGTTTGGATTGTGAACAAGCATCTCACGGTAGACACAGACGCCCATTGGAATAACGTCTCCCTTCCAATCTTAGAGGGGGATTTCAGTACTACCCTACTTAGCACAAGGCTCGAGGCGGCTCTGAACCGAAAGCTATTTGCATACGCGTTACTGCAGTGGGACGATGTCTCCAACGAGTTTCAGGCAAATGTTCGCGTCGACTGGATCCACACACCGGGCAGTGACCTGTTTATCGTACTCGATACAGGCTATCTAACCGACGCCCTAGATGATCCGAGGGATACCCGCTGGCTCCGTAAAACTGGTGTCGTAAAGCTGACATACGTCAGGGCCTTCTGACCTCAAAAATCCGACTGACAAGCTTTTCAACACCCATATGTACAGGTTTTACGTCCGGTGCATGTAAGTTGAGTCACTCTGCACGACTGACGCTCTTAGGTCAATTAAGAGGCGGCAACGGGTGACGGATATCCGTCAGTCTGGACCTATAGCCTCAAAGACACCGGTCCTCTGATTCTTTTGAACGTTATCCCAATGAAAAACACACCCATTCATGATGACGTAGACCCCCGCAGGGATAACCTGAACTGCTGTGAGGGCACCGCCGAGATTGAAGAGCCCGTCTGACGACCCGAAAGCAATCGGAATCATCGCACCCGTTAGAACGATCGTCTTTTTGAGAGCCGCATCTGCAAGCAACCGCGCTGTCTCTACCATCGTGTCGGTTCCGTGTGTGATCACGATGTGACGTTCAGAAGCATTTCTGCAGTGATTCAGTATGGATCCACGGTCCTCATCGGTCATCTCCAGTGAGTCGATCATCATCAGCGTCTGGATTCGGACGTCGATTCTAGATCTCGCCATAGCCAGCATGTCCGGAAGATGCGTCTTTCGGAACTCCAGGGTGCCGTGAATCTCGTCGTACTCTTTGTCGAAAGTGCCACCGGTCACGAGCAGGCAAACAGCTCTGCTCATCGGACCCAAGGGCCTCGGGTTCGTTGCCGGCGATTGTGGGGTTTCCATAGCGTCCCGTTTATGGTAGTAAAGACTTGATGGTAACCCATCTGACACGACTGCGGCGAGACGAGGCTACTTCGGTTAAGATGGCGGACCACGTTTCAGCATACCCAACAGAGAGCTAGTCGTAATGTCCTTCGTCGCAGTCGACCCCGCTACTGGAAAACAGACCGCTGAAGTGCCCTTCGAGTCTTCGACACAAACAGAACAAAAGGTTGCGTCTGCTCAAGCTGCCTACCTCGATTGGCGACTTCTTTCAGTAGAGGAACGAATCAGGCCACTTGCCGAAATGGGACGCCTTCTTCGTGAACGGAAAGACGCCTTCGGTGCCCTAATGACTAGTGAGATGGGAAAGCCCATCCGTCAGGCCACCGCAGAAGCTGAAAAGTGTGCATGGGTTTGCGAATACTACGCTGAACAAGCGCCAAGCCTGTTACGATCGGTCGATGCTCCAACCGACGGGACGTCCAGCTACTGGACCTACCGACCACTTGGGATCGTGCTGGGCATAATGCCGTGGAACTTTCCCTTCTGGCAGGTCATCCGTTTCGGAGCCCCGGCCCTAACGGCGGGGAACGCAGCACTCTTGAAACATGCGCCAAGCGTACCCGCATGCGCCGCGGCACTGGAAGGACTCTTCAAAGACGCTGGTTATCCTGAAGGACTGTTCGCTAACCTCTTCATTGACTTGGAAGCGACCGGAAACCTAATCGACGATCCGCGTGTTCGTGCGGTCAGCTTGACCGGAAGCGTGCGAGCAGGAAAAGCTGTGGCGGCCCGCGCAGGTGCTGCCATCAAGCCATGCGTCCTAGAGCTGGGCGGTAGCGACCCCTCGTTAATCTTAGCTGACGCAGACCTAGACGCAGCAGCCAAAAGCTGCGCTATGGGTCGCCTCATCAATACAGGTCAAAGCTGTGTCGCAGCCAAACGTTTCGTGGTGGTAGAGTCCGTTCGTGAAGCATTTGAAGAAAAACTCGTCCAAGCGATGAGCGAGTGGTCCATAGGCGACCCATCCGACCCCCAGACAGACGTTGGTCCTATGGCTCGGGAAGACCTGCGCGACGCGCTTCATGACCAAGTGTCACGCTCTGTAGAAGCTGGAGCTCGTCTCCTCATAGGCGGTAGAGTCCCGAACCGTCCAGGAGCTTGGTATCCGACCACAGTCCTCTCGGACGTTCGTGAAGGCATGGCAGCATATAGCGAAGAATTGTTTGGTCCCGTCGCTACGATCATCTCAGCAGCGGATACCACAGACGCGATTGAGATCGCAAATGGCACGGCATTCGGGCTCGGAGCCTCAGTCTACACTGGAGATGTTCAGCGAGGAGAACAGATCGCCGCGGAACTACTCGACGCGGGAAGTTGTTTCGTCAACGGGATCGTAAAGTCAGACCCTAGGCTGCCGTTCGGCGGTACCAAGGATAGTGGCTACGGTCGAGAACTCAGCCCTATAGGCATTCTGGAGTTCACCAACGCTAAGACTGTTTGGGTAAAGTAGAGCGCCCAACCAACCTCCCCTGAGTATCGACTCTACTCGAAACTACTCGGAACCGCCTGATACATTTTCCGCGCCATTGCGTCCGCATCCACCATCTGCGACACATCCAGTTCGAAGTCGGGAATAGATGGGGCGCTTAGCTTCTCCATCAGCTCAGTCATCTCCCGGCTCGACAAGCCCGCCGCCTTCATTTCATCTGCGGTAACCTTCGCACCGTCGAGAGCCTGTAATCCATCTTCGTTGCCCTCAAGGAGGCTGGAGATCAAGTGACGCTCGACCCGCGTCAGTGGTTCAGAGCCTAGATCGTAGTCAACCCACGCCTCATATGAGAGTGGAGCCACTCTCTTGATCATACCAGCAATCACACGACCAAACTGCTGGATTTCCCACTGAGCTCGAGGGTCCACCCTTAGGCTCAGGAAATGAAGCAGGTTGTGGAGGTCGATCTTCCAATACCACTGAGTGTAGGTGGAGACGGGGAGGTCAATCCGAGCTAGCTCACGAGCGACATCCTCCTCAAGCATCCAAGAGTACGCACCCCCCGCATCTGCCCGGAGCTTTTCCCACCGCCTTACGGCTTCTTGGTAGACCTCTGGTGGTGCGCCCCCTTCTCTGCCTTGCTTATTCGATCGGCTCTGCAGTTCGAACTGGTCCTGCTGAGGAGTGTAGAAAAGCAGTGGCATCAGAGAGTACCGCGCCGACAGTTCGTTCACCGACGCCGTACGATGACGTATCCATTGTCGGGCCACAAACATCGGCATCGCACAGTGGAACTTAAACTCCACCATCTCCGACGGAGTCGTGTGACGGTGCCTTCGTAGATAACGAACAAGACCTCTGGTCTGAGAGACCTTCCGCGTACCAAAGCCATAACTGACCCTCGCGGCTCGCTCAACATCTTCGTCGGAGCCCATATAGTCTACTAGAGAAACAAACCCGTGATCCAGGACAGGGAAGTATCCGCCGAGGATCTCCTCGGCGGCAGGATTGGTGGGGCGCTTCGTGTCCATTCGATATATCACGGGTGGGCCCTAACGGGCAGACGCGGTAAGAATGGAAGAATATAGCTACGGGCGCCAACCCTAGAGATAGACCTGCTTAGACTTCGTCTAATCCCCAAGGACTAATGAAACTCTCTGGCTCTACCCCCAGCCCATCCGCAACCCGAGTGATGTAATTGAAGTAGCCCACAACCTGTGTGGCATCGTGAATCGCACGATCGTCGAAACCGTGCCGGCGCAATTCGTTCACTGAGCCCTGCTCGACCGCAGCGTCTTTGTGAGTCAACAGTTCCGCGTATCGGCAAAGCGCTTGATCCGCCTGCGATAGTCCAGCCGCACGCCAGTCCCGCACTATCGCATGCACAAACGTGTCACAGTCCTCACCAGACTCGAAGAGATCCTCGACCTCATCCCGGAGGTCATGCGCGTGCGACTGTGTTCAGTAGAAACAGTCGTTCGCCTTGGATGTGACGACAGCGAGCATCTCGCGCTGCCAACGCGTTAGTGGTGACGGCCCAAACATGATCACCCTATAAAGACCCATCGACGCATCCATGGCCTGAGGGTTCTGGCTCATGATCTGCACAATGTGCCAGACACGACCTGAACGCTCTATCGCTTCGTCGAAGAGCTTCTTCAGTAGCCCTGTTGCCTTGCTGACCGGAATCTGCTCAATGAATGGCATGCTTGAAAAGCTATCGCTCTCCTGGAGAGCCGGACAGTTGGGATCCCATATATACGACAGGGTTCGCTTTGGATTCGGTCATCGATCGGTACCTCACGCTTTAGCACCTTGGAATCCGGACAGAAGGTATCGCCTGCGGTCCTCTGCCTAGACCTCTCCGAGTCAACTAAAAGGGACCGGGCCGTGTTCTCGGCCATAACTGTCTGGTCGCAGATCCACAAAGTTGATGATCTAAGGAGAACCATTGGGTGATGGCGTGTTCCAGCGGTCGATGGACAGGGGTGCCGGGCTGCCCAAATTCTGCTTAGCGTCTAGAACAGCCAGTACGTTTACACCTGGACAAACAAGCTCTATCTCATGTCACCAATCATCACGGTCCTCTACGCGATCGCAGCGCTCACAGGCGCCGCTTTCGCCGCAGTTGAGTTCCGTATGCTTTGGCGTTTCGTGCGGAATCGCCAAGAAATCAGGACAACCGTGACCAGTGAGTCACCACCAGACAGAAGTAAAGTTCAGACGGACGAATCCAAGCTATTCCCGCTAGTAACCATCCAACTGCCTCTCTACAACGAGCGGCGGGCAGCGGCGCGGGTCATCCGATCGGCGGCATTGCAGGACTATCCCCGAAGCCGATTCGATGTTCAAGTGCTAGACGACTCTGACGACGAAACTGCTAACATCGTAAAAAACGTAGTCCAGACTCTCAGGTCTCAAGGGGTCCAAATTGAGCATGTGCGTAGAGGACACCGGTCCGGATACAAAGCCGGTGCCCTTACAGAAGGACTGCAGAAATCAGAAGCTGAATTCGTAGCTGTCTTCGATGCTGACTTCTTACCAGACCCGACTTTCCTCCGCACGGTTTTAGTGGATCGGACCGGATTCGATCATCCTGATATAGCCTTCGTACAGACACGCTGGTCCTGGAGAGAGCCTATTAGAGGATTTTTTGCCGCGTCTCTAGCCTTGCTCTTGGATAGACACTTCCTCGTGCAGAAGCCGACGCGAGCTTTTTTTAGAAACGTTGCGACCTTCAATGGTTCAGGGGGGGTGTGGCGCAGAAAAGCAATCGATGACGGTGGAGGATGGTCGGCGGAAACACTGACGGAGGATCTCGACCTCAGTTACCGATGTGCGCTGAGAGGCTGGAGGGGTCGATACCTGCGAGACATAGATGTCGTGAACGAACTCCCTGCAGACATGAGATCTTTCAAGAGACAGCAGCAGCGTTGGGCCAAAGGTAACGCACAGTGTTTCAGGCTTCTCACGGCAAAAGTGCTGTCGGCCCGAGGGCTTCTTGAAGACCGAATCGATGAGGCATTCCTCCTCGCGGGCTATGCGATTCATCCAATTCTCCTGATAAACGTGATCCTGTGGCCGTGGGCGGTCCTCTTGATGAATCGCCCCACATTCTGGGCGGTTCAGGGGGTCATGGGGCTGGTCATAGTTGCGGCTCCGGTCAGCTTAGTACTGACGGTGCTCGAACGTGACAAAAGGATGAGCCTTAGTTCCATAGGACACATAGCATCGAGCGTATGTATTGGGATCGGCCTCATGGTAAACAACACGATAGGTCAGCTTCAGGGATTCTTTACATCTGGTGGTGAGTTTATGCGGACACCCAAAGGCCACGAAGCCATTGCTGAATCCGAACCAGTCCAAGAAAAACTGAGAGCATATCAGGTGCCGCTCCACTGGAGCTTCTTTTTCGAGATCATCACGATCATATACTGTCTCATCGGCACCGCAGTGCTCAGCACCGCTGGCGAAGCGCTCTGGGCGATACCACTACTGTTCTGGGCGGTATGTTTGGGATTTGTTGCTCAACAGCAACTAGCGCCCACTCGAGTCTGAGGCTCACCCGATGTCTCATCCCAACCGCGGTTACCTGACCTTGGCGGCTGGATCCTCTCGCTACCTTGAGATGGCCGTGGACATGGCTCTTTCGTTAAGAGAGCAGACGAAATACCCCATCGGGCTTGTATGTGACGAGTCCATCGCTAAAATCGCGAAGTCTACGTACCCCAATGCTTTCGATACACTCTCGATCTTAGGCACGGAATTTAGAAGAGGGCGAACTTTAAAGTATGGCCTAGCAGACGCATGCCCTTGGGACGAAGCAATATTCGTAGATGCAGACTGCCTAGTTTTAGGCCCACTGGATCACGCGTTCGACACCCTCCAGCATACCCCCATGGCGTTCCTCGGTGAGTTGCTCACGAAAAATGAAAATGAGAATCACCACGGATTCTCGACACGTAGGCTCATGGATAAGTTCGATATCGACCATTACCTGAAGACAAACAGTGGCTTCTTCGCTTTCCAGAGGAGACCGGCACGCACGATCATGCTTGAATTCCTGCGCTGCTTTCTCTACGAAGCTAAGCCAGGACTTCGCCTATCTCTTCTCCAAGGGGCGTGGTTGGGAGACGAGATCGCTATCGGCATCGTCGGAGGCCGCTTAGGACTAGAGCCACTACCGAACCCGTCCGCGATGTATTGGCCTACAGAGTTCGACACTATCGATCCTGACCGGCCGACAAAGCCGTTATTGCATTTCATCTGGCCGCTCCCGGAAACTACCTTCAATAAGTTGATGCGTATGGTTGAGGATCGACGCAAAGCAGCCGGAGTAGTGTGGCCTGGAGCCGACCACTGGATGCGAGAATTGACCAACCTCAAGCGAATGGCTCAACGTCGACGCTGGCTCGAGCGCTTCAAGATCGGGCAGCACACTCAATAGTCTCCACTGGCACGGCGACCCCTAAACCTCAGACTGATTCCGAGCCAGATTCTAACCGGAACTGGGCCGCATGCAGTCTCGCGAATGGACCTCCGGCCTCAAGCAACTCTTCCCACTTGCCTGACTCGACTAGGCGACCATCATCAAGAACTACGATCTGATCCGCCTCCCGGATTGTAGAGAGTCGGTGGGCAATGACAATCAAGGTCCGTTCTGACGAACGCTGCTGAATAGCCTTCGCAACTTTGAGTTCGACCACGCTATCGAGCGCAGACGTAGCCTCATCAAGTATAAGGATCGTTGGGTCACGCAAGAGAGCCCTCGCGAGAGCTAATCGTTGTCGCTGTCCGCCAGACAATCTCACACCTTGATCTCCGATTTCAGTATCGAGACCGGAAGCCATAGCTCGCACAAAATCCTCCAGTAGGACGTCTTGCAATGATTCGAAGAGCTCTTCATCCGACACGGGCCTCTCTAAGCCAAATATCAGGTTGTCCCGGACGGTCCTGTTGAGCAACCAAACGTCCTGGCTCACGATTGCCATGGAGCGGTGAAGTGAGTCCAGTGAAAACGACCGAACGTCTGCTCCATCTAATGAGATCGTCCCTGGCTCCACGTCGTAGAAGCGTGCTATCAAGTCGACCAAAGTCGTCTTCCCTGCCCCACTGTGCCCGACCACTGCGTTCAACTTCCCAGCCTTGAACGTCGTGGAAATTTCACGGAGCACGGGGACATCCGAATGATATCCGAACGTCAACTGCTCGACTTTAATTGCGTCTCTGAGGCCCTGGAACGTGTTAGGCCCGGAGGGGACAATGAACTTCCCATCATCAGAATAGAGTCCTGTGAGCGCCTCCAAACGGGGGATTTCCTCTGCAACCTTGAGGCTAAAGACGGTCAGGTACTTGTAGTCGGGCAATGCCTGCTGCAACAGAAGGAGAAAGGCCCCAAACGCCGCTAGATCGCCAGGTCGAAACTCACCTGACATGTAGATAACCACTGCCTGAACGAATAGCATGACGAGGAGGATGAACACTTCCTCAACCGGATACCGAAGGCTGACTATCCTATCCCGACGTACCGCTACACCTCGAACCTCATTCAGGACCTCGGCATACGCTTTGGACGCAGACCTCTCTTGGGAGTATGCCTTTACCAAAGGCACAGAACCAAGAAGGTCTAGAACGCGACCTCTCATCCGGCGCTCGACTTCTACGCCTTCTCGAGAAATTCCTGTAACCGCGCGGTTAATCACACGAAGGAACACGTTCACAAAGGGCAGCGTCACTATAAATGCGATAGACAGCGGAAGACTGATAGCAATCATCACACCAGCCTTGACGATGAGGCCCACCCCATAACGAAGTAGTTCTTCGGCCGAGACCAGAAGGCCGACGACTGAACTCGACCAGCTGATCTCAGCATCGACACGGCCTAACGATTGCTCATCAAAATACTGACGACCGAACGAGATGACGCGTGAGAACGTCTCTTCTTTGACAGCAACCCGATACTGTTCGTTTCTTGATACTACAAAAAGCTTGCGGAGGTACTCCAATAAAAGCTTTGCCACTCTTCCCAGTATGATGAGAGAGACGGTCAGAACCACTAAGTATGCGTCGCGACTGGGGCCTGAACCCACAAAATCTGGCGCAAGACCGGTGAGCCATCCAAAGGCGGGGGACTCGTCGAGGAAGTCGAAAGAGTTCTCGGAAACCGCATCAGTAAGTGGTATCAGTAGCGAGAACGAAGCAGCTTCGAAGACTCCAGCGAGGAGGATCAGTCCGACCGGGAGGACGAAATGCCAAGGACGAGCGTCTGCTACACGCCAGTAACGGCGGAGCAAATCTCGTTTCGTTGGAGTAGTTGAGCCGTCGGCCGGCTTCATACTAACCTCTTGTATCAGGATCGGAGACGGCGAGTGAGTAGAAGTATAGCCGGCAAGGCATTTGTGTGCGCTGATAGAAAGATGTCGATGCCTGCTCGCTTTTCGTTGACGCCCCATGCCGGTCGCAGGACGTTCTTATTATGAACCAGCTTGCAATCGTGCTCCCGACGTGGAAACCCGACTTCCTACAATGCGCCCTAGAATCCATCCGCGCACAAACGGACCAACGGTTCACGTTGTACATCGCTGACGATGGAGGGCCAGATAGAATCGCTCGGATTTGTGATGATTTCGATAACACTGGACTGATCTACCACCGCTTTGATGCGAACCTCGGGAATACATCCCTCACTAGACACTGGGATCGAAGTGTCGCTCTCTCGATTGAGCCCTGGATCTGGCTCTTCGGAGATGACGATGAGATGCATCCTGAATGCGTCGCGAAGTTTTACGAGACACTTGGAAACCTGAAGCCTGAGGTTTCCGTCATTCGGTTCAATACTGATGTGATAGACGAAGCGAGTGAGGTCCGAAAGCACAACCCATCGCACCCTCAAAGTGAATCCGCCTCCGAATTCCTTTTTGATCGGTTATTAGGTCATAGAAAGAGTTACGTGACCGAATACATTTTCCGTCGCTCAACCTACTCATTAAAAGGAGGATTTCCCCACTACCCGGCTGCCTGGTGCGCCGACGATGCTGCGTGGTTTAGTTTCGCTGGCGATGGCCCCATCCTGACCATCGCCGGACCTCGCGTGCGTTGGCGGAGTAGTCGAGTCAACATTACCGGAGCAAACCGAAGCTGCCAGACGGAAAAGCTGGAGGCTAGTAGACAATTCCTCGATTTCATAGAAAATGAGGTCGAACCGGGCGCTGCAGGGCATTCCGCGGATGAATGGAGTGAGGCCCGCAGCATCTGGTTCGAAAACCAGGTGCGCTACCTAAGCCCTATGAAGCTATCTCATATACGAGCTGTCATCGAAGTCAATTCTCCATGGAACCGGCCTCGCATTGAAAGAGCGATACTCGCAATTATTTGGACGATCAAAGGCCACTTCAAAGAAGCGATACGCAGGCTCACCAAGTATAAAACACAACCCCCAACCAAAGCTCCAACTTGATAAAGAACCCCCGTAAACAGGCCCCCACTGATATGATCCACGAACTATCCCCAGCTCACACAAACTGACATCCGCTGGCGGTGATCCTTGCCGCAGACGGGACTGACACGTCTGTTGCGACGACCCAAGAACGCGCGCCATCAATCTCCCATGGAATCGGCCTCACCTCAATTGTCACTGATCTCTCGTGCCCGTTCGTTCGGCGAGCGCGCAGCGCTGCTCACCCCAGAGGGGATTTTCACCTACAGAGACCTCATCAGAGAGTCGGCCAATGCAGCAACAGCATTGCTGACAGGGAGAGACGATCTTGCTGGCGAACGGATCTGCTATCTGGTACCACCTGGGTGGGAATACACGGTCGTCCAGTGGGCAGTCTGGCGTGCAGGAGGCCTCGGCGTACCCATGGCAATCTCTCACCCGGAAGCTGAACTAGCTTGGGTACTCGAAGATGCCCAGCCAGAAGCGGTCATCGTCCACCCTTCTCTAGAGGAGAGACTTCGAGACCTCACTCGAGATCGTCAGATCCCGCTCTTGCTGACCCCCGCACTGCTTAGAGATGGGCCAAGTGCTCAACTCCCAGCGGTCGAAGAGACTCGCCCAGCGTTGATGCTCTACACATCAGGAACGACCGGCAAACCGAAGGGGGTCGTACTGACACACGCGAACCTTCGTGCACAAGTAGAGGCGCTATCTGATGCATGGGCATGGAATGAAGACGATCACATTCTTCTGCACCTCCCGTTACATCATGTACATGGCATCGTGAACGTCCTCATGTCAGCGCTATGGAACGGCGCTATCTGCGAAATCCTACCGCGATTTCGCGCCGTGGACGTATGGGAACGTCTGGCTAGATGTGAGGCCACGCTCTACATGGCGGTGCCAACCGTCTATCGCCGATTAATAGATCAGTGGTACTTGATGAACCCAGAGGCACGGGAGGCGTGGGGACAGGGAGCGCGCGCCTGCCGCCTCATGATATCCGGTTCAGCTGCTCTGCCAGTCCCGACTCTCGAGAGCTGGGAAAAAATCACCGGCCATAGGCTGCTTGAACGTTATGGCATGACAGAAATCGGCATGGGGCTCTCTAACCCACTGGAGGGGGAACGGCGACCGGGCTTTGTCGGGGGACCTCTGCCCGGTGTGGAAGCCCGGCTGGTGAGTGAAAGTGGGATCGAAGTGCCCGAGGGCTCTGCCGGCACTATTCAGATCCGCGGACCTGGGGTCTTTAAAGAATATTGGCGTAGGCCGCAGGAGACAGCCGAAGCATTCACCTCAGAGGGGTGGTTTCGCACCGGGGACCAGGCAGTAGTCGAGGATGGGGCATGGAGGATCCTCGGCCGCAATTCGGTCGATATCCTGAAGACCGGAGGCGAAAAAATCTCCGCGCTCGAAATCGAAGACATAATGCGCTCCCATCCCGCAGTCACGGACTGTGCAGTAGTAGGTGTCCCAGACCCTGAATGGGGGGACCGGGTCTGTGCAGCAGTAGTCCTCAGGACAGGAGAGGTCACCTCGCGAGAGGCGCTTCGCAACTTCGTCAAGGACAGACTGGCGCCATACAAGGTCCCCAAAGATGTTCTCGTGCTCTCGGAACTTCCCCGCAACGCAATGGGCAAGGTCAACAAGCCCGCCGTGCTTGAACTCTTCTCTGCGGAGAACACTGAATGATCGACACCGTGCTGAGCAACCTTCGCGAGTATTGGATGGTTCACTCCCTACTGCTGCTCTACACCTTCATGCTTGCTCACCACGCGTGGACTGGAAACCGCAAAACAAAGGGGCTAGCTGATTATTATGTAGGTGGCCGTAACATGGGAGGCTGGGTCATTGGCCTCTCCTTTTTTGCCACATATGCGAGCACAAACTCGTTTGTCGGCTTTTCCGGACGGACATACGACTGGGGCATCCCATGGATGCTCTTCATCCCCACCGCGGTAGCTTTCTCACTGTTTGCCTGGATAGTTGTAGCGCCTCGACTCAGGGCCTTCACGGCCGCGATGGACTCGCTAACCATCCCGGACTTCATTGGCTTTCGGTTCGGGAGCACTACGGCACGCGTCTTTTCGGCCTTGATCATGATTGCAGCGTCATTCTTCTACATGACGGCAGTGTTCAAGGGCATTGGCAACCTTCTCGAGACCTTTCTCGAGATCCAATACGAAGTTTCGATTGTCATCGTCTTTTTCATCGTGATGACATACACGATGATCGGTGGTTTCATATCTGTAGTGAAGACGGACTCAGTTCAGGGCGTGGTCATGGTCCTAGCAGCAATCGTGCTTTTCAGCGGCACAGTGAGCGCCGCAGGCGGCCTAACCTCCATCTCCGAAGTACGAATGCAGCCTGGCGGCGAAAAACTCTTCACGTGGGGAGGAGGGGTTGCGATTCCTGTTTTGATGGGGACCATGTTTGCAGGACTGGTAAAATTCGCAGTGGAGCCACGCCAACTCTCACGATTCTTCGCCCTACAGGGAGACAAAGCCACCCGGACAGGCATGATAGTCTCGTCAGTGACGTTCGCTGCAGTCTTCTCTCTACTGATCCCCGTGGGTATTTATGCGCGAAGAGTGCTTCCGGGCGGACTTGAGGACACAGACCTCGTCGTCCCCACTCTCCTAACCGAAGTCTTCGGCCCCGGAACTGGCGCTTTCTTACTCGTCGCCATGGTAGCGGCGGCTATGTCATCGCTAGACTCGGTCTTACTCGTGATGGCATCCACAACTGAGCGTGACATCGTGAGCGTCCTTAAGCCGGGCCGAACCGAAGCAGCAGAAATGTTCTGGACAAAAGGTTGGGTCGCACTTTTCGCTCTCATTACGGCAGTCATCTCTCTCAACCCACCGGACGGCATCGTCGAACTGACCGCGTTCAGCGGCAGTTTGTACGGCGCTTGCTTCTTCCCCGCGATTGTCTTTGGGCTGCATTGGCGGAGAGGAAGTGGAGCTGGAGTCATTGCATCCTTCGTAATAGGAATCGGCGTCCTTCTGGGTTGGGAATATCTTCCTGGATCAGAGATTCTGCACGAAGTATTCCCGGCGATGATACTGTCCACCTTAGCATTCTGGATCGTCAGCCTATTTACCCCTGACGGCGCGAACGAACAGGTCATCGCACTTATCAACGAAGCCGAAGGTGGCTGAGGAAGGATATCGACTCGGCCTAGCAAGGGTCCTAGAAGCCAGAGCTTCATAGCCAAGAATTGGAACCATAGAGTATGATTTGCAATACGATGTGTATGAATTCGCTCTCTTTGATGATCCGCCCGCTATCCCTCTTATTAGCTCTGACCCTGTCCGGGTGCGCAGGTGGAGGTGCGGGAAGCCCGAATCCATTTGACCAAAGCTCAATCCGAGGAGCAAGCCCGTCAGAAGACCCCATACAGATCGATGTCCAGAACAGTAACTTCAACGATGTTACGATCTGGGCGATCCGGTCTGGGCAGCGAATACGTCTCGGACGGGTGACCGGAAAAACTGATCAGCGCTTTCGTATAGCATGGAATCCAGCACTGCCAATCTACTTTTCGATCGATGTAGTAGGTGGTCGTGGGTGCACTACCAACTCGCTCCCAGTCGAGCCGAATGCTCGCGTTTGGCTCATGATCCCCGCCAATATCGGACTGCAACCATGCCAAGCCGGACGTCGCTAATCAAGAAAGTTCGCATCATTCGTGTTGCCCAAAGGGGCCCCCTAATGGTCCTCGCTCATGTTGGTGTTTCTGCCTGTCTGATGTCTTGTACCGAAGTCGCAAAGGGCACCCATGCTTTTACCTCGCCCGACCGACCTCAGCAAGTTCGACTTCTGGTGCAAAACATGAACTTCAATGACGCAAGGCTCTTCGCATTGGCTACTAACGGACGCATGCCAATCGGTCAGGTAAATGGAAAACAGGACAGAGAATTTGAGCTAGATTGGCCTCTTTCTTCCTCTATGAGGATCGAAATCGACATGGTTGCGGGACCGCAGTGCATCACCTCGGAAATGCAGGTCGACCCGGGAGACATCCTCGAGCTTCAGATAGCGAGTATGTTCGATCAGACACAAGATTGTCGGTGAGCGGAACCCCTCATCGAACAACTCGGTCTTATCTACTGGGACCAATTACTCGTACAGCAAGTCCGGCTCGATCTCGGCTCCGAACTCGGTCAGCTCGAGTTCTACTCCCTCGAAGATCTCATCGGGCATTGCCCCAGCATCTATCCCGGTGCGCAGCCCGTCGTGCCCCCACAACATGTCTATGGGCATTAGCGTCTTTTCATACTCATACGGCGGCTGCCGCCAAGAGAAAGGTGCCCCCCCAGCCGATCGGCATGCGGAAAGAAGCGCGACGGCGGCTCTCACCGATCGGAACTTATCCCGATCGGTGACATGGAGCTGAACACCGCCACAGACCTCATTCATATGCTTCTGAAAGGTTGGTTCGAAGTGACACGGCCGTAACATGACCCCTTCACCCAAGCTGCCAAGGACTGTCTGGAGGAGTGCTTGCGGATCAAGCCACGGAGCACCAATCATCTCAAACGGCCGAGTGGTGCCGCGCCCTTCAGAGACAAGAGTGCCTTCGAAAAGCACCATGCCGGGATACGCTTCGCATGAGGAGAGCGTCGGTAAGTTGGGGCTGGGCATGACCCACGGTAAACCAGTGTCATCCCAATGCATCCATCGCCGCCACCCCATACACGGTACAACCGTCAAATCCACATCAATCCCACGGACCCTTACGAGCCAACGAGCCAGCTCTCCCGACGTCAAGCCGTGGCGCAACGGTATTGGATGAAGTCCCACGAATGACTCGTATCCTTGACGCAGTACTGGACCTTCCCGCACAACCCCCCCTATCGGATTGGGCCGATCAAGGACGATGAAGCGGACTCCTGCTTCGGCGCACGCCTCCATCGCGAGTGCCATCGTCCAAACGAAGGTGTACACCCTCACTCCCACGTCCTGTAGATCAAAGAGCACAGCATCAAGGCCGTCCAGCATGTCTGCTGTGGGCTTCCTAACGTCGCCGTAGAGCGAGTGCACCCTTACGCCCAAAGCCCGGTCAGTATAGTGATCAGACTCAATCATGTTGTCCTGTTTCTCGCCGCGTGCGCCGTGTTGTGGGCCAAAAAGGGACTTAAGGCTGAAACCCCTTCGGACTAAGGCGTCAGCAGAAAGAGTTAGGTCTGAGGTTACAGATGCTGGGTGCAGGATCAAGCCTAGTCGCTCATCCTTCAAATTTGGCCCATGCCCGGCCAGAAGCACGTCTACTCCTGAAATCACATGCGAGTTACTCATCATTCAGCCTCTAAATCAGTAAACACACATCCATCCAGTTCATTGAGACTGAGAGAGCGAGGGCATCTAACGAAGATAAAATGCTACCGGCGACCGACAGTGAATACAGCAGAACTTTCTATCCCGTTCACCTGCAACACAGCTGCGTAACTTCCCGGAGGGACATAGTTGCGTCTGCGGGAAAAGCCCCTGCCCCGGGGGGCGCCAGGCTCAAGTTCCTGCTCCAGATTCCATTCAACTTCGTGCAGACCTCTGAACCCTCCGACGCTCAGCCGCGCTACTACTTCAGCAGCCTCATTGCGGACCTCAATCACCCCATCACTCTCGTCACCAAGCCACACGTGCAACCAAGCGCTTTGTTGCTGCGCACCAAAACCTCGAACCTGCGCTGGCAGAAAACCGTCCTCAGCTTCGAACATGTGCACGTCCGATGCCATGATCTCCGGCGTAAGCTTCTGCAGTTGCCGTATGTCGAGGGCGAGCATCCCCTGGCCGTGAGTCGCTGCAACCAGCAAATCTTCGCGAGGATGGATTATAAGATCATGGACGAAGGTACTCGGCATTCCATTCTCCAAAGGCATCCACGTGTCACCCCGGTCTGTGGAGACGTACACGCCTACGTCCGTACCTAGATATAGGACATTCTGATTCTCGGGATCTTCACGGATGATATTGACCGGCCCTGTCGGCACATTCTCTGAAAGGCTCACCCAGTTCTGTCCGTAGTCAGTCGAACGCCAAACGTATGGAGCAAAATCGTCGCTGCGTCGTCCGTTCTGTGTCACATAAACCGTCGACTCGTCATACTGTGACGCCACGATTTCTGTGGTGAATCGATCCTCATGCATACCGCTGGTGATCTCGGTCCACCCGGCATCAGGACCTTGCATCACCCAGACATGACCATCATCAGTCCCCGCGTAAAGCAGACCCTGTGTAATCGGTGATTCAGCAAGCGCAGTTATCGTCTGGAATTGAATATCCCCTAACCGGTTAACATCGTTGTCGCTCAAGTCCGGGGAAATCCGCATCCACGTGTCGCCTCGGTCAGTCGAGCGAAAGACATAGTTCATTCCATGGTATATCACATCGGCGTTGTGTGGCGACAGGATAAAGTGGGCTAGCCACTGCCCCCGAAGTGGATCAGCACCCTCCTCCACTTGCGGCATGATCGATGTCGACTCACCTGTGCCGATGTCTGTACGTGATATAGACCCGTAGAAGCCTGCCGAGTAGACAATGTCAGCATCAATTGGATCAATGGCGTGATGGCTACCCTCACCCCCTGGCGCATTCTCCCAGTCTACCGCCGGAATGGCATGGCGCCCTTGGCTCATATCTATCTCTGCTGAGAACGAGCCATGATCCTGAACTGAACCGTAAACTCGGAAAGGATCACCCATGTCGTAGTTCACGTTAAAGAACGTCACCACCGGGATCTCGACAAAAAAACGCCAGTGCTCGCCACCGTCGTACGAGACATAGGCTCCGCCGTCGTTGTTGTTGACTAGATACTCGGAGTTGCTCGGATCGATCCAAAGGCCATGGTGATCAACGTGCGTACCGGTGATTCTTTCAAAAGTTCGGCCCGCGTCCTCAGAAACGTGCAGTTGCACGCCCATCAAATAAATCTTGTTCTCGTCATTAGGATCAACCCGGATTTGACCAAAGACCCATCCGTACGTCCCGCCAACATTCTCCATATAAGCATTGTACTCACTAGTGCGATTCCAGCTTTCACCGCCATCGTCAGAGCGGAAGACAGTCGCACCCCTTATGATGCCCCCTCTAGGCCTACCGTAGGCGTCAGTCGCTCCCTCCTCAGCGTCCCGCGCAATCTCATAGTTGTCTACGAATGCGTAGACTACATCTGGGTTGGAGCGTGCAATATCAAGGCCGATTCTGCCCCGGTACCGAGCCTCCACGAGGCCATCGTTGATCTGACGCCACGTAGAACCACCGTCCGTGCTCTTCCACACACCGGACCCAGTGAAGTAGTCGTCCGAACCAGTAAAAGCCGGCTCGTTTCGAGGATCGTTGAACTTCGCCCTTCGACGCTGCCAAGTCGCAGCGAACAGCGTGTTAGGATCTTCGGGATGGATGACCAGATCAATCGCACCCGTCATTGCGTCAACGTAGAGGACCTGCTCCCACGTTTTTCCCCCATCTACGGTGCGATAGACGCCACGATCCGGATTGTCTCGGTACTCGTGACCGCTAGCCGCCACCCATACCACGTCCGGATTCAACGGGTGTATCACGACACGGCCGATTGTCTGTGTCTCCGAGAGCCCCATGTGTTGCCATGACCCCCCCGCGTCCGTCGACTTGTAGACCCCAGCCCCAGCGTGGGAGGAACGGAAGATGTTTGCTTCACCAGTACCGACCCAAACCTGATCGTGATCCGAAGCGGCGATAGCGATGTCACCTATCGATGCTGTGACCTCGTCGGTAAAGACCGGAATCCAAGTAACACCCTCATTGACCGTCTTCCAGATACCTCCACCAGCCGCACCGACATACATTGTGTACGTCTCCCCTCTCGGTTCAGTGACAGCAATATCCGTAACCCGGCCACTGATGTTCGTCGGGCCAAGGCGCTGCCACGGCAGTCCACGAAAGGGAGAGACCGCGACGAGTTCTCTGTGTCGTTCAAACTCAGCCAGACGCTGCGTTGCAGACATCCGATCCTGCGCAGAAGCAGGTAGAGCCGACAATGACACCGCAAGTGCCAGAGTTGTCGTGCGAACGACCCGAAACAAGAGATACATGCCATCTGAGGCTGCAGTCATAAAGCATATCACGGCGAACGGGTGGACAAAGGCAGAAGCTACAAAGCGCCAGAACATACTCGCTAGGTCAGATTAACTACCCCTTACCTGCAGCACGGTCATGCGACCCGTCTGCGTGCCAGGGATCGAAACCTCAGCGGGGTTGCTCCGGCGGTTTTCGAATTCTGCCTGAAGTTCTAGACGGATCCCAGCCGGCACACCACAGAACTTAAAGAATCCAGAACCGTTAGAGGTCGTAGCAAAACCACTTACGTCAGAGCTTAGATCAGAACCAACCGTAATGTTACCTCCACCAGCCACCGAGTACCCAACCCAGCTTACCCGGACCTGAGCATTTGCGATCGGGCGATCGCGAAGGTCAATCACGGTTCCGGCCAAGAGGACAGTGCTCCTATCCCGCTCGACACCCTCACACGCCTCGATTAATACTTCTCCCACTGACGGGGTGAAGAAATCAAGGAAGGCCATTTCTCCTCTAATAACATCCCGCTCAACAGGGTTGGGGATATATCCCATATCTGAGAGTTGAGCATCCACGAAACGCACCTGATAACGCCCCTCAGTAAGCCCTGTGATACTGTATTCTCCGTCGGCGTTGGAGTAGACCTCCTGGTTCGATCCGATAACGCCGATCCGCACCCCCCTCTTAGGGACGCCTAGGCTATCCCTAACGACACCCTCGATTCCTCCAGTCTGAGCCCTCTGGCCTAAGCTCCTCCCCCCAGCTTCCCGCACTTCGAGAACGAGTCCTCCGGTTTGGTGATATTGGGCAATGTAATTACGAACCCTGCGATCGAATCCGGTCTGATTCTCCATTATTGGCATACGGATCCACCATTCAGGTACGATCCAAGTGCCGTTCGGCATTCTTTCAAAGTCAACCCGCCCACCAACCATCTCGGAAGTCATTTCTTCGTCAAGATAAGTGTACTGGTACTCTAACCATTGGAGCTCAGCCGTCTCCGGATGGAGCCACATTGTACCCTGGATGTCTGGCACACTCTTATCATCGCCAGTCGGCTCGAAACCCAATCCGATGAAGCCCTCTTCGTTTCTTGACTCAGCCACTCTGAAGCAATGGGTGTCCAGAAACGCATCAGAAAGGAGCACTGTCGCGTCAGGGGCATAGTAGAGAAAGTCGCGACCATCCCTCTGGACAAAGCCATTCAAGACTAGGTCTTCCGCTGGACGACTTTCGAAAGGAGTCGTCATGTACCCTTCTTGCCGACTTTGATCTTCGGATAAGATCGTACCACTGCGTCGATCAAGCTGACGATCATAACTCATTAGCTCATACCGGTACGCACCAACCTGATCAGTTATCGAGGCGGCGGAGAGCGCCTTGCGAGCTTCTTCCCATACGTTGGAAACAAGCATTCCCTCCCCACCCGGCCGAACCTGACAGCGACCTCCATCCGCAGCGACCTCTATACCTTCGAGAAGAATCGCACTTGACTCAAGCATTAGATCACGAGTGATAGTCGTTCGTTCAGAAATCTCGAACGCCTCCGTCTCGGCTGTTGCCTTCCCGATCATCTCTGCCCGAACCGTATACATCCCTTCTGGCATCTCAGTAAAGAGGGCACGCCCCCTCTCATCGGTCAGAGTGTTAGTAAATATCTGACCCGAGACGTCCATCAACGATGTGACCGCACCCACCATCGGGCTGCTGCTATCATCACTGATTACCCGGACGAGAACAGTCTGGGCGGATACCGACGTGGCCAACGCAAACAATGCGGCAGCGAGGGCTAACTTGAGGCAAAAGAAGCGAATCATTACCAAATCTAAGCCATACGAGAGCTACTGCTGTTACATGACACCGCTAGGGCGAGTTCCGCTGGGCAGCCTTATCGTGAGCATGCGGCCTGTTTCATGATCAGGAATATCGAGAATGGCTTGCTCAGACATAACTTCACCGAGCCCGGCATCGACGGTCAACCTTGTATTCGGAGGTACTCCACAGAATTTGAAAAAGCCCTCCCGGGTCGTCGTAATCTCCATCCATGATTGGTCCTGTAAAATAGTACCGGTCGGGAGACGGAATCGGGTATAGCCGACACGGACTGTGGCAAGAGGCACACCTTGACCTTTTTCGTCCACTACGACACCCGCCAACCGCACCGTATTATCGGCCACGACCTCACCTCTACATGCTTCGAAAAGCACATCACCAACAGACGGTGTGACATATTCAAGCCAACTCATCTCACCCTGAACAACATCTCGTTCAAGTGGGTCCGAAACGTATCCCATTACTTCAAGTCTCTCGTCGAGAAACTGCACACGATATCGTCCTTCGGGAAGTTCCGTGATGCTGTAGCGACCTTCTGAGTTCGAATAAACCTCCTGATTTGACCCAACGACGCCAACGCGAACGCCCTGAAGAGGCAAGCCGAGACTGTCACGCACCACCCCTTCAATTCCTCCGGTTCGGGCCAGACGCCCAAGACCACGCCCACCCGCTTCTCGTACATCCAGTACTAGGCCCCCAGTCTGGTGATACTGAACGATTCTGGTATTTCGATTTCCCTGATAGTCCTGACTCACACCCACAACCGGCATCCGTATCCACCACTCAGGTACGATCCATGAACCATCCGGCATCCTTCGAAACTCTACGCGGCCACCGACCCTGGGAGAGCGGCGCTCTCTATTTAGGCCGGTATAGCTGTATTCGAGCCACTGAAGCTCAGCTGTTGCAGGGTCCAGCCACATCGCGCCTCGGATGTCTGGAACACCACGGTCTTCTGTCGGCTCGAATTCGAGTCCAATAAAGCCCTGAGGATTGGGTGCTTCAGCCAAACGAAAGCAGTGGGTGTCAAGGAATACATCGGAGAGCAAGGCAGCCGCATCTGGGGCATAGTAAATATCCGCTCCTCCATCGTCCTGAATGAAGCCTCCCTCTACGAGTTCATCAGCCGGCTTGCTCTCGAAAGGTGTCCGCATGTACGAATCTCGCCGCTGACGCTCTTCGCTGAGCACAGCATCCGTCTCCGCATCGATATCACGGTCATAACGCATTGTCTCATAACGGTAGAGCCCTCGATTGTCAGTGATCGACGCCGCGAGTAAAGCCTTTCTCGCTTCGTTCCAGACTTCGGCTACAATCATTCCCTCTTCACCACCACGAATCTCACAGCGCTCCGATGCGGACACGTCTATCCCTTCTAGCAGAATCGCGCTGGTTTCCATACGGATCTCTCGTGAGACCGTTTCCCCATGACCCACTAAAAACAGGGCAGTCTCAGTGGTAGCCTGTCCGATCATCTCTGCTCGCAGGTGCATGCGTCCATCTGGCACCCCGACGAAAAGTGCACGACCAAGGTCATCAGTCAGCGTGCTGCTTTGAGCTTGTCCTTCTGTCGCGATCAGATGCACGAGCGCTCCAATAACTGGCTGGCCACTCTCTCCGTCGAGAACCCTCGCGAGCACCGTCTGGGCCGAAGCATCCTGCGACGTCAAAGCAATCAGGAGCGCTGCAACTATAGCACTGTTTGGCCTTCGTATAACCGTCATGAGTCAGAACTCACACGTAGAACTCTCGAATTGGGTGCCCCGCGAACATGGTGAGCGGTGAGCCACCTATACGTATTCGCATTCGTCTGCATTAGTCGGAAACTTTCCGACCCATAAGTCCCCTAGGGCACCCATGTCGTAAATTGGTCAGCGCTACCTCTCGGTTTTGCATCCGGCACAGCGGCCGGCTCTCCCACCGCGATAGTGGCTATGATGCGTTCCCCCTGTTGAACGCCCACCGCTTCACGTGCCTTTGGATCATCCATCACCGCTCCGCTCTTCACATGGGTTCCAAACCCTAATTCCAAGGCCGATAAACAGAGATTTTGTATCGCCATGTAAGTAGCTGCATAATCCTCTTCTCGGATCTCAGGGTTCTCGTCTAATGTGGTCGCAACAGCGAGCATAGCCGGCAAGTCACGGTGTGACGCCTCGACCTTCTCGACCACTGCTATCTTCGCATCTGGCTGGTCTACGCGCTTCGCTTTCCGATGTCCTAAGACCCTGCCGAACCCGGCCCGCGCCTCCGGACCTAACACGTAGAAACGCCATGGCTCTGTCATCCGATGGTTCGGTGCTAGAACCGCTGCGGCAATCAGTCGCTCGATTTCTTTTGAGGAAATCAAGCGATCTGTGAAGGATTTGATCGAACGGCGTTCAGAGATTGCTTGTGAGATATTCATAACATCCAATCTGTTGTGATGACGTAGCCTAGAAAAGCGGGCCTTAGTCCGATAAGGTCGGTACCGTGAGTAACAAATGGCCCCATACGTGTGCCCCGTGCAGGCTGGTACAAGCACTGGCTGCCTGGGATCTTGAAGAGCCTTATAGTTCTATCAACCTCAAATTTCTCCATCGCACCTTTATTCCACCCCCGTCATGAATCTGCAGGGCGATGTGACCCTTCCCCGCTCCGATCTGTTCATCTTCGAGGTCGATCATTTGCGTTTCGTTGATCCAGGTAGTTACCCGGTCCCCCTCTGCGCGGATCTTCATCTCATTCCATTCACCCATGCGAAGCGCCGAGTCTAGCTCCGACTCGGGCTTAATAAGCCAGCCTCGGCCATACGACTCGTAAATCCCTCCAGAGTGCAGACCTGGCGGAGCTACTTCAGCCTGCCAGCCGCTGATCCGAACCCCTTCAATTGTCGAACGGAAGAAGACACCGGAGTTACCATCCGCCTCCTGCTTGAATTCGAGCTTTAGTTCGAAGTCATCATACGTACGATCGGTACGCAGATAGCCATACTGAGCGTCCGGTCCACTCTCGCAAACAAGTTCCCCATCTTCAACATACCAGAGTTCGGTCCCATGTATGGTCCATCCGTCTAGGTTTGCCCCATTGAAGATGTAACGCACCTCTTCCTCGGGTACGCATGCTGAAGCGACTAACAGAAGAAGGGACGCAAAGAAGCCTATCCTAGGCATCGCCCAGCCTCCTAATCTTCATATTTCGATACCACACTGGGGTCCCGTGATCCTGTAACCCGATCGAACCAGATGGCGCACGGGCGAAATACTCTTCGACCGAAAACTTACTGGCCGCGACCCATCCTTCCCATTCAGGTGAGTATAAGTCGTACTCGACCACAAGCTGACCATTGAGCCAGTGCTCAACGTGGTTTCCGTCAACGTAGATCCGTCCCGAATTCCATTCGCCTACTGGATATACAAGCCGTGATTCAGCGGCTTGGAGATCATAGTTCTCACCTGTGCGATGTGTGCGAGGATTCCATTCGGGAGACTCAGGATATGCCGCATCATCTAGGACCTGGTACTCCGGTGCAACCTGCCATAAACCCATGTCAGTTATCTCCTGAACACGATAAAAGACACCACTATTACCTCTGGGGCCCACCTTGAAGTCAAATACCAGTTCGAAGTCTCTGAACTCCGCCTTAGTGATTACATCTCCACCGTCCATATTACCACCCGCGGTCTGCAACATCATCTCACCATCTTGAGCGATCCAAGTTTCGGGTATGTCATCTCGTCCGTACCCACGCCACTGATCGAGCGAGACACCGTCGAAGAGGAGTTCCCACCCATCAGAGCGTTCCTCAACCGAAAGCTTGTTGTGAATCACTTCAGCTCCACCATGGACCAGACTCTCATTGTCCTCGGTCGCAAAACACCCTGACAGCAAAACGACCATCGATATCGCGCACACGCAGCGGAGCTGAGCACAGGCACTCATAGAACCTCCATCAGATCTGGATCCCACGAAATTACCTTCTCATCGAAATACGAGTCATTGCAGGCCAATGCAGGTGCGGCTGCGCGAAGCCCAAATGTGGCATTCTCTTCCACCTGTGTCCCGTCGCGAACTCCCTTAAAGAAGTTCATGAAATGATCAAAGTGGGCTCCCCAGTATCCGTCTTCAGCCATATAAACCGATTCAGCCGGAGGAAGCATCTCCCGTCTTGAAGCTAGACCAAGCCCTGCCTCGTCGGCTTTCATCTGATTAAACACATCGTTCGCACCGACTGACTTGTTACGCCTCAGAACGACTTCAGTCCATGTCACGTCCATTGCACCTTCGTTCCCTACTAGCCTAAGAAAGGTCGAGCCCGAAGTGCCATCCACAAAATTGACCCGAAGTGAAAGGTTGAATGGCGGGTGACCTTCCGCCTCCGGGTAGTCAAACATGCCCAGGAGGACGTCGGGTACCTCACGCCCGTCCTTCCAGTGTCTTAGCCCACCCTGGGCCATAATCTTCTTCGGACCGGTTGACGACGTAATGAAGTGTAGGCTCGAAAACAGATGCACGAAGAGATCACCGGATACACCCGTCCCGTAATCTCGATAGTTACGCCAACGGAAAATCCTCAGTGGATCGAACGGCCTCGGTGGGGCGTGACCAAGAAACATGTCCCAATCGACCGTCTGTTCAGATCCGTCTTCCGGAATGGCATATTGCCAAGCACCGATTGGATCGTTGCGCGCCCAGAACCCCTCCGCATAGTTGAGCTGACCAATCGCACCCTCCTCTAGCAACTGTTTAGCCTTCTCGTTTCCTAGGGAGCTCATACCTTGGCTACCCACCTGAAATGTTCGACCTGAATCCCGCTCTGCTCGAATGACGTCCGCACCCTGAGCGATCTGGTGCACCATAGGCTTCTCGCAATACACGCTCTTCCCCGCTTTCAGTGCGTCGACAGAGATGCGATGATGCCAGTGATCCGGTGTCCCACAAATGACAGCATCGACGTCATTGCGAGCCAAGATCTCACGGTAGTCCCGAGTGGTGAACAAGTCGGCTCCGTGCTCCATACGAGCCGCATCAAGACGTCCGTCGTAGCAATCGGACGCCGCCACGAGCTTTACTCCCGGAACTCGGAGCGCGGTGGACACATCAGCCATACCCATACCACCAGCCCCAATAACCGCAATGTTGATCTGGTCGTTCGCTGACCGGTATTGGCGTGCCATCGGTTCCGCAACACGCCTGCGTTCATCAGCCAACAGCAGGTGTGGCGTAGCGCCGGCAGCGAGTGCCGCCGTACCAAGGCTGCCTAGAAACGAGCGTCGGGACGAATTTTTTCTTGAGTCTTTCATGAGCTCTCCGAGGGGAAGGTCCGCAAACAATGCGTGGTAGCATTAGGAGCCGCCAGCGGACTACCCCGAATGGGGGGCCTAGAGACCCAGAATCGTAATCACCCTCTCTAGAGCTAGACGGGACCATATATCAGGGGTCGCGATAGCACTCGACCCAACCCACGTTATTCACGTCTACGGAATATGCACTATAGCTAGGGATTCGAAACGACGGTGAATCCATCCCCTCGAGCCAATAAGAAAAGCAGAGCAATCTCGGCAACTTTTCCGTTAGCCCTGCTCACATGTTTTCTCTCTTGCTCACCACCTAACACGCCCCCAAACATCGTCCTCATTTATGCTGACGATCTCGGATGGCGAGACCTTAGCGTACAAGGAAGTGCCTACTACGAGACACCGAATATCGATCGGCTGGCTGAAGAAGGAATGCGCTTCACGGACGCTTATGCTAATGCCCCAAACTGTGCCCCGAGCCGCGCTGCCCTGATATCGGGGCAGTACGCTCCGCGTACCGGTATCTATACCGTAGGAACGGCGGAGCGTGGGCCAGCGGAAGAGCGTGCCCTAATCCCTGCCGATAACGAAACAACCCTCGACCTCAGTGTCGTCACCATTGCCGAAGTACTTGGTGATGCTGGATATGCGACCGGCCACGCGGGCAAATGGCACCTCGGGGGCGAAGGGTTCCTCCCTGTAGATCAGGGCTTCAAATGGTCGATCGCCGGAAGTGAGGCCGGGGCACCCCCAGACTATTTCTACCCCTATAAGAGAGGCGACCAACGCGTCCCAGGTCTCAGTGAAGGAGAAGAGGGCGAATACCTCCCAGAACGTCTCGTCAACGAGAGCATCGCCTTCATCGACCGAGAACAAGAGGGCCCTTTCTTCCTCTATCTCTCACACTACGCTGTACACACGCCGATTCAAGCAAGATCAGAAATTGTTGACCTCTACAGATCGAAGCCCTCTTCAGGCGGGCATGAGAACCCAACATACGCGGCGATGATCGAGAGCCTAGACCAGGGCGTGGGACGCATACTAACCGCACTTGAAGAACGTGGCCTATCCGACAATACCGTGGTGATCTTCGCATCTGACAATGGAGGCTTCGGACCGGTCACCTCAATGGCGCCGCTCCGAGGCTCAAAGGGGATGCTATATGAGGGAGGAATCCGGACTCCGCTGATTGTGAGGTGGCCCGAACGAGTTGACCCAGGATCGACATCCCAGATTCCAGTCATCGGCTTGGATTTGTACCCCACTATAGCCCACCTAGCCGGAGCCCCACTCCTAGACGGTCACACGATAGACGGCGTCAACCTGATCCCTGCCCTCACGGGTTCGGGCGAGATCCCGGATAGGGACCTAATCTGGCACTTTCCAGCCTACCTCGAAGCCGATCGATCAGTTGCCGGTATTTGGCGCACCACACCAGCAAGCGCTTTGCGCCGCGGATCTTATAAGGTGATCTACTTCTTTGAAGAAGACCGTTGGGAGCTATACGACCTAAAGTCGGACGCTTCGGAAATGAACGACTTGTCCGAAAAAGAACCACAGCTCACGCTGTCGCTGGGTTCGAGCCTGCAACAATGGTGGGAGGACGTGGACGCATTCCTGCCCTTGCGTTCAAACCCTCTTTACCGCGAATGGAGCAACTAACTCATGGATCGGCGTGAGACATTGAAGTTGATGATGATGGCGGCCATGAGTTCCGAAAGATTGAGCACCCGGCTTTTGTCAGCGCAAGAAACTGGATTCATCAGCCGCTGGCATCAGTGGCCGAATATGGGCTGGGCTGGCCCCGAACATTGGGGAAATCGACTCCAAGATTGGCAGGTCATGCAGGGCTCGCTCGTCTGCCAAGTTTGCGCCCCAAACCGGACTCTGCATTGCCTCACGCACTATGCCAAAGAAGGGAATTTCATGACTTCCGTCGAAGTCGTGAGGACCGTCGAAGGTTCCGATGCAGTGACAGGCTTTCGTATTGGTCTAAAGGGTCCAGTCGACGATATCCGCTCAGCAGTCGTGCATGGAAATGGCCTAGATGTGGGCATCGACGGGTCGGGAGCGCTCGTGATTGGTTCAGCACGTTCTAAGTATCCGATTTCTTCATATGGGTCTCTGCGGCTCGATGCGGCTATCACGAGGTCGAACTCAGGATCTCGGATTGAGCTCGTCGCTAGATCAGCCAGCACCGGAACGGAACTCGCGAGCCTGTCCCACGAAGGCCATACGGAAAGCGACGTAATCGGGAGCATCGCTCTTCTAAGTCATGTCGGGGAACAGCGCCCGGGTGCGGGCGCAATCTTCCGCGACTGGACAATATCGGGGCTCGGCATCGAGACCGACCCAGCTGCGGAATTCGGCCCTATCATGTTCGCACAATACACGGCCCATAGAGGCGTGCTGAAACTCACAGCCCAACTCGCTCCGATCGAGAGTATTCCCGGTGTGAGATGCGAACTCGACATCCGCACTCCGGATGATATTTGGGAGACAGTCGCAACAGCCCATGTAGATAGGCTGTCGAGAACGGCACGTTTTCGAGTAGAGGAATGGGACGCGACTCGTCCCGCAAAATATCGGGTTCGGCTAACACTGCCCCTAGGAAACTGTCCAGAAACATTCGAATACCTAGGCACAATAGCGGAAGAGCCCGGTCTCCTGACTCCAGTTCGCGCAGCAGTCTTCAGCTGCAACGCAGACCACGGGTTCCCCGACGCCGACGTAGTCAGTCACGTCTTAAAGCATAGCCCAGACTTAGCCCTGTTTCTGGGAGACCAATTCTACGAGGGATCAGGGGGATTCGGAATTCAGACCGACACAATCGAAATAGCCTCGCTCGACATGCTGCATAAATGGTACATGTTCGGGTGGTCATACAGAGAGATATTCCGCAACATACCGACCGCCTTCATCCCTGATGACCACGACGTCTACCACGGTAACATTTGGGGAGAAAGTGGAAAAAAGGCCCCTACTGAATCAGGATGGGGTGCCCAGGCTCAGGACCAGGGCGGGTTCAAGATGCCGCCAGAGTGGGTTAATGCAGTTCAAGTCGCTCAAACGAGCCACCTCCCAGAC
Organism: Gemmatimonadales bacterium UBA2975; assembly: GCA_002348265.1. Taxonomy (GTDB): domain Bacteria; phylum Gemmatimonadota; class Gemmatimonadetes; order Longimicrobiales; family Gaopeijiaceae; genus UBA2589. The sequence goes on along the minus strand of DEAT01000080.1, from coordinate 78,820 downwards.
CCCTACGATCCGACTCCAGTGGATCAAGGGATCGGTGTATACTACACGCGATGGGACTACGGGGGTGTCAGCTTCGCGATTCTCGAAGACCGAAAATTTAAATCATCTCCGTCGAATGTAATGCCGACTGAGGCTAGAGTACTGAATGGCTGGATTCAGAACCCAGACTTCGATGTAACCCAGCACCGCGATCCGCCAGGCTCGGAACTACTGGGAACCCGGCAAATGAACTTCCTCGAAGCATGGTCAGAGGACTGGAGTGGGTCAGCGCAGATGAAGGTGGTTCTCTCCCAGACAAACTTTGCGTCCGTGCACTCGATTCCCAGTGACGCGATGAGCGGGGCTATACTGCCCTCACTCCCAATGCCACAACCCGGAACATATGTGGAGGGCGACAAGATCGCGGCTGATATGGATTCCAACGGCTGGCCTTCTCAAAAACGCGATGACGTGCTTAGAATCCTACGCCGGTGTTCAGCTTTCCACATCGCGGGTGATCAACACCTAGCGACAGTAGTAAGACACGGCATCGACGACTTTGGGGATGCCGGCTTCACCTTTACTGGCCCGGCCCTCAATAACATCTGGCCTAGACGCTGGTGGCCACCTCGTGAAGACCGCCAAGCTCCCTTGGACATACCCGGCCCGGAGTACACTGGAGACTTTCTTGACGGATTCGGAAACCGGATAACCGTCCACGCTTCAGCCAATCCACGCGCAACAGGACTGCAACCCGCCCTCCTCCATGACCGCGTGACGGGCTATGGCATCGTAATCTTCGACAAGGCAAATGAGCGGATCACAATTGAGTGCTGGCCAAGGCATGTGGACCCGTCACAAGATCAAGCGGGGCAGTTCGAAGGATGGCCGATCACCTTACACAGTGACGATGGAGACGGACGCAAACCTGTCGGATATCTCCCGTCCATCCGCGTTCGTGGACTAGAGCATGACCCGGTTGTAGAGCTCCGATCAGTCTCAGGAAAACTGGTTTATTCACGAAGGATAAAGGGAATGGAATTCAATCTCCCTGTCTTCGACTATGGGCCTCACGTAGTGCGCATCGGTGATCCGGACCAAGCTCGCTGGCTCGAACGCACCGTTCAACCGAATAGGCAGCCAGCAACAACGCTTTTTTTCGACTTCACTCAATGAGCCCTTGCGCAACTGTGCTGGCAGGGCAGCTAACTCTCAATTCGACTTGTGGGTATCCGTCCGTACCTAAACATTCGAAGCGGCTCCCACCGCATCGTTCAACCGAATTTCTGATGAATTCTTTCCTTAATGCATCACACCGTAAAGCCTTTGTCCCCGTCCTACTAATCTCATCCTTCCTGTTCGCGCCGCCCCTTACAGCGCAGGACGCAACAGTCCGAACGCTCATAACCGCGGATCGCTTGATCGACGGTTTCGGGAACCTCCAGCAACCAGGGGCAGTGCTGGTAGCCGGAGACCGTATTGTCGCCGTTGGGCAGAACGTAACCGGACAAGCACACGACGAACGTGTGGACTTGGGAGATGCAACCCTGCTCCCTGGACTCATCGACCTACACACACACCTGACTGACGCAGAGGACGCTTACTGGGAGAGAGTTTTGGTGACAACCACACCGTCCGAAGCGGCGCTCTACGGTGCGGCCAACGCGCTTACCGCCCTGCGCAGTGGCTTTACCACGGTCCGAGACATGGGACCGGCCTGGTCATTTACCGACGTGGATCTTCGCAACATTATCGATGAGGGGACCCTCCCCGGCCCGAGAATGATGGTCGCCGGAAATTACGTATCCGCGACAGGTGGTGCCGGTGATGCTCGTCAGTTCTCGATCTACGTCGATGTCCCGGCTGTTCGCAATCTTGCCGACGGTGTAGATGAGGTGCGAAAAGCGGTGAGGACAAACCTCAAGCAGGGAGCGGACTTCATAAAGATCCTGGCGACCGGTGCAGTACTGTCGCGCGGGATCTCACCAGGGGCGCAGCAGTACTCAGATGAGGAGCTTGCCGTAGCCGTCGTGGAGGCAGGGCGCTGGGACCGTTTCGTGGCAGCGCACGCGCATGGAGCGGAGGGGATCAAGGCAGCAATCCGTGCCGGAGTCAGGACTGTTGATCACGGTTCTATGATGGACGACGAAGCCATACAAATGCTGCTAGCCCAAGACTACACATACTACGTCCCAACCCTATATGTGGGAGTGATCGTACCACGGGAAGGTGCAGCCATGGGGATTCCTCCGGAGCAGGTCCAAAGATCTACTGAGATGATGCGCTACCGAAACGCAACTTTTCGAAAAGCCCTCGAGGCAGGACTACCCATCGGCTTTGGAACTGATGCCGGTGCTTTTCCACACGACCAGAACGCCCGTGAATTCAGCATTCGGGTTCAAAATGGGGAAAAACCCATGGACGCTATCACCGCGGCTACCAGTCTCAACGCTAGGATCATGGGTTGGGAGGCAGACGTCGGAAGCCTAGAAACCGGAAAATTCGCTGATGTAGTAGCAGTTCCAGGGAACCCATTGGAAGACATAACGGCACTGGAACGCGTCCTTTTCGTGATGAAGGGAGGGGAAATCGTCCGAAACGATGTGCAAAGATGAAAACAGGAGCACAAAGAACTCGGTCAGCGACTCACTTCATGAGCTGGCAAATGTTTGCTGGGCTTGCCTTTGTAGCACTGTTAGAAGGATGTGACCGTGCCGACTTTCAGCCTGTACGCTTCTCACCTGTCTCGGAAGAGTTGTTCGACGAAGGTGGAGCATTAACCGACGCCTGGGCCGACATAGACCTAGACGGTGACCCTGACCGTTTCGTTGGCTTCAACGGAACGCCGAGTCGGCTCTACAGAAACGACGGGATCGACGGCTTCGTGGAGATCGCAGCTGAGGTCGGACTCATGACTAAACGCTCTGTGCGCACATCAGCGTGGGGGGACTTCGATTCAGACGGGGATCCAGACCTGTTGCTCGGTTACTCGGGTGAAGAGCCCGTTATCGCGCTATGGAAGAACAACGGAGCCACATTCACCGAGGTGTCGGAGATGGTAGGTCTAAGGATAGTGAGTGGGACCACCAGACAAGCCGCCTGGGTCGATGTGGACGCCGACGGTGACCTAGACCTCTTTCTGGCAATGCGTGACGGACCGAACCATCTTTTTATACAAACAGCCGGAAAGTTCAAGAACGAGGCACACAACCTTGGACTCAATGATACGCGACGCACAGTAGGCGCCTTGTGGTTCGATGATGGTGATGGATGGCTCGACGTCATTGTCACCAATATGAATGGCGATGCCAACGGACTCTATCTCGGCAGCGAAGCTGGTTTTACCGAGTCACAGGAAGAAGAAATACACGGCGGCGGAAGGGCTTTAGGAGATGAGAGTCAAGGCTCAGTGCGACCATGCTCCGTCGACTACGATGCCGACGGAGATTTCGACCTGTTTTTCGCCAACTACGGCCCAAACGGACTGCTCGAGCGCACACCCGACGGATGGCTGAACAGAGCCAACGAGGTCGGGGTCGCAAATCCTTCGCGCTACGATACTTGCGCTTGGGCCGATTTCGATCATGACGGCTCGGTTGACCTGTTTGTTAACGGAACTGTTGGAGGGGAGGTGCACTATCGGGATTGGCTCATGCGCCGCGAAGGAGACATAAAATTCATCGACGTTACCCCACTGGAAATCTTGGAGCGTAATGCTAGCCATGGCGCCACTTGGGTAGACTATGACTTGGACGGGGATCTTGATCTAGCCTTGGCCGGGTCAGCAATAGACGGCACACATGCCCTTCTTGAAAACCTGCTACGTCCTGAATTTGCGTGGCACTCGCTGCAAGTTCGTGTTTTAGACGAGAAGGGGCATAGCACCAGGCCTGGTTCCGAGGTACGACTCTTCGTCTCCGGAACTGACCGTCTTCTCGGAACACGCCGCGTCGACTCAGGATCTGGCTACGACGCACAATCAGATCTTCCAGTGCATTTTGGCGTGCCGGGTGGGCAGAAGGTGGACGTGGAAATCACAGTCCCCGGCGGCGGGCGACGTAGGGTGACCCGTATCGATGGTGTCGATCCACGGATGTATCAGGGTCGCTCTTTAGAGGTCCGGACCGATCACCGCTAGAACCTGGATCACTACCACTGCTCAATACGGTCCTGGGCCGTGAAAAAGAGAATTCGCTCTTTCACGGGCTCACCGGTCAGCTGAGCCCAAGCCTCAGCATATAGATCAACCTGACGACGGTAGGCCGCCTCTCTAGCCGTAAAATCGGGATCAGTTCCAACATCCGTTTTGTAGTCCGCTACAACCCAACCACCACGCTCACGGAAGGCGAGGTCAATCACGCCCTCCAGCACCGAAACCGGCGTGTTCTCTTCCTCTGCAATATCGGCTGCCGGGTACCCATACCCCTGCCGAGACCTCACTTGTTTCTCCTCATCCCTAGAGAGTTCTTGGCCGAAGAGGTCTAACTGCCTGCGTGTACGGCCGGGGCCCGACTCAGATTCAGAATCATGTTCCTGATCGGGCCCGCCGTCACTCAACCCTGGCAGAGCAAAAGAGATTTCTGTTAACATGCGCTTAGCCGTCTTCGCCCTACTCCAAAGGGACGACGATTGGACCGCTTTTACTAGTCCGATCAGCTCGCGTAATTCCGTCGGCTCCCCATGCTCGTCGAGCGGACGTCCATGCTCTACCAGCAGGTTTCTGAAAATCCCCTGCGGAGTTTTATCCGAATCACTCTCAGCCGTGTAAGCCAGTGCTGCATGGACCGCGCTACCCCACGAATAGCCCCGAAATTCGGAAGGCGACGTAGTCGGCTCCTTCATGGATTTTGTCAGAGACCGGGATGCATCGCGCGGATCCGAGTCAGTAAGAGAACCTGAGCGTGAGAGTTCTTCTTTTGTGAGACTGGTGACAGTCTGATGCAGGAACGTCGGAACAGCCCGCCTCGAAAGGTCTGAAGAAGCTAGCTTAACCTCGCTGCCTGCTTCTTCAGTTGAAAAACTGAGAGTGTCTCGCTCGCTGGCCGTTCGAGGCTCCAAGCTAAGAGCGACGGCATTGTTTTCAAGCCAGGTTTCGAGGGGTGCCCACGGTGAACGGGAACGATTCTTTCTCGGCCACCTAGAGATAACTAGTTCCTCCTCAGCACGAGTGACCGCAACGTAGAGGAGGCGGACATACTCGTCCCGACTAAAATCCTTCTCGAGTGCTTCATACTCGAACCAGTTCTCCGGACGGGCTAGGTCACGACCTGTCCGGTCATCCGTCACGCGCATATAACCCTTGGCCCCGTCATCTCTGCTCCGTGTCGTATGTATCTTTGGTCGCCGCGGGTTCGCTGATGACGTCGGTTGAGCCAGTAGAACGACTTTTCCCTGGAGTCCTTTAGCCTGATGCAAATTCATTAATCGCACAGCATCCGGTCGTCCCGGTTCCAGCGGGGCTTCTGCACGCTGCTGATCCAGAGCGGCTTGGACTGCCGCAAGCGCACCGGGTAATGACGCGTCACCAGCGAGAGCCGCAGCACGCACCGAATCAAGTACATACAACAGTGCACCGGCCCTCAGCGTACCAAGTTCTTCCGCGGCCGCATACGGCAGCAGCCCCAATTCGCTCGTTACAGTCCCGAGAAAGATGTCCGCCGGTTCCGAAACAGACCTACGCCACCACCCGTGCAGGCGCCTCAGAGCCGAGAGCACATCCTCATTTCCCTCACTCCCCGGCCTCATCACGTCAAAGGTGCCGCCACCCAACGAGTGCTGTGTAAACTTCTCATAATCGAGTCCGAAGAAGAGGCCCGTAAGCACAGCCACAACCCTCACCGGATTAGTGGGGTCGATCATGCACTGAATTAGGGCTTTTAGTTCTTCTATCTCCCCGCCCACACCGATACGTGCTCCCGTGACCGAGACTGGAAGCCCATGAGACTCCAGGGCTTGAGTATATTCGATGAGTTGGTCTGGGAGCCTCGTCAGAATAAGAAAGTCTCCAGGATTCCTCTGACCAGCGTCGACACGCTCGCGAATCCATGAGGCAATTCGCAATCCGTCATCAGCAGCCACATCCTCCAGCCGTGTCCTTTCAGGATCAACGTCGTAAACGAAAACTCCCTCGCACGGGACATCGCCTTTGGGCGGTATTGTATTCAAACGCTCAAACGCGGCCTGGCTATCTGTCGCCTCAGCAGGAAAGAAGTCGGGGTCGGAGAAGACCTGATTTACGAGCTCACCAATAGCAGGCCTAGACCTGAAATTGGTTGAGAGGCGCAGAACTTCTCCAAACTCACCAAAGCGCTCTTTCACCAACCGATAGAACTGGATATCAGCCCGACGGAATCGATAGATGCTCTGCTTCGGATCCCCAACGACGAAGAGTGACCCCGGCCTAGGATTCGCAAACCACCAGTCAACTCCCATATCTCCGGACGAATCTTCTGGAGGATCCGAAGCAAGCAGGAACACGATCTCCGCTTGAAGAGGATCCGTATCCTGAAATTCGTCTACGAAGATGCAGCGATAACGGTCTCCTAGGTAACGCCGGACTTGAGGATTTTCCCTCAAGAGCCGGCCAGTAAGTTCTAGAAGATCCTGAAAGTCGAGCTTGCCTATGCGCATCCGGTGAGCAGCGAACTCGGTCACCGCTGCGCGACCAAGGTCGATCGCGAGACAATATCGGTATCCGAGCCAACGGCTTACGAGACTGTGTGCAGGTGTATCCCCTACTCCAAACTTGTCGACACGCTCGCATAATGCCTTCGCCAAAGCTTTATCACGCCAGCGCTTCTGTACCACTTTGTGCCCGCGTGGGCCTTTCTTACATAAGAGAGCAACGGCGCTAATTACATCCGTTGTCTCTTTCCAACCAGTTACCTCACGCTCGAAGTGTAGCTTACGGATGAGTTTCTGCAGGTCATCCCAACCGTCCTCATGCGGTTTCTCGTCCATTAGCTCCCAGCCGGTGGACACAATAGACTCGAGTTCTTTCCGCACCGTTGCTAGCTCCGAAGCTGGCGGCAGACCTGACGTCGCTGTAGGAAACACAACATCATCATTATCGACTAGGACCTTAAACATCCCGTAGAGAGAGACCGGTGAAACTTTGGCCTCCGATAGTTTTTCGAGACGCGGATCACAATCGCGCGTGAGTCTCTCTAGGTACGAATCCCAGAAACGACGACGGAGTTCTTCCCGCTCTTCAACACGGAGCTCTTCAAAGCCCGGATCAAGACCGACATCAATCGGCCGTTCTCTGAGAAGACGCGCACAGAAGGAGTGAATAGTGCCTATGAATGCACGATCGATATCATCAAGCGCGTTGACCAGGCGACCCACAATCAGATCGTCCTGAACTTCGACCTCACGATGCTCATTAAGCGTAAGCTCTACCTGCGTTTGAAACCGTTCCCTTAGTTCTGCTGCCGCCTTTCGAGTAAAGGTGACTGCCGCTATCTCGTCCACTTTAGCCGTTCCGGTCGAGATCAGAGCTACAAGACGATCCACCAGAGCTGTTGTCTTACCTGACCCTGCTCCAGCCTCCACAAATAAATTCGTACCCAAGTCCGACTTGATGCGAGCTCGGGCTTCGTCGTCCGGGAGTGGGGGTCGGGATGCGGCGTTTTTGGTCACGCCGGCAATCTGACCTTTGGAATCATTCGAGGGAAGATCCTAGACCGCTGGCGGAGCCCATCCGGACCGGTATTACATGACTGGAGCACACAGAGTCAAGGTGGACATAAACGCAGCGATATTATGACCGCGAAATCGGAGTTGGCGCCCTAAGCTCTGCTAGTCACGATTCAGGTCGTACCTCATGATGCGGCCATGTGGACCATCCCTGTTCCGCTCAAGCCCAAAAACCTCTCCTAAAGGACCGGGGGCTAGCTCAAGATGCGCCCTAAGCGCCTCTCGTTCCGATTTGCTTATCGAGAACGAAAACGCTGAAACATTCCGCTCCATCTGACCCAATCGTGTTGCCCCACAGATCACCCCTGCTACCTGTGATTGATCAAGAACCCAACGAAGCGCTACGGACGATATCTCAACACCGTGATTCTCAGCTATTTCAGCCATAGTTTGGAGCAAAGCCTGATAGGCTTCCCAGCCGCCAAATTCGTCTATAATGAGTCGGTACTTAATTAGTGACCTGTTCTGAAACTCTACCGGTTCGCTCTCTCCAACCCAACGGTCGGTGAGAAATCCTCCCGCTAGAGCTCCAAAGCCTAGCATCCGCGTTTGAGAGCCTTCGCAGTGCAGAGCCAATGATCGCTCTGGCCGGCGATCAAGAAGCGAATACTGCACCTGATTGATGATCGGCACGAACCCGACGGCGTTCAGTCTCCTAATCCTGGACACGTCAAGATTCGTGACCCCGACATGACCGATCTTTCCTTCCTCCTTTAGTTCATCCAGCCAGCCAGCCGTGTCCTCAAATCCAGGGACTTCGGTCCGCCACCAGTAGTATTGGACTAGGTCGAGCCTCTCCAGACCCAGCCGGCTTAAAGACCGCTCCACTATACGGCGAACATACGATCGATCTACAATGGGAAGATCCGACCAGTCGGGTACAAACTTCGAATGTATCTGGATCTGAGTCTCGTTAGAACTCGATGCCCAGCGTTTGATGAAACGACCAAATATTTCTTCTACGCCAGTGTAAATATCAGCGCAGTCAAAGGTTGTGACACCGAGTTCGGCTGAGGCCTCCAGCACATCAATGGGATCATCTTGACCGGCTTGGGTCAGAGGGTGGCCTGATGAAAATTGCCAGCCGCCATGGATAAGGCGACTTATCGAATACCCGTCCCCCAGATCGATACGATCGACCACAAAATCGCTTGACTTCCCCTTCACCCGGCTGTGCTATCTCCCAGCGGAACACGAGTCACATCAGCGTGACGGAATACAGTCTGTCCGGTCCGCGTGATGCGGAAACGCGCACCACACAAAGGGTCCGGACAAGCCACCTCCATGTCCGTTGTCATCCAGTCATACGGATGGGTCTCACGCTGCTTAGCGGGCAGGAGTGGAAGCAGCGCCGCGAGCGGATAAATCGGAAACGATTGCCCGGATGGGAGGGTAAGGTTTTCACCCGACAGTTCGAAGTAGTCGCCTATAGCATGATTGCATACCATGGGCTTGTCTCCTGCGATAACCTCGACACGCAGATCGTACAAAAGAAACTCATCAGATTCCTCCACGGTAAGGTCAATCTCCTGCTGTTGATTGGGCCAGCATGTCATGAAGCCAGTGACCCGCTCGGGCCACCTTGGCTTCCACATAAGGTCGATTGTATCTGTTTAGAGTCCCGTGCAAAGGGCGTCGATTGACCACCTCAATCCCCGCATCCTGCATCGCCTGGACCTTATCCGGATTGTTGGTGAGTAGTTCAATACGACCGATACCTATCTCGTGGAGGATCTGAGCTGCCACACCGTAGCGACGCTCGTCCGGACCGAAACCTAGGGTTCTGTCGGCGTCTACCGTATCAAGGCCATTTTCCTGCAGTGTATAGGCCCTGAACTTATTGTTAAGACCAATGCCGCGACCCTCCTGCGCCAGGTAGAGAAGGACGCCCCCCCCTTTTTCTTCAAAGAACTTCATGCTGCCGAGGAGTTGCTCTCCACAGTCGCATTTCAAGCTTCCAAAAAGGTCCCCTGTGAAACACGCTGAATGCAGGCGTACCGGCAGTGGATCGGGCCAATACTTTGGGTTTCCAACAATTATCGCAACATGTTCTTGAAGCCCGTGCGATTCTCGGAACAAAACAAAACGGGACTCTTCGCTTTCGGTCAATGGAACTGGAGCTTCACTAATCGCAACAACATTACCATCGCACGAAGCTGTGTAATATTCGTTTACCTCGCCAACGTCGACGGACAGCAGTTCACCAGTGCTTAGAGCTTCATCGATACGTGAGGCAGGAGGTATTCCAACCGGCATCGCGATCACTGCCGGCAACAGTCGGGAGAGCCTGACCAACGACAGTCCGGCGGCCTCTCCCGGTGTAGCCAACGACAACTGGCTCGCAGCGGTCTCGTGCACTACATCACTTGAACATGCCAAACCCAGGATCTCCTGCATGTTGACTGCACGCCTTAAGGGGATGGAGTAACCTGCATGCTCAAGTTCATTGATCTCTGCAGGGGATAGTCCCATTGACGAGATCCGATGCGCTGTCACAACGAGACGCAATGTTTCAGTTCCCATGGCGCGAAATCTGTCGAGCGAATCCAGATCTAGGCCGTCGACGGCAGCGACTAGGGCACCACTCACCAACCCACCATCGGAGAGTGAAGCGCCTTTGTCGGTGATAAAGAGAGGGCGCCCTTGGCGCAGATCGAATAGCCCACGTTCAGCGTTGTACATGATACGACTTACGGGGGGTAGTGGTGTAGGCGCAACGGACATAGTGTCCGTCAGCTTATCTGCCTGTATGGAGTCCTGCGCCACTGAGAGTGCGTCCTTTGCGGCACGCACAAAGATGATCTCGTCCGGCGGTGCTGTCTCAGTTGACACAAGAAGAAGCCCAGCCGCCTGAGACCGCTGTCCCAACGACTGCAAGCTCGTCCATCGCACGAGCGGGACGCTCAAGATGAGTCCAAGGAAAATCGGACTCATCCAAAGAAAGAAAAGAGGGCTCAGCAATAGAGTCGTGCTACCCCAACCTAGTCCGATCACTAACGGCCAGCGAGCTGTTCGCAACGCCTCCCGCCAAGTCAAGTCCGAGCCTTCTCGGTCCTGAGCAACCCAATCCACGGACCGGCCCAACATGATTTCGGCGACAAATCGCGCATGGGATAGCATCATGACCGGCGCCAGAAGGACTGAGAATACAGTCTCTGTAACCACACTGACGACCATACGGAGTGGTCCGCCGAATGCATCCCGATCGTTCGATAGGGATGCTATAAGGCCAAATATTTTCGGTAAGAAAAGTAGAGAGGCAGTGAATACAAGCAGCGAAAATAACGGAGCCTTGATAATCAAGGGGGGAGCAACGGTAACTCCATGGCTTGAGGGCATGAGGACATAAGCCGTCCCTACCACAAGAATGAGTAGCCATAAGAGTGAGGAGATATAGGTCATAGCACCCAAGAGAAAATGGACTTTGCTCAGTGAGTGAAGACTCCCACCCTTCAGCAGTCTTAAGTGCTGGAGGCTCCCCTGGGCCCAACGACGATCTCTCCTAGAATAGGCTTCGATGTTGCTAGGAACCTCCTCCCAACTCCCGGCGGCATCTGGGACGAAAATCACACGCCAACCGGCCCGGCGCAAAAACGCCGCCTCTACGAAGTCGTGACTGAGGACTTCACCACCCATTGGAGGCCGACCAGAAAGCACCGGGAGCTTCGCATGGTCACGAAATGGGCGTAGACGCACGATCGCATTGTGACCCCAGTAGTTGGCAGTATCCCCAAACCAGAATGACTGACCAAACGCTAAGACTGGACCGTATAATGCTCCTGCGAACTGAACCAGTCGCCCAAACAAAGAACTTTGCAGAGCAGGCAGCGGCAGCGTCTGAATCAGACCGACATCCGGATTAGCTTCCATAAGACCCATTAGATGCATGATTATCTCACCCGTCATAAGCGAGTCTGCATCGAGCACGACCATAAGATCATAGTCGTAACCACAGCGCTGACAGAATTCGGCCACGTTCCCCGCCTTTCTGCCCTCGTTCAGGTCTCGACGTCGGTAGTGAATCTGGAACTCTGGATACCGAGACTGCAGCTCCATCCACTGCTCGACCTCGACGGCCGCTATAGAATGGATTCGGGTATCACTTAGTAGGTGAATGTGCACCGCATCAGTCTCAAGTGTCACCTTTTGAAGTGATTGGATCATGGCTTCGATCCGCGCCATGACCAATTCGGGTTGCTCATTGTGGACGGGGATTACCAGAGCCGTTTTTGGAATCGCTCTGGGGGACACCTGTTCTCTAGGAAGCGGCCGTTTTAACGATCCGGTCATGCCCAAAGTTACTGGATCCCGCCCAGATACCCTGAGCACAAATCCAATCACAGATGTCCAAAACGGCACCACAATACACGCAAAGGTTGGAACGAAAAGCGCGAGAATGACACACTCCAGCAATGTCAGTCCCTGCGCGGATACAATGGCGGTCATCATGAGCGTGCCACCCAGAGTCGTCAGTCCAACCAAACCGAAGTACACAGTGCGGCGAACTCGAGTGAACGGAATGTTCAGTTCAAGGGGCACTGGGAGGCTCCCATAAATAGCTCCACGTCTCACTCACGGCTTGGTTTTCTAAGCGAAGGTAAACGCGCATATCTGCCCCACGATCCTCTTCTGCAACCAGAGTGAACGTCGCTCGCCGACCACCATCAGGAAGGATCTGAACCGAAAGATTCGAGATCTCTCCGGAAGATACCTGAGCCTCCGCGGAAACAATCGCGTCGGGCGGCAAAAACTGAAGTGGGCCACCGTTGAAATCCACCACAACTCGCCTATGAGTTCTTGGTGGCGGATTGAACTGACCCGGCAATGCGTCCCAACCAATCCGCGTGCGGGTCACCTGCGCAAGAGATTGGGCACCGTCTTCGGTACTCAGGATCTCTGAGTCGAGTCTCTCATCGAACGTGATCAGGCGGTATCGGTACGTGCGAGACTCCCCTGCCCCGAACAACTCGTCTGGCACCCAAGAGGCGACGACGTTGTCATTGAACTCTGAGTCCGTAGGAATTTCGAGAAGCTCAAGCCCCCCGGAACCCCAGTCACCCACCACCTGAACCCACTTGCTCGGTCGCCGATGGTATTCAGCCTCGAGATCCATGTAGTTCTCAAATGAGCGATCTCGTTGCACGAGCCCAAAACCCATAGGGGACATATCGCGCAGCGATGTAAGGCGGATTCCATCTCCGTTGGTCAATGGACGCCAAATCCACTCGCCCCTACCCGTGTGCATAAGAACACCCTCTGAGTCATGGACTCTGGGCCGGAAATCTTCATCCCCACCGCGATCGAAAGTCCCATGCAAATACATACTCGTCAGCGGAGCAACGCCAAGCTTCCCAACATCGGTTCTCGCAAAGAGTCTCGCTTCTACGTCGAGAACGGTTGGGGCCAATTCGCTTCCAGGTGTCAATCGGAAGTGAAATGCACCTGTGATTGATGGACCATCGAGCAAGCCTAACAATATCAGGCTTTTTGACTGATCCCCTGGCCGCACTACCCAGAACTCAACAAAATCCGGAAACTCCTCCCCGGCGGGGCTGGCGACATCAACCGCTACCCCTCTTGAAGAGATGCCGTAAACCTGTCCCGGACCAAGCAGACGGAAATACGAAGCGCCGAGGAACGAAACCACCTCATCTAAGTGGCCGACCTCGTTCAAAGGGTACAGGATCTTCAGCCCGGCGTACCCTGCTTGAGGAGCGACCGATAGGTCTAATCCTCTCAATTCATCCCCGTATTCAAAAAGAGTTGGATCGAAGGCGATAATTGAAGCTCGTCCGTCCTCCACGAGATGAATTTGAACCGGGTCGTTGTTACCACCGCCCGGATGGAAGAGCTGCACCTCAAACGGCAATTCCTCACGCCAGATTGCCCTATCTGACCGGAATGCTATGCTCCGATGCTGAACATAGGTAAGGTCTGACAGAGACCGAGACACAACGGGAGTCGGCGCAAGGTAATCTGACTGGGCACGAAGTCGTGCATATGTGGTAACGTGTTCGAACAGAGTAAGTCCACCGGGTTCTGAAACCCATGCAGGCATATTCAAAACAGATCCGTTAACTACTTCCCCGTGGGGGTGAGCTGGCGGAATCTCATCACCACCGGTGTTTGATCTAGGGATGTCCTCGCCGACACATGCACCCCACCCTGCTGTAAGCAGGAGGGTCCACAGCAGACGAATACGGAAGACAGGTATCATGTACAGAAGGTTTTGGAATCGGCAATCACGGGGTATGAAGGCGATAGTTACCCTCGTACTGGCCAATTCTTTCCTTCTCTTTCCTGTCTGGGTCCTCAACCGCGGATTCAAGCCTCACCTCCTAGCACTAGAAACAGCAATCCTCACGGCAGCCTTTCTGTTATTTCCGGGCGGACGGTTGACGAGGGTCGCCGCGCGTCTGTCTGGTCTGCTCGTGGTCACCATCTCTATACTGCAACTCGGCGACACCACAGCTCGCATGAGCCTAGCGCGCCCGCTAAATCTGTATCTTGATCTTCAACTAGTTAGTTCAGTAGTCAATCTTCTTCATGGCACGCTGGGAGAGCTAGTTGGCACGATTGCAGTAGCCAGCGGCATACTCCTCTATGGTTTCGTAGCCATATTGCTCGGATCCCTTCTTGGAACACTGCACCCAGAAACCGGAAACCGGCAACAAAAGATGGTATCGGCGCTTCTCCTCGTAATAGCGCTTGTGGCTATTCCTTTGCGCTGGATGCACCCGCATGGCGTTGTGCTCGGTCTTCCAGCGGTTCAACTGACCAGAGATCAGGTGAAACATGTCTCAAGCATGATTCTTGAGAACGAGCGGTTCGCGCGGGAGATGGAACACGTGCCGGGTCAATATGAGGAGACTGACGGCCTGCTAGCGGGACTTGAAGGCCGGGACCTAATAATGGCGTTCATCGAATCGTATGGAATCTCTGCAATTGAGGACGAACGTTACGCGCCGGTAATCCGACCTCGGCTAAAGTCTATGGATGCCGAACTTGAGGAAGCCGGAATTCACGTCGTCACAGGAAAATTGATAGCGCCCAGCCAAGGAGGTATGTCGTGGCTGGGGCACGGATCGATACTGAGCGGGCTCTGGCTCGAAAACCAATTGAGATATGACCTTCTACTCGCAAGCGATCGACAGACTCTTGTGGATGACTTTAAAGCCGCCGGGTACCGGACCACAGCTATAGTGCCGGCTATAACGATGGCGTGGCCAGAAGGTGACCGTTTTGGATACGACCAGATCTATGCGTTTCATGACATCAAGTATGAAGGCCCTTCACTAAATTGGGTCACGATGCCCGATCAGTTTACATGGTCCTACTTAGAACAAACGGTGCGCAAGGAAAGCTCGCGACCGCTATTCGCCGAAATCAGTCTCATCAGCAGCCACGCCCCCTGGACACCGATCCTTCCGGTAATAGAAGACTGGTCGGCAATCGGAAATGGGGAAATCTTCGATCCTTTCAGGGATGCCGGAGAAGCCCCTGAAGACCTGTGGCGAGACGGCGATCGGGTACGTGAGCACTACGCGCTAGCAGTTGGATACGCAATCGACGCAATGGCATCCTATGCGGAACGCTACCTCAACGAACACACGGTACTGATAGCCCTCGGAGACCACCAAGCCGCACCTCTGATAACTGGTCAAGATGCTAGCCGGGCTGTGCCGGTCCATGTGATCGCACGGGACCTTGAAGTGCTCACGCCATTCCTTGACTGGGGTTTTCTTCCCGGAGTCCTGCCCCCGAGCACGGAAGAGATCCGACAGATGGACGCATTTCGTGACTGGTTCGTGAACGCATATAGCGGTAAAAAAGAGGAGAGACCCTCTCCATGAGGCGCATGCTAGGCCTAGCACGTTCGATGCTTATCTACTGGCGCCCTGGGCGTCAGAGAGGCCTACGAACCCTATACTCTTCATTCGTCAGTGCAGGCGACCTCGTCTTCGATGTCGGTGCTCATCTAGGTGACCGGACGGTCGCTTTTTGTGACCTGGGCGCACGAGTCATCGCAATCGAGCCCCAAGAAGACATCCTGCCCTGGCTTCGCAGACGGATCGGCCGAAAATCGGGCGCAACCCTTGTTAAGGCAGCGGTTGGTAGAGCGAAAGGCACTGGGAATCTGCTAGTCAGCGACAATAACCCGACCCTGTCGACCTTAGCAGACGACTGGCGAAAAAAGGTCGTGCGCCAGAATCCATCCTTTCGTGAGGTCCGCTGGAATCGAAGGCAAGAGGTTCGCGTGACAACGCTCGACGCCTTGATAGAGGAACATGGAGAACCAAGCTTCTGCAAAATCGACGTAGAGGGTCACGAGGCGGAGGTTCTCGCTGGCCTATCGCAGTCCATCGCTATGGTTTCGATCGAATTCGTGTCCGGGACCCTCGAAATCGCTGAGGCATCTATCAACCGGCTCGAATCCCTCGGTCATTACGAGTACAATGCCATCCCTGGAGAGAAACGCCGCTTCCTCTGGGAAGTGTGGCAGCCTCCAGACAAAATGAAGGACTGGCTAGCGCATCATGCCATTAAATTCCCCTCGGGTGATCTATACGCACGACGGATCTCAAGGTTACAGGACACAACCACATGAAGTGGCACGATCTCAATAGCCCCGAAATCAAGGCTCTAGCCAGTCGAGACCCAGTGGCAATTTTGCCAGTCGCCGGCATCGAACAGCATGGGCCTCACCTCCCGCTCTCCACAGACGTCAATATTGGGGAGGGGTTGGTCGAAGCAGCAGTAACCCAACTGGAGACGATACCGCTCGTCGTTCTTCCGACCCAAACCGTTGGGGCGAGCCTGGAGCACGTAACGTTTCCAGGCACCCTAACCCTCTCTCCACAATCACTCGAAGATGCTCTGGTGGGGCTAGCGAGCGGACTGCACGCCGCAGGCCTCCGGCGGCTTGTGCTTAGCAATAGCCACGGAGGCAACAAAGCGGCAATCGACTCAGCAGCTCTGCGTATTCGATGTGAGTTCACTATGCTCGTTGTGAAAGCCCATTATTTTCGCTTTCCGAGACCCTCAGGTGTCGGACTGCCCGATACGGAATGGATGCACGGGCTGCACGGAGGAGCTATAGAGACCGCAATGATGATGCACCTGAAACCAGACCTCGTCAGGACCGATGAGCTTCAGTGTTTCAGTTCGCTCGGAGAAGAATTAGAAAGGACACTTGCCTGGATCAGACCCGAAGGTGTCGCTCCCTTTGCCTGGACGTCATACGATCTAAACCCACAAGGGGTTTCGGGTGATGCCACGCTCGCAACTGCGGAACTCGGCAGCCGCTTGGTCGAGCACTATGCCGGTGTCCTCGCTGAGGTGGTTCGGGATGCGCACGCGTTTCCGATCGGACACTTGGAGCGCCGGCAGACCGAAGTATGATCAACGCAGATCTCGGCGAACTCTTAGCACCCCTCGAGAAGATGGATCGGTTCGTGTTGGGGCAGCTCGGTCAGAGCCTCGATGGTCGGATCGCCACCGTCACCGGTCACTCCCACTATATCAATGGCCCAAAGGATATTGAGCGACTGCATCGAGTAAGAGCGTTAGCCGACGCGGTAGTAGTGGGAGCGAACACGGTCGAATTAGATAACCCCAGTCTGACAGTTCGGAAGGCCCAGGGAACCAATCCCGTCCGCGTCGTTCTCGACCCACGGAGTCGCCTGGCCGAGACATATTCAATCTTCACCGATGATGAAGCCCCTACACTCTGGATGCAGAGCATAGAGGCGACCGCTAAAAACGAGGACAAAAGACTTCGCGACGGGATCCAGATTGTACCTCTGCAAGAAGGTGTTAAAGGATTTTCCCCAGCGGCGGTAATCGACGAGCTTCGCAACAGGGGCTTGAATCGAATCCTAATCGAAGGTGGTGGCCTAACGGTCTCTCAGTTCCTCGCTGAGGACCTGCTCGACCGACTGCACATCTCAGTTGCCGCACTACTGATAGGCTCTGGGAAACCAGGCATCACGCTCCCGGAAGTGCAGACGCTAGATGGAATCCGAAGGCCTAAGGTGCGTCACTTCCAGCTCGGATCGGACCTGCTTTTTGATTTAGACCTCCGATCCGAAACAGTGTAAAGAAAAAGACACAAGCTCCAGGAAGAGTGGAAACCAGTGCTAGAAGTCCGTACGAAATCGATACCGCTACTCCATCAATTGCGGACAGCCCCGCGGTGCTCCACACCGCAGCCGCAGCCAGTTCCCTAAGCCCCCACCCTGCCATCGTCACAGGAAGCAGCATCGTCATAAGGATTGGTGCAGCGAGCATCGCTAGCAGAAGGCCGTCCGTTTCCAGCTGCACTGCACGAGCGGCCATAACGAATACTAGAAGGTAGGTACCTACTACAGTTGCAGAGGTGATCAACTGAACAGGCAGGGCTATACCGTCTATTAAGGCTCGCCTCAGATCAGAAAAAAGCTGGGATGTTTCCCTGTTTTCCCGAGCGTGGCGCATTGAGAAGCCCACACTTACAGAGAGCAAAAGGACGATTCCCAACGAGATCGCCTGAATACTGCGCGATAGTTCCTGTAGTAACACGACAGCAGAAAACGATGCAACCGCACTCATCACAACTAGTCCCGAAAGACGCTCAAAAGCCACTGCCTGGAGAGCCGCTCTTTTTTCTGTCCCCTTAGCGTGTCTCCATGCACGGGACACGTCACCTACTATGCCTCCGGGCAGCACTTGATTTAGGAAGGTTGCGAGATAGTACTCGAACACCGCGTAGCGTAACGAGATAAGCAGGCCCAATCGATTCGCAGTAAAGCGCCATCGCCATGCAGACAGGAATACTTGGACGAAAGACACTGTTAGCGCAGCAGCTACCCATCCTGGATCAAGTTCGGTGAAACGAACCATCACCGAGCGGAGATCAACCACGAATGCTAGTAACACAAGTGACCCCAAGCTCATGATACCACGCCCAGCGAGGATAAAATTCCGCCGGCTCAATAGTGTCTCACGCGCACAAAGCTCTTCCTCACTCAATCCGCATCCAAGGGTGGCAGGGCAAGCAAATCATAATGGCCTACTTCCAACTCATATTCGTTTCCCCGCACTTCCTCGCACCTACGGTTTCCCCATGCGTGAATCAGCTCAATGCTTTTAGGAAGCACTTCAACCGCGGCTTCAATCCAACCCCGCACTAGAGCTAGAGTGAGATCCTGATCTTTCAATCCGCTCAAGCGCCAAGGAGTAGGCCGAAGCAAAACGTCATAGCCAAACTCCATAAACAGAGTCCGCGCCACAATCGCAGCCTCCGGACCCAGCGCACGGCCAAGACCCTTAACCCGCCCTTGGTGTTCATTTACCGCACCCCGAACTATTACGTCGTCACGATCCTCGATGGACCATCGAATGTCTCCGTTATAGCTGAGAGAGAACAAAGCAGCAGCACCCTTCGCTGCACAGGCTTTGACGGTATCACTTAACCAATCCCTCGACACCAAATCGAGAAGCGCAGAGGCAGTGACCACATCCGCGGAAGCAATCGCGGCCATGCCCTCGACTGCGATATCTCCAATGATTCGAGTGGGCTCTGGCACGCCCGGAGCCCTTGCGGTCTTTAAAAGAGAAGAATCTTTATCGAGCAGCACCCATGAATCCACCCAAGGCAGCCTCGGTGCCAAGTACCTTAAGTTCGAACCAGACCCAGATCCTAAGTCCAGTACCACGGACCATCCGCACAGCTGCCCAACACCCTCTAACCGGTCCGCAAGTTCATGTGCTCGAGCGCGGTGATCTGCTCTCTCACGAAGCTCTAGCCAGCTTAGATCAAAGCTGTCTTCAGACATGGGGTGCCCCATCGGACCCTGTCAGTCGTAACATTGCCTCGTGGAATTGAGTCGCCTGTTCGGGCCAAGTCGGGAGTGAGTCTCTGTGCATGCGGGCACCCTCGGCCAGCACTTCACGTCGATCAGGTGCAACCAACAGACCCTCAAGTGCCCCGGTAAGAGCATCCGCATCACCAGGGGGCACTAATACACTCGCAAAACTAGGGACTGTGTAAGGGATAGCGCCGCCAGTCGTACCTACCACGGGGATCCCTCTCGCGAGAGCCTCGGCATACGCCATTCCATAACCTTCATAGTGCGAAGGGAGCACAAATAGGGAAGCGGAGCGATAAACTTCCTCGAGAGCCGCAGATTCAAGCTCGCCAACTAGTTCGATCCGCCCCCCTAAACCACGACGGTCAATCTCATCCGAGACCATTCTTGCAAAACGTTCATCGCGAGAAAGGCTTCCCGCGCATACACATCTCCATTCCAGTTCTCGCAATCGACCCAAAGACTCAACAAGCAAATCCTGTCCCTTTCGTGGGGTGAGCGAACCTACACAAACGAGTCTAGGCGGATCATTATCACGTGGGCCATCAGCCAGTGGTGCGGGGTCAGTTCCAGGTTCGACGACCCGGATCCGTTCACTCGACACATCGAAATCCACCAATCGGTTCGCTGTGAAAGAGCTTGTTACGATCACTCCGCGCGCTTGGCTCAGAGTCTTCTTCTCTGAAAGGAAAAAATGATCACGCTGGCTTTCTGTATGGCCCGTCTCGTCTGCAAGAGGATGGTGCACGAGAGCAACGATGGCGAGGCGCGGAGCGTGCTTGGAGATCACATCGGGAAGTCCACCCGAAGCCAAACCGTCTATCGCAACTCGCTCACCATCATCCAAGTCTGCAAGTATTCTGTCTAAGGCTTCCCGAGCTACAGAATCGACAACCGGGAAAGTCCCGCCTATCGAGTGAACGTCTATCGAAAACCCTGCCCTTCTGAGTTCTGAGACCATCCGAGCACCATAGATGTAACCACCGGTTCTCTGATCAAGTCTCCCCGGAACAACAAAATGGAACGCACGCCGCTTTGTTCGGATCACACTTCCGCTTCGTAGCTCGCCCATGCAACGTGCGATTCGTTGAGGGTGACTTCTATTGAGTTGCAGCCCGAAGCGTTCGGACCAAGAGCCCCATCGTGCACAGCCTTCACTAGCCGCTCTTGGATCTTGCGAGAGAGAAACTCTGTAGTGGTGTTCTCGCCCTCGAACTCCTGAACCTCATCCAGGTTTCGGTAGTTGAACTCTTCAAGAATCGTCTTTAACTGATCGCCAGCTAGCGCAATATCGACAACGAGGCCATCCGGATCGAGTTCATCCCGCTTGAACGTCGCGTCGACAACATAAGTCGCTCCATGCAGACGCTGTGCAGGGCCGAACGCTTCTCCGTGGAAGCTGTGGGCAATCATGAAGTGATCGCGAACATTGAGCTTGTACACGTCAGACCTCTCCGGAATCAGTTGTATCGAATACGATGGCAAAGCGAGTCTTCACCAGAAAGAGCTAGCCGTTCCATCACCCTTGGAAGTTCCTCGAACCCACTCTCATCGGATATCAGCGCGTCTAGCGCGTTGTCTTTCAGTAGACTGAGCGCAACCGCCATCCGTCGAGTATGGTTCCACCTTGGAGCGCGTTCGGGCGGGATACGACCAACCTGACTGCTGCGTATAGTGAGGCGTCGATCATGGAACGCTTCTCCTAAGGGAAGCGATACCGGCACGTCTCCAAACCAGCTCAGCTCGACGACCCGTCCCTCGACACCCGCCGCCTTAAGCCCATCCGCTAGTCCCTCCGGATTACCGCTCGCATGGACAACTACATCAGCGTCGCAGTCGTCCGGCACAGACACAGCGAAGCGGACGCCTAATTCCTCTGCCACCAATGCGTGTTTCTCATTCGGGTCTACGACCGTCACATCTGTAGCCGGTATTTTTGCAATCAGCCATGAGACTAAAAGTCCTAATACACCCCCTCCCACCACTACTACTCTATCACCCAAAGATACCTTCGCGTCCCAAACAGCGTTTAGGGCAGTCTCCATATTGGCGGCAAGAACAGCACGACCCGTGGGGACGCCCGGTGGCAATACCGTCACAGCAGACGCGGGCACCACATAGCGGTCCTGGTGAGGGTACAGACAAAAGACATCCTTCCCGACTAGAGCCTTGCCGGCGTCACAGGCTGATTCAATTACGCCGACACTTATGTAGCCGAACTTTATTGGAGCAGGAAAAGTCCCTTCCTGAAATGGCGCGCGCATCACGTCATAGCTTGAAATCGGGACCTCACCACGAAAGACTAGCGTTTCCGTACCACGACTGATGCCGGAATAGCTCGCACGCACGAGTACATCGTCCGGGCCCATGGGCTTAAGCTTACTTGGAACAATCTCACCGAGCCCAGGCTTCTGGACCCAGAACGCGCGTGCAGTGTTTTCTTCTAACATGTCCGACACCTCTTACTTGGCGGGAGCACGTCCCCAGGCATACACCGACCTGATCGCTGGTCTCGTCTTCGCACTCCTCTTCGCAACCGTAACGTGGAGCTTTCTAGACCTCCAGGCCACCTATATCGTGACAGTAGGTATCCTTTACGCGATCACCGCCTACCTGATTGCTAGTAACCTACCGGATACACTACCCCAACCTGGGCTTGGATCAGCCAATCGCATCACTATGGCCCGCAGCATAGGAACTCTCTGCCTCGCTGGCTTGGTGACCTATGCAGAGTCGCTCGGCACTTTGGGCCGTTGGTCCATCGTCGGGCTAGGCACGGGAATCATGTTGCTTGATGGGGTCGATGGCTGGGTCGCTCGTCGGACCGGTACGTCGACAGAGTTCGGTGCGCGATTCGATATGGAAACGGATGCGGCGCTGATGCTCGTACTTTCAGCCCTAGTTTGGGCTGAAGACAGGACGGGAGCGTGGGTCCTTCTGATAGGTGCGATGCGATACCTCTTTTTAGGTGCAGGATTGGTCCTGCCGGCCCTCCGTGGCGAACTTGCTCCCAGCTTTCGAAGAAAACTGATCTGCGTCATCCAGGGTATAGCACTCCTCATCGCCCTCGGCCCTATCATCCCTAACTTTATCGCATTTAGTGTGTCCGCTTTGGCACTGGCTATGTTGACGTGGTCATTCTTGATTGACGCGGTGTGGCTCCTCCGACCCCGGTCTTTGTGAACTTTCCAACATCTACCCATCACAGCTCCGACGTGAACCGCACCGTACAGCTGGGTTTTCGTGGAGGAGCAGCAGGCGCGCTCGCCCCATTCCTAGTCTTTATCGGCGGTGTTTCCTGGCTTGGGATATCGGGCGCTCCCGATGAGACTGGCTTCGGTCCAATCCTGATTGCATCACTCGGAGCAGGCATTCTCCTAGCCAGAAAGCCTAGCCAGTACGCCGAAGCGGTGATTGAGGGAATGAGTCACCGAATCGTGATGATGCTCATTCTCGCATGGCTGCTAGCGGGTATAATGGGAGTCGTCCTGCGAGAAAGCGGGCTCATCGACGCGCTAGTATGGACGGCCTCCTCGACCGGAGTAGAAGGCGGCGGTTTCGTAGTCGCCACGTTCGTGGTCTGCTCCATATTCTCTACAGCGACCGGGACCAGCCTAGGAACTATCTTAGTCTGCGCCCCCCTTCTGTACCCGACTGCGGGATTAATGGGCGCTGACGGGGCATTTACCATTGGTGCAGTCCTAGCCGGCGCTACGTTTGGCGACAATATCTCACCGATCTCTGATACTACCATCGCGTCGGCGACGACTCAGGGAGCCGACCTCGGAGGAGTCGTCCGCTCACGTATGCGGTATGCTTTACCAGCCGGAGCAGCCGCGGTCATAGTCTTCGCACTGTTCGGAGGAGCATCGGGAGCAGATGTGCATCTCAGCCCCCAGGGGAACCCCGCGGGCCTGATCATGCTCTTGGTTCCCGCAGGAGTTCTCACTCTGCTACTCCGACGCACTCATCTCGTCGTCGGACTTTTCGCGGGCATAGGATCAGGAATACTACTCGGCCTAGTTCTAGGTCGCTTCGGGCTCTCTGATCTGCTGGTCTTAGACCGGGAGAACTTCATCGCTACAGGTATCATACTCGACGGTATGAGACGGGCGTTTGGTGTCTCGATCTTTACGATTCTGCTCATGGGCTTGGTAGGAGGCCTAACAGCTTCCGGGCTCCTAGAACGGGTAATCGCATGGGTTACAGAACGTGCCACAAAGCGTCGCGACGCCGAGTGGTGGATCTTTGGCTCAATCAGTGGAGCTACACTCCTGACGACGCACTCAGCTGTCGCGATCCTGACGGTCGGGTCACTCGCAAGACAGGTAGGGATGAACGCCAATGTGGATCGATATCGCAGAGCAAACATTCTAGACGTAACCGTCTGCACATACCCCTTCCTGCTCCCATTCTTCATTCCGACCATTCTTGCCGCATCGATGACTGCAGGGATCGACACTATGTCGACGATCTCGCCATGGACTGCTGGGCTTCACAATGCGCACTCGTGGAGCCTCTTGATAGTCTTGGTCGCAACAATCGCCATGGGACAGCGGCAGCGTGGTCAAGTCGAGACCGAAGTGCCACCCTCTCTGGTTTAGAAGAATGCACTGAGATCAGGTAACAGTGATCCTTCCCTGCGCTTCTATGCAAACGTCTGCCCGGTCTGGGAAACGTACAATGTCAGTCCTAGTCACCTCAAGAATCGGTATCGCAGCATACCCAAGCTCTAGTCCCACGATACTGCCCAGTGCAAGAATTGCGTCCGCCTTGCCCATCAGAATCGCAGCAGGTGCAGTACCCTCGCGAAGAAGTTCCAGCAGGATCGCACTTGAGGAACTAGAACCCACCGCCCCAGGGATAAGCAAAACAGTACCAGTTATGCACAGCTCGAACTCGGGGTGCCGTGGGTCTACTATAAGACCCGAAACGGGGTCAACACCGCCCCAGAAACTTATCGGTCGGGTGAGCTTGAGCAGCGGTCCTCTAGCCTGCCCTTCTACGAGCGGCCTTCCCTCCAGTTCGATGGATGGCTCACCGACCCTTACCATGTCCAGACCTCGTGATTTCGCACAACGGAACCAGTAATAGACGACTCCACACAGTCTTCTAGTGAACCGTAAAGAACGTCATACCCGGTATTAGACGGACCGTAATGAGCAAACTTACCTGAGTTAGTCATGAGTACCCCACCCTTCGCTTCTAGAATCGGGGTAACCACCACACAAGTATCCGCTACAATCTCAACGCCGGACGCTCTAAGGTCTTTCGAGATCCCAGCTGCATCCATTTCAGACAGCGTATCCCTTGCCGTGCACACGTAGAAGGGCACCCCAAGACGACGACCCCGCAGGCATCGATGGAGTGCTCGGAATTCTAAGTCGCTGAAGTGTGGACTTCCTAAAGCAACCGCATCGATGCGTTCTATATCGCCTGCAGTGCTCAAGCGCTCCAGAGCCGCCTGGATACCAGAAGCTTCAAGTTCAATCGTTCGAACTAGGTCAGCGCCAGCAAAACTACTCTCGTCTGTCAGATTCGCGACGGACCGATCTGAAGCTGACTTAAGAATAGACTCCACCGTAGGTGCCTCTGGAGTCACTCCTTCGACGTGAAACAATGCAACAGCACCCGACGAAGCACCTGCGGCACCGAGAGCTTTCAGTTGGTCTCTCGTCGTCGTGCTTGGCAGGCCCCTGATCACAGAAATTTCACTACCCAACTCCAAGCCGAGCCACGTACCCAAAACCGGGTAAAAAACGTCCCGTGATTTCAAGGTCTCTGGGACGCCGGTGGCATCCACCACTACAGTTGCTTTCCTATTCTCTTCTACGTGCAGCCCATAGAACGGCGCTCGTGCAGTCAGAGCACAGCAGGCGTCCAAGAAATCACCGTAACGCTCAGTGCGAGCGCCAAGAACTGAGTTAACGAACGCGATCGCATTTGACTCACCCCAAGCTACCTGCTCACCAACCTTAGGTTCGTGGCCAACCTGATACGGTGCGCAGGTAAACGTCGGCTGAGCACCCAGCGCTACGTACGCTTCCATCTGTCTTCGCGCCATATCGGTGTTGTGAGCATCCGCTTGGACGACATCGGGATGCAAAAGATCGAGTGCCCCCACGTTAAGGGTCGTCGGCACCGCTACTTGACCCCCACCTTTCACGAGCGCCTCTGCGAACTCCACCCCACCATCCCCGTGGTAGAGACATCCGTCTATATGGGAAGACGAAATCTCCACCAGCGACTCCGCGCCAAGAAGCTCGGCTGCCGCAATAACTACACGCATACACATCGCTGTAGCTTCCCCGGAGGAGCCGGCTAGGAGTTCACGCTCGATCTGAGTAAGGTGGAGTGTCATGAATGAGAGGCTACCCTACACTGACGCTCCAGACCAGCTTGATTGTATTCGCTCTCAAAAACCCCCAGGAAATGTCCCTCTTCACAATTAACGAACGTGTCCGCTGGTCAGCGGTCGACAAAGCTGGAATCATCTTCTATGGCGCGTATGTACGCTTCTTCGAACTCGCCGAGATGGAACTCTTCCGCAGTGCAGGCGTCCCGTACTCCGAAGTCTTCGACCGATGGGATATGTGGCTCCCTAGGGTGCACCTCGAGTCGGACTTCCATTACCCATCACGGCTAGACGACGAACTACGTGTCGCTGCCTACTTTACTAGGTTTGGAACTAGCTCACTGCAAATCAACTTCGACGTACTCCACCTAGCTGCAGGGAGACTTGCCGTATCGGGACACGAAGTGCTCGTTTGCACGACAAGGGACACTCTTGAGACCCGGCCGCTGCCGAAAGAACTCATCGAGATCCTCCGGCCCTACTGCATGACCGTGGAGGAGGCTCGTGCAGAACTAGCTCAACAGGGCAATCTGGGCCAATGAGCACATCTGACCCCATCACAATTCCATCAACCCAAGAAATCTGCGAAGCGCGCGAACGCATAACCGAAGACGTGACCTGCTCACCACTGATTCCATTGGACGGATACGGACGGGATCAAGGCGGGATCTGGCTTAAGCTGGAATGTTTACAATCGATCGGATCGTTCAAGATCCGGGGAGCAGCCAATGCGATCGGTCTAGCAGATCCCGCACAACTAGAACATGGGGTCTATACAGCCAGCGCAGGCAACATGGCTCAAGGCGTAGCCCTCGCGGCAAAACGACTGGGGCTGCCTTGTCGTGTCATCGTTCCAGACACAGCCCCCAGAGCAAAGACGGATGCTATAAAACGCCTTCAAGGAGAAGTGGTTTCAGTTCCGTTCAACGAATGGTGGCAGGTTCTAGTAGAGCACGGGCACCCGTCGGAGACAGGTTTTTTCATACATCCAGTGAGCAATCCTGACGTGATCGCAGGGAATGGCACAGTTGGCCTAGAGATTATGGAACAACTTCCCGAGGTCGATGCCATCGTAGTTCCGTTCGGGGGAGGAGGCTTGAGTTGCGGGATCGCAGCGGCCATCCGAGAACGTACACCCAACATCCCAGTGTACGCTTCTGAAGTCGAAACAGCGGCTCCTCTCTCGGCTTCCTTTTCTTTAGGTGCCGCAACCGCGATCAGGCGCACTCCTACCTTCGTCGACGGAATCGGAGGAACCAGCGTGCTGGAGGACATGTGGCCACTGGCTCGCGTTCTTATCGAAAGTTCACTGATCGTCTCACTTTCTGAGGTCTGCGATGCCATTCGTACCCTTGTATCCAAGGCTCACGTTATCGCAGAAGGGGCAGGCGCTAGCTCCGTTGCGGCAGCGCTCCATCACCTTCCGAGCAATCAACGGACAGTCGCCGTGGTATCCGGAGGCAATATCGATAGAAGCGTACTTAAGAAAATTTTGTCTGGCGAAACACCACGCTAACTAAAACGTCCAGCTAAGCGCTCACAAGCTGACCGACCCTAGCGATCAAGCAATCTGTGACCACCGATGATTTGCCCGTCACTTTTCGAAAGAACGGACCTTTTGGAACTGCTCGAACTCAGGCGATACAACATCACCCGTATGATCTTTCGCCCATGCCGCAAGCGGCGAATAAGCCTTCCCATATTTCCCACGACGTGCACGACATATATCTGAGAAGTCGCAGTACTTGCAGTCTTCGGGATCGTTAGTAGGCACAAAGTGCCCTCTCACTACGCCATCCAAGAGGAGCTCAAGGAGATCCTCAAGCCGGCTCATCTCATCCCGATCATAGACGACCCTTTGATTCTGACCTTTCCTTGTGGGAAAGTGATACTGACCGTCTACCACCTCTACACCCAGCCGCTCCTCAGCGACCTTGGCATATATAGCGTGTTGTAGATGGCGGCCTCCTCCGAACACATCCGCACCATAATCATCCGCTTTACCGGTCTTGTAATCGATCACATGTAGACCGTGAAGATCCTGGTCCACTCGATCGATGGCACCTCTGAGACGCAAACGTCCTCCCTCTAACGCGATTACCACTGGCTCATCGCCGTCAATCCCAAACTTCAGCTCAAAGGCGATACTGTCAGCGCTGTCACTACGAATCATTCGGACAAACGATCGCACATCTTCCCGAAGACCGGCGACCTCTCTGTTCAGTGCACCCTCTCCCGGAGCCGGAACTTGGGATCGGAATACACCGACCCGTTCTTCTAGAATGTCCAGTGCTCGCCCCTCAAAGTCAGCTTCGTCTGGCTTGATCCCATCTACCCGAGACGTTCGCAGAGACGCTTCGAACACGCTGTGAAGCAGGCTACCACGCTGACGTGGGTCCAGCCAACGGTCTGGGTCCAGTTCCGGATCATCCGGCGAACGGATTCCCAGAACCACGCTGTGCAGGTACCGAAGCGGACAACTGGCGAGTGCCTCTAGACGACTTGCTGAAAGGACAACTCCGTCCTTCACACGAGGATCTAATTCCTCCGGTCGTGGTTGGATTATCCCGTGAACCTGACCTGGCTCACCAAACATTCTCTCCTCAGCAGCAGCTAGGCCACGATCAAGCCCCGGAAATGATCCACGCACCGACTCGACACCGCTCTTGATGCTTGAGTCAGTTCCTAAGGCCCGCATCCACACGTCATCTCCATCAAGCGCTGGACGCCCTGCTCCCGGGATCGCGCTGATGACGGGACTGATAACCTCCTGAAGATCGTCAAACGTCAATGATGGATCAGCGCGACCTAACCGGAGCGCGTGAAGCAAGATAGAAGAGGGGGCAATTGTCTGAGCCCCGGAAACATCCCACGCTCGGAAGCTCATCGTGACGACACCCCTAAGACGTGCGAACATCGCAGCGAAACTAAAGAGCCTCTCACGAAAAACCTCAGTTGAAGTGAGCAGGCCGGTTCCTAGCACTCTGCGATCGCTGTCTAGGAGCACGGCGTCCTGCCTCACTCCTCCTGGTATCCTTTCCGCATCCAGCCCTACCACGAAAACCGCCTCACGACCCGAGTAACCTCCATGCTCCAAATCGCTCAAGTGGAGAGCTCCGCCTGTCGATGTCCACGGCGCACCTGCCCCGTCAGGATCATCACCAAAGACCTCCGGACGTACTCGGAGGTCCAAGTGACGTCGAAGAATCGAGACCGCAGAACGAAAATCCGTTCTGCGATTTAGCGTTGCCTCAATCCGCTCAAGAACCCGGGATACATCCTCTCGTGCGCGGCGATCTGCTCCACGTCCACGTGGTACTCTGCGGAGAAAAGACCTCAGACCACGCGCGATCTCTGCCGGTGAGACGCGATCGGCATCTCCACCCATACGATCAGGGATCGTCGGCGTCTCCTTGAGAGGCGAGAACAGGATCGCCCGGAGCGCTTCGATTTCCTCTCGCGCTCGGTTCCGGCGACGTTCGAAACTGTCTACTGGCTCGGTCTGGCCTCTCTCCATGCGGTCTACACCCTCTAGAGCCTCCTTAATCTGAGTGCGGTAGCGTTTACGACCCCAACCGACTCGTAAACTCCGGAACCTCCGAGCCAATGCAACCGGCGCATGATTTCCTCTTCCTTTGGGTGGCCGGAGGTCGCCAGCTTCAAGAAGACGGCGGATCAACGAAGCATGAAAACCCTCTTCTATCCAGTCCAGATATGCTTTCACTACACGACCCGTTCGGGTTCGGCTAATCGGCAGTCCTCCTGCATATGTGACCGGAATCCCAAGCTGACTCGCTATAGCATGAAGCGCCGAACCATAAGTAGTCCCGTCTACCGCTATGATCTCAACCTGGTCCCACGAGAGGCCCCGCTCTACCACTCGCCTCAAGACCTCACGTAACTCAATGTCAACTGATGCTGCACTGAAGAAGACAAACTCACCTCCTCCAACTGCTTCACCGGGCTCGTATAGGTGAGATCCTGAGGATGCCTCTCCGGATCGACCCCAAAGGAGAGACCTGGGAACATCCAGCCCAATCACAGGATCAGTCTCTAGCACACGACCTCCGCGTGCAGACAGAGCCGAGATCAAGTCTCCATAAAGTCCCCGCATCGATAGTCCCGGCAGAAGGAGAAGCTGATCGGCTTCCAGCGCCGCTGGCATACGGCCTCCTTCCGTTTCTAGCTCCTCCATCGCAAGTCGAAGCACCGTGGCCGTATCTGCCTGACACCTCTCGGTCAACAAACGCTCATACCGTTGGAGCACACGAACTAAGAAGAGCTTTTTTTCCCACTGAACAAAACGCGCATCGTCAAGCTTTCGTGGACAGACTTCCGCCAACCTTAAAGCTAGGATCGCTCCATGTACTCGCTCTCGGAACCCAACCCCTTCCGACAGTTCACCAAAAACTCCTTCCTCAGCAGTTAGGGCAGAATCTAAAGCACGATCTAGGAGCGCTAATTGCTCGAACTTATCGACAATATCGAGGTTCTCTTGGTCTAAGCTTCTCTGCGCCAACTTCTGGGCAAGCTTCTTGGGTGTGAGCACCTCAAACCCAACCCAGCCTTCTCTAAGTATTGCTAGTCGCCTTAGGAGTTCGCGTCCGGCCGCATGCGTAGGCGCGACTATAAGCTTCCGGGCAAGTCGATGCCGTCGAGATACTGAAGCGAGAGAATCGACGAGTCGAGGTGTGGTAGTGGGGTCAATCATTTTACGGTGAAAACCCTGCGGCTAGCATTAGAGCCAAGATACGTTTATAGCACGGCGTGGGGGAGAGCCCGTAGCGCCAAAGTCGTATCTCCCGTAGCCTTTCCACTGTCCATCACGATACGACGTGAGCTTACCATGATTCGATGCACCCTAACCTCCAAATTCACCGTAGCAATCCTCTTCACATTGGCAGCTACGGTTACTCCCTCACTGTCATCTGGTCAGGACTACTGGCCTGGCGCTCACCTCGACTGGGAGCGGCTAGATCCGGCCTCAGCAGGTTTTGATCCTGTAAAGCTCGCCGAAGCGGTCCAGTTCGCTATAGCCGCAGAGTCAACCTCACCCCGAGATTTGGCACTCAATCACGACATGTCATTTGGCCGAGAGCCGAGAGGCGAGGCCATCGGGCCATTCACGGTTCGTGCCCCTCAAAGTGGTGTCATCGTTCACAAGGGATATATCGTCGCTGAGTGGGGTGACCCCGAAAAAGTCGACAACACATTCAGTGTAGCCAAAAGCTTTCTGTCCACGACTGTTGGCTTGGCTTGGGACCGAGGATTAATACGAAGCGTGGACGACCGGTTGCGTTCTTACATGCCGCCAATTGTCCTCGAGCCAGGGGATGGTGAACCGAACGATCAGGAGGGGAGGCGCCCAAAGCTACTTTTTGAATCTGACAACAACCAGAAAATCACCTGGGACCACCTACTTCGGCAGACCAGTGATTGGGAGGGCACTTTATGGGGAAAGCCCGAGTGGGCAGACAGGCCCGACCAAGATCGATCAACATGGCTAACGAGGGAGCGTGTCGAACCCGGCACAGTGTATGAATACAACGACACTCGAGTGAACCTCCTCGCATTAGCCGCTACTAGCGTATGGCGTCGTCCCCTTCCGGAGGTCCTGCGCGAATACGTTATGGACCCGATCGGTGCGTCACCCACCTGGCGCTGGCATGGATATCAGAACTCTTGGATCATCATGGACGGTGTCATGGTTCAGGCGCCAAGCGGAGGGAGCCATTGGGGTGGCGGAATGCTAATCAATGCCTACGACCTCGCTCGCTTCGGATTGCTCACTATGCACAAGGGCATGTGGGACGGGAAAAGGATCATCTCCGAGGAGTGGATCGACCTGTCCACAACGCCAGGTGATGTAAACAAGTCATACGGATTCATGAACTACATGCTAAACCCAGACGGCAGCCGCTACTCTAATGCGCCTGATTATACATGGACTCACTCAGGCGCAGGGTCAAACCTCGTTTACGTCGACCCTGCTAATGAGCTTGTGGTAGTTGCCCGCTGGATCCGAGGCAACCAAATGAATGACTTGCTTGGCCTAGTCTTTGACGCAATGGGAGACCTAGCAACCGCACGCTGACCGCTAGCGTGAACGCCACTCTGACGGTGGAGCTAGAAACAATAAGGAGAGGGGTCTCATTCTCTATTCTATGATGAGAAGGTTCTCCTTAATCACACTGCTCATTTCAGTGGGTTGCTCGGCAGGTAGTTCAACAGAGCCTGCCGCGTGCACAAAAGAGTATGTCTATGGGTTACATGCCCAAATTACGGACGCTCGGAGCGACAGTGCTATCGCACAAGGAACGATCCTGACACTTCAGGAGGGTAGCTACCAGGAAGTCGTAATCGAATCTTGGGATGGATTGATGATGTTCGGTGCTGGTGAACGCCCGGGCGAGTACAGCGTGACAGCCGAACGTCTCGGCTACGATAGGTGGACGATGAGCGGAGTAGAGATTTTGTCGGACGGGTGCCACGTCATTCCGGTTTCATTGAGAGTTCAAATGGCACCGGCATCATGACCACCTTACCTAATCGAAAATCCGCCTGGGTAAGAACAAACGCAGGAGGGAGTGGGGAGTGGCGAATCCGCTCACCACTCCCTCTCCCTTTAGGTCATAACACCCCGCTCGGCCGCCTATCCTGCTCCTACTTCACAAAGAGCATATCCCGATAAGCAGGCACCGGCCAAAGGTCATCTGGCACCACGCGCTCCAGACGATCTACTATGTCACGGACATCATTCATCGCGGGAATAATATTCGTTCGCATGTGTTCCGCTTTTGAGACCACATCGTCACCACCAAGTTCTTGGTTCACTGACGCTAACAATCCAATCTTCTCGTTAAGCTGGTCGACTAGGTCATTAACTCGTTGCGCCGTCGCAAGAACACCGCCAGCCTTCATGCCGAGGTCGTCAGCACGCTCCGCCGTGGTGAGCAAGTTATTCAAGTACCGAACCGCAGCCGGCAAGAACATTGTCTCTGCCATGTGCTGCGCCGTCTCGCCTTCGATGTTGATAGCTATGAAGTACTGTTCGACAAAGATCTCGAAACGGCTCTCCAGTTCGCGATTAGAGAGCACGCCGTACTTCTCGAAGAGTTTGAGATTCTTCTCGTCCACCATCCTAGGCAGAGCGTCCATGGTGCTGCGCAGGTTAAGTAACCCACGATCCTCTGCCTCAGTAACCCACTCATCCGAGTAGTTGTCACCATTAAAGACCACGTGTTTGAATTCGTGGATCTCCGAGGCTAGCAAGGAGCGGAGCGCATCATCAAACGATGTACCTTGCTCGAGTTCAGCTTCGAGCTTCGTACACAGATCATCAATCGCCTCGGCGACTACGGTATTTAGCACCATAGCCGGAAAAGAAACGCTCTGCGACGAGCCGAGCGCACGGAACTCCCACTTGTTACCCGTGAAAGCAAAAGGAGAAGTTCGATTCCGGTCACCCGCATGCTTCGGGAGATCCGGGAGCGATTTTACTCCCAGGCCAAGAAGCCCAGAAGGCATACTACTGGTGGCCTCACCTGCCTTCTCTATCTGCTCAAAAACATCCTGAAGCTGATCACCGCAGAAAGCCGAGATAATGGCCGGAGGCGCTTCGTTAGCGCCAAGACGGTGGTCATTCCCTGCATGGGCTACGGCTGCTCGCAGCAGATCCTGGTGCTTAGCTACAGCCTTTAGTGTAGCCGAGCAGAAGAACAGGAACTGCATGTTATCGTGCGGAGTCTCACCGGGTTCCAGAAGGTTCTGATCTTCCGTGCTGAGCGACCAATTCAGGTGCTTACCGCTTCCGTTCACACCCTGGAACGGTTTTTCATGCAGCAAGCAAACGAGTCCGTACTTTCGAGCCACCCGACGAAGGGTAGACATTACGAGTTGCTGATGGTCCGCTGCCTGGTTGGCATCCTCGTAGATAGGAGCCATCTCATACTGACCCGGTGCCACCTCATTGTGACGTGTGGTTATCGGCACCCCAAGCCTGTAAAGCTCAACCTCCACCTCATTCATGCATTCCAGGACCCGGGATGGGATCGACCCGAAATAGTGATCGTCAAGCTCCTGCCCCTTTGGCGGTTTTGTGCCAAATAACGTTCGGCCCGCCGTTTGAAGGTCTGGCCGTCGGTAGTAGAACTCCTCGTCGACTAAAAAGAACTCCTGCTCAGCACCACATGTCGCGGTAACGGGCTTCGACGGAGACCCAAATAGTCCAAGAGCACGACGCGCCTGAACGTCGATCACATCCATCGAACGAAGTAGGGGGGTCTTCTTGTCGAGTGCATCGCCGGCCCACGATGCAAAAACAGTAGGTATACATAGATACGCCCCACCCGGCCCCTCCATAATGAAGGCTGGTGAGGTCGGGTCCCATCCCGTGTATCCCCGAGCTTCGAAAGTGGCTCGCAGGCCGCCGGTAGGAAACGAGGACCCGTCAGGCTCACCCTGCACAAGCTCCTTACCTCGGAAGTCAGTAATAGCACGGCCGTCCCCAGTCGGCTTTAAAAAAGAGTCATGTTTTTCAGCTGTGCTGCCGGTCAATGGCTGAAACCAGTGGGCATAATGGGTGGCACCCTTCTCTAGCGCCCACTCCTTCATAGCGGACGCAACCGCGTCTGCAACTGACTCGTCCAACTCCGTCCGGTTCTGGATCGTAGAGAGGAAAGCCTCGTACTGCGCACTAGGCATACGAGCTTTCATCTCGTAGAGACCGAAAAGATTCTCACCAAACACCTCTTCAAGGTTTATGCGGTTTCGCTTCTCAATCGCAGGTGTCGAGTCGTATTTCGCTGCAGCCAGGGTGTCGAAACGTGACATGGAAACTCCAAATAGGGTGAGGTGCCTTAACTGTCCAAAAACCTGGGAAAGACACGACACAGTCTCAACCCCATCACAACCTATTTTAGACTAACTTTTATTACGCTAATTTTTATTATTTCCTTATATATAATGGTATAGAGTGTGCGCTTTACAGGAAGATCCCGTGAACTCGGCATTCTCCGAACCGGATTCGATAGACTAGAAGCTCAGTGTCTCTTTGTGAGCGGACCGCCTGGAGCAGGCACCTCCACACTAGTACGCCATGCAAGCAAAGGCCGACCCGGGCTTTCATTCCGGTGTCCACCCCGCCCCGATCCGCTTATCCAACTCTCACTCCGAGACCGCATAAAACAAACGTTCCATCAAACACCCATAAGCAGCGACCTTCAGCAATCCGGAACGACACACGAGTCAATCACACAGTCGAGTGGCGCGACCCTAGGATGGGCTCACTTGTTCTCACTTCTTTTGGGACAGGCTGAGAAGAGTCAACCTTTCATCTTGATCCTGGACGACGCTCATCGGCTGACCGAAGCGAGGTCACGATTTGAGGTCGCGCTTGCCGATGCCTTGAGGGAGGCTCAAGGATCAGGGATCCCATTCCACGTGGTCCTCGCAGGAAGAGCCGGATCCATGCCAAAAGTCGGCCTAGACTTCCCGATCACGGCACCCAAGACTCAGATTCACGTGGGCCCCCTCCCTCTTCGAGCTGCAGCCCCCCATCTCCCCGGTAACGCAGCGTACGAAAAAATCCGAGCTTACGGTGTCTTTGGTGGCTATCCCGGAGTCCTGACACACCTTGATACTAAGGTAACCGTCGGGACGAACGTCAGGCGCCTCCTACTTCCCGATACCGGGCCACTAGGGGACCTGCCAATGACATGGCTTGAAACAGCGATTCAGACTCCCACTCGCTACATCGCCGTGCTTGAATCATTGTCACAAGGCGAAGCCGGATGGTCTCAACTATCCAAAGCGATACCAGACCTTACGAAGGCTGGACAGATAGCCCCCTACCTAAAGAAGCTCTCTGAACTCGGATTAATCCACGCTCATCGCTCACTCGATACGAGGCCGCGTGGTCGTAACACAAGGTATGCCCTTTTCGACCCATTCCTTGCCTTCTGGCTCCGCTTTATTCTGCCGTGGCGCTCTTCAGAGCGAAATAAGGAGATCGTTCCTTACTACGCGTCGGAAATCCGCCCCAGAATCCGGGATCATCTCCAGCGGGTCATGGCTCCAGTATGCCGCCGACACATGGAGATAGACGCATTAGAGACATTCGGGTCCAACGCACGCGAAGCTGGAGCGATCTGGAACAACGAAGCCGATCTCCCCATAGCCGGGACGCTGGGCAATGGAGCTACATACTACGGCCTCTGCCTCTGGGACCCTCCAGCAAACAGACCCCGCAAGCCAGAACTAACTCCTCTGGAGAAAATCGACCGGAGTATACGAAATACCCGATACGGCTTTGGGCGCGAGCAAAGACTCAGGGTTGTGTTCACTGGGAGAAACACACCAAACTGGCTACGACGGGAGGCCGCACGACGAAGCGACGCCCGCATCATCAATGCGTCCGACATGCTCGGGGATACGTCAGATCAAGGAACGTCTTAAGCCCGACCTGTCACGCCTGTGTCAACGCATTCTCGAGATATACAGGCACCTAGATATCCAGATTCTTCACATACTTGGCGTTCTTCTCGATAAATTCACGGCGTGGCTGGACCTCTTCTCCCATCAGCTCATTAAACAGTGTATTGGCCTGCTTCCCATCCTCAACTTTTACTTGCAAGATTGTTCGAGCGTCAGGGTCCATGGTGGTCTTCCACAGCTGATCGGGATTCATCTCACCTAGGCCCTTATAGCGCTGTATGTGAATCCCTTTGCTCGACTCACCACCCTTGCCACCAAAACGCTTGATGGCTGCATCTCGTTCGTCGTCATTGTAGCAATACACATCCTGCTTGCCCTTTCGCACCCGATACAACGGCGGCTGAGCAATGTAGACGTAGCCCGCATCAATCAAATCGGGCATCTGATTGTAAAAGAAAGTGAGGAGCAAGGTTCGGATATGAGCTCCATCGACATCCGCATCGGTCATAATGACGATCTTGTGATACCGAGCCTTGCCTATCTCAAAATCATCCATGATCCCAGCTCCGATCGCCGTAATCATCGCGCTGATCTCATCGTTAGAAAGGACCTTGTCGATCCGTGCACGTTGCACATTGAGGATCTTTCCTTTGAGCGGGAGAATCGCCTGATAACCCCGGTCGCGGCCCTGTTTTGCTGAACCGCCAGCAGAATCGCCCTCCACCAAGTACAGTTCGCACATCGACGGGTCTGAAATTGAACAATCCGCCAATTTTCCGGGCAATACTCCACCTTCTAAGGCACTCTTTTTTCGCGCTAGATCGCGCGCTTTACGAGCGGCATCACGTGCCCTAGCAGCCTGCAACGATTTCTCGATGATCGCCTTTCCAGCTTTAGGATTTTCATCAAGAAATATGGATAGGTGTTCGTTGACAGCCGCCTCAACCGCGCCACGAACCTCACTGTTACCGAGCTTCGTTTTCGTTTGACCCTCAAACTGCGGCTCCATCACACGCACGCTGAGCACACACGTCAGTCCTTCACGAACATCATCGCCCGATAGTGACTCATCCTTCTTGAAGATATTGTTGCGCTTGGCGTAGTCGTTGATTGTCCGGGTAAGGGCAGCCTTGAGACCAGTTAAATGCATCCCACCCTCGTGCGTATTGATGTTGTTCACGAACGAATGGGTGTTTTCACTGAAGCCCTGATCATACTGAAGGGCGAGTTCGATCTCAGCCTCAGGCTTCGAGGCTTCGAAGTAGCATATCTTGTCATGGAGCGAACCGCGCGAGCCGCGCAGAAAAGTGACGTATTCAGCAATTCCGCCCTCATACTGGTAAGATTCCTCTACTCGATCTCCTCTCTCGTCCACAAGGACGATTTGTAACCCCTTGTTTAGAAAAGCGAGTTCGCGAAGCCTGTTAGACAGGATTTCGAACGAGTAGACAAGATCGGTAAAGATCTCGTCATCAGGCTTGAAGGTGACCTGTGTGCCGCTGCCTTTCGCTTTTCCTTTCTCCTCGAGCTCCTTCGTCTTTATCCCTCTCTCGTAACGTTGGTGATAAAGCTTCCCTCCGCGTCGGATCTCAACCTCCAAACAAGCAGACAGCGCATTTACGACCGAGACGCCCACGCCGTGCAAGCCACCGGACACTTTATAGGTGTCCTTGTCGAACTTTCCACCAGCGTGCAACGTCGTCATTGCCAGTTCAACGCCCGGGACCTGCTCCGTAGGATGTATATCGACCGGTATGCCCCGACCATCATCCTCCACCGTGACGGAGTCATCCTCATGCACAGTGACTGTAACCCGAGTACAATGCCCAGCCATTGCCTCATCAATCGAATTGTCGACGACCTCATAAACGAGGTGATGGAGGCCGCGACTCGAAGTTGACCCGATGTACATACCAGGACGTTTTCTAACCGCCTCGAGCCCCTTAAGAACCTGGATCTGGCCGGCAGTGTATTGGCTGCTCTCCTGCTTCTTCTTTTTCGCCATCTCTACTCCGAAGCTTTATGCGGCGCACCGGGGCGCCTATTCAGTCTCCGCCTGCACGAAGACAATGCGCTCAATCGGTGTGTCCGGCATGTAATCGTTCACACGCCGGACAAAGTCACCCTTCATCATGTTTAATTCCATCAACCAAGGACTGCTGCGAACCTCTACTATAAGAACGCCATCTTCTACAGTACGGGCTCGGGTAACCCTCGCCACAGCCTCTCCTACTAACTCAGACCACTCATCCAAAACAGACATACGGCGAACCTGAGCTAACACGCCATGGTCCTCCAGAATCTTGTCTACTATCGAACTTAGAGCGACCGGCTTCCTGGAGCCTTCAGCTGCACCAAGCTCGGAACGAGCTGAACCCCCATCAGCGTTGGCTCTCATCACGTCGTGATCTCCCCGGCCTCAATCTTCCAGCGTGGCAACGCGTCGCGTCGAACCCTGACATCCGCATCCTTGGGTGCTGTTAAGACAACCTGTCCCGTATCTTCTGCCTCCATCAGCTCAAGAATCCGCTCGCTTCGCCCCGCATCGAGTTCCGCAAAAACATCATCGAGTAGAATCATGGGCCTTTGGCTCCGACTTTCTCGTATCGTCATCGCTTCGACCAATCGCAGGGCGAGTGCAGCCGTTCGTCGCTGACCACCTGAACCGTAGTCCCTGAAATCCAAATCGTCGCCCTCGCCACACACCTGCAAACGCAGATCATCCCGATGCGGCCCGACCAAAGTGATTCCCCGACGCGCCTCTCTGTCACGGGAATCCTCTAGTGCCTCGCGAAACGATTCCCTGGACGCTTCTATATCAGCGTCGCTTTCCAGAGATACGTTCGGACGATAGGACATTCGCGCCCTCCGTCCGCCACTAATGCGCCTATAGTATCCGTCGAACGCACTGGATCGGGACTCAATCCAGCCGCGTCGTCCAATCATTATCTCGGCGCCAGCCTTGGTCAGGCCTGGATCCCAGGCTGAAACAACAGACGAGGACTGACCCGATTTCAGGGCCGCGTTTCGGCGAGCAAGATTTTTCTTATAGCTGGACAAGGACTTCACGTAGCCTGGCTCGTTGAGCGCAAGGACTATATCCAAGAAACGTCGCCGATCCGCCGGTCCGCCGCTGACTAAATCGACATCCGAAGGTGAGAAGATCACAGCCGAGAAGTGACCTAGGCCATCGGTAAGCCGATCAGGATTAGCACCATTGACCGACACCTTCTTTTTCTTGCCCTTCTTCTCGAAGGCTGCAGCAACACGGGTTCCATGGTATTGGTCCGATTTACCTTCCGTCTTTCCTACGACTCGGAAGACCTCTTCACCGAACGCAACCATCTGAGAATCGCGAGCCCCTCGAAAGGAGCGCAGTGTCTCAAGGTAGTAGATGGCTTCGAGAAAATTGGACTTACCCTGAGCGTTGTCACCGATCAGCGCTACTCCTTCGCGAGGCACCTCCAATTCCTGATTCTTGAGATTTCGGAAGTGCCTTACTGAGAGCTCGCTGAGATACACGGCTAACTGGTTTGGAGAGTCTCAAATGCCATGGGGAAATCTAACGATTTCGTGTCCGACCGAGAACTCCGAAAAAGCGCTCAGTCTAAGGTATTCCGTGGAGAGCATCGACCTTTGAACTGCACGGTGGTCACAACCCCTTAAACTCAGCTTTCCGCTTATCAAGAAACGCTCTCATCCCTTCCTTCATATCTTCCGTCGACGCCAGCAAGCCGAACGCCGACGACTCAAAACCAAGGGCCGCTTCGGTCTCAGTATCCAAAGCCCGGTAGATGGACTCCAGCGCGAGCCTAACGGCTATAGGTCCATTTTTTGTGATTTTTCTTGCGAGGCTTTTCGCTTCGTCCATAAGGGCATCCGGCTTTGCCACCAGGGTGACTAGTCCTATGGCTTGAGCCCTCTCTGCGCCGATGACTTCACCTGACAAAGTCAATTCAATAGCTCGCCCAAGCCCCACAAGTCTTGTCAGCCTGACAGTACCACCGTATCCAGGGATGATGCCTAGCCCGACCTCAGGGAGGCCAAAGCGAGCTTTCTCGCTCGCAACACGTAGGTGACAGGCTAGGGCCAGCTCACAACCGCCTCCGAGCGCATATCCTGAAATCGAAGCTATCACCGGTTTAGGAAACAACTCTATTGCTCGAAAAACTTCCTGTCCTGCCCTACTAACAGCTACGCCCGACATCGAGCTCATGGTCGATAACTCACCGATATCGGCCCCAGCGACAAATGCTTTCTCCCCAGCGCCCCTGAGTATCACAGCGCGCACAGTATCATCATCACCCAAGCGGGTGAATATTTCGCCAAGCTCTTGAACTACTTCAGCGTTTAGAGCATTGAGCTTTTCCTGCCTATCGATGCTAACGATTGCGAGCTCATCGTCGCGCTGGACCTTGATGTATGTCATATCGCCCATGTCTAAGCCTCTCCCGAAAGCATGATCGAACGTCGATGTGGGCCGAAAGATAGCTATCTCGAACCTCATGGAAAAACGTTAACGATAACCTTACCTTGGGCCTTGCTTGGACGCCCTACAGACAAGCGTCACATCCCTTACTGCCCTCCGGGCTGCCCCGAACTAGGAGTCTTGTTCCATGAGTCGCTCGCTAAATAAGGTCATGCTGATCGGCAACGTGGGGAACGACCCAGAGATCCGTGCTACAAGCTCTGGGACACGAGTTGGTAAAGTCTCTCTGGCAACTAACAGGTCCTGGACCGATCGATCAGGCGCAAAAGCTGAAAAAACTGAGTGGCACCGCCTGACCTTTTTCGGTAGGCTCGTGGACGTCGTCGAACAGTACGTGAAAAAAGGAGATCGTCTCTACGTTGAAGGTCGAATCGAGTACTCGCAGACCGAAGGAGATAACGGGCCAAAGTACTGGACCGACATCGTTATAACCGAAATGGTGATGCTCGGATCCTCGGGAGGAGGAGTCAGTGATTTTGGGGTAACGAGCGGAGGGGAGTTCGCCGGTGATGGCCCAGCCACACCGGGACCCGAACCAGACGACGACCTGCCATTCTGAATTAACCTCGGCACGAGATCCTTACTGCTATTGGTGCCCTCCCGGCTTACCCCTCGTGTTCCTCTCGCTTCCAGAGGCCTAGGAGGTACTCATCATAGCGCTGAGGGTGCCGTCTGTAATCTTCGACCCAAACCTCGAACGGCGGGAGCGCCACACGACGGCTAAGCCACTCCGTTGCTATCCCGACCATCTCAGTATACGAGATGTCATCGGCGTTAGCCTCCTCTGTCAGGACACTGTGAGCAAGCGTGTAAATCTCTTCAGGACTCATGTACACGAGCAGATCCGCCACCTGCGCAGAACAGTAGTCGTGATACTTCCCGCGCAGGATATGAAGCGGCTCTTCCGAACCTCCTGCTTCATCCACAGCGATGCCTCCGCCGGACGTGAATAAGCCCCACCAAGTTCACATGGCTAGTCAAGAAAGGACTTTAGGTCTCTGTCTACTGTTGTCGGCGAAGAGCCTCTAAAGCAAGTGTTTTGGAACCCAGCTAAAGATGAGGAGGGCCAACCTCGAGTTCGATTTCAGGGAAGCCGGACTCTTTTTGACGAAGGTGTCGGTAGATAGAACGGCGCGTTAGACCATACAGAATCACTCTGCTCATGAATTCCGGATCAGCGGCTTGAAGCTCCTCTGCCTGATCTGCGAGTTCACGTGGCAACTGGACAGACAGTTCCACGGAGCGCGTCTCCCACATAGACAATCCTCGCCCTCAATTGGCTGTGAAAAATTAAACTTCTCTGGGGATCCTGGACTCCACGGAAAAAAACTCAGAGGAGCCGATGAGAGGCGCTAGCAACCTCAAGGGAAAGAATCCTAAAGAGGTCCAGTAGCGCGCGCAACCCCTGTTTTGGTGAGATTCTGTGTAATTACTGCCTATGCTAAAGCGTTGCAGGGCAATAACTTAAGAATTCGCTTAAATCCAATAATCAACTGTTCCTGATAATAATCGCAGCTTATACTCTAACGATGCTAATAGCTGGAAACTCAAGGCTTGCATTGCCTTGCGACTTCGGCATGAAAACCAAAATGAGCAATGCCGCTGGATATTTTTTTGCAAAAAATTGCCAGACAAGAACAGTGCGAACAAAATGAGTTCAAGATCTCATTTGAGAATCAAAAAGAGTCCTCGCGAGCCAATTACAGCAACTTCTTACCTAAGGCAGCTCAAGCCAATTTCCTTAGCTCAACCGATTGAGCTGAAAAACTCTGTGCACTCTGGCAGAGGGCCAAGATCACGGCAAAGCAACATGGGCTTTCGACACTTACTCAGCTCACGCACCTTACACCGGTCCAGCGGTAACGAGCGTCGCTCGCCTCACCGCTTCTCTCCGGCCGGGGATGACCCACTGGTCCTAATCAAATACCCAAATGGCATCCATGCGACACTGTTCGGACACAGAACACCAATCAATGGATGAAGTCAGACCCCGCCGCCATAGGTGACAGAATTCGGACGGTACTAACGCTCTGTTCTCGGATCTGAAGCCCTGCCAGAGTCTCACGTGCACCAAAGGTATTCATTAGAGCTTCGATCGAAGAGAGCCGTTCTGCCTCAAAGCGGGCCATCAAAGCAACCAAGCCACGCCTCATCTGGCCCAATACTCGACGGGCCTCGCCTAGACCTGCCGGAACAGGAAAGCGGACGTGATATGATACCGCATCAGTTCGGGAAGACGGGTCCTCCCGATGGATATCCGCTTCGGTGAACGCCACCCCAAGAGCGTGCTCAAGCTGTGGGTCAGCCGTCTCGAAGGCTGTGGTGAACAACAGTGAGCACGTGTCGTAATCCAAATAAGCCCGGGTCAAACGGCCCACCCCCATCACAAACCGAATCGAAGTTCCTTCATGTAGGTCCAGATCACGACAAATATCGCGGAACCCGACCCGAAGAAAGGTCGGGCGAGAGAGTGGCCCAAATCCGATACGCTCGAGGACTGTAAGCCCAAGTTTCCGGCTATAGCTTCGAATGGCATCGTACTCCTGCTTAGCGGAAGACTCGGTAATTAAAGCCGCCACATATTCCACCGTCGGCTCGTACACCCAGTCAAGCACTACTAATTCAGTGCTCAAATCCAGCACTTTCACATTGCCGCTGCCCAAGTCAACAGCTGCTGCCGTAGAGGCAAAACGCCCGTCGACGATCAGAGCAAGGCCGATATCTTCAATGCGGCCACCCGAAGCGTCCGTCTCATGGAGATTCCTATACTGAACAACGGCACGAGTTAGCGGAATCTCACAAATACCCGGCACGTCACCCATAGCATCCGGGCGAGTCTCGGTCTGAGTTATCGAATGAAGCTGCATCGCGGCCCCTCCGGAGCTTGGCGAAGTGCGTTTAGCAAGGGAGAGCGCCTCTGTCACAAGGCCAGGGTGCTCCAGATATCAAGTGTAAATCCACCACCCTTAGCACATAGAAGTTCTACAGTGCTCGGAGAGGGGTCCCCAAATAACAATCTGATTAAGTCGATCGCAAGGAAAAAATATGAACGG
The DNA here is from genome assembly GCA_002348265.1 of Gemmatimonadales bacterium UBA2975. Taxonomy (GTDB): domain Bacteria; phylum Gemmatimonadota; class Gemmatimonadetes; order Longimicrobiales; family Gaopeijiaceae; genus UBA2589. The sequence continues at coordinate 34,963 of DEAT01000080.1, read as the reverse complement.
GATCTGGTGGTTGCACCGGATTCGTTACTCAAGCATCATTCCATCGACGATCGACCGCATGTCACCGGGGCATACTGATACTTGAAGGCGTATCCGAGCCAAAAGCCGCCCACCCCAGCCGAACGAAGGCGATCGCTGGGCTTTATTGAGACTAATGAGAGCTCATGGGCCTGCTTCCTCGTAACGTTCGAGGCCACCGGTTCGACATGGCACGGCTACATAGCGTTTCGTCCCAGTCATTCAGAGCTCAGTTCGGAAGAAGTATGCACCACGCATATCTTCGTAGAGAACTCAGAAGCACAAATCCACGAAAAAGCCCGGAGCCTAGGACGTCCGCTTTTGAATGGGTTACTAGAGTCAGCGCTGCATACCAAAGGCCTCTGGGAGAACGAGCCGACCCCGCTCCGCGGACAATTCAGGGCCCTCCTCAACACAAATTCGGCCGAGTTGTCAGGGTCCTGGATCGACGATGGCATCGATATTTCGAGGGACGAGCTTGAGCGCCTTCGCTCTCTATACGAGTCGTATCGGATCGATCAGGTATGTCACTTTATATCGATGGTGGATGCGGATGACTTTGCGTACGCTGTGGATCGCATACTAGATGGCGAACGGATAGACTTTCGCGCCAAAGACCGGCTGCAATTCGCCCGCATTGTGATCGATCACATAGAAGAGCTTATGCCGCTGCCTGACTTCGAATCGTGGGCTAGAGACTTTCTTGCGCACCCTGAGGCGTATCGCCTTTACACCCATACGCTGCATCGTGAAGGTCGATTGCCTTAGCCATTCAACCAAACGACGACCCACGGGTCAAGAAAGAACAAAGTCTAAAGCTGTTGCCCCTGTAAGCAGCCATATTTAGCTTTCGCAGCTCTACTGTAACGGTCCATCACTAAGGATGTGATTGTCTTGGAAGTCGTCGTACAGGACAACGAGAGTCTCGACCGCGCCCTGCGCCGTTTTAAGCGGAAAGTGCAGCGGTCGGGACTTTACTCAGAACTACGCAAGAGGCGCTACTATGAAAAGCCAAGCGCCCAACGAAAACGCAAACGCGAAGCGGCAGTTCGTCGTGAGCGAAGGCGCCAACGCCGTAAGCGTCCATAAGCGCCCACAAGCGCTGAAAGTAAAGAGAAAGGCGGTCCCCCATGTGTTCTGGGAGCCGCCTTTCTCTTTTTAAGCCGCCGGATAGTCCTAGAAGCACCTTTGAATCTTAAACATGTTGGCTTGGCCTTTATATCAAGCAGAGGCCAATTGCTCCTCAGAGCGGAAGCGGGACCGGAGTTTCTCCACTCCAATCGTAGAATCCTTTTCCTGTCTTTCGACCATAGCGGTTCATAGCGACAATCCGTTTCAGCAGAGGAGGAGGGGCATAACGCTCCTCCCGATATTCATCGAACATGATCTCCGAGATCTTGTATAGCGTGTCTATGCCAACAAAATCACACAGCATGAACGGTCCCATTGGGTACCCGCAGCCTAACGACATCCCGGTGTCTATATCCTGGACACTCGCTACGCCCCGCTCCAGCTGCCGAATCGCATCGAGCATATAAGGAACGAGAAGGAGGTTCACTACGAAGCCTGAGTTATCCTTGGCAGCTATCGGGACTTTCCCGAGGGCCTTGGCAAACTCGAATGTCCGGTCGTAGGTCTCTTCACTCGTTGCTATAGTGCGCACAACCTCGACCAACTTCATCACCGGTACCGGGTTGAAGAAATGCAACCCGACAAAGCGGTCTGCACGCGCATTGACTGCCATGTCCGTAATAGTGAGCGAGCTTGTGTTAGACGCAAAAATCGTGTCAGGCGAGCATAACCCATCCAGCTCACTGAAAAGTGCGTTCTTGAGCTCCAAGCTCTCTACTATCGCCTCAATAACGAGGTCGCAGTGAGCGATATCTTCCAAAGCAGTCGCGAACGTAAGACACTCCCACGCAGCATCGCGCTCCTCGGGTGTCAGCTTCTCTTTCTCCACCGCCCTATCCATTGACCTCCGGATCCTTTTCTGTCCGGCCTCGAGGAGGTCACTGTTCATCTCGCGAACAGTCACCTTGAAGCCACTCTTGGCCGCCACCTCCGCAATACCACTGCCCATGAGCCCACAGCCTATGACTCCAACATTGGTTATGCTCAAATCTTCCTCCTTTAATAGTGAATCTCACTCTGCGCTTTTTTCTGTCCGTGAAAAATCACGGGCAGCCCCGTGAAAATGTCGCTTAACCCAGCGTCTCCATGACGCAGGTGGAGGCTCTAGCGCCTCTCCCGTCTCAAGACGATCCAATACTCCATCGATCTCCGCTATGACCTGCGCGATTTTCATTCTGCGCCGTTGCACCACCCTATTCCCAACAGCTACCCATACTCCTAAGCAGGTGACAAGCCCCGCAACGCTCGCCAAGGTGATTAAACCCCCCATCGCTATACCGCCGAAAACAGTAACCAACGCCCCGGCTGCAGCACCCACAACGCCTCCTCCTAAAACCGCCTGAACGATCCACGCAGACCGGTTTCCGTGATCGACAAGCAACCCTACCAATACCCGCTCATCGTCTAGTTTCTCCAGACGCACCTCGACAGACTTCGCTGAGGCGATGTAATGCTCCTGGGACGTGAAGCTCGCTGCTCGAGCGAGCCGGGAAACCCAGTCGACAGCCGGCTGGTAGACTAGTAGATCGGGGGTTCTGCGGACAGAGCGAAGTAGCTGCGAAGCTACTAGGAAATCGTCTAACCGATCTTTCAAGTTGACTTTGGCGTCAGACACTACACGCGAAGCAGTTACCGTTTCAAAACCAAAGATGCGATCGAGTGTCGTGCGCCCTCCTCTTCTGCTTCGAACCTCTATAAGAGCCCTGAGCACGTCGGTTTCACGTAGTCCAACCTCTGACGCTATCCGGAAAAGTTCGACTTCGCTCATTCGTCCCTCTTTCTCATCCAGATCCGCAGTCGCCAGCTCTGCGGCACGTCGAATGACCGAGTCGAACTGCTGTCTACTCAGACTACCACCGTTTTCGTCACTCACGAGAGAGAAGCCCTTGGTGGCACTACCTAGAGCGCTTCTACGATGACGGCTCCACCCTGCCCCCCGCCAATACAAGCAGAACCTAGTCCAAACTTCCCACCACGGCGTCGCAGTTCGTGAAGGAGATGAATCGTGATCCGTGCCCCCGATGCTGCTAGGGGATGCGTGAGCCCTATTGCCCCACCGTTCACATTTGTCTTTTCAGGATCTAGACCAAGTTCTTTTTCGACAGCTTTGTACTGTGGCGCAAAAGCTTCATTCACTTCGACGAGGTCGATGTCTTCGAGAGACAGGCCAGCTTTTTCAAGGGCCATCCGAGCAGCCGGTGCTGGTCCGATTCCCATGACTTTGGGCTCCACACCTACGAAACCCCATGACCGTATACGACCGATCGGCTTGACTCCGTTTGCCTCCGCCCACTCAGCGCTCGCGAGAACTGCGCTTGCCGCCCCATCACCAATCCCGCTGGCATTTCCGGCTGTTACAAGTCCGTCTTTGCGGAAATAGGGGCGCAACCCCCTCAAAGATTCGAGATTTGTGTCAGGGCGTATGTGCTCGTCAGTCGCGTAGACCTTCTCCCCTTTTCTGGACTTGATAACGATCTCGGTAATTTCTGCGTCTAGGTACCCATTGTCCCAAGCTGCCTTTGCTCTTTGATGAGAACGCACGGCCACCTGATCAGCCTCTTCCCTCGTGACCGCATAGCGGTCTGCCAGCTCCTCGGCTGTTTGAGCCATCGTGAGGTCGCAGTTGGTGTCCAGTAGAGCCTCCCAGAGAAGGTCTTCTAGATTGGAGCCCGCCGGACCCAACCGGAGTGCCTTCCCCCACCGAGCACCACGAACAACATGTGGTGCCTGACTCATAGACTCGGTTCCACCGGTCAAGCAAACATCTGCTTCACCAAGAACGATTTCTTTCGCCCCCTGGACAACCGCCTCGAAACCCGAACCGCAAAGCCGGTTGACGGTCAGGGCAGGGCGATCTTCAGGTACGCCAGATTGGAGCGCTACATGCCGAGCCAAGTAAATCGAGTCGGACGACGTTTGCAGGGCATTACCCAGAAACGTGTGATCCACCTGACTAGGTGTAATGCCTGCTGTCTCGATTGCAGCTCGGCTACTGAACACACCCAGGTCAGTAGCAGTAAAATCCTTGAGTGAGCCACCGAAGGTACCGAAACCGGTGCGCTTACCAGAGAGAACGACTACTTCGCGTGAATGACCCTGCGTTGCCATGAAGCCTCAGATAAACTTTTTAAGAGAGCGAGCGTGGTTATTGAAGAAAGCGTTACCCCTATAGGCCCAGCCGGTTCACCCCGCTACGAGATACTTTATGAAGGTTAACGTTTGCTAAGATTATTACTCCGAGCCCCGCGCACAAAAATAGGCCTATTGGATCGACCCAGTTATGCACTTGCTATGTAAGCGTCACGAATATGCTCAATGATCGCAGTCGCGGTTTCCGTTGTAGTAAAGTCGCCACCAAGGTCCGGTGTTACCTGACCCATCCTGTATGCGGACACAACTGCGGCTTCGATGGAATCTCCAGCAGCATAGTAGCCGAAATGATCCATCATCAGAGCGACGCAGCGAATTGCTCCGATCGGGTTCGCCTTACCCTGACCCGCTATGTCAGGAGCAGATCCGTGCACGGGTTCGAAAAGAACGTTGCGACCAGGGTGGATGTTGGCTGACGGCGCCATACCGAGACCACCCGTTATTTCTGCCGCTAGGTCGCTGATGATGTCGCCAAAAAGGTTTGACATGACAAGGACCTGGTAACGCTCCGGCCTGCGCACGAGGTCCATCGCCATGGCATCGACATACATCGCGTCTGCCTCTATGCCGGGATATTCGGAAGCAACATCGGCAAAAGTTCGTCTCCACAGGTCGCCGACATATCGCATAACGTTTGCTTTATCAACCAACGACACCCTGTCGCGTCCTCTTGAGTCTGCAAACTGGAAGGCAGCCCGAATTATCCTCTCCACGCCATGTCGCGTCGCAAGGTTCTCCTCGATAGCGACCTCGGCCGGCGTGTTCTTCCTGGCTACCCCACCCATTCCGGTATACTCGCCTTCCGTGTTTTCGCGGAAAATCTCAAGCCGAAGATCAGAAACGGTCTTTAGTGGAGACAGTTCGGGGGAAATCAGGACGCATGGTCGGAAATTCACATAGAGATCCAGCTTGAAGCGCATTCCGAGAAGAATATCCTTAGCGTGCTGGTTACTCGGAACTCGAGGATCCCCTAGGGCTCCCAAAAGAACGGCGTCGTGATCCTGATCAAGTGACACGAACTCGTCGTCTGTTATAGTGATTTCATCTCTGAGGAATCGATCTGCTCCGAGATCCCATTCTACTAATTCGAAGTTTACACCCTCGGCTTCCCTAACGAATTCTAGCACCCGTCGAGCTTCACGAACGACTTCGACTCCAATTCCATCACCAGGGATAAGTGCTATGCGCGGCATGCAATGGTATTTCTATTTGTGACATACGAGCGAGAATCGCTCGGCAGATTACGGTATGCCAGAGGGAGACGCCACCACGATCACACCGGATCCGGGCTCACGGTTGCCCTCGAGCAAAAAAGGATAAACACCAGGAGAAGCGTCGACGAACGAGATCAAGAACCGCGCTCCATGCTGAAGTAGTGGCGGGGACGCAGCTTGATTATTCAAAACCATGAATTCCCAAGCATGCTTGCTCATAGCTGTCGAGTCAAAACGCACTTCATGAAGGAACCAGTCATCGGACACGAACTGGATGTAATCCCCTTCTTGAACGAGGAGCGAGTCCGGATAAGCCAGCTCTTGGTCCGCCACTGTGAGTCTCACCGTATGAACACGATCAGTTCTCGACAGGCCCAGTTCTTCAATGAGCTGCAAGTCCGGACGCAAAGCCGGGTTTACTTGCTCGCAACCTACACTGCTCAATAACAGAAAGCCTGCTATATACGGAAAACGCAGACTCAACTGGACGCCAAAAAAAACGTCAACGTCCTATTCCTCAAGTTCCAGACGAATGAGGCCTGCTTCGACGGCGGCACGAAGAAAGTGCTCGGGATCAGCGCTCGGTACGCTGACACCCGCCTGCTCTAGCCATCGTTCAGCAAGTCTGCGCATGTATTCCTGCACCGTTTCGTGGCCGAAGCCTGCCTGATCGCGCATTTGGCGGATTATTTCATCCCAGTCACCGCGCAACAGATGGCCATCGGCAAGCCGGATCATACGGGAGTCCACCCCGCCCTCTTCATGGAGTTCGAAAAGCTCAAGCTGGCTAGGGTCAAGATAGACATTCGTCTGAGTGGCATGCATTCGACTTTCTACGTCCGCAAGGAGTCTGTCTATGGGGTCCTCCATCTCCTCCAGCTCATTGAGCCTCTGCTCCCATGGCGCAAGCCTCGGATCCCCGGATTCCACGTGCCAGAGTGTTCGCTTGAGTTCCATCAGGCGCCAAACGGCAAGAGCATCCCAATGCTCTTGAGGCGGAACCTGTTCCAACTCTCTCAGAGAACCCTCCCAGTCACCGCGGTCATAGAACAAATGACCGAGAAAAATACGTGCCTCATAGAGATCCGGATTTAGGCGAAGTGCCCGTCTAACCTGACGTCCTGCTCTCACCTCATCACCGAGCCGATGCAAAGTGTAGCCGAGCGCTGCTGCCGCGTCTGCGGAATCCGGACGGCTCGCTGCTGCCTTCGAAAAGATGTCGTAACAATCAGTGTACAGAGCGGCCCCATAGAGGGCTCGACCGATAGTGAGCATCAGCTCGACATCATCATCGAGCCCCATCGATACAACACGATCAAAGAGACGAAGGGCCTGGCGGTGCTCCCCAAAACGCAAAAGAGTTTCACCCAAGCCAACAAGAGCATCTTCGTGAGCTTCATCGAGTAAGACTGCCCTTTCAAATGCGTGCCGCGCCCAAGCATACTCCTCACGGGCAAGCCGGGCATAGCCCAGGCCAACGCAAAGATCGACTGCTTGGGGGTATCGTGACAGACCTTCCTTTAGCACCTCTAGAGCGCCGTGGTAGTCACCTTTACTGTAAAGTTGGTGGGCCCGCTCGTCGTATTCCTCAGATGAGAGGAACAATTCAGACATCTACTAGACTCCGGGTTGAGCCACGGGCGATCGCACAGCAGAGGTCATGAGGGCAAGTCTAACGCGCGTGCTTGATTCAGGGTATACCACCACCGGGTCCATTCCGCTCCTAGCCCAGTCCTTTAGACCTTACCGTAAGCGATGCCGCAGTGATTGCAAACCAAAGACTTACCAGCCCTGACCAGGCGCGCACTCATCACGCAGCGCGGGCATGCTGGTTCTTCACCCGATTTTAGCGCATCCCTGACCTTCTTTCGTTCGGTCCGAGTCGCTTTCCGTATGGCCACCTCGTAGCGGAGCCAAGACGCGCTGCACTCAAATATGCCGACCGCATCCCCCGTCTCCTCTTGGCGAATCCCAAGACAAATGAGGAACCCCCCGTTAGGGGATTCCATCTGCTGTCCAGCATAATATTGCTTCAGCAGCTGCTTTTCGCGGTCCAGCCGAAACGCGTCGCCCAAGTGCTCCCCCCGGTCACTGTCCGGAAATTTCATAAATCCTTAGCAAACCGTATGGTTCCTAAGCGATTTTAGACAAAAAAGTGGGCGGAAGTATACCGCATCTCAACAACTGGTCAACCAGCCGACTCTAGTATAGTTGTCTTATTCGGAAGCTACCAAAACGGAAAGTCGCAAAGACCTACTCAACCCGGCCCCTGAAAGCGTAATCAATGGCATTAAAAGAATGTCTCAGGTGACGGCCTCTTCAACCATCCGAGAGGTGGCTTCACCGTGCCCTATGGCAGGCTTGCAAAAACGGATCCCGATGTTGTGTAAATCTCGAAGATCAGAATCTGATAAATCAGGGTAACGCTCCCCGATGTAGTCTATAGTTTCGTCCATCCAATGCACCTGATCGTCTTCAGCCGCCTTCAGGACGCCGCAGCGATGTACATGACTGAAGAGTTCGTCACGTGCACGCTCGAGGAGCTTCTCGTGGGACAAATCATTCTCCTTTAAGTATTACCGTTCGCGCCTTCAGCGCGGTGCCTCAACATTTTAGCTTCAGCCTTGAAAACTAACCGTGATCGGTTCTCAGATAAACCGGAGCTCCAGTGGAACAAAGCGACGGCCTTAACGCAGTCGAACTCGAAGTATTTCGGCACCTCTTCACCGCACTCGCGGACGAAATGGGTGCCGCTCTCAAGCGTGCTTCGTTCTCGCCCAACATAAAGGAGCGGCGCGACTATTCTTGTGCACTCTTCAACCCGGCTGGAGAGGCGGTTTCACTGGGCGACCATATGCCGGTCCACCTGGGTGCCATGCCGATGAGTGTCACAGCGGCGCTCGAAGAAGTGGGAGTGATTGATCCAGGCGATGTGGTATGTCTTAATGATCCATTCTGCGGGGGAACGCACCTCCCAGACATCACTCTTATCTCGGCAGTACACAATCCGACTGGAACTCTATTGGGTTATGTAGCCTCTAGGGCGCATCACTCAGACGTCGGAGGATCCACCCCGGGTTCAATGCCACTAGCGCGGGAAATCTTCGAAGAAGGTCTGCGCATACCGCCAATCAGACTCTACAAGGGGGGCACTCTTAATCAAGAAGTATGGGCACTCCTGCTTGCGAATGTCCGAACCCCTGTCGAGCGCGCAGGAGACCTCGATGCCCAGATTGCAGCACTCCACACGGGATCGACTCGACTTCTGGAGATCGGTGAGCGACGCGGGGTCATCCGAACGCTCTCTGCCATGGACGAACTGATCACTTATGCCGATCGACTCTTGGCCACCGGTCTTAAAGAAATTCCGGACGGCACATACAAAGGAGCAGACGTAATCGAAGATGATGGCTTTGGATCCGGCCCAGTGCAGATACTCGTCCGTATAGATGTTAGAGGATCTCTGCTTGAAATCGACTTCTCAGGCACCTCCCACCAAGTCCCGGGAGGCGTAAACGCTGTGGAGGCCATCACATCTTCCGCTACGCGCTACGTAGTCCGTTGCGTAGTAGAAGCACTACTAGGAGAGTCGCTACCCGCAGGTGGCGGCTCCATGTCCTCCGTAATGCTCCACCTACCTGAACGCAGCGTAGTCAACGCCGCCGCTCCCGCGTCTGTAGCCGCAGGAAACGTTGAGACCAGTCAACGCATCACCGACGTACTATTCCGGGCTTTCGGAGAAGCTCTTCCCGATCTAATACCGGCACTCTCCCAGGGCACAATGAACAACACAACGATCGGCGGTACGGATCCAAGAACAGGTGAGACGTTCGCGTATTATGAAACGATCGGTGGTGGGATGGGAGCAGGCCCTAAGGGTGACGGTCTAAGTGGTGTACACGTACACATGTCTAACTCGCTTAATACTCCTATTGAGGCGCTTGAGCACGCATACCCCTTTCGGATAACCCAATATGGTATCCGTCGAGAATCTGGAGGCAGAGGGAAACACAGGGGCGGTGACGGCCTCCGTCGCGATCTCCAGGTGATCGGTCCATGTAGGGTATCGCTCCTAAGCGAACGGAGGGAGCATGGGCCCGCCGGTGCCCAGGGTGGTGCAAGCGGTACACCAGGCTCAAACATACTCATCCGCGACGGAGAAGAACGCGTGCTTCGAGGAAAAGACACCTTTTGGATTGAAGCCGGAGACATTTTGAGTATTCGCTCACCCGGAGGCGGGGGCTGGGGCCACACCGAGGACTAAGAAAAAAGGGATCTTATGCAGCTTCGATTTTCGGCCGTCTGCGAGGACGCTCAACCAAGAACCGATGGACGCTTGGACGTCCACGGAATATTTCACTCTCTACCCGCACCTGGATTCCCAGCACTACAAGACCACATGGTTCTTGTGATCGTAATCGAATGGGATCGTGAGGATCACGGCCGTTATCGTTTTCAAGTTACTCTAGACCACGAGACAGAACCGTTTTCTGAACGGGTCCTAGACGTCGAAACAGAAGTGCGGCAGCCAACCGCATTTGAAGCGGGCGCAAAGACGCCGGTCATAGTCCCGATGCACGAGGTCCTGTTCCCTCACTCAGGGCAGTACACGTTCCGGATTAAAGCTAAAGGCAAGACAATCGATGGCCCGGGTGTATACCTAGTCGAAGTCCCAGAAGCCCAGACCGAAACCTGACGGGGACTTCTATGGCGACTAGCCTCGTTCCAAAAGGCTATATCCGTTGTCAGCACACTCATGGTGAGTTCGTCTCATGGGAAGGAGCCGCGGATCATATCGCTTCAATTCTAGAGAAGACAACACTCTACGACTGGGCGAATTCCCAAGACGATCGTGTCACTCTCTCGGGCCGAGGCTTCGTCCATTCCGTCCGATCTCCTCTACCAGGTCCGGAAGCGAGGTCCCGCTGGGCGATCCGCCATTACCTTCGAGGGGGTCGAGTAACAAAGCATCTCAGGGACCTATATATAAAAATTGGGAAACCGAGACCCTTTCGGGAGATCACAGCAATCGAAACGGCCCGCGCCCGGGGCATTCGAACCCCAGCAGCCGTCTGTGGGGCGACCTACTCATTCGGTGCTTTTTATCGATGCGATCTCATCACCGAAACGATACCCGGTGTCCGTAGGCTGGCCGACCTTCTTCTCGAACAAAACGATCTAATCCAATCAATAAACAGTCTGGCCCGAGCCGGCAATCTAATCCGATCACTCGATGACGCGGGCGTCTATCACGTGGATCTGAACGCAAACAATATCCTTCTGCCGCAAAAGCTGGGTGAATCTGCGTGGGTTGTGGACTTCGACCGCGCACGGGTGACCGCACCAGGGTCGACAAGCTTCGCCAACAGGATGAAGCACCGCCTAGTAAGGTCAGTCCTGAAGATCAGAGCTCCTATAGGCAGAGAGTACGGAAAGATCGAAGTCTTGAAAGCCCTTTCCGTGAAAAATGGGCACAAATGAGCGTTATCTCAGGGAGTACTGACGGAGAGCAGGTGATCAAGGGACATATCGTTTCAGGAATGGGTTGGCAGGGCTCACCACCTAAAGAAATCTGTATTGTGATGCTCTCTGCTATAGGGGACGCCGTCCACGTCCTACCCGTGGCTACCGCCCTGAAAAGAGTTTGGCCACAAACCAGAATCACGTGGGTGATTCAACCTGCGGCAATGAGCATGGTGCGATACCATCCAGCCGTAGACGAATTCATCATCTTCCACCGTCGCCGCGGATTATCTTCGTGGAGAGGGCTTCACGACATTGTAAAGAAGATGCGAGGTCGCCAATTCGACCTTCTTATCGGTTTGCAGGTGTACTTTAAGGCCGGGCTAATCACGGCCCTCGCACCCGCTCGGATCAAACTGGGCTTCGATCGACTTAGAGCGCGTGACGGCCAATGGCTCTTCACGAATGTTCGGATCCCGGCCCGAGGGCAGCGCCACGTCCAAGACCAATACCTAGAGTTTCTCGAATACCTTGGGATCGATCCTAATCCAGTCGAATGGGGACTGACCTTCACTCGGAAGGAGCGGAGACTGCAGGCAGACTTCTTTGAAGGAATCCAGCGTCCAGTGTGTGCCGTGGTTATCTCCACGAGTAAGACCAAGAAGAACTGGCATGTCGAGGGGTACGCGCGAGTCCTTGAAGCCTTAGAGGTGGATTACGGCTTCCAGCCAGTAATCGTTGGAGGAGCTTCTGCGACAGAACGAAGAATCGCTGGCGAGATCCTCAAGCAAACAAAAGCTCAGGTGATCAACAAGCTAGGCGATGACCTCCGGCGCCTCATGTGGATTATAGATGGTGCTGTGCTTCTCTTATCACCGGATACGGGTCCTCTCCATATCAGTCGTGCTCTCGGTACACCTGTGGTGTCCCTCTTTGGGCACACAAACCCAAAGCGTTCTGGTCCTTGGGGCGCCTTTGAAGACCTAATTGTAGACGGTTACGCTGATTACCCTGGAGAGAAATACCCTTTAATTCCTGCGTACCGAGACGGGATGAGACGAATCCACGTCGCCGACGTATTGGAAAAAATCCACGTAGCAGCAGCACGCTACATTGATCCCTGACGGATGACACCCCGAGCGGGCAACCCTCGGCCACCACATACCTAGAGCGCCCACACAAACTTAGCGCAAAGCACCATGAAAACAGAGATGACGCCGACAGAGGCCTCCCACTCTTTATTTCGGTGATATTGGGACCAGCAAAACCCACCGAAATCCATCTCATTTCGACTAGACCAAGAAGTAATCCTAGGGAAGAACATCGGCACACTCGACGCATACTCACCGTACACGTCTGGAAACAACTCAGTGAGATGGCGGACCTCCTCCTCCATCGTTTTAGAGTAGATGGCGACGTAAAACGCTAAAAAAGCTAGGGACCAAAACCACTGTCCACCTGCCAATGCCACACCTAAGCCGATATAAAATGATCCTAAGTAGAGTGGGTTCCGTGTTAATGCGTAGGGACCGGTCATCGCAACCTTCTTATCCTTATAAATCGTGCCTGCCGACCAGCCTCTAATCCAGAGACCGGGCAAGGCTAGGCCGGCTCCAAGCGAAAGAGAAGTCATGTCAGGACTCGCCATCCACAGGAAAGGGAACACCGCCAGCCACACGGTCTTCAAGCGCAACCTACGCATGGTCAGTGGCATTATCTGAGGACGTCAGAAGTCAGTGAAGGTCCGAGCCTGAGGCTTCGGTCTGTCCCCTTGATGCTCGGCCTTCCTTGGCCGCTACCCGCGATAGAGGGTTCAGCGGATGTCCTTCAGTGATGCTTTGAAGGTGGAGCGTCAGTGACCCGGGGAAATTCGGGATATCCGACTTCACGTAAACCGGGATCCGCCGTTCGTCATCGGTAAAGTGAATCTCACCTTTCCCACCCTGCCCAAACAAACCATCTGTCTGGATCTCCGGCGACACGACAATCGTGTTGTAGACGACGCCCTCCGTCTCCCTCTGATCCCTTCGCAAGACCGTCACCTTCACCGGGTTGCCCTCTTCCTTGAAGTAGCGGTTCAGGGTGTAGGTCTTTCCCACTTCTAGTGGCAGAGTCCGTATGAAGTATATGAATGCAATTTCATCAAGCGGTAACGCAGACCCCAGGTCACCCCCACGATCGAAATCTATCCGCTCCCATCGCATTATTTCCGGATAGAACTCCCAGTGTCGGTAGCTTTGGTAGCCAACTTCGTCAATATCTCGGATATAACGCCAAGTTTGCAGAGTTGTCACGTCGAACCAGGTCTGGTACATGTCGTTCACCCTAGCTGGTCCGATGCCACCTTTAATGCCAAGGTTGATCCTGTAAACCGGACTTCCTTCATGCTCCTCTATGTTGAGGACACTCATGTAACCATTCCCGGCATTAAAGATGCCGACCTTTACCTTATACTCTAGATGCTCTCCTGGTCCGAACGGAGCAGGAGCAGCGAGCTGATCGATCGGTACATCTTCTTCCTCAAGAACCGCAGGAACCTGACCTTCCCTGATGTCGTAAACTGACCGCAGAGAGTCGACAAGAATGTCTCTTAAGACTCGTTCCTCTTGGGCTTGAAGGGCTGGGACTAGCGAAGCAGTTAAAAGAGCGACAACTAGCACGAAGGACCGAAGCAGAGGAATCATAGATACTTTTCTCACTCTTCTTCTTCCTCTGGTGACCATAATGCCTTAGGTAACCGGGCGAGTTCTATAAAAGTCCGCCAAGATCGGAAACGTGAAGGTCGCGTTCTCAGATCGTAACGAAGCCGCACGGGCATTTCTACGATCCGACGTGCGTGCGGGGCCAAAGCTCCTAGCATCTCGACATTGGCCGCCCATCTCTCCGCAGAGATTATGGGATTTTGCTCGGAGCGGTCTCGAAAAGCCTTCTTGAGGACAATCACACGATACGCTCGCAGTCCGGCCAGAGGATCCGAGACCGGGGCTTTTGCGAAGATCTTATGCAAAAGAGTCCGAGAGGCCCAATGAACTGCCCTAGTCATGCGATGTAACTCCCCTACCTCTATCGACCCAGCAACGATGTCCACCCCACCCTCCAAGATCTTGACCGCAGTAACCACATCATCAGGACGTTCAGTGAAATCTGCCTGAAGAACAACGGCGCAGTCACGCTTGGGATATGGGGCCTCATTACTTACGTGCCTAAGAAGTTTCTCGACTGAACGGCCATACCCGAGGTGCTCATCAGATCTTAGCACGGTGAGTGGCAGAGAGCGCCTGTATCGCTGAAGGACCTCAGGCGTTTCGTCAGACGATGCATCGTCATGCACCACTATACGGTAATCTCTCCCAAACTCACCTAAGACGTTCCTAATCTTCCATAGCAGCACTCCGACAGTCGATGCTTCGTTGTGGGCTGGAATGCAGAGGTAGATCACGGCTTGGTACCCGGGGGCGGCTTTGCTTCGATTAGGATATGAGAGCGCCGAAACGACTTCGACGCGAGTAACTGATTTGTAACCAAGGGCGCTGGGGCCTGTTCCTCACTTTTAGAATTATTACGTAGTGTCCTCTCCGGGAGGCCTGGTCTTCCAGCGCTTATGGTGCCAGAAATATTGATCTGGGGCAGAAACAATCGCCTTTTCGAGGATCCTGTGGTAGGCGGTCAGGATTGATCTCGTATCGACCTCGAAATCGCCAGTTCTTTCGAAGTCCAATTGAAAAGCTTCGATGACATAACGTTGGCCTCGCCCAGGCTGTCGAATCGCGAACCCGACAAAGACAGGGACATCGCAGCGGAGAGCAAATATAGCAGAGCCACGAGATGTAGAAGCCTCAAAGCCAAAAAACCTCACAAATACTCCGCTTCGGCCGGCGTTCTGATCACCAAGTAAAGCAACAAGTCTCCCTGATCGGAGTGAACGCAGCACTGCCTTCGACGCATCGGCGACATCGATCATCCGCATTCCGACCCGCTCCCTCATCTCAAAAATATCCGCACCAAGCCTTCGATTAGTCATCCTCTTACCCACAACGTCGATCGGGATGCCTGCCGCCACGATGCTTGCACCAGCCATCTCCCAATTCCCTAGGTGTGCTGTGAGGAGCACAACGCCTCGATCTCGCTCCGCCGCATCCCTAAGAGGGGCAAAGCCAACCATCTGAACTCGGGCCGAAATTTCTTCAGGCGACCATCGGGACGCCCGAAAGAGAAAGGCTGCCTCACGCCCAAAATGCATGTAACTCCGCCTAGCAATCTCACTGCGCCACACCTGCGTCCGACCTGGAAAAGCTCTCTCTAGATTCTTGTCTACCTCGTCACGTCGAATGCGGAAAACGACTCCAGCAACCCAACCGATACTAGAGCCGATGCGCAACGACAGGTCCTCGGGCAACGTTATCAGCGCAGCCCTAATGATCCTGTAGGCCTCGCGTTCGAACCGATGCCGGAGCGACCTTCTAACGTTCATACAGCGAGAGGATGCTTCTGTCGAACGAACCCCGTTCACTGTTTCGCCACACCATGGGGGGTCAGACCAAACTGGAGATCGTAAAGAGCCCTGTACCGACCGCTTTGGGCCAAGAGCGTTTTGTGATCGCCATACTCGACGAGACTGCCATCCTCGAGGACGAGGATCTGGTCGGCACGCTGAACTGTCGACAGTCTATGGGCAATAACAAGTACCGTACGACCTTCGACAAGTCGGGCCAACGCGTCCTGAATGAGCCGCTCTGATTCGGTATCCAGAGCGCTCGTGGCCTCGTCTAAGATCAGGATCGGAGCGTCACGAAGTATGGCGCGAGCGATCGCTATCCTCTGACGCTGTCCGCCAGAAAGTTCGACGCCCCGTTCGCCGACAACAGTTTCGTACCCATCAGGAAGCCCTAGGATGAACTCGTGCGCATTCGCTGCCTTAGATGCCGCAGCAACCTCATCGGCGGTCGCCCCAGATCGGCCGTATGCGATGTTGCAAGCTACCGTATCGTGAAAGAGCACTGTCTCTTGCGCCACGACCGCCATGAGGGAACGCAGATCAGATACCCGAACATCCCGCACGTCTACTCCGTCGATTGAAATAGAACCACTTGATACCTCAAAGAAACGACTCAGAAGATCGACTACGGTGCTCTTTCCGGCCCCGCTCGGCCCTACGAGGGCCAGGACATTGCCTCTAGGGACTCTAAAAGATAGATCCTTTAAGACGGGAGTCCCTTGATGATAGGAAAACGAAACTCGGTCGTAGAGAATTTCGCGCTCCAAGCCTTGAATTGATTTCGCAGCTGGGCTGTCCGTGATCTTAGCATCGGCGTCTAGAAACTCGAAAACTCTCTCAGCAGCTACAAGCCCAGGCTGCGCTACCGCCGGAAACTTTGCAACGTTTTTCACTGGAGCATACAGCTTTAGAGATAACCCAAGGAAGCCGACAAACTGGGCCCCCGTCACCTCACCGGTAACCACCAACCGGGCTCCGTACCAGAGAATCACCGCCGTGCCCAGGGCAGCTAGAACCTCCGTCATGGGCGCGGCCAAAGAGCGCGCCGATTCAGCCTTCATAAAATGGCGGTAATAGTCCGCGGTGAGACGGTGAAAGCGTCCCCGCTCTACCTCCTCAGCAGAAGAGGATTTCACTAGCCGGACTCCAGAAACCGTCTCAACAATATGCGCGTTGAGCTCCGCCCCAAGGTCGACTGCGCGTCTGTCCCGCCTACGCAGTATGTCGACCAACGGACCCCAGACCCCCATCGCCAAAGGGATAACTAAGAAAGCGGCCAGAGTTAGTTTCCAAGAGATTAAAAGCATGAAGGCGAGTGCGGCCAAAAACTCGAAAACAGATGAAACCAATCGCCCAACTTCGCGAGTCACGAGAGTCCTGAACTGCTCTATTTCGGTAGTCAGTCGACTGACTATCTGTCCTGTCCGAGTCCGCGCAAAGAAGCCTAAGTCCAGATCCAAAAGATGATCATACACCGCATCGCGCAGATCCCGACTTACGCCCTGCTCAGCTCGGGCTAGCACGTAACCTCGGGTGAACGCAAAGACATTCTTCAACAGAAAGGCGCAAAGGATCAGGACAATAATCCGCTCAATAGCGATCAGTGGATCACCGGTAAGGTCTACCCATGAGTATACAGTAGCGTCGAGTAGAACCTGCGCAGCGTTGTCACCCGAAGACCGCGCGGCTACCCCACCGCTCACAAAGAGAGCGTCAACGAAAGGGATTAGTAGCACATACGTCGCAGCGTCCAGAGCCGCGTAGCTCACGGCAGCGAGTGTCGCCAACAAAATTGACCCTGAGTGCGGCCGGACAAACCCGACCATGCGCGGGTAAACTCTCATACCCGAGCCTAGGCGCGCGGCTTCAGGCTCGCGACAGGCACAATCATCTCCTCCGGACTTATGCCACCGTGGAGGAAGGAGTTTCTGTATCGTGCCTGGTACTCACGGAGCTTGGTTGGGTACACGAAGAAATAATCCTCGAGTGCAATAAGATACGACATACCAAGGCGCCCCGCGGGTAGGCGAAGGTGTCTCTCGTCACGGGTCACATAAGCTGTACTCTCCTGCTCGGCGCGCAGATCCTGTCCAAATTTGTAGCGGAGGTTACTCGTTGCGTCCTTGCGCGCGAAGACGGTCGACGGGTTTTGGCACAGAATAGACCCGTGATCGGTCGTAAGAATGACCTCGTGACCGCGCCGCGCGGCCTCCCGAAGTATGTCGAACGCGGTCGATCGCTCGAACCAAGTTCTCGTTAGATCACGCAGCGCCGCCTCATCCCTGGCTACCTCCATGAGAATCGGGGATTCAGAGCGACCGTGCGTCATCAGATCCACAAAATTGAAGACCAGCGCGATCACAGACCCCGGCTTCTTAAGGGCAGAGTTCACCCTGCCACGAACGTGCGCTCTTTGCCGGTCAGAAAAGATCTTATCGTAGTGAACCGGCACATCTCGCCCAGTTAGCCGCCTCAACTGCTCCTCAAGAAGCTCGTCCTCAAAAGCATTCAGACTTCCCTCATCGTCTGACGCGTCCCACCAGCCAGGATGCCTTTCTGCGATCTCGTCAGGATACTGACCTGAGAAAATCGCGTTCCGCGCGTAAGGCGTCGCGGTTGGGAGAATCGAGTAATGAGTTGTTTCCTCTACATCAAAGAATTCAGAGAGTAAGGGGGCGATGGCCCTCCACTGATCCAGCCGCATACAGTCTAGTACTACGAAGTAAACTGGATCCGAAGACAACCGGGGAACTAGGAACTCTCGCACGAGGTCAACAGAGAGCAGCGGTCGATCCCGCGCGCCAGCCATCCATTTTGGATAGTTACTTACAACCCACTCGCCAAAATCTCTGCGCAGGGAGTTAATAAGAGACGCAACGGTATCTAATAAACCCTCCTCACCAGCTTCTCCGAGTCGAAGCTGCCAATCGACTAGTTCTGTATACACCGCTGCGAATTGATCCGCGTTCCGCGCCGCCTGAACGTTTGCTGACAGCGTACTGAAAATCGCAGCGAAATCCTGAGCCGCTTGAGCCTGTTGGATCGATGAGCCTTCAAGGATTCTTGTAACCACGCTGAGCACCTGCCGTGGAGACGTTGGCTTCACTAGATAGTCGTCCACCCGGCGACCGATCGCCTCGGTCATCGTATGATCTTCTTCGGATTTCGTGACCATGACGACTCGCTGATGCGGAGCCTCTCGGCGCATAATCTCTAACACCTCTAAACCACTACGGCCCGGCATCTGCTCATCTAGGAGTACTAAGTCGTATGGCGCTCCGCGCATCAGCTCTAGAGCGTCATCACCATTCGATATCGCATCGACGTGGTAGTTGCGAGCCTGCAAGAATAGAAGATGAGGCTTCAAAAGATCGACCTCGTCGTCGACCCAGAGGATGCGCTTCATTGGGCGATGAGCCTTCGTCATTTTAATAAGCTACTCGCTAGTTCCGATAAACAGCACGGTCAATTTACGAATTAGTTCGTCCCTGACCGCCGGAAATGCAGTCACCTCCTGATGCTGTGTATCACCTGAAGGGTCGGGGTCAGGTAAGCCCCGGAGCCGCCGCCATGCCGGCTCGAGCCACGATGGACAAATCTCATCTTCGCATAACGTGATCACTGCATCCACAATCCCCTCGATTCTAGTGGCGTCAATGGTAGGCTCGCTCGCACTATTACTGGTAACACACCCTTGGAGTTTCCGCCTGCACACTCTCAAAGAAAAACGTATCCACTTCGCCCTTTCTTTCGCACTCTGTACATTCTCGCTCTGAAGGCGCCTTTGATCCTGACGGTCATAGGTGTGTCGCTTTAACTCCCGATCCATAGAATGGCACAGGCCGAAGCCCAAACAGCTAATTCAATCAGATCGCGACTGCGCGCCTATTACGAGCTAACCAAACCTGGCATCACAGGTTACGTAATGGTCACCGCTGGGGTGAGCGCATTTGTAGCAAGCCGCGGACAGGTCGGACTCACCTTGGCCATGAACACAATAGCTGGGACAGGCATAGCCACCGCCGGCGCGCTGACGCTCAACCAGTTTGTCGAGCGGGAAGTCGACACCGTAATGCATCGCACCCAAGGACGTCCATTGCCCACTGGGCGAGTGTCACCCATGGAAGCTCTCGGCTTCGGTTCAGCACTGCTGCTGGGGGGACTCGTCTTCGTCGCGCTCACGCTCGGGGCGTTGCCAGCAGCCATAACAGCAGCGAGCGGACTCATGTATCACGGCGTATACACGCCTCTTAAGACCCGCTCTTACGTCGCGACCCTGGCTGGCGCGATCCCGGGCGCGCTCCCGATGCTCATAGGATGGAGCGCGGTAACAGGTTCGATAGACTTGGGTGGCTTAGCTCTCTTTGCCATAGGCTATTTTTGGCAGCTCCCCCACGTTCTGGGCTTAGCTTGGATACTTAGGGAAGATTACGCTCGAGTTGGGTTCCGGCTTCTCCCGCCCGGGGGCGCCCGATCAATCGGTACACAAATGGTGGCGTCTATCGCAGTCCTAATCCCTATCAGCTGGGCACCGACATTTCTTGGCTTCACGGCTCTACCGTACGCTGTAGGAGCTACAGTAATCGGAGGGGCCTTCCTCGCCACAGCCTTGAAGGCCCTTCAAGAAATGAGTGACAAAAACGCTCGAGAGGTCTTCGTTGCCTCACTACTATACCACCCACTTCTACTCTTCCTCATGATATTTGACACGCTTCGACTACTCATGATCGGGGACTAAAAGGAAACACCACGTGCTCCGGAAGCCGAAAAACATCGCCATCCTCATTGCCGTCCTCGCTCCAAGTGTCCTTTGCGCTCAATCCAATGAGCGACTCCGAACACGAGAGCTAGGGATTCAAGTCGGAGTGTTCCCAAGCGGCACGCACAATGCAATCACGGATGTCAGCGGGGTTAAAGTCGGCCATTCTACTGTGATTCAGGCACCGAACGTACGGACAGGAGTGACCGCCATTCTTCCTCACGCTGAGAACACATACATGAGCCGGGTGCCCGCAGCGCTCCACGTCGGTAATGGTTACGGAAAGCTCTTGGGGGTCACTCAGGTTCGCGAACTCGGAGAGCTGGAAACACCAATACTACTCACGTGCACACTCTGCGTCTGGAAAGCAGCGGATGCCATGGTGGAATGGATGCTCGGACAAGACGGAATGGAGGATGTACGCTCACTGAACGCATTTGTCGGAGAGACCAATGACGGCAGGCTGAATGACATCCGTTCTAGACCAATCGAACCGGAGCATGTGTTTGCCGCACTGGAGAGCGCTTCAGGCGGTCCCGTGGCTGAGGGCGGAGTAGGTGCTGGAGCAGGAACCGTCGCATTCGGATGGAAAGGCGGAATCGGAACAAGTAGCCGAGTTTTGCCCTCGAGCTTAGGTGGATACACAGTCGGGGTTTTAGTCCAGTCAAACTTCGGTGGTATTCTCCAAATCGGAGGAGCCCCAGTAGGGAAAGAGCTGGGACAGTACGCCTTCGCCAATCAGGTGGGGCACGACGACGAGTACGATCCAGACACAGATCTCCAAGAGTGGGGATCAATCATGATCGTGGTAGCCACTGACGCACCGGTATCGGACCGAAACCTTGAGCGTATTGCTCGACGAGCCATTATGGGCCTATCAAGGACGGGATCATATGCCAGCAACGGCTCAGGTGATTACGTGATAGCCTTTTCAACCTCCGAAGAGGTGCGAAGATCGGATGGGGACGGGATGCACCGATATAGCGACCTGTCAAACAGTAATGTCAGTGCGTTATTCGAGGCGACCTTGGAAGCTACAGAGGAAGCTATTTATAACTCCCTTTTCATGGCCGAATCCGTGACAAGCAATGGACGAACAGTTGAGGCCCTGCCCGTCGAAGAAACGGTCGATATCCTCAGACGCTATCGGGTCATCCGTTGACGAGAGTTAAGTGAGCGACTCTGTAGCCCTGACAGAATTCGATTGGGACGTTCGTACTCACATCTATAGGTCATTTGCCGAGTCCGGTCAGGCACCCACACTTGGAGCTATAGCGGCAGCAGCCCGCAGCACCGAGAACCGAGTGCAAGTATCACTTCAGAAACTCTTCGAAGCTCACGAGATAGCTCCTCTGCCTGATGGCAAAGGCGTTTGGATGGCTAATCCGTTTTCGGGCATACCCACTGATTATGTGGTCACAACGCCAGAGATGACCTGTTACGCTAATTGTGCCTGGGACGCACTCGGAGTACCAGCCATTCTCGGCACCGACGGCTGGACTCGCACAAAATGTGCCGAAAGCGGTGCTGCACTCGAGTTCGGTATCCGAAACGGGATACTCGGTGGGGACGACGGGGTCATTCACCTTGTAACGCCGTTGCGACGCGCTTGGGAAGACATCGGTTTCACCTGAGCCCACTACCTAGCCTTCCGGTCGGAAGGGCATTTGGATTCCTGGCTCAAGAGAACCGGTCATGCCGGTGGCGAGACCATATCTTTCTCACAAATGTGGGCACTGGTGCAGCCATGGTACGCTGGTCGTCTCTCACGCGAGTGGCGAGGAAGAGCAGCCGTGGACGCCCAGATTATCCTTGAGACGTTAGGACTTACAGGCCCTTTCTGGGATCTGAGCTGACAAGAACACCAGTACCGAGAAGGTGCCCAATCTCCTCTTCTGTATAACCCGCATCAAGAAGAACCGCACACGTGTGTTCACCGAGCATGGGAGCCGGAACTGATTGAACTTCTGGTATGGTCGAGGCAGTTGACTCCTTCGTCGACCCTGTTTCACGCCCCCACATCTTCACAGCGTTTCCGAGTGACCGAACTCGACCAGCAGTGGGATGCTCCGTTTCAACTACCATCGCTCGTGCAATCGTCTGAGGGTTCTCAAGCATCTCGCCGATCGAGGCTATCGGCCCGGCAGGCACGCCCTCACGAGCTAGCCGCTCAAGCCAAGTGTCGGTCGTTTCGGTCACCAAGTTGGAACCCAGCACCTCGGCT
Organism: Gemmatimonadales bacterium UBA2975; assembly: GCA_002348265.1. Taxonomy (GTDB): domain Bacteria; phylum Gemmatimonadota; class Gemmatimonadetes; order Longimicrobiales; family Gaopeijiaceae; genus UBA2589. Next base: position 12,509 of record DEAT01000080.1, on the reverse strand, counting down.
AGCTGATCTAGGTGTTTCATTCTACCAGTGTTGTCCTTGAAGCGCTGATCAGTGGCGAGACCTGGCATGCCAAGCGCACGCGTGAGCCCATGCCAGGTTGGGTCATTAGAAGCTCCTATGTTGATCCAACCGTCTGCTGTGCGGAACGCCTGGTAGGGAGCTGAAAGTGGATGAGCCGACCCCAGTGGTCCGGGAGAAATCCCAGAGGCAAGGGCTATGGCGCTCTGCCAATAAGTCTGAGTTATACCTGCTTCGAACAGTGAAGTGTCTACTAATCGGCCTTCGCCAGTGCGCTCTCTTTCGAAGAGAGCTGATACAACTCCATAGGCAGCCAGTATTCCCGCAGTAACATCTGTTACCGGAGTCCCAACCTTCACCGGTTCACGGCGCTCAGCTTCACCGGTAACACTCATCAGTCCCGAATAACCCTGAGCTATCAGATCAAACCCGCCCTGTTGGGACATAGGCCCTGTCCGACCGAATCCAGTGATCTGGCAGTATACCAGTTTCGGATTTAACTCACTCAGTTCACTCCAGCCTAGGCCGATCTTTTCCATCGTCCCGACTCGAAAATTCTCTATCACTACGTCAGCCTCTTGCAGGAGTCGACGCACAATCACCACACCTTCCTCCGATCGAAGATCGAGCGCTACACTTCGCTTTCCCCGATTGAGCATCATAAACGCAGCTGACTCTCCCCCAATGTTCGGTGGGATAAAGCCCCTCGTCCCATCACCTTGGGGGAGCCGTTCAATCTTGATGACATCAGCACCCATGTCCGACAGCATGAGCCCGCAGACCGGTCCCGCCATGATGTGAGCCAACTCAATGACCCGAACGCCTGAAAGCGGCCCGGTCACGTCGGGAGCCTCCCCTTAAGAGATGTCCATCTCATGAGCCTATAAAATCCGGATCCCGCTTCTCAACGAAGGCGGTTCGACCTTCAACGTAATCGTCCGTCTCAAAGGCGTCGTGCGCCTCCTCCCGCTCCTCCTCTGTGAGCATTCTCTGCTCCATCAGACGGTACACAAACTTCTTGTGCCATCGGTTTACTAGTGGAGCACCTTCTGCAATTCGTGACAGAAAACCGTATCCCTTTTCCACGATATCCGCGTCTGGCCACACCCGATTTACCAACCCAACCGCTAACGCACGATCAGCGTTAATCAATTCCCCGGTCAGCAGGATCTCCAAAAGAAAGTTAGGGCCTAAAATTTGAACTAAAGGCTCAATTTCATCATGAGACATAGTTAGTCCCAATCTGTTAATTGGAGCGCCGAATCGGCTTGATTCCGAGCAAACTCTAAGATCGCAGCAAGCCGCAATCTCGAGCCCTCCACCCACACACAGCCCTTCAATGATTGCGACCGTAGGATGTCGGCAAGCGCGAATCGCCCTCATTCCGAATGCGATCGCGTTTGAGTAATCACGGACATCGCGCGCGGATGAACGTTGCTCAGCGAAAGCACTTATGTCCGAACCCGCCGAGAACGCACGTCCTCCCGTGCCGCGAATCGCCAGTGCACGAATGTCGTCTCTTTCGGACAGAGTCTGCACAGCGTCGGCAAGCGCCAACCAACCAGCCATGTCCAGCACATTATGCTTTTTCGGATTATCCAGACGAACGGTCCCGATCCGACCTGTAACCTCAGTAACAACACTCATCGGTAGAAAAGCTCCACCAGAGCCATGGGTACGATGGGCACATATGTCACAAGCAATAACATCGAAACCAAAACTCCGATAAACCAAAGGTTCACCTTACTAACCTCCCAAACATCCGCTTTCGCAACGGAACACGCCGTAACCAGAACCGATGCGACCGGTGGCGTCTGCTGACCAATACCGAGGTTGAGCGTAACAATTAGTCCAAAATGGACCGGATCGATACCTGCGGCCTGTACAAGTGGCATGACGATAGGGACGACAAGGATAATCGCTGCTGCAGAATGCAAAAAAAGGCCGATGCCCAAGAAAAACACATTAAGGAGGAGTAGAATCGTCCATTTGTCTTGGGTCATGCCCATAATCCCCTCCGCTACCTGCTGAGGAACTCGAACCTCGGTCAGGTAATCACCAAGAAGAGCCGAAGCTGCCACCAGAAGCATGACGACCGCCGTTTGCTGCCCTCCCTCAAGCATGGCCCTTTTCAGCAAAGCCAAATCCAGTTCGCGATAGACAAGGCCCCCGATTAGTACCGACGCCACCACTGCAAGTCCGGCCCCCTCCGTCGCTGTTACCCAACCCGAGAAAATCCCCCCAAGAATGATCAAAGGGAGAGTGAGAGCCCAGCCAGCATCCCTGAAAGTTCGCCATACACGCCCTAGCTGAAACTCCTGCTCCCTTGGGAAGTCGTGTTTTCGAGCAAGGAAATAAGCAACTAGCATCATCAGGCCTCCACCAAGCACCCCCGGCACGATGCCTGCCACGAAGAGTTCGACGATCGAGGAGCCCGACATAACTCCGTATATGATCATAGGAATCGAAGGTGGGATGATCACTGCAAGCGTAGCAGAGGACGAAGTCACTGCTGCTGCGAACGCCTTCGAATAACCTTTCTCTCTCATTGCCGGAATCAGAATCGACCCCAGAGCCGCTACATCTGCCACAGCAGACCCACTGATCTCAGCGAAGAAGAGAGATGCACTGATGGTAACCATCGACAGGCCGCCACGGATGAACCCAACCACAGCTGAAGCAAAAGCGATAAGCCGTCGACTGATCCCAGACGCATTCATGATCGCACCCGCTAGTATGAACAAAGGGATCGCGATCAGTGGGAAGGACGTCGCACCATCGAACATCACCAGAGCGGTATTGGGGAGCGAACCAACCCCGTCCGGCCCGGTAAGCATTGCAGCTACTGCAGCTATCCCGAGCGCTATCGCGATCGGGATACCGACTACGACAAGTGCCAGAAGAAGTAGGCCAATGGCGAGCAGACTCACCGGTCGACATCCTCAGAATCGACGGCCACAAGCGTTTGTCCACCTGCGATAGTGTCTGTTCTCTTAGCTGATCCCAATACGTCACCGATCGTCAGCAACTGAGCCGCGATAAAGAGCACCGCACCTATCGGGATAACGGACTGCGCCAAAGACATAGGCACAGAAGGAAGGGAGACCAGAGAGGTCCCTCCAAGGACCGCCAGCACCCTAACGCCCGCCCACGCCAGCACTACGAAGAAGGAAATGGTACAAACTTCCCCGAACAGCACGAGAGCAGTGCGAGAAAATCCTCGTAACCGATCAAGCAGGGTAGGCATGCCTATGTGTGCTCGATTGAGCGCGGCTAACGCAGCGCCGTAATAGGTCAGCCAAGCGAGAAGGATCGACGCAACCTCGTCGTACCAGATCAACGAGGCACCTGACTTACGAAATATGACGCCCACGACAACCACTGCGGCCAAAACTGCCATCAGGACGAGAACGATAACCTCTAATAGCTTTCTGAGGCCTTGCCTCAACGATTCAATAGTCAGTTCGACCCCGCAGCTGCGGCCCGTTCAAGCAATGAATCACCGGACTCAACAGTCAAACCGAACTCGATATAAAGTTCAGCACTGGCGTCTAGGAATGGCTTCCGGTCAGGCTGGTTCACGAGAACACCTGCCTCGCGGATCTGGCCAACTAGCTCCGAGTCAAGCCGCTTAGCGGTCTCATAAACGTAAACCTGAGTCGCTCTAGCCTCTTCATGCAGAATCGACTGAATCTCAAGGGGAAGAGAGCCCCAGCGAGTCGGAGAGACCACTAGATACGCTGGCGTGTAGACATGGCCTGTCAGAGATAGGTAATCCTGTACTTCATAAAATTTCGACCCCCAGATCTGTGCTAAGGGGTTCTCCTGTCCGTCAATCACACCAGTCTGTAAGCCAATAAAGACCTCTGACAATGCCATTGGCGTTGGATTTGCCCCAAGGGCCTGGAAGAGCTTGAGCCGCCAGACCCCACTGGGTGTTCGAAGCTTTATGCCTTCTAGGTCATCCGGTGTCTCGAGTGGCTTCGAGCTATTGGTAACGTGCCGAAATCCGTTTTCCCAAACAGCAAGAACCTTGTAGCCCGCAGCCTCTGCCAAAGGAGCGAGATCCGTCCAAACAACCTCTTCTTCAATCGATTGCATATGCATCCGATCACGAACCAAGTATGGCATCTCGAATAGGCCAAAGGCATCCACCTGTGAAGACATAATCGTGGACGGCAGAGCGAAATCGACCGTCCCAAGTTTGATTTTCTGCAGAAGCAACTCGTCGCCACCAAGCTGACTGGAGCCATAAGTCACAATCTCCCAACCCTCTGGGAGCCGTTCGTTGGCACGTCTAGCAAACTCGTCAGCGGAGAGTGCGAACAAAGACCCTGGCTCCCCAACATGACCGAACTTCAACTCACGTGGTGACGACGCATCTGAGGAGCAGCCTGAAAACAAAGCCGCGCACCCAGCCAAGGCAAACCACTGCAGACACGAGAAGGAACCTATTCGATTGATCATATTGCAGTGTCCTTGATCAGTGCCTCCATCGCAGCAGCCACCCCTTCGGCTTTGCTTATAACCCCAGAAAGCTGGAGACCCATCTCCACACCCGCTAGCGTTCCTATGAGCTGCAACGGACCTAGATCTCCGATGTGACCCACCCTGAAGACCTGCCCCCGAAAGGGGTCCAGTCCGGTCCCCAGTGACATGTCAAAACGATCTAGGATCAATGCGCGAACCGCATCTGCATCATGGCCCTTGGGCACTAGGACGGCCGTGGCCGCTTGGCTCGCCTCCGACTCGTTTTGCGAGACGACATCGAGACCCCATCCCTCAACTGCTGCTCGCGTCACGCGTCCAAACAATGCATGGCGCGCAAAAACATTCTCAAGACCTTCTTCTGCAAGCATAGCAAGAGCCTCCTCCAGACCGAACATAAGGTTGGTGGCTGGAGTGTAGGGAAAGAAGCCCCTCTCATTGAAACGCTTCTGATCATCCCAATCCCAATAAGACCTAGGCAGCATCGCACCCTCATGTGCCTCCATGGCACGTGGACCGACCGCGAGGACAGCCAGCCCGGGCGGCAACATCATACCCTTCTGTGACCCACTAACGGTCACATCGATGCTCCAAGCGTCATGCTGTAGGTCCGTAACAGCCAATGATGAAACTGCATCTACAAAGAGCATCGCTGGATGGCCCGAGTCACGCATTGCTCGTCCGATCGACTCAATATCAGTTGTGACACCAGTCGAAGTCTCGTTATGCACGATGCAAACCGCCTTTATCGTAGCGTCCTGCTCCAACTGCCGAATGACCGCTTCGGGTCTCACACCTATGCGTGGGTTCCATTCAACATTCACGACATCAATTCCGAATCGGCTTGCCACTTTCGCCCAAGTCTGGGCAAAGAAGCCCTGCTCAAACAAAAGAACCCGGTCACCCGGTGAAAGCGTATTAGCAATAGCCGCTTCCCAGGCACCGCTGCCGGAGGCAGGGTACATAAACACGTCATGCTTCGTCTTGAAGAGGTAACGGAGCCCCTCTAGAAGACGAGCCGTCAAATCGGCGAATTCAGGGCCACGATGATCGATCGTGGCCTTTGCCATAGCCTGAAGCACACGAGCAGGCGTATTAGTCGGGCCAGGAAGCTGCAGGAAATGGCGTCCACTTTGATATGTCAACGTGCACTCACTTAGATGCGACAGAGAACGACGATCGGTACGTTGGCACCGTCCAAGAACGGCCCAACATAGGGTCCGGAAACCAATCACACGACCAGATGGCACTGACTCGACTCGCCCCAGGCGATCCAACTCTCGAACGAAAGCTCGCGCGAGCTGTGGAGGGCGAAGTCCGCTTTGATCGTTTCACCCGCGGTCTATACTCCACCGACGCGTCACATTATCAAGTGGAGCCACTCGGTGTAGTCTTTCCCCGCTCAGTCGGAGACGTCCAGGCCGTCCTCGAAGTCGCACGCTCCCATGATGTTCCCGTGCTACCCCGAGGTGGTGGGACATCTCAGTGCGGTCAAACGATCGGCCGCGCTATAGTGCTAGACACGCACCGACACCTCAACGAAGTGGGTCCGGTTGAGGCACTCGGCCACGGAGAAGAATCTGGTGGTGGATCCCAGGCCTCCTTCTCAGGATGCATTGATGTAGAACCCGGTGTTGTACTCGACCATCTGAACGCGACTCTCACCCCTGACGGCCTATGGTTTCCTGTAGACCCTTCAACGGGTAGCCGAGCCACGCTCGGTGGCATGGCAGGAAATAACAGCGCCGGGTCGCGATCAATCCATTACGGGATGATGGTAGATAACGTGATCGACCTAGAAGTCGTCCTCGCAGATGGGCGGCGACTTTGGCTTGGTGAGTCGGTGCGAACCGGTTGTGCCGACACCATCGCTACAGAACGTGAACGACTGCAGAGCCTATATAGGAATAACGCAGCAGAAATCCGTAAACGACAACCGCGAACAATGCGTAACGTCGCCGGATACAACCTGAACCGCATTGGCCCTGGCGCAGAAGCGCTGGCAAGGCTCCTGGTAGGATCCGAGGGCACACTCGCCTTCTTCTCAAAGCTTAGACTGGGGCTTGCCGAACTACCTAGGAAACGCGTTCTCGGTCTTTGCCACTTTCCAGACCTCATCCAAGCGTTGGACTCAGTCCAACACCTAGTCTCACTGGACCCCTCTGCAGTGGAACTAGTCGACTCCAATGTCCTCACACTTGCTGCTGGGATACCAGACTTCCGATCTACCATTGCAAGGTTCGTCCGCGGCACTCCAGGAGCCCTTCTGCTCGTCGAATTCTCATCGCCTGATTCAGGAGCGGAATTGGAGAGAGAGCTAGGACACTTAGATGGCCTCATGACCCAAATCGGATATCCCTCATCCGTGACGAGTGCAATCACATTAGCTGAACAGGCAGCTGTCTGGAATGTAAGGAAGGCCGGACTGAACATCGTGATGTCTATGGCTGGACATCGAAAACCCATCTCTTTCATTGAAGACTGTGCCGTGCCCCTCGAGCATCTCGCCGAATACGCCATGGAGGTCAATGCGATATTCCGACGTCATGGCACAGATGGCACATGGTACGCTCACGCTTCAGTGGGATGTCTTCATGTTCGTCCGGCTCTCAACCTTCGAGACCCCGAGGACATAGCACTTGTCCGCCGTATTGCGGAAGAAACACACGAGGTGGTGCGGCGCTTTGGAGGCACTCACTCCGGTGAGCACGGCGATGGAATCCTTAGATCTGAATTTCTTCCGGCAATGGTTGGGGAACAGGTGACCCGCGTATATCGGGAAGTCAAAGACACCTTGGATCCCCTTGGGATCCTAAACCCGGGCAAGATTGTCGACGCGCCAAAGATGGATGAGCCTTCGCTCTTCCGGTTCCATCCTCAGTACGATGAACAAAGAGCTGAGGAGGTGCTCCCCACTGTTCTAAGTTGGGAACCTGGAGGTCTACTCGGGGCAACAGAACGGTGCAACAACAATGGAGCGTGCAGAAAGACCGACCCTGGTATCATGTGTCCGTCGTTTCGTGCAACCCGCCAAGAACAGCACTCGACCCGAGGGCGGGCGAACGCTCTCCGATTGGCCCTAAGCGGGCAGCTCGGAGACAGCGGATTGGATTCCCCTGAGATGGTCGAAGCGATGTCACTGTGCATCTCCTGCAAAGGATGTGCGCGTGAATGTCCAGCAGGTGTCGATATGTCCCGAATGAAGATTGAATGGCAACATCGACGGAACAGGATCACCGGCACTCCACTTCGTGAGCGACTGCTGGCTGCTCTCCCACGGATCGCTCCAAAAGTTTCAAGGCTGTCACGGCTCCTGAACTTGGCCAGCCACCTTCCTGGGAAACGACTTCTGGGTCTAGCACCCGAGCGGCGACTACCACGCTGGGCAGGGCAGGCATGGACAGACCAAGAACTTAAGTCGGTAGTACCCCCTGCTAAGTCCGGTGCGGAGCAAGGAAGCATAGAGATCACGGCAGCTTCGACTAAACCACAAGTAGCGCTGTTCGTGGACACCTTCTCCAGATGGTTTGAGCCAGAGATCCCTCGAGCGGCAAGGGACCTATTACAGGCTTCCGGGGCCGACGTGATTCCGCTTCGATCGGCACCCGGAGAGCGTCCTTTATGCTGTGGACGTACGTATCTCAGCGCAGGTATGGTAGATGAAGCAATCCATGAAGCCGAGCGCTTAGTTAACGCGGCGAGAAAGATGACATCCGACGACATCAAGATTGTCGGCCTCGAGCCATCTTGCCTCTACACGCTCAAAGACGAAATACCCGCGCTCCTAGACAACACGGAAGCGAATCGGCTGTCTGAGCTTTCGTTAACCCTAGAGGATTATCTTGATCAAGCATGGGAAGATGGACGGACAATATCCTTCAATAACCAAGTCTATAAGGGGCCAGACGGACAACCGCTCCGCATACTCAGACACGGGCACTGCCATCAGAAAGCTTTCGGAGGTGTCCCCGCAGTAGATCGGATGCTCGCCCGACTACCCGGCGTCGAGGTGACAGCGATTGAATCTGGTTGTTGTGGAATGGCCGGAGCCTTCGGATACCATGCCGAGCATTACGCAACTTCAATGGCGATCGGAGAACTGGACCTCTTGCCTCAGGTGAGGGCAGCGGAAGACGATGTTCACATCATAGCAGACGGAACTAGCTGTAGAGCACAGATCGCAGACGGGACAGGCCGGAATGCCACCCATGCGGCCATCTTACTCGCAGAAGGGCTAGCGACGTAGACGAACTCCTTCAATAGCTATATGCCACCCTAGTCAAGTTTGGGCATTTAGTCATTGGGGTTAGCACTTTCCACCCCCTCACCTCCTGAGAATGTAGCGCACTACTAACGCCAAGCATCCATCCAACGAGTGTAGTGAACCGCCACCACCCCGGCACTTTCTAGAATTGCGACACCTGTGGAATCCCGGTATAGCTCTCGGAAAAAGACGTGCGAAATATTCGCTTGGATTATCAGCTTGGCACACATGGTACAAGGACTAGCTGTGATAAAAGCAACCTTGTCCCGCAGATGTCCAGGTGACTTTACGAGCGCGTTCATCTCCGAGTGAATGCATCCACACTTTCCTGCCTGATCCGAGTCACACCTATTAGGAAAGCCTCGTGCGTTACCGTTGTATCCGATCGCAACCACGTGTTCGAGTCGTGAATCGGTGATGACGGTCCCGACCTGCAGACGAGCACAAGTAGACCTCTTCGCTAGCTCTTCTGCCATACGCATGTACACTTCGAAGAGGGGAGGACGGCCCACCGGGATCTCCTCGGTGTCAGAAGTTGAGTTCATCTCATCCTCAACTAAATCGCCTTTCATCCTCTTAACCACATTGAGTGGGTGCACGTTTTCCGGCACTCCATCTTTGAACGTCAGTACCAACGGAGTCCCCCCATAAACACACGAGCTTGAAGCGACTCTACCGGTGCCCAAGCATCGGTTAGTGGAGGCCCCTCAGCAGGTACCGGCGATACGACCCACGACTCGTCTAGCGGATCCAACAGAACTTCAGACTCTGCCCCTAGCACAATAAGGTTCTGAGTCGCGCCCAGATCTCTTGAAGACTCCGTCATGTAGATTCTGTTCGCAGGAAAGACAGATTCGAGTGTGGCTCGAAATCGAGCTAAAAAAGCAGCGCCCTCGCCCGCGAGGGGCGAAAGGATGTTCGCCATAAACACACCTCCAGGCGCAAGTCGTGCTCGCATATCGACCAGCGCTTCTCGTGTGACCATCGTCCAAGGGACCGTCAAGAGATGATCAAAGACATCGAGATAGACGAGCTCATAACGGTCATTCCCAGAACGAAGAAACGTCCTCGCATCTGCATGATGCACTTTAATATCAGGTCGTTCTCGCTCACCGAATGCGAAGTACGTTTGCGCTAGTTCTGTCACCTTTGGATCAATCTCCACCACCACGATCTCCATTCCTGGGCGCGCATCCTGCATAGCGACTGGTACCGTGAGCGCAGCACCGCCGAGCACTAAGGCGCGATCGACCTTGTCTATCCACAGGTTCAGTATATCCAAACTCGCCGACGCATACACATGAGCAGGAGCGCCAGAATCAATGAACTCAGCCGAAGACGAGCCTCCATTCTGCCATAGCTCTCTAACGATCCGGCCATCGGCCCAAGGACGCTCAGTAACTGCTACGGCCGTATACAGCGTCTGCCCCTCATAGAGGGTATCAGGCGGCGACCCGGAAGCGAGCACCCCGAGAATCGGAAGTCCGATTACGGCCACCAACGCTCGGCCGCTTTGCGATCGCCCACCTAATATCCTTCTGGATGCAGCCGCCATCAGCATGAGCGCTCCGGCATTAACACCGAGGAGGACCGACAACGGCATGACCGGGAGCAGAAAAAAACCGGTCACAAACGACCCTGTGATCGATCCAGCTGTCGCAGAGGCACTTATATCTCCCGCTCGACGTCCGACAGAGCCCAAATCGTCCGTATCGGCTTGAACCAGATAGGGTACCACAGCCCCCAAGCAAAGTACGGGCGGTGCAAAAAGCACCAAGGCGCTAACTAATGCACCAGGTATAAAACCAAACATTTCGCGAGCCAGCCACGGAAAGCTTGAGCCAATTACCGGAAGAACTCCCGTGATCGAAGCTATCGCGAGCACGCTCGAAAGCGGCACCCGACCTGCATCCGCCAGTCGGCCACCTATGTGATTTCCAGCAGCGAGCGCCGCGAGAATGACGCCAATGACGGCAGTCCAAGGCACTACAGAAAGCCCAAATACGGGCGCAATCAGACGAGCTCCTGCAATCTCAATTGCAAGAACCGCAAAACCCGACCCGAACGCGAGGGCGAAAAATCCGAGGCGTCGTGACATGATGACTAAGATAGTGGGGCAGCCGAACTCATCACGTCTAGGATCTCTATGAGAGTAGTGCGCCCTCGATCTCTGGCGTACCACGCTCTGATCACCTTATACCGGTCAGCTGAAGACATCGAAAGTCCTTCGGAGCGGACCCAAGATTGGATCTCTGTAGGTCGAGGGCCCCACCAACCGATCTCCTTAAAATGTTCGTCATAGAATATCACAATCGGAATCGACCGGCTTCGTCCCTCGCTCAGGTGAGTATCCATGAGGTCCGGATTATCATCCCGACCCAAGACACGAAGATCCCAACCCACGCGTTCAGCAAGTCGCGCGATCACGGGCAGAGTGTTCACAGCATCTCCGCACCAGTCCTCGGAAAGTGCGAGGAGATTCCACACCCCAGTAGTCTTGGTCGCCTCTTCAACGACTTCCTCCGGCAACCGAGTTCTCTCGTACACCGCGTGCCACATATCACGATGCTCTTTCGCACTATCGAGAAACTGAAGGAATGTTGACGCGTCTTCGAAACGTTTCTTGTTCACGTAGCCTTTCCGGGATTTCGCATCGCTTCACTTGTCATGCACTGCCCCGACATCCTGATGGCTCTTTTCATCGCGAAACAGTCCAGATTTCCAAATCGTCGTGCTCCAATCCTGCCGAAATTCTACTAACCCCGTTTAACCTAAAGAGCACGCCTGTCTCCACACTTAAGCGCGTACCTCTGAGTAACACAGGGGCTCAACTCGACTGGCTTTCCTTCTTAGCGGCCTTTTTTCTCTGATTAGGGTCCAGTACCCGCTTCCGAAGTCGAATCGCATCCGGCGTAACCTCAATCAACTCGTCGTCGTCTATAAACTCAAGTGCTAGTTCAAGCGTAATTTTCCTAGGCGGCTCAAGCTTAATATTCTCATCTGAGGCTGTAGTTCGCATGTTCGTGAGCTTCTTTTCTTTACTGACGTTTACATCCATATCGTCGGTTCGGACGTTCTCACCCACGAGCATGCCCCCATAAGTTTCGTCTCCGGGGCTCACGAATAGGGTGGCTCGCTCTTGCAAGCCAAATAGAGCGAAGCCGACAGCCTTGCCTGGGCGATCCGCGACCAGGACCCCGCGGGTTCGCCCCTTGAGTGGGCCCGCCCAGCCATCCCAATCTTGAAAAGTATGATGGAGAATGCCTTCACCGCGTGTATCTGTCATGAACTCAGAACGGTACCCGAAAAGTCCCCTAGCCGGGATCTTGAAACGAAGCCTCGTAGTACTCGATTCCCCCATCGGCTTCATCTCCGTCATCGCACCCTTCCTCGAACCAAGCCTTTCTATAACGACCCCTACCATATCAGACGGAACCTCAATCACTGCCTCCTCATATGGCTCCTGTAGCTCTCCAGCATCATCGTGGCGCGTGATCACTCGAGGCCGAGATACCTGGAACTCATACCCCTCTCTCCTCATAGTCTCCATGAGAATCGTGAGGTGTAACTCACCTCGGCCACTTACAGTGAACGTATCGGGCTGCTCCGTATCTTCCACACGAAGTGATACGTTTCGCTCAAGTTCCTTGTAGAGCCGCTCCCGCAGTTGGCGGGTTGTTACATACTTGCCCACCTGCCCTGCAAACGGGGAATTGTTAACAGTGAAGTCCACGGAGAG
>DEAT01000060.1 GCA_002348265.1 Gemmatimonadales bacterium UBA2975 | reverse complement strand
CCCATCAAGTTCAGTTTCCGCCCGCAGGGTCAGTCTCCAGATACTGGAATGTTGATTGAGGTGATGATCGAAAGATGAGAATACGTATAATCGGGACTTGCAGTTGGTTAGTGGTCTTTGCGGGAGTCCTGACGACTAGTATCTCAACACAACACCTAGCCGCCCAGGACGAACTTCCGGGTGTTAGCCTAGGGCTTGTTTACGCCAATCGTTACTTGCCGGCTCTGGCTCTGCAACCGTTTGTCGGAGTCTTCGGTGAAGACATGATCGCTTCTCAGGTCGAAGCGATTGTGGGTCGAGATCTGCGCAATTCTAATCAATTCGAAGTCATCGACTCGCTCCCAGATGCAATGGTCGGTAGTCAGGTCGATTATACTCTCTGGGACCGCCTAGGAGCAGTCTGGCTCGTGACGGGTGAGATTGAGGTTTCAGGAGACGGTTACATACTCACAGTAGAGCTGCACGATGTCGTATATGGAGAGATGCGCGATAGAGGGCGGTTCAGACTGCCGTCGCAAGATGATGAAGATTTTCGCATGTCAGTGCATCGCACTTCCGATGAGATTGTTCGGTGGGCTACCGGTGCCCCGGGGATGGCTGCTAGTCGTATTGCATTCACAATGGTAGGTAACGATGGAAACAAGGAGGTCTATGTAATCGATTCTGACGGTGAGGACCTCCGACAGGTAACCGACTATAATTCTTTGACCGAATCCCCGACTTGGTCGCCAGATGGTTCGCGCCTTGCGATCGCTTCATATAAGACGGGAGTTCCCCGGATCTACGAAGTCGATCGATTCGGAAATGAATTGAGTGCGCTGCCGGCTGTTCGGGGTGCTGGTGACTATGTGACCCCAGCATACCACCCCGACGGAAACACTCTTGCCTTCTCTGTATTTGGTAGTAATTCCCAGAGCGGGATCTTTACTTACGATCTAGCCCAGAATTGTTGCCTCTCTTTTCTCTCCGGAGGGCCCTGGTACGACGTTTCGCCCACCTACTCTCCGGACGGTAGGTGGCTTGCTTTTAACACACTTCGTTTCGGCGATGCGGTCCCTCAAGTGATGATGATGCCAGCCGAGGGAGGTTCGGCAGAGACGCTCTCTCCATACGAGTACGGTGGTGGTGGTTTCTATGCAGCTCCAGACTGGTCGCCTAATGGAGATCTAGTAGCATTTCATGGTCGGATCGACCGTCGTGGTCGGTATCATATTCTGGTGATCAACCTTGACGATGGTGGGCGAGTTCTGCGGCAGCTCACGTCCGAAGGCAATAATGAAGCTCCGAGTTGGGCACCAGACGGACGGCATTTGGTGTTCGCCGGAGAGCGGAGTTGGGGATTCGGACTAATGGTTGTTGATGTTACTACCGGTCGCTTGCGGACACTATTGAGTGGCCGGCGCGTTGATCTTCCGGACTGGTCTCCGGTGATTCCACCAGCCTGAGTCGTTACATCTGCGCCAAGTATGGGGCCGTAAAATCATCTTCGGTCTTGGGGTGGTTTTGAGGGTTTGATCTTTAAACGTTGCGCTTCAGGAACACTCGTTCTATCTAGCAGGGGACTTTTCACGTTGAAAAACGACGTTAGCTTCGTTGCGTTCGTCGACGCAATCCGCGCGCGTCAACACTTTACACCAGTTCGTTCAACCCGGGAGTTGGGATGATCGTCCGACGTTTCTTCATAACAGTTTTTGCAGCAACGCTCCTCGTGGGCGCGTGCGGAGGTGATCCGCCGCCGCCGCCACCACCGCCACAAGCGGATCAGGACTCGCTTCAGCGCTACAACGATTCTGTTGCGGCTGCGGAAGCTGAGCGCCGGGCAGAGGCTGAGCGCCTCGCCGCGGAGCGCGCAGCTGAGGCAGAGCGTCAGCGTGCCGTTCGCGCTGCGCGTGCAGCTCTGGAGGAGATGGTTTTCTTCGACTACGACATGTCCGACATCAGGGATGATGCCGAGGCTACACTGCGTGCCAAAGTCGATATCCTCCGTGCTAGTCCGCAGGTGCAGGTTCGCATCGAGGGCCATGCAGATGAGCGAGGATCAACCGAATACAATATGGCGTTGGGTAACCGTCGTGCCGAGGCTATCCGACAGTTTCTCGTAGGCTTCGGCTTGGGCGAGAACAGGTTCGAGATCGTGTCCTTCGGTGAAGGACGTCCGCTTCAGCAAGGCTCAACCGAGTCTGATTGGGCGAGAAACCGGCGTGGTCAGTTTGTGATCACGGCTGGGGCCGACGCGATCAACCCGGCCAACTAACCGGGTGACCTTTTCGGACCCCTCCTCCGGTGCGCCGGGGGAGGGGCCGATGCATATCATGATAAGTCCGTTCCCAATGAAGTCGACCCGTGTCATGCTACTGGTTGCCGCTACGGTTTTATGTTCCGGTTGCGTGATGAAGAGTGACATACTGATGCTGCAGGAAGACCTGCAGGCGGTCATTGCACATCAGGACTCTCTTGCCGCGGAATTAAGGGTCGAAGTGCGGCAAACGCGTGACACTCTGCGCACACAGGGAGACCAGCTTTTCGACCTTCGCGGTGACCTGAGTCGTCAGTTGCAACAAGTGAGTCAGGTTCTGGACCGCATTGAGGCGATCGCCGGTGAAAACCAGCGAGGTCTAGCCAGCGTGAGGGACCAGATGGCCAACATGCGTCGTGCGCCGGTAGTTCCGACGGCTGGTTTATCCGATATAACAACATCTTCGGACTCTTCCGATGTGGGGAATGAGAGCCTGATTGGAAGTGGTAGCAATCCTGAAGAACTCTATGATGTTGCCAAGAGCCAGTACGATCGTGGATCGCTGAACGCTGCTTCGAGAGCATTCGAGCAATTTTTGGCCGAACATTCGAACAATGAACTTGCACCTGATGCCTACTTCTTCCTTGCGGATATACTTACGCAGCAAGATAGGCCCGAAGATGCGATTGAGGCTTTTAGTGGGATTCAAGAACTCTTCCCTACCCATCCTCGGGTTCCTCAAGCGCTCTACAGAATTGCTGAGGTTCAGATTGGCCTTGAGGATCTTGATGCCGCTCGAGCGACATTGGAGCGAATCGTCAACACCTATCCCGATGAGCTGGTAGCGATGCTCGCCCGTGAGCGTCTAGACGAGATCGGCTGAGTCATGCGCTGTCCGGAGTGTGACGCGACTGAAAACCGAGTCGTCGATACCCGGGCCAGTCGCGGTGGCCGAGCAGTTCGCCGCCGTCGAGAGTGTACTGTTTGTGGGGCACGATTCACGACTTATGAGTACGTCGAGGAACGTCCGATTCAGGTGCTGAAGCGTTCTGGGGCGATTGAAGATTTTGATCGAACGAAGTTGCTTCGCAGTGTCAAGGTAGCATGCGCCAAGAGACCCGTGTCAGCTCACGATATGGAGGCTATGATTGATGAGATCGAGGACCAGTTCTCACGCCAGGCCGGGGTCGAAATCCCATCGGTGAAGCTAGGGTCCTTGGTAATGGGCGGTCTTGGCCCAATCGATCGCGTAGCATATGTCCGTTATGCCTCCGTATATCGGAACTTCCAGGACGCGGGTGAGTTCCAAGAGTTCGTAGACGAGATGGACTCCGCTGATACCCTTGAAGAACAGCGTCGGAACCAGGTGGAACTCCCCATCTAGAGCACTTTTCAGTGAGCTTAATCAGACGGCATCCAGGAGACTGACTGACACTTATGCTAAAGCAGAATCCTAGGGGCGAGATGCCTTTTCTTGACCACTTAGAGGAGCTCCGCTGGCGCGTTCTATGGTCAATTCTGGCTTTAATTCTCTGTTCGATTATCTCGTTTGGGCTCGTCTACTACTTTCAGGCGCTTGAAATCCTCATCGCTCCGATTCGGGACGCGTACAACGATCCGAACTTACAGCTGATTTTCTTATCCCCGGCTGATCCGTTCTTTGTGACACTGCGCTTGGCTATTTATGGCGGTGTGATTCTCTCATTTCCAATTCTCGTTTACCACATATGGTCGTTCCTCTCCCCTGCGCTCGAAAAAGACGAGAGAAGAGCGATCCTGCCGGCACTTTACCTAGGACTTTTGCTATTTATGGGTGGGGTCTGCCTAGCGTACTTTGCAGCGCTCCCCGTGACGCTTGAGTTCTTCAAAGCATTTCTGTCGGCTTCGCTTGAGGGTTCTCTTGAGATCAACGCTACGTTGGGCTTCATTGTGAAGATGCTCATTGCGTTCGGAGCTGTTTTTGAACTCCCGATCGTAATTCTTGCATTGAGTCTAATGGGTGTGGTCACGCCACAGTTTCTTCGCTCCAAGCGAAGGCACGCCATCGTACTGATCACGGTCCTAGCCAGTTTCATCACTCCGGGGGACGCCATTACGCTCACGGTCATGATGATGCTTCCGCTAATCGTGCTATACGAGTTTGGCATCTTCCTTTCGGTCGGCGTGTACCGGAGAAAGGCTAAGAAAGAAGAGGAATACGAGAGGAATCTTAAGCCGCCAGATGGCTCAGTCGGGACCGAGCAATAAGCGTGCACGATGTCTCATTCCGATGGAGTCTGTCGGTAGTGGTGCTAGGGGTCACACTTCTAGGTCCCAGCCGAATCTTGGCGCAAGTCGCTGATTCTACACGACTTGGCGATACGGCCATGATTCTGGACAGTGCGCAGAATGTGGACAATTCCATTAGTCAAGAATTACAGGTCGACTCGGCTCGCCAAGCTATTCTGGAACGGCTAGAGCGTCTTGCTCGTCCAATCGGAGCCGACAGCGTCCTATTTGTTCAGGACTCTTCTCGCCTTGCAGATGCGGCTGAAGGTGACCGCGGAGGTGGCGGGATGGATGATGTAGCCACCGAACTTTTTACAATGCCAGGTTTCTCGTTGACGGAGTACAGGGGAGCGCAGGCCGACTTCCAAGCGAAAGAACGGATTCTGGTTTTGCAGGCTCCGGAAGGTGGTCGTGCGCGAGTATCTAGTGAGGGATCTGCTATTGAGGCCGATACGTCGATCACTTTCGACGAGTCATCGGGCTCGATCCGGACCGTGGGAGATGCTACGTACACGCCGCCCGACGGTGATCCAGTTGATGCAGCGAGTATGGTATACAGCTTAGGGCAGGGGAGAGGAACGGCACTCGATGCAAAAACAGCTTTCGCTCAGGAAGGAGCGAATTGGATGATCCGCGGTGATATGCCGTTTGCTGCCCCTGACTCGACGTTCATGTCCCATGCGCACTTCACCTCATGCGACTTGGATGAGCCGCATTATCATTTCGAAACGGACGAGATCAAAGTCGTTGCTGGGAACGTTCTGGTGGCGCGTGGAGTCCGTCTGTACTTCGCTGACGTTCCGGTCGCGTGGCTCCCTTTTATGGCTCAGAGTCTCACGAGAGGCCGTCGGTCAGGTCTACTAACGCCTCGTTTTTCAGTGAACGATATCGTTCGGACTTCGGGTGGCTACCGGCGTCGGGTGAGTAATTTGGGCTTCTACTGGGCGGCTAGTCAGTACGCAGACGCTCTGGTTGCCATGGACTGGTTTAGCGAAACGTTTTTCGCGATGACTGGATCTGTGCAATATCGGTTCCGGAAACACTTTCTAGAGGGCTCCATCAACGCTAAGCGCTTCTGGAATTCCAATGGTTCCGGTGAACTCGCTTTGGATACGAGACACTCATGGGACGTGGATGAACGTACTCAACTCCGGGTTTCGGGGCGGTTTGTTTCAGACAATCAGTTCGTAAGAGATAATTCATTTAACCCGCAGGAGGTTACCCAGTCGATCGACTCAGAAGCTGGTGTGAATCGACGATTCGATTGGGGTTCAATGTCTCTCGCAGCGAATCGAAAGCAGTACCTCTCCGACGATCGTACAGAATGGTTGTTACCATCGGCGAATGTATCTCTGTCGCCGATCACACTGTTTCAGGCTCCTTCGAGTGAAGCTTCTTTTTATAACAATATGACGTGGTCGGGTGCCGGGGGGTTCCGACGTAATGCTGTAGATCGTCTTCAGTCCCCCGGTGACACGATTACCTCGTTGGCGGGGCTAGACCGAGAGGTGATGACTGGGACCCTGCGGAGTAATCTCAGCCTTGGCAGGCTGACACTTTCGCAAGCAGTGGATCTCACAGAGGATCGAACGGCTGGTGCACTGGACAACGCATTTTTGGTGATTCCTGATTCAATCCAAGAAGCACAGCTGATGATAGGGGATCTGACTGAGGCCAAGCTGCGATGGTCTACCAGTGTGAATTATCAGCAGCAACTAATTGGGTCGACTACGATTACGCCACGTCTATCTTTATCGGGCAATATGCTTCGTTCGAATACGGATCCCTTGGCACAGAATTTTGTGTCCGCTCCGTCTCGTATCGCCTTCGGGGCTCAATTGAAGACCGACGTTTACGGCTTTTTTGGGGGTTTTGGTCCGTTCGAGGCCATTAGGCACAAGATCACTCCGGCGATCGACTACGCTTGGAGCCCCGAGTCCGCACCGACAGATATGCAGCGAGCGATATTCGGTGCGCGAGCGCTCCAGCCTAAAAATGCTATTTCTGTATCACTAACGCAGACTTGGGAAGCCAAGCCACGTGAGCCAGAGGGAGAGGAACAGGTGGTGTCTCTACGATTAGAGAGTGAGGGCCCGCTTGGGGATTCTCTTGGCACAGGCATAGGGCCTTCTCAGCCTGATTCACTCGAGAGCGCATTGGCCGCACCCGACAATGCCGAGGGAGGGCTACAGAGGGTTCAACAGGTTCCAGCTATGACCTTGCTTGCGTGGCGCACAAGCGTAATTCAGTACGATTTCGTGCAAGCGGATTCAGTAGGACTATTCCTTTCAGGTTTCGAGACTACCCGGTTGTCCAATCAGTTTTCTTCCGATTATCTGAGGGGCCTAGCAGTTTCAGTTGATCATGAACTCTTCGCCGACGAGTTGGATGAGAATGGGCAACTTGCCGAGAGGCGTTTCGAACCCCATCTGAGTTCTGTAAATCTCGGCTTTTCGGTCGGTTCCTCCTCTTCAATTTTTCGTTGGCTCACTTTCTGGAAGGGAGATGATGAGCGAGGTGAAGCTGCCGTTGAACCAGATAATTCGGATGAATTGGATTTTTCAGGGACGATGGACGAATCGACGATTGTTCCTGGGATGGGCAGGAATGATGTGTCTTCGCCGGCAATTGAACAGAGTACTAGCGGGTCTGCTGGCGGATGGAATGCCAACTTGAGCTACTCTCTCCAGCGGCCTAGTGATCCCTCACGTTTTTCCAGTCAGATGCTCAGTGGAACTTTGCGACTCCAGCCAACGGAGAAGTGGTCGGTGAGTTGGCGAACGGCTTATGATTTAGAGTTGGGAGCGTTCAACGATCATTCGATTCGTCTCACTCGAGATTTGCACCGTTGGGAGGCAAACTTTGATTTTCTTCAGACTGCCACCGGAAACTGGACGTTTAGATTTGAGGTTTCCTTGCGTGACAACCGTGACCTCAAGTTCGACTATAGGCAACGGAACTTAGATATGGGCCGTCAATCGCGGTGACCATCCAACTGGGTGCATGAGATTCATCGGGTTAAGCCAAGTCCATATCCCGATATAGGAAGTTCAGTTCAGTGACTCTGGTCCGGATAAGCGTGGCGGCGTTATACCACGATGACTCCGCTTTCCTTTGGTTAGGTAGATTTAACCATGGTGTCTGATATACGTGTGCCAGTGCTCGAAGCTGTACCAAATATCTCGGAAGGTCGCGACCTTGGGTTGATCCGCGACATGGTCGCCCTGATAAGTGGATACGACGTGGAGGTCTTGGACTGGTCCACTGACCCAGATCACCATCGTGCCGTAATAACTTTTATAGGTCCTCCGACCGCTGTCGAAGACGCTTCGGTATCCTTAGCGGATTTTGTTCGGGAGCACGTTGACCTACGAAAACATAGGGGAGTGCATCCGCGGATTGGTGCCTTGGATGTGTTACCGTTCGTGCCATTAAATGACATGTCGATGATTGAAGCGGTCCATTCTGCTCGACGAGTCGCGGAGGCGATAAGTGCTCTAGGTGTTCCGGTGTATCACTACGGCTACGCGTCTAGTCCTCCTGGTCTTGATTTGGCAACCTTGAGGCGTGGTGGCTTTGAAGAACTCACCGGGGGCTGGCCGCTGGACCGGTTGCCAGACCAGACGGCGGGCCGGTCATCTGCGCATCCGACTGCTGGGGTCACCTGTGTAGGAGCCCGACAGGTTCTATTGGCGTGGAATATCTTTACTGAGGGAATCACACTCCAGGACGCACGGTCAATAGCTTCAAAGATTAGAGAACGGGATGGGGGGTTTGCTGGTGTACGAGCTCTGGGCTTAGTACTTGAGGTGTCTGGACGCATCCAAGTATCTATGAATCTTGAGGACCCTTTCAGAACATCGCCGTTAGATGTTTTTGACGCTATCGCCTTTGAGGTTTGTGCTCTTGGGGGTCAGGTCACCGAGACGGAAGTCGTCGGTATGCTGCCGGATACTCTTGTGCTCCGTAATTGCGAAGACAGATTAAAGCTCCCCGATCCGGGGCATGCCAGAAGATTATCCGAAAGATTGGCAAGACACATCGCTGCGCGAAAAGACGGTCGCCGGGGGGGCTCCTAAACAACAATATAGAAGATCAAGTCTCTCACGCAGAAAGAGAGCATGATTGGTCAAATTCGGCTAAATAAGACCGCGATTCCGGATTACATCAGAAACTTTGCAGAGGTGAAGAGTGTCTCTAAGGGAAGTTAGACTGAACAGCGGGGCGATGGATCCTTACCCTATCCTGTCCAAAAGAAATCACAGGCAATGACAAAACTGGTTGGCAACCCCGCGCCGCAGCTCTCGGCGATTCAGGCTCCCGTAAGTTCACTTGTGGCGGGTGTTGGTGACGAGATCCGCAGGATTGTACTATCGGATTTCGACCGAGTCGAAGAGGTCAATGAGCATCTGCTTTTCATGCGAGGGAAACTGTTCCGACCGACGTTGCTTCTACTGTGCAGTCGAGTCGCCGATAAGGAATGTGAAGATGCACTCACTTTGGCTGCGGTGGTTGAACTCGTTCATCTAGCCACACTGGTGCATGATGATGCAGTAGATCATTCAGTGTTGCGGCGTGGTCTCCCCACGGTGAATGCACTATGGACGCATCAGGTGTCAGTAATCATGGGAGATTACCTCTACTCGAAGGGAGTCTCCGAGCTGGCAAGGGTCGGCAATTTGGAGGCGCTCGCGGTACTGGCGAGAGCGGCGAATGAGATGTCGGTGGGGGAGATGCGACAGCTAACTTCATACGATGCGCTGGACTTTTCGGAAGACGATTATTATCGGCTGATTGCGGCTAAGACGGCGTCATTGATGGCGGCAGCTTGCGAGATGGGAGCCATTTCCGGTGCACCTGAATACCGGGGAGCCCTCGCTTCTTATGGGCATAATCTAGGGATGGCATTTCAGATCGCGGACGACCTGCTCGACTACACGGGAACGGAAGCCGTGACTGGGAAACCGACTGGGCATGATCTCCGGGAGCGGAAGGTCACTCTTCCTCTTGTCTCGGCACTCGAGCGCGTATCCAAGAAAGAGGATGAGGAGATTCGGGACTTCTTCACGCGTATTGATCCTACGGATCAAGAGATAGCTCGAATCGTCGATATCGTAGCTGAGCACGGTGGATTAGACTATGCCAGCGAGGTAGCGGAACGTTATGCTGCTCGGGCTCGAGGAGACCTCAAATCACTTCCGGACAGTCCGGCGGTGACTTCACTCTTCGATGCGGTCAGTTACGCTGTGGATCGGATCAAGTGATTCGGGCTAAGACAATGCGAACGAAAGAAAAAAAGAGGTCGGGGTGTGTCTAGTAGTCTTCTAGAAGGTCCGGGAAACCGAGGCTGGAAGAGATTCCTATTTACTCTGGTACTGGGGCTATGCTTGGGTGGGCTACTTACGAAGCTGGTGGATTTTTCCCTACCTGACGGAGCGCCCCGGGATTTCCTTCTGACTTCGGTGAATGTATCGGTCGGTCCGCTTTCTGTAGACCTAGTGGCTGTCGCAATTGTGCTGGGGCCCCTTACTCTGACATTGAACTTCTTGACAATAGTAGGCGTTGCTATAGTTGCGATGGTGGTTCGTTCTTGGATTTGACTAGTATCGACGGGGTTAAGCCCCGGGGGAGTGCTTGAAGAATGGGTCTTGGTGGATTTGGTATGGGGGAGATGGTTTTCATCTTCCTGATAGTGCTTCTTCTTTTCGGCGCGAAGCGCCTGCCTGAAATCGGATCATCTCTCGGAAAAGGAATCCGTGAGTTTAAGAGTTCGGTTCGAGAGATCGAGCACGAGCTCAAGGTGCCGGATCGACAGATCCATCACTCAAGTCCGCCTCCAAAATTGGCATCGGAGGATGAAGGATCTGAGGAAGGCGAGCCGCGCAGCCTAAGTGACAGCGCTGTTGATGTCTCTGACGACTGAATACAGTGTCAACATCGCAGAGATTGATCTTCGTCTAGAGCATGCGCGAGTGCGCGTCTAGCTGGTTGGTCAGCCTCCGTTCAAAAGAGCATCGGCATTTGAGGGATCGCATCTTCGTCGACCGGTGCGAGCACCACGTCGCGTCGGTCACGAATGTCTGCGGATGCACGTAGGGCTTCTATCCACTCGCCAAGCCTAGCTTGCTGTCTAATTGAGATCGCAGACTGCCTCTGCTCCGTGAGCTGAGCGAGCCACGCTGTCGAGTCAGCGTCCGTGCGAGTAAGAACCTCAATTACGTAGACGTTAGCCGGTGTCGGCACTACCTCGCTAACCTCTCCGAGTCCTAGCCCGAACGCTGCTCCGATCGCTGCATTTTGGCGGCCAATTCCAGCGACGAAATCACTCCGACTGAAAGGACCGGACATCCGCACGTCGAGTTCAAGGTTGGCGGCGGCATTCGATAGCACCGATCCCCCACGAACCAGGGCCACTAGCTCCTGCGCGTCCATCTGCGCCTGGTTCATCTTTGCGTCAAACAGCAAGGTAGACTCAATGGCTGCTTTGGCATCTTCAATCGGCAGGATCCCTTCCGGTTCCGATGAGATCAACTCAAGAGAATAGAATGCAGTAGACGTTTCGAATACTGGGCTAACATCACCTGGGGACGCTTCCTCAAATGCCCAATCCGCTCCCTCGGAAACCTGGCCGGCTCCAGGAAGGAACGGGAAGTTCTGCGCGATGTCCAACTCGGTGGACGTCAAGCCAGCCAAGGAAGCGGCTTGATCTAGGGCCATTTCTTCGCCGAGATCTTCAAGTGAATCGGCGAGTGTGAGAAGCTGAATCTCGCTCTCATCTGTTCGAGCGATTGGGAGTAGAATGTGACGTGCCTTAACGCTATCCTGAGACCAGCGCTCTTGTACTTCGATGACGTGAAGGCCGAAGCTCGTCTGAACAGGGCCCGCCAGTTGTCCGGGGGCTGTAGCGAAGACGACTGAATCGAATTGGGGGACCATCCTTCCTCGGCTGAACACTCCGAGGTCGCCCCCGATAGATGCCGTGGGCTGATCGGCAGACTCAGCTTGAGCTATCTCGGCGAAATCCGCACCCTGGCGGATCTCCTGCATTAACTCTAGCGCTTCTGCGTAGGCCGCGGCGGTGTCAGTGGCCGTCGGAGTTTTGTCTAAAACGACCGCCTTTAGAGAGGCGCGGGCAGGCACTTCGAATTCTGCCTGATTCGAACCGTAGTAATCTTCAATTTCCGCGTCCGAGACACTGAATGCCTCATCTTGGTATCGTACTGAAGGATCCATCGGAACATATCGAATTTCTACTTGCTCGACCTGATCACGAAACTCCTGCCAGAGCTCAGCATCAGAAACGTAGATTCCCGAAGATACTTGTCGAAGCAGCTTGCCTCGCGGGATCACGTCCCTGTAGTACGCCTCCAAGAGTATCAGCTGTTCTGGGGGGAGGGTGGCCAGGAAAGTATGGTATGCCTGCAGGTCGAGACCCCCAGCATCATCTATGAACTGCCCTTGGAGGTAGTCGGGAGGCGAGAACTGCGCTGCTTCGCTCACTTCACGGTCTGTGACCATGATACCCCGTTCGCGCAGCTCTTGCAGAACGAGCAGTTGCGTCACGATTTCGTCGAAAGCCGCGTCTTCAATTTCCTTATTCTGTTGAGAGCTGATCAGTTCTTCTTGGTTTCTTTGAACCTGATCGTAAAGCTGCCGATAAGCGGCCATGTACGCTTCGTACATCACGGGTTGGCCGTTAACCGACCCGATTTCGCCTACACTACCACCACTCATTCCAGAGGCGTCCATGCCCCACTCGAACACCATGAGACCCAAAAATGCTAGTGCTGCTAAGAACATGATCGGCTTCGTGGCTTCCCGCATTTGACGCATCATAGCACGTCGACTCCTGCGACCAACAAACAAGTGAAAGTGTGCCTCAAAATGAGCCAACAACGATAACGTGTCAGGTTCGACCCCTCAACGTATATCTTTGTTGAACTGACCTCGCGAGCCTGCCTACGCAACATTCTTTGTCAGTCTGAGGCAGTGTTCTCTGGCTGTGGAGAGGGCTATTGAATTAGGCGCTTAAGGTGCTTGGTTCGTTGACACTATTTCCGACCGATCCGTACCTTCACATCGGACTGGGGGGTCAGAGCATTCTATCTTCTACTAGACGGAGTCGGTGTGTCCGACAGCATAGACCAAGAAATCCGGAAACTACAGGGACTCCGCTGGTCTTCACGTGATCCTGAGGGCCTAGCATTCGCTCCGCTGGCGGACGCATTGTCCAGGAAGGGAGATGTCCGGACAGCTATAGAGATGCTTAGAGATGGGATATCGCGTAATCCTGATTTCGCGACAGGCCATGTCATCGCCGCGGAGGTATTTTCTGCTCAAGGTATGATGGCTGAGGCAGAGTTTGCGGCAAGACGAAGTCTCGATTTAGATCCCGATAACATTGTAGCCCTAACTATCCTTGATCGGATTCGAGGTGAACTTGCTGATGACGGGGTGCAGTCGATTCACCGCGGTGTCATTAAGACTGATCATGAGTCGGTGCTCGCGGACAGGGTCGCGAGCCCCCGCGAGTGCGAGCCTCAGGATTCGGCGGTCGCTACTGGAGCCAAGCTCTCGGATAAGTCACATGAAGATCATCCCACCAGTCTCGCAGAGCCTATCTATACTCGGACCCTAGCCGAGCTCTACTTTTCCCAAGGCTTCGTGGACCAAGCGCTGCACGTATATCGTCAGCTGAGCTTAGCGCAGTCTGATGCCGCTGACCTCAACGCCCGAATCGCTGAACTCGAGGGCATACTTTGTTCGATAGAGGGAGATCCGACTCCGACTAGCACCGTAGAGCCCTTCATAAAGGACACTGTGCCTGTGTCAGATATTGAGAACAAAGAGAATCTTAACAATGCGTCAGCGGAGCCAGGGTCTTTTTATGTGGGAGAAGTTGGGGCTCGAGCTGTGTACCTTGGTGACGGCAGCAAGATTGATCAATCTGCCGCAAGACCATCTAGTTCATCTGACA
>DEAT01000046.1:29676-71494 GCA_002348265.1 Gemmatimonadales bacterium UBA2975 | reverse complement strand
AAATTGAGCACATGCGGAACAAGTACTCCGCTTGATACCTGCCCGGGCCCTGCTGCTAGGTTCATCTCACCATCAATCCGCACCACCTCACCCCCATCGGGTGCCTTGAGCACTATCTCAATCTCGTGCTTTCCCACCTCATGTACCCCGGCAGAAAAGCGGAGTACAAGCGCCATCCGAGGATGCCGCGTTGGAAATGCCCCCGTCCCTAGACGATCAAAGATCCCGAGTATGTTGAGCTTTCCTGACCCGTCTATCGTTGCGGCATCAGCGAGCAGTGCTAGGTCAACTTCCATACGTTCCCAAGAGTCAGAGCGTTAAAAGGAGGGGGATTCTTCCGAATCTACCCCGAATTCAAGTTCGAGCGACAGGAGCCAGTCACCAATAAGAATTCCAGCAATCAGATCGATCGCAGTGTGTGCGATCATAGCCGGAATGAGACTCCCCGAAAAAATAAAGCCCCAGGCTAAAACTGCTCCCATCAGCGTCGTTCGGAAAATGCCGAGCCAGCCTTGGTAGCCGTGCATCAAACCAAAGACGAGAGACGATATTACCACTGCGCTACCCAGCCCCAAGACCGGAATGAGCATCGGAATCACGTATCCCCGGTAAGCCAACTCCTCACATGTTCCAGCCGCAAGGGACAAGACCCCGAAGACGCGCCGCTCCCGGCGAGTCTTGGGCAAAAGGCTCTTTAGGAGAGGAGTCTCGGCGATCCTAAATCGACCGCCCAGCCAACGAAATCCTATGATGATGCCGAGGCCCGCGACCGTTAAGATCGCTGACCATCCCAGCACCGCAGCAGGTGACAGAGGCACAATCCCAACAGCGGAAATGTCACCACCTCTGGTGCCGACCAACCAACAACTCAGTCCGAGAACCCAAAGTGTGACCGTAGAACTCCAATAGGCCTGAAGGCGATCTATTGGCACGCCACTTACTAGCGGGACTTGAACCAGAGAGAGGCCGGGCAAGGCCGCTAAAACCACAGCCATCAACACTGCGTCAGCCGCGGAATAATCTTCTATCCACCCCAACCAGAACAGCACACCAAAGAAGCTCATTACGGATACCACTCCGTATCTTATTGCCTTCATATTTCGGTCACATGCGTCTGATTTTTCATCCATCAGACAACGCCTCCAGGCCGAACCTCTCAATAGCCTCGAGCGTGGAACAAACGTCGTCCCAGGTGGTGGTGTAATTAATGATGCACAGCCTCAGTGAGTACTCCCCGCGGAGACGAGTGGATGACATCATCGCGGTACCTGTTTCTATCACCCGCTCTTGAATCCGTTCGTTCAGCGCCTCCATTTCCCGGCCCGAGAGATTTTTCCCCTTAGGGTTAAATCGGAAACAAACAACACTCAGCGAGGCTGGGTTAGCGATTTCAAGTGTCTCTGAAGCACGTATCCACTCCTCCGCCTTCTTAGCCAATCCAATTCCGCGACTTACCGCTGACCGAAATGCCTTCATGCCAAAAGTCTGAATCGACATCCAAACCTTAAGAGCCCTGAACGACCGACTGAGTTGAAGGCCTCTATCACCAAAGTTCGGGTGATCCCTGCCCCATTCCGTATCCTGCAAATATTCTGGGCGAACAGAGAAGGCCGACTCAAGCCTCGAAACGTCCTTGACCATCAAGCATCCGGTTTCGAATGGTTGGAAAAGCCACTTGTGCGCATCCATTGCGATAGAATCGGCCCTCTCGATCCCCTCAAAGAGCCTCTTGACTCCTTCGTCCAGGATGGCAAAACCACCATACGCGGCATCCACATGGAACCAGAAATTCTCTGCCTCACAAAGGTCAGCGATAGCAGCCAGCGGATCTACAGCGCCCGTATTCGTTGCTCCGGCGTTCGCGCAGATGGCGATTGGAGAAAGTCCATCTTCTCTATCCTTGGTAATCATGCTTCGTAATGCATTCATGTCGAGGCGAAAACGGCTGTCACTGGGGACCTTCCGAACATGTTCAGGCCGAACCCCAACAATCGTTGCCGCACGACTCAGGGCAGTGTGACTCTGGTCGGACATATAAACTGAAGCGCAGTCCGGCGCCCCAGCTGCTTCTCGAGCCGCTACGAATGCGTCTAGGCTCGCTGCAGAGCCCCCACTAGTGAAGAGACCACCCGCGGTGGTCGGATACCCTATCCAGTCACGAAACCAGTCGATCACAACCACCTCAAGTTGACTCGGCCCTGATGCGCCAAGCCATGTCCCTTGGAACACGTTATGGCCCGCCGCCATGTAGTCCGCGAGTACACTGGGCCAAGTCGGAGACGAGGGCACAAACGCGAAAAACCGGGGATGATCGACTCGGGCCGCCACGGGAAGTATCTCACGCGCGGCTCGTTCAAGCACCTGCTCAGGCAATCTGCCTTCTTCAGGAGGATCTTCACGCATTATGGCCTCGAGTTCGGCACGAGTGCCACCGCACCACGCAGGCTCGGTGGGGAGGCTATCTATGCGCTCCACTATCAGGCGAGAAGCCAGCTCGGCTAACTCCATCATCCGAGCACTAGATAGTTGCAATTCGTTCCCGAGCGCGTCTTCCGTCGACGACGTCATGCCAGTAATCTTTCTCCCATGTCTGCTAAAACCATTATTGGTGGCGATGTCTCGTACCGAGTTCTCGATGCGATGGATGCGCCTCACAGAGGCCGTATTCTACGCCTTCGAGTGCAGTCCGGTGAAGCACCCCCAGTAAAATCACTCAAGGGATCAGAAATGTGTGCAACCTCTCCGGAGGGTGTCACATGTCGCTTTCTTGTGCTCAACTTTGCTGTATTTGGTGGCAAGCCGAGCAATGACCGGCTAGCGCGTTCGGGGCGCATCGATCTTCATGTGGAAGAGTTGGATAAGACCGGACCAATCGGACTCCAGTGGGAAGTCGTTCCGGCTTAACACCGAGTGAGATCTACTCTTTGGCCCTAACGCCGGGCGGCTCACGGTTGAAGGTCTCCGCAAACCATTCCCTATATTCGCTGGCCCGCTCAGGGTTTTCCCTAACCCACTGCGCGCGCTCAGAGCCATAGAGGTCGGGGCGGGCTGTAAAGATGAAGGCATCTAGAAAGTCGAAATGCTTCGCGTACGCGAGCTCGTCTAAGGGCGCGAACGGCTGGGTGTCGAACACCGTCCGGCCTAGGATCCATACGTTCGCGACCCGATCAACTATAGCCCGCTCAAGGTCATAGCCCCTAGCATCCGGCGCTTCAGGTAGCCACTCGCCTTGACGGCCCATCTGCACCATCAAATGCAGGTGCCCATATATCTGGTAAGCTAGCTGACCATCCCTGACCCCTAATGGCACATTGAGAATCACACTGTCCTGAGCGAGCCGCATACCTTCCCATGGTAAGGTCTCACCTAGCGTCGCGTTTGATACGACCCAAAAAGACGGGTCATTGACGATATTTTCCTGCTCGCGAGTCACCCACTCATTTACGCTCTTCATCTCCTCATAGTCCGCACGAATCCGGGCACCTTGATAGTTGACGATTGGTCGCGGTCGCGGCAGAACAGGCGCTGAGGCTGAGCATCCCGACATCAACCCAAAGCCCGCCAGAATACCAATCCGGACAAGGGTTCTCGGTGACCTAGAGGGACTTATCCGGTGAAACATTTTCATTACGAAGTGGCTAGCGGGAATCTTCATCCTTGACACTTTGGCTTCCAAGGTCCGAATTGAGGGTTCTACGAAACATATGCTATGAAGGATTATCACGGTGAACACAACAATCACCGACGAGCCGCGTCAATTTCGTGCGCCTCAGACTATGACAACCTACGAACTAGGTGACAGCCTCGCCCGACTCGTTTGGGAGAGCTTTACCGATTTCATTTCGCAAGAAGATGTTGAAACTCCTCTAGCGAACATCAATACACTTTATGACGACGATCGTACCAACCGCCGCACCGCTGAAGAGGCCCTTATCTTCTTTATGTGGGCGCACACCCGAGGCGTTCAAATGGCCTTCCTCGGACGAACACCCGAAGCAAGGATCCGAGAAGGGCTAGACGCTCTTCACGGGGCCGTTTTCGAAGACATGGTGGAAAACGGAACGCAAGAGTCACAGCTACCCCTATTTGAGCAACATGTAAGCGCTCGATATGCCGAGTACCACCAGGCTGCAGATCAACCCGGTAACAAATTGGGCCAAGCCGTTGCGCGCCACATACTGGACGGTGTAGTTCGCGATACGACAGCGGCAGCGATTCAGGAGCGAGCGGTAGCTGTTGCCAAGCCCCTGAAAGACTTCCTGGAAGAGGTAGAGTTGATCAGGGCCTGATTGTCACGAGATAGTATGCATCCAGCCTACATCAACCATCTCTCCTCCACCTCATCAGTTCGAACGGGCTCCGACACGAGCGACACCAAAAACTGCTCACGGACGCGTGGGATCCGAAGGCATTCATGATCTCGGTTTGCGTTTGTTCACAAAACGGACACGGTGGCGCAGCAGGCAAAACATCCGGAGACTCTTCTCGGCGCTCTTTAGCATTGAAGGAAGACTTTTGAACTTCCTTGCTGCTCAATCTTCCTGCAAATGGTCTGCGCAGCGGCATCGGACTACTCAACCAGAAGGGCTCGATTCCGGTCGCCTCGCGCTCTTTCACAGGCTTCCTCATCAGGTCTCCCCACCGCTCGGCCACGCACTTCGTCCCACTCACTTGTTCCAAGTACGGTATCGATGTCCCACCCTACCAGGGCGACGACCTCCCTTACCTCATCACGATATAGTGCGAGTCGGTCTTCCGCAGAATCTAGAACCCCAATAGCCACCATACTGCGGGCAGCCGCATCATCCACCCCGAGCCAAGCGATCAATCCAGGAAGCATGTTCTCCGTCGCCACGGCCAGGAGACGTCGGGACTCACCCCCGCTGTCAGCCAATCGCCGATACCAAGCGGAACCCATGCTCATATGGTATTGCTCTTCAGCGAGCATCTTCGGCACTCGACGTCGGGCCTGCTCCAATGTCCCTTGAGCCAAGGACCGGAGCATAGTCGAAAGCGCTCCATCAGCTAAAACCATCAGAGCCACGACAGCTGCCCAATCCGATGGCTCGCGATCAAGCGCCGACAGGGAAGCGAACTTGTCACCACTTCTCTCGTATTCAAACGGCGCAGGATCAATATCAAGCGTCTTCAGCATCGCATAGAGCAAACGCGCATGTCCCCATTCGTCCTGAGTCATCGAAGCCATCGACACACCGGTTTCGATTGACGGAGCTCCAAGAGTCCAATCCGAATAACGAATCCCCATAAGGCGCTTGGAGTCAGCGAGTGTCACAATCAGCCTTACTAGGGCATCCCGCTGATCGTCGCTCAGCGTGGATAGATCAAGTGCGTCAATCATGGGATGAATCTTGGGCTTCGACAAAAAGACCGTCGGTACGATTCACTGGAAGTACGTTGACACGTTTCACCACACACATCTCAAACCACTTTTCCTCACTGTACGTGGTCCACGCGTAGACCTTAGCAGTTTCGTCATCGAAGGCGTCGACATAGCCAACATGCTGGAGGCGATCACCTCGCTCTTTACGGGTAAAAACGTCGTAGACGGACTCTCTCATTTCCCTCTCGATTAGGCACTCACGCCCATTTTTTTCAACTTCTCCCGACCTTCCACCGTAATCCGATCACTCGTCCATGGTGGATCCCACACCTCAATCAGCTCAACCCGATCGATCCAGTGTTCGGAGAGGAGGCGATCAGTGATATCCTCTCGGATAAAGTCCATACATGGGCATGCTGTTGCCGTGAAGGTTAAATCGATCCGGGCGATGCCCTCTTCGTAGGCGACATCATAGATCAACCCCAACTCCGGAAGGCTTATCGGAATCTCTGGATCTAAGACTTCCTGAAGTACTTTCCAGATCGCTTTAACCCTATCTCTTGGGACCTCTCCGAGAGGAGCGGACCAAAGGTCACGACCTCCGCTCATATGAGAACTCACGAGGGTCGGAAGGCTCGCATACCTCCCTCGCTCGAGAGTCGGAAGATGAGACGACATGCTTAGGCAGTCAGCCAACGCTGGACATCCAAGCGAGACCGCTGGACGGACTCGACGTAAATCTCGTTCATCGGTCCTCGCTTCTTCCACCGCTCGAACACGGCATCCCAAGAGATTTCTCCCTCATCAAAAGCCCAGTGCTTCTCTACTGCATCATACTGGCAGGGAAACGGGTAATCGAGCACGTACTCGCTTTTGTCCTCATCCCAGTGTGCAGGAGCGTCCAACCCTAGCTCTTCACAGAGCGGGACCGTGGAAGCCATCCAAACCTGACGCAGCTGATCGTTTGTCAGACCCTTCAGTTTGAAATCGAGCTGCCCCGAGTGTCGCTTCATGTCATCCGGCAAACCAAACCATTCTATTGTCATCGGAAACATCCAATCGACTGCACGTTGCACAAGTTCTCGTGCTTCACCTCCTGCCTTGGCCAGACGTCGCATCCACACCTCGCCATGGCGAAGGTGGAATGTCTCTTCCATTCCGATCTTTACCAGCGCTCGTTTGAGCGGTGCGTATGAGGTGTTTTCGTGGACATCAGATAGTAGTGTGATCCCAGCACGGTCGAAAAACCCTGTTGCGACGACTAGCTCAGCCCAATTGTCTAGCGGCTGATCGAAACCATACGGGTGCTTGAACTCGTACGGCTGGCGCCCGTAAACCAAGCGCTCCTTAGATTCGCCGATGTCTTCAAGTAAACGATATGCAATGTTGGCGTGCGCAAGCTCATCCTGAATGATTGCGTGGGCACTGACTTGGGTGTTGGTCGACGGCGCGTGTCGAGCTGCCATCCAATATGACGGAGCACTCATCAGCTCGGTATCGGCCTGGACCGTCAACTGCACCCTCAAGGCCTTACGATAGCCTTCGGTCATGTCCTCAGGGCCCTCCACCATATAGCCCCCTTGGACTTTTCTCATCAGCTCTTCATCGGTCAACTGGCTCATTGTAGTCTTCGTTTTATGACACTTTCGCCACGGCCGACGACAGAGTGTAACAAATCTAAGAACGCCTCAGCCGGGCTTCAAGGCTTCCTCAGGGCTCAGCTCAACTCAACCCAGCCTGGCATTCTCTTTATCAGAGACCTAGGGACGCCCGAATCAGGGGACTGATGCGATCAGGGGTCCACGGCGGATCAAAGGTTAGTTCAACTTCTGCAGAAGCGACCCCATCTATTCCTTCGATTGCAGCCTGGACCTCCTCAACGATCTGACCTGCTACTGGACACATCGGTGAGGTAAGGGACATAACAGCCTCGACACAGCCACCCTCCACCTTGATCTCATAGATGAGACCGAGCACTACGAGGTCTAACCCTAGTTCAGGGTCTTTTACCCCCTTGAGAGCTGTGCGCACATCCTTTTCCGTTACTGTCATCGTTCCTGCTCTCCGTGTTTCTGCGTTCTAGGCTGGAGTTAGCTACTTGATACCCGAAAAACACCAATTCGTGCGTCTGCAACGCGGTCTAATTCACTAGAGGGTTAAATACGAGGTCGATTCGGCGATCCGTCAGCCGGCCTCACCCTCCCTGCTACTAGCACCTCTATCCGCTATACGATCGAAGGGACCCTTTAGCCCCCAAAGGGTCACGAGAACAAGCGTCAGGAGCATCATCCAACGTCCCGCGGTCAGCCATAAAGATGTTGTCACCAAAGGCATGGAGATGTCGTATTGAAGTAGTGCTCCTCCTCGATCAAGCATCCAATGCCAGCCCGTATGGGCGAGGACGGCCGAAAGTACAATGACTCCACCAACCTCAGGTAACCAACGACCGAAAAGGAGTCTCAGGAGTGGGACAACCAGCGCTAATACGAAAAGCTGGCCTGCCTCAACCCCAATGTTGAAGGACAACAATGAAGTAAGCAGGTGGGCGCCCGCGAACTGAAGGGACTCCGACAACGCAAACGAGAAGCCGAAACCGTGAACGAGGCCAAAAGCAAATGCGACAACCCAACGTCGGGCGACCTTGGAACCCATAATGTTCTCGAACGCCATGAAGACAATTGAGAAAGCGATCAAGGTCTCAATCAGAGGCGAAAACCATAGAGCCTGAGGCGCTAGCCCCATCGCTGCCGCAACGAGTGTGATCGAGTGCGCGATCGTGAACGATGTAACAATCGGAACCAAAGCTATCAGGCTGCGGACCGGAATTACCAGACACAAGAGAAACAGGATATGGTCAATCCCATCTAGGATGTGTTGAAATCCGAACACTACGAATCTCCATGCCGCTTGGTGCCACCTAGGATCAAGCCGGAGCACACCTGGATCGCCCGAATACTGAAATGCTCGCTCTGCGCCACCCGGTGGGAGGAAACGAAGAACGGTGACGGTGCGAATACCTAAGTGGTTCAACCCGGACACAATTGAGAAATCGGAGGACTCTGAGGTTATCGACCACTCCAGCAGCACATCGACCATCGCCTGCCTCGCGGGCAACTGAATACCATCAACGAGCGGCGCAGACAAAACGTTGGAATAGGCGCTCTCCCAACTCCTAAACGCGCGGTCACCCGGAATCGCCACGCGAACAGCAGCTAGCTCTGCACGTCCTAAAGGCTCTTCATTCTCGAGTATCGATACATAGTCACCGATCCAAACATCCGCGGCCTCGAGCACCATATTCTCTGACTTAGATATCTCCAGATATCCTGGCTCACGAGAAGGGAAATTGTAGTCTCGCAAGGCCACAAGAGGGACACGAACCAGCATTCTGAGTGTTCCGGCCTCCGGCTTGACGAACGCCTGGACTGTAACGTCAGCCGGGATCTCATGTGCTTCGCCGGACCATGAAGGCAAAATGAGTACTAGAGCTACGGCTACAGCCGCAATCCGACGAGGACGCTGTTTATCAATCATGGCGCGAAGCTATTCGGTGCCCGCCTCCGGACAAGATAGGAGGGCATATATCTGAGTCTCAAAGGGCAGATCTCGGCAACTTGTCCTTCTGTCGTTTCCCTCGCCACGGATTGCACCAATCCGACGGGCATCGTAGCCTGAGGGTCGGTTGGAACTTGATTCGACCTGAGAAGCGAGCCCACTGGAGTGGTCCGCTTAACTTCACGAGGAATGCAACATGCAAAAGCGCTTTCTATTAGCCGGCGCAGCCGTAATGACTCTCGTCATCGCCATAGCTTGCTCATCAGATGGCATGAGCGATCAGGCCATGGACTCGGATTACGCAGCCGAAGGCATGGCCCCCATGTTCGAGGTCGACCCGTTTTGGCCAAAGCCGCTACCCGACCACTGGCTGATGGGTGCGACGATCGGAGTTGACGTGGACTCACACGACAACATTTGGCTTGTGCACCGCAACACACCGGACCAGTTCGTAGCCCGAACCGAAATCGGAATGACGACCAACCCCCCGGTGAGCGCATGCTGTCAGCCGGGACCGCCGGTGTTGGCATTCGATCAAGACGGGAACTTGATCCAATCCTGGGGTGGCCCTGGAACGGAAACAGGTGACTACGTGTGGCCAGGATCGAATCACGGGCTCACCGTTGACGCGATGGATAACGTCTGGATCGGCGGAAATGGCAGGACCGAGGCGGGAACTGATCGCCATATCGTCAAATTCACGTCCGATGGCCAATTCCTCGCTCAGTACGGCTCACCGGGGCAAAGCCTCGATAACACCACCACGGATCACTTCGGTATGGTCGCCAAGGTGTTCGTTTCTGATGAAGACAATGAGGTTTACGTAGCCGACGGCTACGCTCACCAGAGGGTCGTGGTAATAGACCAGGAAACAGGTGCTTTCAAGCGCATGTGGTCGGCCTATGGCAATGAGCCGAGCAACGAGCGCCCAACACGATACGAGCCTGGCGAAACCCCTCCTCAGCAGTTCCGTACTCCGGTTCACTGTGCCGAAATGTCTCACGATGGACTAGTCTACGTGTGTGACCGTCCTTCAAATCGGATCTCGATCTTCCAGAAAGACGGGACATTCGTAAGTGAGCACATCATAGCTCCTGCCACTCTCTCTCAGGGCTCGACCTGGGATCTTGACTTCTCACCCGACGAAGCGCAGACGTGGATGTATCTGGCAGACGGCCAGAACATGAAAGTCTATGTAATCCGACGCGAAACTATGGAAGTCGTCTACAGCTTCGGTGACGGTGGGCGTCAGCCTGGCCTGTTTTTCGCGGTGCACTCGATCGCGGTCGACTCACACGGAAACATCTACACGACCGAGACCTATGAGGGAACCCGAATCCAGAAATTCAAGTTCATGGGTATGGGACCAGCACCAAGTGGCGACACAGGCCCTGCCTGGCCGGCCGATCGACGTCGCAACAGTGACTGACTAGGGCGTAAGAAAGAAAAAACAGGAAAGAAAAAAGAAGAGGAGTTCGAGCGACCCCGCCACCCCGGCGGGGTCGCTCTCTTTTATGCGACCTAGGATCTCGGATGCCTTTAGGAGTGTCGCTCCTTGTGTCCGCCCGACTAAACTCAGCAGACTCAGGTCTAATCATAAGGAGCCGATGGCCGCCACGGACTCAGGTGCTCAAACGATGATGTCGTCTATGCGTTACGCCACAACTCGACCTCTCGCAACGCCGTGCGTAGTTTTATAGCATCTGTCCAAAACCCGTAACCGAAGCATTCAGGAGTGATCATGCGACGACTTTCCATCTTCACCTCACTTGTTATGGGTGGCCTCGCGGTCGCCGCCTGCGCTAGTGAAATGGATGATGCTAGCGACAGCGACATGGATGTCGCAGCCGAAACCTCGCTGGCGTGCTACATCGCCAACGGAACCATGGAGGAAGCTCAAGAGCGACCCAGTCCGCTCCACTCGACCGCTGTCTCTGTAGGTGGCCACGATGGACTGCTCTGCTACGGAGCTCCTTCCGCTCGCGGTCGTGACATTATGGGTGGACTCGTGGTGTATGGTCAGCCCGAACGCATAGGTGCAAACGAACCAACAACGATTCACCTCACGGGTCCTGCCAGCATCCAGGGCGTTGAGGTAGGAGCCGGTAGTTATTCGATCTATGCGATCCCTGGTGCGGAAGAGTGGGCGTTCTTCGTAAACTCGAATTGGCAGCGCTGGGGGATTCCCATCGACGAATCAGTAAGGGATTCAGAGGTCGGTACGTTCACCGTAGCGGCCGAAGCCACAGAAGAATTCGTCGAGACGCTTCAGTATCGATTTGAGCCCATGTCTGAAAATACGATGGGTGACGTCGTGATGGAGTGGGAGAACACACGGGTGAAATTCCACCTGCATCCAGCCGAAGGCTCTTGATGTAATATCACCGGATCGCTCGGTTCATATGGCCGAGCCTGGCCTCACCTTCAGCCCCTCGAGGACCGGTCCTCGAGGGGCTGAAGCATGGCGACCCTTTAGGATCTCCCGGACACGAACAAGATTACCCTTCAGTGGGGTGGCTCATTATCGAAATCAAAACATCTTTCCCCATTCGAGGCCCTGCGCCGTTGCTGCGTTGACCATGCTGTCATCAAGCAGCGGAGATCCCTTCAACACCCCATCGTAAACCGTGGCTCTTTCAGCCGCTGCGCTCGCAGAAGAAATCCAACGACGACGGACCTTTGCGATCATCAGCCACCCGGACGCGGGCAAAACAACTCTCACCGAGAAACTTCTTTTGTATGGTGGAGCAATCCGATCTGCGGGCTCAGTGAAATCTCGTCGCTCAGATCGTCATGCGACATCTGACTGGCTCGAAATGGAGCAAGAGCGAGGGATCTCCATCACAGCGTCCGTGCTCCACTTCGAATATCAAAACTTCAGCATCAACCTCCTGGACACCCCAGGCCATCAAGACTTTTCTGAGGACACATATCGAGCCCTGACAGCGGCCGACAGTGCAATTATGCTCCTCGACAATCGAAAAGGTGTAGAGGTACAGACCCAAAAACTGTTCAGCGTTTGCAAAAAGAGGCGCCTTCCGATCTATACGTTCGTAAACAAGTGCGACCGAATCGGTGAGGACCCGCTCCGACTTCTTGACGATGTGCAATTGGAACTGGGCATTGACTGCTTTGTCTCTACTTGGCCAGTCCGGCGTGAAGGTCGATTGGTGGGTGTGTACGATCGAAGTTGCGGCAAAGTCTGGCTATATGAGGAGGCGGCCGATCACGGACGTTCGCGTCCGCCTGCGACATTGGTGCATCTCGAAAGCGACAAGCTTGCCACGGCGATCGGAAGCGAGGGGGTGGAGAACCTCCGCGAAGAAATCGAACTAATCGAAATAGCAGGCTCCGAGGCAGACTTCGATGCGGTAGCGAGAGGTGAGGCAAGCCCTGTGTGCTTTGGATCTGCACTCACCAACTTCGGTGTTGACGTCTTCCTAGAGCGCTTTCTTTCCCTTGCGCCGCCTCCGTCTCCGAGGGAGACCAGAGACGGAATCATAGAACCAGCAGCACATCCCTTTTCCGGATTCGTCTTCAAGGTTCAGGCGAACATGGATCCGCGGCACCGCGACCGTGTCGCATTCGTTCGAGTCTGTTCCGGCGAGTTCGAAGAGGGTGCTGAAGCAGTCGTATCGAGAACCGGCCAGAAGCTCCGCCTAGCTCAGCCACAAGAATTTATGGCAAGAGAACGCTCACACGCTGATTCCCTAGCGGTAGCAGGGGATGTCGTGGGCCTTCTAGATCGAGGCAATCTGCGTGTTGGCGACACGGTCGCCCTAGGAGACAAGATCGAATATCCGGGAGTACCGCGCTTCTCTCCTGAGCATTTCTCGCAGATTCATATCGAAGACGCTTTGCGTCGAAAACACCTAGATCGTGGACTACGGCACTTGGCCGAGGAGGGTACCATCCTTCTTCTCTTCGCACCCTCGATCACAGGGCCAATACCGATCGTCGGTGCAGTCGGAAGCCTCCAATTCGACGTCCTTCTGGATCGGCTCCAGCGCGAATACGGAGTTTCTGCTCGCCTGGAGAAACTACCCTTCCACTGCGCCAGATGGGTTACGGGCCCCGACAATCAAATCGAAAAAGTCGCCAATGCCTACGGACGTCGCCGCGTCATGGACACCGATGGAGCTGAGTTGATCCTGTTTGACAACGAGTGGACGCTGCAACGGAGCATCGAGCAAGAAAAAGACCTAACCTTTCACGATGTCCAACCGAATACTTCAGCAGACACCTAGCTAGTCTAAGCGTAGCAGGCACTGAGCCCAGACTGCTTGCGTACCTCCCAAGACTCAGGAAAGTTGACCACCCCGCACGAGGCCATGATTACTGTATGAAAGACTCTACTGAGCATGACAAGTCGTCCCAAGACCATTTCAAGCGCACGCTAATCCGAGTACTGACGGTTCAGGCTGCCGCGCTTGGAATCCTTGGCCTGCTTCAGGCCCTCTATTCCTAAGGCCGCAGACATGCACTGGATCAACTGGCTAATCGTCGTCGCATACCTGACGTACGTCGTAACAGACGGTCTTAGGAAATCGAAGGGAACAGACACAATCGATGGCTATTTCGCGGCTAACAAATCACTGCCCTGGTGGGTTGTGGGACTCTCAGTGATGGCCACCCAGCTCTCCGCCGTAACGATGATCGGAACCACCGGGCAGGGCGCCACGGACGGACTACGGTTCGTACAACTCTACTTCGGCCTTCCACTGGCGATGGTGATCCTAGGTGTCACGCTTGTCCCTCTGCTTCATGGCTCAGGAGTGTACACCGCGTATGAGTATCTGGAGCAAAGATTCGACGCCAAAACCAGGTCATTCACCGCATTCCTATTCTTGCTGTCGCGGGGGATGAGCGTAGGAACCATCATGGCGGCTCCTGGAGTTGTGTTCAGTGCGGTATTCGGTATACCTCTGGTCTGGGCCGTAGTTCTCATCGGTGCACCCACCGTCATTTACACGATGATCGGAGGGGTGCAAGCCGTCGCATGGGCTGACGTAAAACAGATGGTGCTCATCGTTGTATCCCTAGTGGCTATCATGTGCGTCTTGCTTATGCAGATGCCCATCAGTCCGCATGATGCACTTCAGATCGCGGGCGCGACTGGTCGGCTCAAGACGTTTGATTTTGGGTTCAATATCAATGAACAGTACACATTTTGGTCGGGCGTTCTGGGAGGGACTTTCCTGATGCTCTCGTACTTCGGTACTGACCAGAGCCAAGTACAACGCTACCTAGCCGCGCGCTCAGTCGATGAAGCCAAGACATCTCTTATAGTGAGTGCCTATTGGAAGATTCCTTTGCAGGCTCTGGTTCTGTGTGTCGGCATCAGTGTTTTCGTCTACTACCAATTCGTTCAGCCACCTCTCCTCTACAATCCAACACATGAACAGGCGGTCACGGCCGAGAGAGGTGAAGCCTACGACAAACTCCAGAGTGAATACGCGACAGCATTCACAATGCGCGAGACCGCAGCACTAGAGGTTTCAGAGGCTGATGACGAGGTAAGCACAACTGCTGCCATGGAGATGTTTCTTGCGCGCGAAGGAGAGATCCAGACCATCCGTGGGAGGGCTCTTTCAATGGCTGAGGAAGTAACCGGAGAGCCTTCCAGGGACGTCAACTATATCATCCCGCACTTTGTGCTTAACGAACTCCCACTTGGTCTAGCTGGCCTTTTTATAGCGGGCATTATCGCCGCGGCGATGTCGAGCATTTCATCTGAACTCAATTCCCTAGCGACAACCAGCGTGATCGATTTTTACCGACGCTGGGTAAGGCCAGAAGCTTCAGACTCTCACTATCTAGCGATATCGAGAGGCGCGACTGCCTTATGGGGCCTTTTCGCCTGCGTCGTCGCTACGTATGCGGCCACCCTAGGATCGCTAATTGAAGTAGTAAACCGTTTCGGTTCGTTCTTCTATGGCTCAATCCTAGGTGTATTCCTGCTCGCAATGATCCCTAGGGCAAGGGGTACCGGAGCATTCATAGGCCTGGTTGTAGGAATGACCGTAGTAGGATTCGTGAACTTTGGCACAGATGTAGCCTATCTATGGCAAAACGTGATCGGTGCAGGGGTTGTCGTTGTAGTCGGAGTAGCATTGAGTAGGAAGGAACGGAACGCCGCTTTGCCCGAACCTCTGAAGCCGTCACAAATTCCTTAACGTCCCCTTATCTCCTGCTCCCACCGATTTAGCCAACCTTCGCGCTTCCCTTGGATCGTATCGAACGGCATCGCATAGGGTGCCCAGGGCTCCTGCAACTCGAAGTCCACCGGAATACGGCTCG
Source organism: Gemmatimonadales bacterium UBA2975 (assembly GCA_002348265.1). Taxonomy (GTDB): domain Bacteria; phylum Gemmatimonadota; class Gemmatimonadetes; order Longimicrobiales; family Gaopeijiaceae; genus UBA2589. The sequence goes on along the minus strand of DEAT01000046.1, from coordinate 56,298 downwards.
AATCGACCACTCCGAAGACCGGTTGCCACCTCGTCTTAAGCTTCGTCTCAGTCAGCACATCAATTGAGCCCAAGTGATCTACAAACTCTTTCGCGGCCGCAGCTTCCTTGGTTCCACTCATCAACGACACACCTCGTACCAAGACCGGTGTGCCTGATTCTGGAAGTCGGTAGTATAGCCAAGGGGAGTTATTAGAACGTTCGGCTTCTACGTCCGCCCGCGGCGCAATGGCTATCCTTGAACGTTTTTCTCTTAGCGCCTGAAGTGCATCCGAGGTGTTCGTCGCATATGACTCCACATAACGATCCATTGTAGCCAGCCAGTCAAAGCCAGATTCCAGATCACCGACCGAAACCGCCTGCTGAAGGATGGACACCAAGAACCACGCGCCCTCCTCGGACCTAGCCGGGTCCAGCATCTCGATATCATCAGACCACCGAAAGTGACGAAGGTCGATCCAGTCGGATGGAGCCCGGGCCAACTCCAAGTCCTCGCGACTGAAGGCGATCACGTATGGGGTCAACAGGAGAGGATGCCACTCACCATCATGTCGCAGATCAACTGATGCTGAGCGACCTAGCCATCGGGGTTGGTACGTCATTAGTAGACCTGCATCGCTTGCAGCTTGCAACCCAGAAACATGAGCGCCCCACCACACATCAAAGGGTGGATCCCACTGTAGTTCTATAGCTTGAAGTTCTGCGAGGGTGGTTTCTGTCGAAGCGACGGTGAAGCGCACATCGATATCCTGGTGCACCGCCTCAAACGTCTCCTCCACATAATCGCGCAATACCTCGGGCAAATCGGTTCGTACTAACAGTGTGACCGAGGCTTGATCTTGCACGCATGCTGAGAGCGTCAGTGAGACTAGAGCCAGGCTTACCCTAGTTACTATTCCAAGGCACCGCTTCGCTGCGATCATCACTGTCGAGCCAAGAACCGCCCCCATTCCTTCGGGTCAAGGGATATCAAGTTCGCAAAAAGTCTATATGCCCCAGGAACCTGAGCCGCCCACTGGCGAAAGAATGAGAGTCCAGTGTAAACAAAAACTCCATCGCCAACCTGGGTCGCTAAAATCGATCCAAGGCGAGGTTCTTCACCCGGATCGTTCAGCACTAACAGCGGGGTATAACGATCATCCCAATCAGACGCGAAGTAGAGCCCTCGTTCCTGAACCCACCCGTGAAAATCTGCATCTCCAATGCGGTTCGGCGAGGTAAAGACCGGAGCGTCAGGCTCGATGATTCGCACTGGCGCGGTCTCATCGGAGACCCTAGGAGAGCCTCGCCCAACTGTCAGCTCCCATGGTGCGAGGCTGCCCAACGTTCCCCGGTTATACTGCACTATGACGGTGCCCCCAGAACGCGCGAAGTCGAGTATTTGAGCCGACGCCGACTGCAAGTCAGCCCGCGTCTCGTAGGCACGCACACCCAGCACAATAGTACTTAACCCATCAAAGTCACCATCACGAACTCTAGTTCCGTCGAGCATCTCAACTGGCGCACCCATTTGTCTTATCGCTTCTGGGCCACCGTCCCCTGAACCCATGATATAGCCCACTCGAACCCCGGACCGCACCTCGACGGGCACCACGGAGACAGTCGCTGACGCCTCTGCATACAATGCAGTCCTCTTGATATGCTCATAGTCTATCAATGCATATCCTTCGCCATAGACTTCACCGCTGTCAGTTTGCGCGTTCACCTCGAAGATGTGTCGTCCCGGCACGACGGGCCCATCAGGCCTAACCTGGAAGCTCATCGAGCTCTCTGAACCCGCCTCCTCAAGATCAAAATCTTGCGATATCGGTGAGACAGCCCATCCCTCAGGGGCCCATATCTTCACTGAACCCCGGCTTCCCTCCCCAGCCTCAGATCGAATTACAACTGATATCTCTTGCGATCCCTCATCGATCTGGGGCCAAGTCAGACCCGAGGGTGTGACGGAAACAGATACAGCAGGAACAACCAGAACTGGCTTCTCAAATTCACCGAATGCCGGGTCTACCCCGACATACCGCCAGTCCGAACCGATCTCATTATGACCATAATCCGGTAACAGCGACACGGAGCTATCTGCGGTCAAAGCAAGGCTGAAAGTTGCCTTTCCCTTAACCAACTCAGGATTCCGGGGAAGACCCCATAACTCAGGCTCGTCAGGCCAAACGTACCGTGCTCCGTTACGAGGTTCACGTAAGTAATACTGGCGTGAAACGTCTGCATTGCCTGGAACCCCAACCTGGTACGTGAAGACGGCCAAGTCACCCGGGGCAATTGTGCCTTCCACCGACACGCCGCTCACCTCAACCAGACTCGATGTCCACCCCACCGGTAAAATGAGCTCCGTTTCTGGTCCCATGAGAGTAAAACCACCCCCATTCCACAGCTGTGCCTGCACCACCACAGTTTGTCCCGGCACTAACAAGTCGTCGACAGAACGAACATCGAACGAAACGCCGGCGGCTGCATAAATCGCTCGATTTGTCACTTCGAGGCGAGTAGCCAAGGCACTCGAAAACTCCTTACTCGCGGCGTCACCAACAAACTCGCGAGCCATCCTAAGTTGCGTCCTCGCCTCAAGCAGGTGTCTCGCCATTGGCATCGGGTCTAGACCGAAAGCATCTGTAGCCGCCAGTACATGAGTTCTGTACGCCTCGAGATAGCCTTGTGCCACTCTAGCATTTTCATCTGACAGGTCGACTGTGATTCCGATTAACGTCGTGTCCACGCCCTCAAAAATCTCCTGCGCATCGTCTCCCACCCGGCTCTCGAGCAGGATCACCCCGGTCATCTGAGGGCCCTGCGTCTGTGGCGCGCCCATGTCTTGGGACCTGTGCTGACTCCTGCTTTCCCTCGAAAGCTGAAGTAGCGAGCGGCCTAGAAGCGGGTCGTGCACGCCAGTCGGAACATCTAGGGAGCCATCGCTTATAGCTTCTTGAGAGAAGAAACGGCGCCGCGAAGTCTGGTAGAGTTTGAGTGGCTCCCATGCATCGACACCGCGCTCAAGCTGCTCGGAGAAACGTGAAGGGTCACCGGCAGCACTGAAGGCTTCACGAGCCATAATACCCGCGGCCTGGTGCTGACCATGCCCGTCGGCAGGAGTTCCGCTGAACACCGACACGATTACATGTGGCCTGAATGATCTAACAACCCAAACCACTTCGGCGAGCAATTCTTCTTGAGGCCAAATCGAGAGTGCTTCCTGGGCACTCTTCGAGTATCCATAGTCGAAGGCGGTGGTAAAGAACTGGCGACCTCCATCGAGTTCTCGTGCAGCCAGGAGTTCACCCGTCCGAACGATACCCAAGCCTTCCCAGAGCTCTGGGCCAATCAGATTCTGACCCCCATCACCCCTGGTCAACGCTAAATACGCGGTCTCCGCGCCGCGACCTCGTGCGAGCACAGTCAGCAACCCCGTGTCCTCATCGTCCGGGTGAGCTGCAATCATCAATACCCGCTTTACCCCGTCCATCTGACGCAGCAAGAGACCGGAAGCGACTGTGCCCGTGCCCTCAAGGCGCTGAGCCCTCAAGTCTGGGGCACCAAAAGCCGCACAGCCCAACAACACCGAGAGCACAAAAGTACGAGCCGAGCAGGTCTTGGATAACACCATCAAGCACTCCAACAAAGTTCTGCCTCACCATCCATCGCTAGAAAAGTAAGCTCGGATTTTTCGGACACGCGAAATCCAAGCGCATGATCCAACTGACCTAGCCTTACCTCCAAGACCATCACCGATTCGGCTCCCAGGGTAAAGCTAGCGCTGCAGGAGCTTGGGATTTCCCTACCCAGCCAGCCAACGCTGCGAGGGTGAGTATGTACGGGAATGCAAGAAAAATCTGATACGCAAGGTCAAACCCAAGAGCCTGTAGCAAAAACTGCAATGCCGAGGCCCCTCCGAAAAACAGCGCGGCAAAGAGTACGATGATTGGGTTCCACCGCCCCAACGCGACGACTGCGATCGCGATAAAACCCTTGCCCGCGCTCATGTTTTCCGCAAAAGCCCCGGCATGGGCCAGCGCAAGATGAGCGCCTGCGATACCAGCCATTGCCCCACCGAAGAGCGTCGCGGAAAAACGCACGGCACGGACTCGGACACCCGCGGCCTCTGCCGCCACGGGAGCCTCACCAGTTGCCCGGAGTTCGAGGCCCCATGCGGTTTTGAACAAAACGTACCAGGCTAGTGGAGCCATCACATACGCAAAGTACGCAGTAGGCGCCTGTGCAAAGAGAGCACTCCCTATAACTGGAATATCAGACAGCCAAGGGATGGCCGCCGGAGCTAGCATTGGGACCGAAAGCTCCATACCGTTTACGCCAAACACGACCTGATACAAGGCCCCGGTCATGCCCAACCCACCTATCGTAACAGCGGTACCGGTGATTATCTGGTCGGCACCAAGACCAATCGCGAACACAGCAAAGACGAAAGCGACCAGCAAGCCAGTCAGAGCGCCAAAAGCTACCCCGAGCCCTGCACCTCCGAACGCAATGGCACCTAGCGAGCCGCCCAGTGCCCCTGCAATGATTGAGCCCTCGATTCCAATGTTGATCACCCCGCTTCGCTCTGTGATCGTTTCACCCATCGCCGCAAGAGCAAGCGGAATCCCCAGCCTGACGGCTGACTCGAGGAAGAGCGCCAACTCGACCTGACTCACAGTGCCTCCTCACCGGCATGATGCCCAACTCTTGCTGCTCTTATCCGGTCGAGTCCCAGCACCGCAAGAATCACGAGTGCCTCGACAACATCCACCCAAGCGGCCGGAATACCCGCATCCCGCTGCATTGCCCCAGCACCAGCCTGAAGTGCACCGAAGAAGATCGCCGTCACTATCACCCCTCCGGGTCTAAGCCCCCCCAGCAATGCGACCGCGATCGCGGTGTATCCCCATCCATCCGACAGGTCTTCATAAAGCGCGTACGTCAGACCGGTGACCTCGACACCACCAGCCAGCCCCGCGATCGCTCCGGAAGCCAAGAATGTTAAAAGAATCACGCGATTCGTATCGATACGGCCGGCCACAACGGCAGCAGCGGGAGACGCACCAACCGCCCTAAGGTGGAAGCCGAATCGAGTCCGCTGAAGAACGAAGGCGAGCATGCCAGCAAGCACTAATGCGAGAGCAAAGCCAAGGTGAAGGCGCGTCCCAGAAATGAGCTCCGGCAAGCGGGCTGCGTCGACTATCCGATCCGTCTGAGGGAAAACTCCACGCCTCTCCTGCAGTGGCCCGTGCACCATCCATGCAGCCAAATATATGCCAACAAAATTCATTAGGATCGTCGTGATCACTTCCCCGATCCCAAGCCGGAGCTTCATCAGAGCCGGCACAAGAGCCCAGGCCCCACCCGCAACAACAGAGGCGGTGAGCGCCGAAGTTACAAGGAACGGACCGGGTAAATCCGTGAACGTCAGTGCCACCCACACTCCTGCGACAGCACCAACGTAAAGCTGGCCCTCGGCTCCGATGTTCCATACACCCGCTCGAAATGCAAGGGCCACCGCAAGGCCCGCAAAAAGCAGCGGCACGGCCCTCACTAGCGTGATTGAAACAAAGGTATTCCAACTGCCTACTGAGCCCCTGAGCATAGCAGCTGCCGCCTGCACTGGGTCGTACCCTCCCAGCATGAGTAACACAGCTGCGACCCCCAGCGTCATCGTCACGGCCCCTAAGCCAAGAAGTGCGGTTTCCCTGGCTCTCTTCGGGGGTATAGAGCTATTCAATTCGAGGCTTCTCCACCGCCCAGCATCAAGGCTCCCACTCCTTCCCTGGTTTTTTGAGATTCCGACACTTCAACCATCCGACCCTTCGTCATGACCGAAACCCTGTCTGCAAGCCTGAGCACCTCATTGAGATCAGTCGAGATCAGGACAATCGCAACTCCTTCAGAGGCCAACTTAAGGAGTTCCCCATGCACGTATGAAGTAGCCGCCACATCGAGGCCGCGAGTCGGATTTTCGGCGACCAGCATAGGCGCTTTCAGAGCGAGCTCCCGCCCAATGATCACCCTCTGCTGATTGCCACCGGAGAGAAGCTGGGCTCGTGTCTCTACAGACGGTGCCACCACCTCGAACTGTGCCCGAATCCTCTCAGCCTCGCCACGCAACACGCCCCAGGGCATCATTACTCTAGACCCAAATTCCGCCATCCGGGAAAGCGCTAGTGCCACATTTTCGGTGAGGTCAAAATCGGCTACGAGACCCTCGGCATGCCGATCCTGGGGAATGAAAGCGACCTCTTTAGGGATGTTAGCTAGACCCAGGCTCGGAGACTTACGTCCTGAGAGAATAAGTGCCAAATCATGCTGACCATTTCCTTCTACGCCTGCTATGCCTCGTATTTCCCCAGCCCTTACCTCCAGCTTTACATCTTTCAGGCGATCGGCATACACACCAACCAAACTCGCAACCACCATCCTACCGCGCTCGGTTGATGGTGACGCCGCACTCGCGCCACCGGGCACCTGGACAGTGCCCACAGCCACCGAGTCACTCGATGAACCGGCCTGCCCTCCCATCGCCACCTCATCGGCAATCCCGTCTCCTATCATCTCTGCAACTAATTCCCGAACAGAGACCTGGGACCTCGGTGCAGTCATAACACTACGACCAGCTCTAATAACTGTCAGCCTATCCGAGACAGCGAGAACCTCATCGAGCTTGTGAGCAACTAGCGCAACTGCGCGACCGTCACGGGCCAGATCTTTCAATACTGAGAAGAGTCCATCTGCTTCTTCGGGTGTCAGCACTGCCGTCGGCTCGTCCAGAATGAGAACCTGAGGGTCCCGCAGAAGAGCCTTGAGAATCTCGGTACGCTGACGATCTCCGACACCTAGCTCGGACACGTTTGCCTCCAGTGGCACCCGCAACCCTGTCCTCTCCATCTTCGCTTCAGCCGCCGCGACGGCTGCGGTAAGCGAGTGGCCCCTCACGCCCAGCCTTAGATTATCACGCACTGTGAGTGCAGGGACTAGAGTAAAATGTTGATGCACCAGACCGATTCCGCGGGCCCAAGCATCCCGGGGGCTGCGCAACTTTACCGAGGAGCCCTCTACTTCGATACCGCCCGAGTCCGGTGACACCAGGCCCCCAAGCACGTTGAAGAGTGTGGACTTGCCGGCACCGTTCGCACCGAGCACCCCATGCACCTCCCCAGAATAGAGATCCAGGTCAGCGCCAGACAGTGCTTGGATTAACCCGAAACGTCGCTTGATACCTTGCAGACGGACAAAAGGTTGGCTCACCCTAGTGATCCTCGGGCTCGCCCTCCACGAAGACTACCCGTGGTACGTCGATCTCCCCTGCTCTAATCAAAGCCTTGGTGCTTGAGATACGCTCAAGCTCCTCATCCGATAAGCGATCGCGTAGCATCGGGTTGATAACGAACTCAATCACACCCTGTTCGGTATTTGCATAGATCGGAGCACCTCCAACATTTCCCTCCTGCCACATCTGAGCAGTAGTGTGGAATGCATCCGCGATTCGAATGACCACACTGCCTAGAACAACCTCAGGGGCTAACTCATTCTGATCACTGTTCATCCCAATGGCGTAAGCAACACGACCTTCCTCCACTACTTCCCTGACAGCCTGGAACACAGCCAGGGAAGCATTATCTAAATTATGGATGATTACATCAGCGCCCTGGCTCAACTGTGCGACCGTAGCCTCTTTCGCCGCCGCTAAGTCATCCCAGTCCCCTGTATAGACTTGCAGCACCTCAATTTCGGGATCAACAGCATGCACACCAGCCTCGAAGGCTAGAAACGCGCCACGCGCTGGCGGAATTTCAACACCCCCCACCATCCCCACGACTTTCGACTCCGTCACATACGCAGCGGTCACGCCAGCCAGATAGCTTCCTTCTTCCAATCGGAAAATTAAAGGCACCACATTAGGCGAAACACGCCCACCGCCAGACACCACGATCGTTACGTCTGGGAATTCCTGTCCCGCCCGGATTGCCGCATCCTGATACTCGTTACCGTGCGCGAAAATGATCCCGTAGCCGGAAGACGCGTAGGCAATAAACGCCTCATCAAATTCAGCAGGGGTCGCCGTTTGCTGGTGACTCACAGAGGCGCCCATGGAGTCTTCAATCATCATAAGGCCAGCATACCCTCCAGCATACCAACCTACATCAGTGACTGGGCCCGCGGTGAGGAGTGCGGCTCGAAAATCACTTTCCGGCGTATCCGACCCCTGACCAACGCAGGCAGTAGTGACCCAAATCAATGCAGCAGCGAGCGGTTGCAACTTGAGTTGGCTCATGTACCCATTTCCGATTTTCATAGCTTTCTTTTTCATAAATCAGAGGTGTTGTCCGCGCTTTGGATAAACCTGTGGCTGTCGGAGGTTCAGTGCGCTGGATATGTTCGGGCCACAAATTCCGCGCAGCGAGTACCAACCCCTCGCGGACACCGCCGTCACCCCCTCGGAGATCGCATGACTGAGCAGCGCGGAAACTGGACCTCTAGTGCCGGATTCATACTCGCCGCCACCGGAAGCGCCATCGGCTTAGGTAACCTCTGGAAGTTCCCATTCATCACCTGGGAAAACAACGGGGGGGCCTTCGTACTAGTGTATCTCGTATGCATCGCAGCTGTCGGGCTTCCGATAATGATGGCGGAGCTTTTGATAGGCCGGAAAACGCAGAAGAGTGCGGTTGGAGCCTTGAAAGAAGCCGTCGGGCCCGCCTGGGGCTTGGTGGGGCTTTGGGGTGTACTCTGCGGCTTCACCCTGCTCAGCTACTACACCGTCATCGCCGGTTGGTCACTTTACTTCTTCGCCAAGACGGCGGGTTGGATGGTAGGGGGCTTCCCGACGGGGACATCGCTAGGGCAGGTTTTCAGCGAACAATCGGCGAATGGGGGGCTGCAGATAGCGCTCTCCCTGGGCTTTAGCGTGGCAACCGTGTCGGTGGTGTACTTCGGCGTCCAGAAGGGAATCGAGAAGATAGCTCGACTATTTCTGCCCGTGCTCTTTCTGATCCTGGCCCTGCTCTTCACGGTTTCCTTCGCGATGGACGGCTCCCGAGAAGCGCTCACGTTCATCTTCCGGCCCAGCTTTAACGAGCTGGACGGAGGTAGCGTTCTCGAAGCTCTGGGGCATGCCTTCTTCACGCTCTCTTTGGGCATGGGCGCAATGATCACCTACGGATCGTACATCGCGCGCAATCAGTCGATCGTGAAGGCCTCAGGTGCGATCGTTTTGCTCGATACCGTTATAGCGTTGGTCGCGACAGTTATCATGTTTACGGTCATTTTCACGGCAGGCATGCAAGACCAGGTGGGTGACACCGGTACCGTGGGCATGCTCTTCATCTCGCTTCCTCAGCTGTTCTTCGCGGAGGGCATAGTGCCGGGAGGCTCGTTTCTGGCACCGCTATTCTACGTGCTCGTCGCGCTCGCCGCCCTGACATCGACCATGTCCCTACTGGAGGTCGTTACATCCTACATCATCGACGAGCACGAAATCGAACGCGGAAAAGCGACGCTCGCATGCGGCAGCGTAGTCTTCCTATTCACGATTCTGGCAGCCCTCTCCTTCGGTGGTGCAGATTTCGCGAGCAACCTCTCGGCACCGGGCCGTATCGGGGACCTTCTTTTCGCTGGCAAGACGAGCTGGTTCGGCATGGCTGATCACTTCGTATCCAACTGGATGCTTCCAACTGGTGGCCTGGCGATCACCGTCGCTGCCGGTTGGTTCATGACTCGAGAATCCACCGAAAGCGAGCTGATCGATGAGAAGGTCCCGGGATGGTTCAATTACGACACATGGCGCTTCTTTATCCGCTACATCTCACCGGCAGCGGTTGCTGCTATCGTGGTCGCTGTCCTCTTCTTCGGTGTAGACTTCAGCTAACCGAACCGGTGCCAGATAAAGCTCTCGGGCCCTATTACCGTTGTTTGGGCTGACCGATGGAACTAGAATCTTATTCTAGATTTGGAGGGAACCATCGCCGCACCCAAGCCCGCGCAGATCCGTGCACCTAAGCAGTTACGCTCTAGGCGGACCCTAGAACGCATAGTGGCGGCTTCACTTGAGCTTCTCGAGACCGAAGGCCTGACTGGGCTAACCGTCCATAAGGTAGTCGCCAAAGCTGGGTCGTCCGTTGGATCGTTTTATGCTCGATTTGATGGGAAGGAGGACCTTCTCGACTACCTCGGCGAGCGCGTTTGGACCGAAGCGCTAGAACGATGGGAAGTCGCACTCGAAACCCGTGACTGGTCAACACTCAGCCTGGATGAAGTTGTAGAAGGATCTGTTGGCTTGCTCATAGACGCGCAGCGGTCTCGATCAGATTACCTGAAGGCCCTTGATTGGGCCTCGGGCCGTCAGAACGACGCCTACGAACGATTCAGGGGGGAACTGCTATTGGGACTCGGCCGACTCCTCCTAGGCCAACGCAAATCTATAACTCATCCTGACCCTGAACTAGCTGTACGCATAGGCCTGCGAGCCATTCTTGGCACCGTGGACGCAGAAATTCGAGCTACCGAGGATCGCTTGGACCGCGACTCACTCGCAGCAGAAGCTCGAACGCTACTCTTGGGATACCTCACCGGAAACGCTAGCCCCGCCGCCCAACCAATTGGGGTGGACTTCTTCGATGTGTGGGGCTAAGCCAGCAGCTCTTGAGATCTTTAACCTTTTCCGGGTTCACCTATCTTGAGTCCTGCAGTTCGCCTTCCAGTCAAGCTGCAACGTTATACCCATCCAGGCGTATCACCTTTATAACGGGCAAAAGAATAACCAAGCCCAAAGAGAATACGGCATCTGATTGATATCCATGAGCAACAAGCTAGGTGACATAAAAGCGGTGCTTTGCGCCGCCCTCGTAGCGAGTGGAGCAAGCGCCCTGACGGGCTCTGCTTTGGCAGCGCAGGAAGGGACAGCGGCATCACTCGCCGGGCTCGTTTTCGACAGCACACAAATGGCTCCGCTTGTAGGAGCTAGAGTAGCCGTGATGGGGACAAGCTCTGTGAGCACAACCGACGAAGGTGGACGGTTCCTGCTAAGTGACGTCCCGGCGGGCGATTATTGGGTGTCCTTCTTTCACCCCCGCTTGCAGGAACTCGGAGTCAGTGCGCCCCCCAAGCAGGTCGCTCTCTCTTCTGGAGTCACGGGGAATACGATTCTGGCCGTACCATCTGAGGAAACGTTGCTAATGGGGTGGTGTTTGGCCGAGCAACCTCCAGCGGGCTCAGCCGCCATCGCTGGAATCGTCACCGATTCCATCACCGGCGTACCTATGCCGCGGGCAATCGTAACCGCCGAACCTATAAGTCGGCTGCCGGGCCTACGACCGGTCGAGGTCCGCACCGATGATACCGGCTACTTCCGCATGTGCACGTTACGCGGCGACTTAGACACGAAGCTGCAAGCACATTTCGGAACAAGCTCAGGCCGAAGCATAGAGGTCTACGTGCCGGCCGGAGGTGCGATGCTACAGGACCTGATCCTCCTTATGTCCTCAGAGGGGACCCTCGCAGGACTCGTCCTCGACTACTTAACCGGTGAACCTGTAACTGGGGCCCTAGTCTCAGTCGCTGGCACGTCAAGCTCATCGCTTACAGACAACGCGGGTCGCTTTCTGATAGACGATTTGCCACCCGGTCGACATCTAGTGACGACAGACCACATCGCCTTCGAAGAACGAACTGACTCAGTGACGATCTTCAGTCAGGAAACGGTTGACATTGAGGTGACCCTGGCAACCCAGGCACTGGAGGTAGAGGGTCTAGTGGTGACGGCTCGGACTCGTTTCGGAAGGACTAGCCTAGCGGGAGATGCTAAGCGGGCCGACTTCATCTCACGCGAGGAAATCGAGGCCATGCTGCCCCGAGTGAGGGCTACAGAGGACCTGCTTCGCAACATGAACGTGCCAGGTTTTCGTATACGACGTGTTGAAGAACAAGACCCAATCACAGGTGTCAGGGTTCCCGTCCTCTGTATCGAGGTAAGTCGACGCGGAGGCGGGGAAGGTTGCGTGATGGCCTCAGTCGCACTGAACGACGTGCTGATCCCCTTCCCTGAACAGTTTCTTATAGACCTAGATCCAAACATTATCGATCGGATTGAAATCCTAAGTCCAATAGACGCCGCGTTCCAATTTGGTACTGCAGCCGGTAACGGCGTGGTGGCTATCTACACGCGATAAGCTTCTGCATAATCTGCCTGAAAACAGCAGCTATCGAGTCAGAGCATCAAGGTTTAGGCTCGAGGCATCCACATACCAAATATCGTAATCACCACTCGCGCCGCGGCGATCGCTAGCAAAGAAAAAGGTGCGACCATCCGGCGAGAAACTCGGATACCCATCGTTAAACGCTGAGTTAAAAGGGGCTGGGAGATGCACTGCCGAATCCCACCCATAGGCATTGCGACGCGAAACGTAAAGATCTTGGTTACCTGGAGCCGCCGCATCTCTGTAAGCTTGGAAAATCAGAAAGTTCCCACCCGGAACAAGCGCCGCATTCGACTCATCACCTGTTGAATTCAATGTTAGCGCAACAGGGGATTCGTATGTGCCGTCAGGCCCGACTTTAGACCTATAGATGTCTGCACCCCAATCAGGATCAGCCCGAGACCAGAAGAGGATGGACCCATCTGGAAGCAGAGAGGGACCCATCTCCACACCTGAGCCGAAGTCCTCTTGGTTCAACCTCGGTTGATTAACTGCACCCCTCAGCGGAGTCGGTATTCCCCACCCACCTTCAGTCCGCTCACTGATCCATATGTTGTCACTCCGGTCTCCGGACTCAGGCATAGAGCGACGAGATACGAAGATCATCGACGATCCGTCACTCGAGACGTGCGGAGCCTCGTCATGAACACTTGAGAACAACCAGCGGACGGGCTCGCTCCACATCCCCCCCCGAAAGTATGATACGAATATCTGAGGCTGCCCTCCCCGGGGGCGGCGGGTAAAATAAGCCTCCCTAGCATCGGGACTGAAAGTGATGCCGTACTCTCTCATATCTGTGGAGATTACTCGAGGCTCAAAGAGACTAGGGCGGACAGGCGAGGACGTTGTCCAACTGGCGCTCGATTCAGTCCCGCAACCCTGGAGCAAGATTGTCAACAAAAGCAACAAAGTGCGTGCCCATAACGAGTCCCGCTGACCGAAATCAATCGTTACTCGCTCGCTCATGTTGAAGCGCTGTCCCTCCAAACTCCCGCTGGATCTGCTCGCGACACCATAGGCGCTGAGACATTGCAGCGTAATTCCGAAACCTTAGTCATTGCGAAGACCACAACCTTAAACTGGCTTCTAGGGGCCTGCTCCACCCACGTCTCCTGAGCCTTCCTGGAGTGATTGTAGTTCGTTGTGAGCTGCCGTCAGTACGTCACGAAAAACCTGCAACGGCAACGCACCCTGGATAGGTGGCCATCCGATGACCACAAAGGTGGGCGTTCCTCGGACCCCTAGTTGTTGGGCGAGAGTAGTCGCCGACGCGATTCTCGGAATTCGCTCATCCAAGGCAAGGCATGCGTCAAAGGACCTCATATCGACTCCCAATTCTGAAACCCAACCATGTACTAAAGCCTCCGGCTCCGAGCTTCCCTTCCAAGCTGCCTGATCCGCCCAAAGGCGACCATTTAATACCTCGAACGCATCTGGGCTTTGAGCGTAGGCACACTCAGCGGCTTCGGTGACTGCGAGAGAGTTCTCAAACATACCCGTGATATAAGGCACAAACTTCCACTCAACCATTCCCGCCTCGATAAACTCTTCAAGGATCGGGCCGAAGCTTTCCTCGTGAAACTTTCGGCAATACCCGCAACCGTAATCGGACATTTCCAAGACTTTCACAAGCGCTGTGGTATCGCCACGGTTAAAACCCACTTCGGCGACTGACACCCGCGGTCCCTGAGACGCCAGAGATTCGTCGACGGCCAGTGTCGTCGAGACACCGTCCCCCGCCGGCTGTGCCAAGAGACTACGTGTGATGTCCTCGGTCCCGTCTGCAGCATCAGAACCAGAATCACCCGAAGAACAGGCTAAGGTGGCCGTAAGTGCAAAAACGAAAAACGCTCGGAATCCAGCTTTCATCAGATTTCCAAATTGATAACCTGACCCATCCCTGCCAGGAACGCAGTCAGACTAGCGAAGCGACCAGTAACCATAAGCAAACCAATCACGATCAGCACGGTGCCCGCGAGGCGCTGGAGAACCGCCATCCACTTTCGGGCTCTCATGCTACCGGCAATAAGCCAATTGAACGAGACGGACGAGAGAATGAACGGGATACCTAGCCCCAGCGCGTAGGCCGTCAACAGCCCCATACCCTGGACCATAGTCGCCTCAAGGCTCGCGTATAGAAGAATCGAACCAAGGACCGGTCCTATACAAGGAGTCCAGCCAGCGCCGAATGCGGCGCCGACAACGACAGAACCGACAGCCCTAACTGGCTGCGCGCTCACTTGGGGACGGAGGTCTCGGTACAGCACCGGCAGCCTAAACACACCAGCCAAGAAGAGTCCGAACAAGACCATCACCACACCTCCAACCCTGCTCAGCCCAGGTAAAGCCTGCGTCACAGCTGCCCCAAAAGCTGTTGCTACTAGGCCCATGGTCATAAAGACACAAGAAAAACCGAGAACGAACAGAGAAGAATGGACCACTGCGCGCTTCCGGACGAGCCGCGTAGGGTGCTCAGCCAAATCCCCGAGCGTTAACCCTGATATGAAGGCTAAGTAGCTGGGGACAACCGGAAGTATGCAAGGCGACAGGAACGACACCAGTCCGGCCATAAAGGCAAGCGGTAGAGAGACCTGGATCTCCATCACTGAAAAGCGCTCAGATAGGAGACCACGCCCTCCTTAAAAGCCACCTCAAGAGTCCCGAAGGTGTTCTCAGAATAGTGGAACAGTGACGAGGCGTTGGCTTTCTCCCCCAAAAACATACCCCTAGCACAGTAGAGAGCTGCTCGCGATCGCGGCGCCTCTTCGGTGAAGACTAAAAGCGTCGGCATCACAGATGCATCAACGACGGCGGACCCACAGAACCAGAGCAAGTCCCACCGCAGCACCAAGCAGCGCGCCACCTGCGATCCTAGTGAAACCTGAGCCTCCAAACGTATCTGGTGGACTGAGCGGATGTTCATCAGAGGCCATTCCGACATCGTCATCCTTGTCCTGCCGAGCTTCCTTAAATCGATCTGTGTTCACATAACTCGTAGTCTGACTTTCACTTCCAGACCATGCACAGCTTGCACAATGCAATTTATCCTGATCTCGGGCCGTTCGGTTAGGCCATCCGACCTCGTCACCGCAAAGCGGACACGACCTGCCGCTGCTAAGGACCTTGAGCGCTGTATAGAGCGCTCCCTTAGACAGATCGAGTTCTTCCGCGATGTGATTGACGCTGCGGTCCGAGCCCCAATATAGCTCGTTGGCATGCGCGGCGATCTCCGGCGTGACATCCGAGGCGTGCATGGTGTCTTCTCCTGCCTTGACCCGTCTTACTGGTTAGGAGAACATAACGCCCCGTCACGGCGGCCGCACAGCCGTAAGTCTGGGTCCGACAAAAAGTTCAACCTTACAGCACAACATACCCTTGTCACACGGCGCTCGCAGAATCTCGGTTTCCCACGGCCACCTTGAGGCTCTTTTTAAGGAGCCCGAAAGGACAATCCGAGGCGGCGCCATCATATGCCACCCCCATCCATTACACGGTGGCACCATGCATACAAAAGCGGTTTACCGAGCCGCGCAGGGACTCAACGACGCCGGACTCGTAACGCTCCGCTTCAACTTCCGTGGAGTCGGAGGCAGCACTGGCAGTCACGACAGCGGGATCGGAGAACAGGATGACCTTCGGGCGGCAATAGACTGGCTGGAATCTGCGTACCCACATATTCCGCTAGTTGTTGGCGGGTTTTCATTCGGCTCGATCGTTGGGCTTTCAGTAGGTGCGGGGGACAAGCGAGTAGTCAGCCTGCTGGGTCTAGGCCTACCCGTAGACTTAGACAACCGATACGACTACAGCTTCATCGCTAATGCTGGGAAGCCCATTCTTATTGTTCAGGGTGACAACGACGAGTTTGGGCCCGGTGAGAAGGTCGCCAGCTTGCTCTCGCCACTGGGGAATCACATTACGCTAGTGCGTATACCCGGAACGGACCATTACTTCGACAGTAGCCTCGGAGAACTTCGTACAGCGGTTCGGGGGTACTATGAGACAGGTCCAGGGGCAAAGCTTCTGGCCATCATCTAATTCGAGGTAGACATGCGTAACCGGGAACGCGTATTGCAAAGCCTAGAAAACGTATACCGAGCGGCGTTCTCAAAAGCAGAAACAGCCGGTGACGAACAGAAAATGGAGGCGATCGACAGGGATTATCAGAAAGAACAACTGAAACTCGAGGTCCTGCTCGACATCCGAGATCTCCTGCAGCCCGAACCAGAGGACCTCGCCGACCGAACAAGCTCACTTCTCGAGAAAGCTCAAAACATCCGCAAACTCACAAAACTCCGTTGATATGAAGATCTATACCAGGACTGGAGACACTGGGGAAACCGGCCTGTTTGGAGGGAAACGCGTCCTGAAAGACAACGTACGCGTTGACGCCTACGGCACCGTAGACGAGTTAAACGCAACGATCGGATGGGCTATAGCCCAAGTCAACGATGCTGAGATTCGAGATCGGCTAGAGTTACTACAGCATGATTTGTTCTCACTTGGATCCAATCTCGCTACCCCACCAGTTCAGGAGAAGCGGAAAAAACCTAAGCTGCCTGCGATGCCGACACAGAGAGTGGAAGAGATGGAAGCCTGGATTGATGCCGCGGACACCGAGCTCCCAGCACTGCGTGCCTTTGTGCTACCCGGAGGGTGTCCCGGAGCCGCTGCTCTCCATGTCGCTCGAACGGTTTGCAGACGAGCAGAACGAACGGTGGTGCGCTTATCTGGGATCAAGGGGTCGGAGGTCGAACTTCTTACCTACCTAAACCGTCTATCCGACCTGTTGTTCACACTGGCTAGACTCGAAAACCACCGGAACGGGATGGGTGACGTTGAGTGGGTGAAACACCCTGAATCCGAGCCGAGCATATAGACCCACAAGCCCCGATCAGCCAAAGTCAACCTGCCAGCACACCCAAAACCCCTGGACCCCTAGTTGGTAATACATTGGCCGCCAGGGTTCACATGCCCGCATCTCGGCATTGAAGGTTTCTGCTTCTTAGATGCTTGCCACGTTCGGTTCACCTTTAGAGGTTTTTGGCACCCGACAAAATCTTCCGGACCAGCAGGACCCATGGCCTACATCATCGCCCAACCATGCATCGAAGCTAAGGACGCGAGTTGCGTTGAAGTCTGTCCCGTCGACTGCATCTACGAGGGCGAGGATCAATTTTATATCAATCCGGACGAATGCATCGACTGTGGAGCATGTGAGCCTGAGTGTCCCGTTCAGGCAATCTTCCCAGACACGGATGTGCCGAGCGAGTGGGCCTCGTACACCAAGAAGAACGCGGATCACTTCGAGTAGGGCGATGGCGAGAAGCCAGTCCGTGAGAGCAAAGAGCCCCGCTACCGCACGCTACCAAAAGCACAATCGCCTTTTTTACCTGAAGGTTACATTGGATCTTATAAGCCGAGTTCCCTGATGCGCTCAAGCGAAACAGGAACCTGAGTCTCACCTAAGGAGTTGGACTTGGGCGTACTCGGTTCTTCTTTATCTTGGCGCACCAAGAGAATCGTCGTCACGAGCGCTGCTGCACTCAGTAGCCCGATGGTAAACTTCTTCATGACGATTCCTCCAATTAAGCATAACGGTTGGTTGGGACCGCTCCGCGCGCTGGCACCTCATATGTTTTACTATCGAGTACCTCTTGGGTTTCATTCAGACCTGTATCGACATGAATTATGAGCGGGAAAGGTTTATTGACAAAGCCTATAAAGGTGATCCCGTAGCTCTAACGGCTTGGCTTATTTCAATCCCGTCGGTAAACCCAGCCCTAGAGAGAGACGGAGCAGGGGAAACCGCCATCGCACAAGCCTGCGCAGAACTCCTCGAAAGATGGGGCCTTGAGACGACCATCACCGAGCCCGCCCCTGGACGACCGAACGTAGTCGGCAGGCTTGAAGGGCAGGGGCCGACAATACTCCTAAATGGTCACCTAGACACAGTCGGTGTCACGGGAATGACTATCGACCCTTTCGAGGCAAGCTTCGACGGCAATCGCATGTATGGCCGAGGATCATGTGACATGAAGGCTGGGGATGCTGCTCTGCTTGTAACCGCTTATAGACTGGCTAAAGACGGTCCTCGGCCAAACTTGGTTGTGGCCCTAACCTCGGATGAGGAGCACGCCAGTATCGGCATGGCCGACCTCGTATCCAAAGGCGGACCCGACGCGGACTTTGCCATCGTATGCGAACCTACCAACCTCAGTGTCATGCCCGCCCACAAAGGCTTCGTTTGGATTCGCGCACTCTTCCGCGGACTGGCTGCACACGGATCACGACCTGACATCGGCGTCGATGCAATCCGACATGCTGCTTTATACCTTTCCGCCCTGGACGACTACGGACAAGAACTCAGATCGAGACCAGCCCACCCACTTCTTGAGTATGGATCGGTGCACGCTGGAAAGATTCATGGAGGAACAGCTGAATCGGTCTATCCGGACGAGTGTGAACTCCTCCTCGAACGACGGACTCTGCCGGGTGAAACCTCGGAAACGGTAGTCAACGAATTCCAGTCCGTGTTGGACGTGGTTGCAGCCAATGAACCAGCGATGGAAGCCTGCTTAGCAATGACACTAGAGCGACCAGGAACCGAGGTGGCTCCAAGCCACCCACTGGTAACTGGCTTGTTGCGATCCGGTGAAGCCTTCGAAGTCGAGCAAGTAATCGAAGGCATGACAGCTTGGGTCGACGCCGCGTTCCTAAACGAAACCGGTATCCCTGCCGTCTGCTATGGACCGGGAAGCATTGAACAGGCTCACACGGATGACGAGTGGGTCGACATTCGTCAAATCCACTCCTGTTCCAACGTTCTAGAGCACTTCGTCCGTGGTTTGGTCAGGTAAAAATCCTGACTAAACCCAAAAAGAGAACTCAGAACGACGAGCCCCCCTACCACCGCAGGCTGCGGCCCGCCGTTCCTGTCCTCCTATATCGGGTGGTTACCGAGAACGCCTACTGGTAACCATGATCGCCCCGCCAGCATGCCCAGTCCCAAAACGCGTGGTTGCGTCACTAGCGCTCATGAACTGCATCTGCTCGATGTCGCTGGTTCTCAAAGACTGCAGATCCGAGAAACTAGTGCGACGTGTCCCATCGACATAAAGCTGCACCGCGTCTCCTCCACGCGACTGGAGCCAGCGTGGACGGAGTCGATTAACAGCCTGCATAGCGTCTAGCTCAGTAAGCTCGGCAAGCTCAGCACGAACAATCCGGGTTGAAGATGCACCCGCGGGCCGACTGCTACCTCCGCCAGAAGATGCACAGCCAGCTACGCCAAAGGCCAACGCAAGGGCGAACACCAGCGTGATTCTAGTCTTATGGGACCGCATTAATGAACTCCTTAACCTGAGTGACGGCCGGCAAAGATGACGATGCAGCCTGCTTTTCGCCAGCATCTGAAAACCCCTGGACAATCAAGATCAGAGGCTCGTGTCACTCGCGCCGAAAACAAAGGGGCCGAGGCGTTATCTTTCTCCTGATATGTTGACCTAAGGATACCGTGCACCGATCCATGACGAAGTCCGAACACGAGGTCTAGGATCCCAGTGCCCGAGAGGGAGAGGCGAGCGTCAGCACCCTCAGTGAACATTTCTCCAGGGACGCTCTTATAGCCTAGACGATTTCGAGCAAAGCTAAGATCCAGGAAACATAATCCAGCATTCTCTATTGCTATCGGCGTAGTGTCCTGTCCAAATAGGCCTTAAGGCGGTTCCACGCATCTAAGCCCGCTGCGCTCCGTGCATCCAAATCACCATCCACTCGAAGCCAAAATCCGTGGTTTACCTCATCGTAAATGTGCAAGTCATGCTCGATTCCAGCAGACCGAAGTGCGACCGCGAAGGCCTCAACCTGTTGCGGCGATGGACCGTTGTCTTCCCTGGCAAAGGTCCCATAAACCTCATGATCCATAGCAGCTAGAACGGCCGGATCATCAATCAAGCGACCATAAAAGATGGCTGTAGCATCGTGATCGTCACCGTCCAAGCCAAACGAGAGAGCGACACCTCCACCAAAACACCAACCCATCGCACCGACTCTCCCTGAGACGTCCGGCCGAGCCTTCAGGAAGCTGACTGCAGCGTTTAGATTGCTCACCAACGCCGACATATCCGCCATTGCTTCCTGCATCAGTGCAATGTTCTCCTCTGGACCGCTGCCAGTACGACCCTGATAGAGATCAGCCGCCAGGGTGACATAGCCTTCCGCCGCAAAGTCATCTGCGATCTGCCGAACACGATCCACTAGTCCGTTCCATTCGTGGATTACGACAAGTGCAGGAAAGGGGCCCTCTCCCTCCGGCACGGCTATATATCCGGTGGTTGCCATGTCACTGTCTAGGTAGTTCACGGCTTCCCCTGATAGGTCGCCACCATTTCCAAGAATCGCTGGCGGCATCTCTCCAGGGGCTGTTGGAGCGAACGGAACCCGGGACTCCCCCTCTTCCTGAACCGACCCGAGATTGGGGACCTCAGTATCATCAGATGTCGGGCGACACGAACCGAGGAAACACACCATGGCAGAGAGGAAAACCGCACTAAAAACTCGAGATTGATGGTTCATGAAACGACCGGGTCAAGACTGCGAAAAAGAGTGAGTTATAATACGCTGACAGAGCAGGGGGGGCACAGCACAACTTAGGACAGGTGCAACACCCGGAGGTCTTGTCAGGTATATTCAGTAGCTACATTTACACATACTTGTTCGATGACCGGAGAGCGCTTGCACCAAAACAAAGTTTTCCATCACTCAATTGAGCAAAGATTTTAAACGAAACAAATGGCGCCTCTTAAGCCGCCGAAAGGATAGGTGAAATGCTACTTCGCTCCGACATAACAGCTGCACTGGCTGCGGTCGTTGGCATCGCACTTGCCGTGCAGGCTGACGGTAATACTCCGATCAAAGACCACGCCATTACTGCAGTTACGCAACTCGAGGTCAGTTTCACGGAAGAGGTGTTGCCAATCCTTGAGAAGTACTGCGTGGAGTGCCACAGCGAAGACAATGCCGAGTTAGGCCTAAAACTGGACACTTACGAAGGTGTTATGGGTGGATCTGACTACGGTACTGTCGTAGAGGCAGGGGATGTCGACGCCAGTTTGCTCATTGACATGATCGCATCTGGTGATATGCCGGACGGGGGCGACCCAATGCCAGCGGAGGAACTCGACGTGATCAAGGCCTGGGTTACAGAGGGGGCTCAAAAAAACTGAAGCGCGGTCTCTAAGATCCTTATGAGGGATCCAGTAAACAAACGCGTTTGACCAAAACTCAGGAACCGGACGTCCGTCAAAGGGTCAGTGCCCCTGACTGTCCTGTCTAACCCAGTCGCTCCTAAGCCAGTCCACGACAAGACCCATCTCTTCCTCGGTAAGAATCTTCTCGGTCCCGAAGGATGGCATGCGATCGTTATCTCCACCGTAAAAACGCTCCTCGGTAGGATCATGGAGCATCCCGAGCATCCAATCACGTGAACCCCACCCCGTCAGAACCGGGCCGACATCACCGTCGGTTTGGTCACGGAAGGTATGGCAGCGGGTGCAGTTAATCTCCTCACTACTCATGAGCGCTCGACCTTCTTCTATCTCCGCCTGTTGAACAGCATCCTGCTCAACCTGCAGGGGCAAGCTTCCTTCGGCTGACACAGCCATGATAACCTTCGTCAGGTTCGAACGGGCCTCAGGTGAAAAACGCGCAACTCCGCGCCGCACAAATCGCGACATCCGGCCATTCACATGATCGGTCCCTCCAAAGTATTCGTCCGTCGCAACTCTCTCTGGATCAAGGAGCCCGGCAAGCCACGCCCGGGTTCCAAATCCTGCGAGATCGGAAGCTGAGGCCGGATCGGATGGCTGACCGCCAAGACCGTCGTGTCCCTCAAACCTATGACACTGCGAGCAGTTCGCTTCGAAAATCCTCGGCCCTTGGGTTAATGGGTCAGCTCTAAGCATCGCGAGCCCGCCCTCAACTGGAATGCCCGAGAGAGCCGCTGCAAGCTCTGATGAACGCTCCGCCATAACCTCCGCTTCAGCTTGAGCTGACACGAACTCAGGGTCCGTGGAATCCTGAACACGCGCTTGCCAAGTTAGCATCACAATTCCCGCGAGCAGAGCGGTAGCTACACCGACATTGAACCGATGTCCATACTTCCACCCTCCTATGACCGGCATCGCCGCTACCAACGCGAGGACAAGCCCCGGGATTACCTGAGCACCTATGACCTCCCACCCTGCCGGGAAGTATTTCAGCCACTGAAAAAGGAACAGGAAATACCACTCAGGCCTCGCTGCTGCGTATGGTTCCGCCGGATCGGCAGGCGCCCCTAGGTGAGCGCCACCACTCCACAGAACGAGGCCTAAGACTGTCGCCATCACAATGAGTGAAGCGACTCCATCTCTCAGTACCTGCTCCGGCCAAAAATACCCGTCCGGCTTTTCTCTTGCTCTCTTGGGGACTGTTACGCCATGCCGTCGAAATAGGTAAATGTGTCCGACTATCAGCAATGCGACTGCCGCGGGGAGTATGCCTGCGTGCAGTACAAAAAATCTCGTAAGTGTCAGGTGACCGTATTCCGATCCACCAACGAGAAGTTGTTGCAACCCTGGACCCACGACAGGGGTCATTGACGCAATGCTCGTCGCTACCTTCGTGGCCCAGTAACCTTTCTGGTCCCAGGGCAAAAGATACCCCGTCAGAGAAAGCCCAAGCACTAGCTGAAGCAGGATAAGCCCGAACCAAAAGTTGACCTCCCGTGGTGCTCGGTATGCACCATCGATCAGAACCTGCATAAGGTGGAGCACGAGGAGCACAATCGTGACTTGGGCCATGTAGTGATGGATACCACGAACCAACCATCCGCCCGTCATTTGGTTCTGGATGAACCACACACTCTCCCACGCACCCTGTGCGTTAGCACTGTACGCAGACCATAAAACTACACCAGTGATGAGCTGGACAACCATGGCGAAAACAAGTGTGCTCCCCCAGATATACCTCCAACGTGCACCCCCAGGGATACGCTCGTAGAGAACTCCCTGAAGCAGCGCGCGGTAACCCGTGCGATTATCAAGCCATTCCAGCATCCCTCGCATCAAACGGGGGTCTTCTCAGCCCGGCCGGGCAAGAAATTCTGAAAACGAACCCATACCTCGTCCCCATTGCGGACTTCGACATCGAGCGTGTCCATATCCCGGGGGCTAGGACTGGCCGGATCATCCACGGCACCATCCAGGTCAAAACTGCTTAGGTGGCAGGGGCACGAAAAACGAGAGTTGTCCTTAGCTACACCGACAAAACAACCCGCGTGAGGGCACACCACGTTCAACGCGCGGACTTCATCACCCGAACGGCGAAGATACACTGCCCCTGCGGGGCTGTCGTCGTAGGCAGCCCAAGCGTCGGTTCGGTCAACCGTCACCGTGAACTTCCGAGGTGACCCGTCCTCTGGAATTGCTGAAGTCCGGGCCACAAGCACCATTTCACTGCTCACCTGTTTGCGGCGCAAAGGGTCTAGAAGAGCAACCCCTGCAGCGCCAATCGGGACCAACATGGCAAGCATACCTGCCGCAACTGCGGAAACGCCAACCAGAAAGTCTCGGCGCTCTTCCTCAACGACTCCCGTTGAACCATCACTGAGATGTGCTTCGGTCTCAGCTTTTGACGCTTCTAAGCTGTCTTCGCTCATGTATGCGACGTCTCGAACCTGGATCATTCATCAGGAAACCGAGGGAATTTTGACAAAGTAGTGCCCTAAGCTCAACCCACTATGTGGGCTCACGGTTCCCTCTTGTCTCTAAAAATTTACCCAAGGCGCCCCCAGACCTCACTAAAATGAGGCTGAAGGAACCACCACGGAGCCCGCTCCGCCGCAGAAAAAGGGTTCGTGATGATCTGCAACCCCAACGATTGCCCGACCATCTCCAACCGTGCAAGTTGCCCCCCACGTGAGATATTGGGCTCGAAACGCTGAGCAAGCGCAAACGGGTGAAAAGAATTACATCAGACTAGAGTATTCTTCTTCTAATCCGCCCCGTCATGGAGGCATTTTGATGATTGATCGTTATCACATCTCTTCGCTGGAGCCTAGAGAACTCATTGCCGGCCACAACGGCCGTTTCGTGCACTCAGCTCATACAACTCACGTATATTGGGAGATAGACGCGGGAGCAAATCTCCCTGAACACAGTCACCCGCACGAACAGGTGGTGAATGTACTCGAAGGGAAATACGAACTGATTGTGAACGGAGAGAAGTATATCCTTGAATCTGGTGAAGTGCTCGTGATTCCTGGGGATGCAACGCACAGCGGCACGGCCCACACCAATTGCCGGATACTTGACGTGTTTTCCCCAGTTCGTGAGGAGTACCGTTGAACGCACGCTCAGCGTTTGTCCTACTCTGTGCGGCAACCATAGCAGTCGGGCTTTACTCGCAATCCGACACGCCGACTCAGGAGTCCTGGGAAGGCACGCATCTAAGTTCCTCACGGTCTGTAGCCCTCTGGCCCCCGGTCGCAACCTTTTCAATTCTCGGGTACGACCCCGAAACAGGAGAGCTAGGTGGAGCCGTTCAGTCGCGGGTTTTTTCTGTGGGTAATGGGGTGCTCTGGGCGGAAGCCAATGTCGGTTTAGTGGCCACCCAAGCCGTCGTGGACGTCAGCTACGGCCCACAAGCACTTGAGCTGCTCCGATCTGGCATGGCTCCGGGCCAAGTCGTGGAAACAATCTTAAGGAACGATCCAAACCCGCGACCGGAGAGTTGGGCGGTCCAGGGTAGGCAGTTCTCAGTAATGGATGCCAGCGGAAACGTAGCTACTCACACAGGAACACAAGCAAGTGATTGGGCGGGGCATCAAATACGCCAGCATGTGTCAGCTCAAGGAAATATTCTAGCGGGCCCGGAGGTCGTAAGAAACATGGTCCACGCATTTGAGAGCACTGATGGACAGCACCTATCGTTCCGGCTCCTCGCCGCCTTGGAAGCAGGCCAGGCAGCAGGTGGAGACATTCGCGGTATGCAGTCAGCCGCAATTCTTATAGTGAAGGAGGACGGTGGTGTCTGGCTGAACAACGACGTAGTCATGCGCCTGCAGGTGGACGACTCCGATCAACCCATTGCCGAACTCCGACGCCTCGTAGAGATCGCAGGCCAGCAGCGTGCTCGTTTCAGACAAAGATGAAAAGCAACTCTGCTGAGATTCATCCGCAGTGAGTCACCCAATACAGGCCCTCAAAGCGGCTAAGCTCATAGGGCCGGCCCGGGCTTTAATTCTTAAGGTCACTTCGTGGGCACCCGTCAGAGTGACCCTACAAACCCCTAGCAGTGCTCCTCATACGCAGCACGCAGATCTGCCGCAATGTCCTCTGGGTTACGGCCCTCGATCTGATGTCTCTCCATGAAGTAGACAAGCTGGCCGTCCTTAAAAAGCCCAACGGAGGGAGAGGACGGAGGATATCCGGTGATGTAGTCACGAGTGCGATCCGTAGCCTCCATATCCTGTCCAGCAAAGACCGTGGTCAGGACTTCAGGCTTTTTCTCTCCCTGGAGAGACATCCACACCGCCGGACGCATCATAGCGGCGGCACATCCGCACACGGAATTCACAGCAACCAGCGTCGTCCTCGTCTCCGACCCTAGAAGCGTATCGACGTCGTCTGGCGTTCGCATCTCGGAGAAGCCCACACGCACCAGATCTTCTCGCATCGGGGCAACCATCATCTCTGGATAAGGCATTATATCTCCCGCTCTGTTGTCGTAACGACCGACGCTCAGCGGAGCGACCGTCGACTAAACTTTTATTTAAGAGTTGACGTCTGTCTACCAAAGGTCGTGACAAATGTGCCGTTGCCAACATGACACAGCGCTAGCGACCTTGTCTTTATCTATGTCCAATATGACTGAAGTCGTGCGTCTCCGGGTCAACGGAGATATTTACGAGGTCGGAGTGCCGACCCACTACACTCTTCTAGAGACGCTAAGATACGTGCTGGCGCTTACCGGCTCAAAACAGGGTTGCGATAAAGGTGACTGCGGGGCGTGTACCGTAATCCTAGATGGCGCACCCACACTCGCTTGCCTCACCCCGGTGTGGGAGGCAGAAGGGTCCAGCGTCACCACCGTCGAAGGCTTGGCCGGACCAGAAGGGCCGCACCCTCTTCAGGACGAGTTCGATATTAACGGCGCCGCTCAGTGCGGATTCTGTACACCCGGCATTTTATGCTCCGCCGCAGTACTTCTCGACAAGAAGTCCAGTCCTACGCGGTTGGAGATTCAGGAGGCACTTTCTGGCAATCTCTGCCGCTGTACAGGCTACGCAAAAATCTACGATGCCGTCGAGGCTGCAGCGGGACGAATAAAGGAAAGAAAAGAAGGTGAACGCCAGAGCAATGCAGTCTCATAACTCACAGTCGGACTGGCACTTATGG
>DEAT01000046.1:0-29303 GCA_002348265.1 Gemmatimonadales bacterium UBA2975 | reverse complement strand
AAGACTTTACTGGACCCGCCCCAGTCACAACAGTGATTGGATCTGGAATGCGCAAAGTAGACGGACTCGAAAAATCTACTGGCCGTGCCGTCTACACAGATGACGTAACGCTTCCGGGCATGCTTCATGGCAAGATTCTCCGCAGCCCTCATCCCCATGCGCGCATACTTTCGATCGATACATCGCGTGCAGAGGCGCTGGACGGTGTTCATGCGGTCATCACTGGACGGGATATGCCCATCCAATATGGAATCATCCCCTGGACCCAAGATGAGTACCCGCTTTGCTTAGACCGAGTGCGCTATATAGGCGATGGCGTAGCCGCCGTGGCAGCAATAGACGAAGACACAGCGATCGAGGCGCTCGCCCTGATCGGAGTAGAATACCAGGAGCTACCCGCATTCTTGGACCCATACCTCGCACTTCACGCCGACGGTTCGACACCATATGTGCACGATCCGAAAAGGAAGGGGTGGAATGGGAATATCACAAAGGTGGTGGAACTAGAGTTCGGCGACATTGAAGCTGGGATGGAAAAAGCCGATGTGGTTGTCGAAGGTGACTACTTCTTCGAGGGGACGACACACGCCGCTATCGAACCGCACTGTGCAATCGGGCAATGGGACGGCGTAGGTCGATTAACGGTTTGGTCAGCGACCCAGGTCCCACATTATCTACACAGGGAACTCGCGAGAGTGCTGGAGCTCGACCAGGCACAAGTGCGAGTACTGCAACCGCTAGTAGGAGGCGCGTTCGGAGGGAAAAGCGAGCCCTTCGACCTAGAGTTCTGCGTCGGCAAACTATCCATGAAGGCCGGCCGGCCGGTGAAGATACTCTATACTCGCGAAGAGGTTTTTTACTCGCACCGCGGTCGGCACCCATTCCACATGCACTACCGGACAGGTGCCACCAAAGACGGAAAGCTATCATCTATAGATGCCAAAATCCTGCTCGACGGGGGTGCCTACGCTTCTTTTGGGCTGGTGACTACCTACTACTCCGGCCAGTTGCTATGCGCGCCTTACGAGATGCCGGCTTACCGCTTTGACTCGACACGCGTATACACGAACAAGCCTGCGTGTGGGCCAAAACGGGGCCACGGGTCCGTACAACCGCGATTCGCATTCGAAGTCCAAATCGATAAGCTCGCTGAAAAGGTCGCATTGGATCCCATAGAGTTCAGACGCCGAAATTTTATAGGAGAAAACACGAGGACCATCAATGAATTACGTGTGACTTCAAATGGATTCCTCAAGTGTCTCTCTTCGGTGGAAGCGGCGTCATCATGGGAAGACAAATTCCGCAGCCTACCCTTTGGGCGAGGCATCGGGATTGCTGGCTCGACATACATATCGGGTACGAACTACCCGATCTATCCAAACGAAATGCCCCAGTCTGCTGTCCAGATGCAGATCGACCGGAGCGGTCGGGTCGCCGTCTTCAGTGGAGCAAGCGAAATCGGACAAGGGTGTGACTCCGTCGTTGCCTATATCGCCGCAGAAGAGCTGGGTGTGCCTCTCGAATGGGTGCGAGTCCTGAGAGGTGACACTGACTTTACCCCAGTTGATCTTGGAGCTTATTCCAGCCGCGTCACCTTTATGCTCGGAAATGCTGCTATCGACGCTGCCACACGTCTTCGGAGACTAGTGCAGGAGTCGGTCTCAAAGTCCTGGGGAGTGAAGTCGTCGGAGGTGCTTCTCTCGGGTGGATTAGCTTTGTGGGCACAGGACACCTCAAAGCACATGCCTATAGCTGAGGCGTTTAATCTCGCAGAAGCTGAGCATGGTACCCTTGGTGCAACAGGCTGGTATAACACACCGAAGGATGTGCACGGTGAATACCGCGGCGGGACGATCGGCGCTTCTCCGGCGTATTCATTCACCGCACACGTAGCCGAGGTCGACGTAGACATAGACACAGGTGTGGTTGAAGTGAGGAAAATCTGGATCGCGCATGACTGTGGCAGAGCACTGAACCCCGTCCTTGTAGAGGGTCAGATGGAGGGGTCAGCATACATGGGAGCCGCCGAAGCCATCATGGAGGAGCAGATCTTCAAAGACGTCGACCACGGGCGCGCAGGTCTCCATAATGCCCCCTCACTACTCGACTACCGAATTCCAACGAGCCTGGACACGCCAGAACTTGAGTCACTGATCGTGGAGTCCATCGACCCTGAAGGTCCGTATGGAGCAAAGGAAGCAGGTGAGGGGCCCTTGCACCCGTCGATTCCTGCTATAGCTAACGCGATCTACGACGCGATCGGTGTGCGCGTGGACCGGCTTCCTTTCTCTCCACCCAATGTTTGGCGCGCAATTCAGCGTGCAAGGGATGAGGGCAAACTGAGCAAGCCAAGGATGCCCGGAGTGACACCAAGAGACACTGCGTCCGAGCCAGCTCAGGAGAGCCGATGATCCAGTATAGGGCAGCCCTTGGGCCAGTTGTAGTGATCGCTCTATTCTTTATCGGGACAAAATGGTCCCCTTTTGAGCCGCACCCGGCCCCAATTGATCCACCTGGACCACCGACAGGCACCATCTCCTGGAGTGACCACGACTGGGACGTTTTCTCCAGCGTGGTCGCAGGAGCTGGGGAAGCCAAACTCGACAAGCTTCCGATTGGAAAACTAATGGCGGTAATCGGTACAAGCTTTGTCGGCACAGATTACACTCCAAACACACTGGATATCCCAGGCGCCGAGCAGCTTGTCATCAACTTTCGGGGCCTAGACTGTGTGACGTTCGTAGAGAATGTCCATGCACTTGCTGTAGCCATAAAGAGCGGGGCAGCAGAACGGCTCAACAACCGAGCTGATGTCGAAACGGAGTATGAGCAGATTCTGAAAACACTTCGCTACCGAAATGGGGTGATCGATGGTTACCCGAGTCGGTTACACTACTTCAGCGAGTGGATCGAAGAAAACGCTCGGAGGCAGCTCGTGACCAATATTTCAAAGCACCTTGGAGGCATCATTGACTCCGAGGCTATTGACTTTATGTCGACTCATCCAGACGCGTACCGACAGCTAGGGAACCTCGAGACTCTCAAAGACATCCAAGAAATAGAGCGCAGGATCAGTGAACGGAATCGACACTTCATCCCCCAAGACCTGATCGCCGATATAGCGGACCACATTCAAGACGGCGACATCATTGCTGCAACTAGCACAGTCAGAGGACTAGACGTAGCCCACACCGGACTAGCTTTGTGGCTCGATGACAAGCTGCACCTCCTGCACGCACCACTCGCGGGAGAATCCGTTCAGATTAGCCAGCTAACGCTTGCGGAGCGCATAACGTCAATAAATGGGCAGGACGGCATCATGGTCGCCCGGGCCCATGAACCAGGCGAACCAAGCCTTCGCAATCCTGTTCTCGCCACAGAGCGCTGACATGCTGAGACTCCCCCCTTTCCGCTATCACCGACCCACGAATGTCTCTGAGGCGCTCGCTCTAATGACCGAGCACGGAGACGAGGCGATGTATGTCGCAGGCGGAACGGATCTGGTGCCCAACATGAAACACCGACTCTTTGAGCCGCATCACCTGATCGCTCTCAAGTGCATCGAAGAACTACGAGGCATCCAAGAGATCGAGGGACATAACACGGATGATGCGATCCTAAGGATTGGTGCCGGAGAGACGCTGACCGCTGTCGCCACCAACAAAAAGGTTCGGGAACTCTTCCCAGCTCTAGCTCAGGCGACAGCTCATGTGGCAGGGCCACAATTGAGAAACTCGGGCACAATCGGTGGTAACATCTGTCTCGATACGCGCTGTACATACTACAATCAGACACATTTCTGGCGTGAGGCTCTCGGATTCTGCCTGAAAAAGGACGGCGACGTATGTCACGTTACTCGAACAGGTAAGAAGTGCGTCGCGGCGCATTCAGCTGACACACCACCCGTTCTCATAACTCTCGACGCGACAGCTATGTTCGTCGGCCCAGAAGGATCGAGGGAACTTCCAGTAGAAGACCTGTTCGTGGCGGATGGGATTAGAAATACACGTCGAATGAGGGAGGAGATTCTCACTGAAATCCGGATCCCTCTGGCGTCCGCCACTCGTCGCCAAGCATACGTAAAGCTTCGACAGAGGAAGTCGATCGACTTTCCACTCCTAACGGTGGCCGTAGCTGCAGATCTGGATGCAACGAATACCATCACAGGGATCTCGGGAGTAGTAACGGGACTGGGCTCACGCCCCAGGACGCTGACGAAATGGAGTGAGGTAGCGGAAGGACGCGTACTAAACGAGGAACTCATCGAAGAACTTGCGAAGCGTGCACACCGTCAATGCCACCCGCTAGAGAACATGATAGTCGATCCCGATTGGAGGCGTGCGATGATTCCGGTTTTCGTTCAACGTGCACTTAAGCACGTGGCTCAGAATTGACGCTTTCATTCTGGGCCGTTGCATCAGTGATCGCCCTTGTAGTGCTCGGATTAGACTGGTTTTCCGGGGTAGTTATAAAGCTTGAACCGCAACCGATCGAAAAAACCGTTCCCGAGCTAGGGATCGCATACGAAGACCTGAGGATTGAATCAGGAGGTCACGAACTTGCAGCTTGGCTAATAAAGCCCGCCGAGGTTCAGCCATTCGAGCCACTAGTACTACTAGCTCATGGGTGGGGCGCCAACTATTCCACTGTCCTTCCTCTGGGAGAGCAGCTAGCTGACCTCGGGCACGAAATCCTCCTTTTCGACGTTCGGGGGCATGGCAGGAACCGACCTCAAACACATGCGTCGATAAGGGCATTCCGTGATGACCTCATGGCCGTCTCTCGCTATGCGGCAAAGCGCTTTCCGGACCGCCAACTCGTCGTTATCGGACACTCTATGGGCGGCGCTGCGGGCGTGCTGGCAGCAGCCGAGGGCGCTCCTATCGATGGGCTAGTTCTGATCGCCGCGCCATGTGACGTGGTAAGGGTTACAGGGGAGTATCTATCCGACAAAGGGCTCCCCGGTCGCTTTATTGTTAACCTCGTGAGACCGTTCTGGTGGAGACGGGTCGGAGGGACGTTCCGGTCACTTACGCCAACGCGACGCATCCGCGAACTGGACATCCCCCTCTTGCTGATACAACCCGAACACGATGGTCGAGTGGTCCGCGAGCATGCCGACTTACTGGCCAAAGCAGCCCAGACCGATTACCGGCTCATACCTGACCGGGAGCATACAGATGTGCTCAAGGATTCTCTCACACTGCGCTTCGTGCTTGAGTTCCTTGAGGACGTCTGACGCGAACCCGAGCGTTCCTCGTCATCTAGCGCTTGATACCGTGGAGGGCATGGCAGAACAGGGAACCAAAACTTGGAACGGTGCCTCATCTCCTTGCAAATGATGTCCAACACAGGCATGAATAGGTCTTCTTTTGATGGCCCTACGGAATCAAGGATGACACTAAAGTCAGTGCTATATCGTGACTTCACGCCTTGGAACTGGAGCACGTATCACTTTATTCTCGGCGCAGTGCTCCTAGCCTTCCATTCCCTGCTATCCGATTCAGGAAGAGTCGGCTCCGATGATCCGAACAAACTAAGGGAGCGTATCCGAGACCTATCGGGTACAAATTTTCATGAATAACTCGCGCGACACTCCGAAGAACCCAGAACAATCAACCGCAGTAGTATCAGAGTTGATGATGCCTCATCAGGTGAACAACCTAGGGCACGTGTTCGGTGGCGAGCTGCTTTCCATGGTAGATAGAGCAGCGGCTGTTTGCGCCATGCGTCATGCCAGCGGCCCCTGTGTCACGGTCTCGATAGACAGGGTCGACTTCGTAGAGCCCATTTATACTGGCGAATTGGTAACCTGCACGGCACGAGTGAATTTCGTCGGCCGCACATCCATGGAAATCGGTGTCCGCGTGGTGGCCGAGAATCTCATTACTGGGCAAAAGAGGCACACGAACACTTGCCTACTAACCTTCGTAGCAATCGACCCAGACCACAGACCCTGCCCGGTACCTCCGCTCGACACATCTGAACCAGAAGATCGGAGGCGCGCGCACGAGGGTAGACGTCGAAGAGAGGTAAGAGAACAGTTGGATAGGGAACTACAAGACTAGAGCAGGGAGCCTTAGCGACGCTCAACCACCATGGCGAATCCCATACCGCCAGCTGCGCAAACAGTAATCAGCCCGAACTCAATCCCACGGCGAGCCATTTCGTTAAGGATCGTGATCGTTAAACGAGCCCCAGTCGCACCGAACGGGTGACCTATCGCTATCGAGCCTCCCATAACATTAATTCTTTCTATGTCCGGATGGCCAACAGCCTCAGTGTGGCCTAGCTCAGACTCGGCAAAGCTTTTCGACGACAAGGCCTGAAGGTTCGAAAGCACCTGAGCAGCGAAAGCCTCGTGCATTTCCATTAGACCAATGTCCTTCATTGAGAGTCCGGCCCGCTCAAGCGCAATCGGCGCGGCATAAGCCGGACCTTGGAGAAGCTGTCCCGAAGGGTCGAGTCCAGCCCAGGCCCAACTCCGAACCCAACCAAGCGGCTCAAGCCCCTCAGCGAGAGCTTTTTCTCCGTCCATGAGCACAACAGCCGATGCACCATCCGTTAGAGGCGAAGAATTTCCAGCCGTCACTGATCCGAATGTCCTATCGAAAACAGGTCGGAGCTTCGCAAGCTGCTCGGAAGAGGTGTCGATGCGAATTCCAGCATCCCCACTCACAACAGTCTCATAGTCTGGGGGCACATATACGGAGACGAGCTCTTGAGTAAGGCGCCCGTCCCTGGTTCCCGATGCTGCTAGTCGATGTGACCTGAGAGCCCACTCATCTTGGTCCTCACGAGAAATTCCATTCTCCTTTGCCATCCGCTCAGCAGACTCGCCCATCGTTTCCCCCGTGCTCGGCTCAGCAATAGCGGGCGTAACGGGCACCAAGTCTCGTGGGCGTAATCCTCTAAAAGCTGATATCTTCTGACTCAGCGTCTTGCCCTTGGTCGCCCTGACTAAGCTCCTCGAGAGTCTATCGCTTGCAGTAATCGGGATTCGAGAGAGTGACTCTCCTCCACCTGCAATCACTACATCGGCGTATCCCATTTCGATCATCTCCGCAGCACCAGTGATTGCCTGATTGGCCGAGGCACAAGCTCTAGAAACGGACACTGCAGGTACATTCTTCGGCAGCACAGCCAATCCGACCTCCCTTGCTATGTTCGGAGCCTGGGTGTCAGAGACTACTGTACCGTACACGACGTGATTGACCCGGGAGCCAGGAAGTCCGCTTCGGGCGAGAGCATCTCGCACGGCCTCTTTTCCGAGATCAACAGCAGACAGTTTGGCAAAGGCCGAGTTTGCAACGACAAACGGAGTGCGACTACCAGCAATGATCGCTGCCTTCATATCCTCTCGCCGCCTTACCCCTCAGTGCCCTCAGCCATCGATTGGGCCCAGTCTGGGACAATATTTGGATCAATGTCGAAAACTACCGTACCTACAGTAAAGACGATCACGCTGACCACTACCGCCCCAATGATGTTAAGGAAAATGCCAACCCTTGCCATCTCCCCCACCGTCAGGCGCCCACTACCAAAAACGATGGCATTTGGCGGAGTCGCTACCGGCATCATGAACGCGCACGAGGCTGACAAGGTCGCCGGAATCATAAGAATGAGCGGGTTCATCTCGGTCGCAACAGCCACAGCGGCCAGAATCGGTAATATCATCTCGGTGGTGGCCAGATTGCTCGTCAGCTCAGTCAAGAACGTAATCCCGAGGCACACGAGGATGATCATCGCAAACGTGGGCAACGCCGCTAGCGCCACGAATTGCTCACCGATCAACTGAGCGAGGCCAGTGCGCTGGAGTCCCTCAGCCAACGCGAAGCCACCGCCAAAAAGAAGTACTATGTCCCATGGGAGCTTCGGGATGACATCAGGACCCATAATCCGTTGAGAGCCCTGCGACCGATCGCGGGTAGGGATAAGAAACAGCAGTGACGCCATAGCAATCGCCACCGCCCCATCATCAACCATGCCCGGCATTCCGAGCAGACTCGACCATCCCGGGATAGTTGCGAACCCAATATTGAGATCGACACGAAAGACCCACAGCAGGGCCGTGGTCGCAAACACGGCACCAATCCAGCGCTCCTCATACGATATGGGGCCTAGCTCGACCTTCTCCTCAGCAATCACATCATGGTCCACAGTCACATCAGCGGGAGTCCGATAAAAGACTTGGGTGAGGCAGAACCACGCCAATCCCATCATTAACACGCTGATAGGGAGGGCCATTATGAGCCACTGACCAAAAGCAATCGACGGCGCCTCCGGAAACAAGATCTCAAAGATTCGCACGAAAGACAGGTTTGGCGGAGTCCCAACCAGAGTACTCAAACCTCCGACCGAGCAGCCGTAAGCAATCCCGAGCATCAGGGCCACGGTGAATCCATGGCTTCGTTCCACGCCAAACGAGTCTTCGATCTTCAATACGATCGCTAGTCCGATCGGGATCATCATGACTGCCGTAGCGGTGTTCGAAATCCACATAGAGAGGAAGCCCGCAGCGACCATGAAACCTAGGACGATCCGCGCCGGTCCCCCTCCGATGGCTTGTATTATGCTGAGCGCGATGCGCTTGTGTAGGTTCCACTTCTGCATCGTGAGCGCAATCATGAACCCGCCGATATACAACACAATGGTGCTGTTGAAGTAGATAGGAGCGGTCTCCCTTCCTCCCAATATTCCAAGAAAAGGGTAGAGAAAAAGTGGCAGCAGTGCAGTAGCGAAAAGAGGAATAGCACTGGTAACCCACCATATCGCCATCAACATCGCGACAGCTGCTAGACGACTTGCCGGAGGATTACTGACATCTACGGGAAAGATCAGCAGAAGCAGGAAAGCAACTAAGCCAAGCCAGAAGCCGACGCGCTGGCCGGTAGAACCTTCTTGGAGCACGTGGTGGTGAGACATCAATAGCTCTGTAAGCGCTAATGGATTCGAAGCCGCACCAACCTCTAGGCTAGAGCAGCCTAAGGCAAGCTAAAGTGCAGACTGGCTCGCAATCGCCACCCGCCCATACTTTCATTGCTAAGCTTTAGCCTAACCCTAGGAGGGCCCATGCTACGCGACCCTTTGTCTCGCCGAGCCTTCCTCGGCGCCTCAGCCGCGCTCTCTCTGTCGGGCCCAGATGCTGCCCTTCGCAGCCTTTACGCTCCCTCAGGTACTGCTGCAAAGCCCGACTCAAAAGGATGGCCACCGTACAACGAGGCCATGGTCATCGACTTCCTCGCATCACCAGGTTACTTCAACTACCCGCTGAACCCAGCGCTCGACCAAGAGATGATTCGAAATGCGGTCGATTCAGGTATCACAGCAGTCAACCTGACATGCAACGGGAACGACTTCGAGTCTTCCGTCCAAAGAATCGCTGGCTGGCTTGATCGGATTGAGCGATTTCCAAATGCATTTTGTCAGATCCGCACTGTCGCTGACCTACAGGACGCAAAAGAGACCGGCCGCCTTGGCATCGTACTTGGATTCCAAGACACCACACCATTCGAGCAAAATGAGTCGAACGTAGAGGCGTTTTCCCAACTAGGTGTAAAGGTAACGCAGCTGACCTACAACGTTCGAAACCTGGTAGGCGACGGCTGCCTCGAACCAGCGAATGGCGGATTGACTCGGTTCGGCTATCAAATCGTTGAACGAATGAATGAAGTGGGAATGATAGTGGACCTAAGCCACTGTGGTCAGCAAACCACGGCAGAAGGGATTGCTGCCTCTTCGCAACCGATCGCCATCACTCACAGCGGTTGCAACACAATCGCCTGGCACCCGAGATCTAAGTACGACGCCGAACTCAGAGCAATGGCTAACCGAGGGGGCATCATCGGTATTTACCTCATGCCTTTCCTTACGCCAGGCAGGGCCCCTCTCCTTGAAGATGTACTCGACCATATCGAACATGCTGTACAAGTCTGCGGAGAGGATCACGTCGGAATTGGTAGCGACCTCTCGACAACTCCCATAGATGGCTCTGAGGAGTATTGGTCCCGGCACCGAGAGTTCGTCGCGGGACGAATAGAGCGCGGTATCGCCGCTCCGAACGAAGACCCGAACATATTATTCACAGTCGAAGACCTAAACTCACATCGCCGGATGGAGCTAATCGCCGATGGCCTGTCACGTCGAGGCCACCCTGACACCCGGATTGAGAAAATCATAGGGGGCAATTGGGAGCGCCTCTTCAAGGAGATCTGGCGGTCGTGACCCCCTCCATCGCTTCGTTCATTCGCACGATTCCGGACCACCCCAAACCGGGCATCCTCTTTCGAGACGTCTCGGGACTACTGGAAGACCCACTTGGCCTGAGGCTGGCAGTGGATAGTATCACCGATCACTACATGAGCAGTTCGATAGACTTCCTGGCCGCAATCGAAGCTAGGGGCTTCATATTTGGGGCGGCAGTAGCATACAACCTCGGCGTCGGCTTTCTCCCTCTCAGAAAGAAAGGGAAACTTCCAGGAGAGGTCATCGGTGTCGACTACGAACTTGAGTACGCCTCAGACCGCCTAGAAATGCAAACCCAACGGATACAGCCGGGAGCTAGCGTCCTTCTTGTTGATGATCTGATTGCGACAGGTGGAACCGCAGACGCCGCCATTGAACTCATCCATCAATCGGGTGGGGACGTCCACAGCGCCTGCTTCGTTATCGATCTGCCCGACCTAGGGGGAAGCGAACGGATCCGTTCCCGTGGTTTTGACGTCTTCTCTCTTTGCCAGTTTGACGGGCATTAACTAGAGACAAAAGATCAACGGCCAAAAACCCGGTCGAAATCTTTAGCCAGGTCAACATCCAACTTCGTGATCCCACCTGCATCGTGAGTACTCAGGTCGACTCGCACCGAGTTGTAGACGTTGCACCACTCCGGATGATGGTTCTTTCTCTCTGCACATAGGGCTGCAGCAGACATAAAACCGAACGCCTCGACAAAGTCGGCGAACCGATACTCCTTGTGGAGTTTGCCATCCTTGACCTCCCATCCATCAAGTTCAGAAGTCGCTGCATTCAGAGAATCGCTATCTAGAAGATCTCGTGTCATGGAAAGCCTAAGAAGGTAAGGCACGGGCGCGCCGCGCTAAGGAGCGCTTTATCGCAAATCCCGCACTAGTTGGTAAGACTAACTCCGGTCACAGCCTTAGTTACAGCACGCTGCAGCGGACCGACGTCAGGATATTCAGTATTCTCATCCACATCGAAGTTCTGTCTATTCGTAAGGAGAACAAGCGCTAACCCCCGATCTGGAACACCTAGCACGAAAGTCCCTGTGAATCCCGTGTGACCGAACGAGCCCTGAGGTGCGTAGACGGGTAACTGCCACCCTAAGGCCTGCCGGTCACCCGTTGGGCCGAGAAAGTTCGCTACGGTCTCAGATGAGAAGAGGCGATTGCCTTCGTACTCGCCGCCGCTAAGCATTAACTCAAGGAGGACATAGAGATCTCGAGCTGTGGAGAAGAGGCCGGCATGTCCAGCCACGCCACCGAACGCATGGAACGCGTTGCCGTCGTTCACCTCTCCATCTAGCCACCAATTCCGCCACTCAGACCACGCATCGGCATCGCCTTCGATCTCGTAGCCAAATCTTGGGTCATGAACCATCCGCCGCTCGAATGGATTCCCACGTGATGTGCGCGCAAACACCACATCAGCCAATGGAGGGCCGTCGACACGCCCTTCCGCGGATACCATCGTTTTACCTCCAGAGACCTCCACCCTGCGGTACGCAGTCGACTCGAGTCCCAGTGGCTCATACACTTCGCGCATCACAAATTCATCGAGCGGTTGAGATGCGGCTTTCTCCGCAATCAGCCCTAGCAACATGAACCCTAGGTCGCTGTAATTTCGCTCCTTGCCGACCGGCCACATCAGTGAGAGTGAGCGGATATAGGCATACGCTTCATCCTGATCAGACGCGTGATAGTAGGTAGGCACCCATTGCGGCAGCCCCGACCGGTGCGTGAGCAGGTCCCTAACCGTCACTCGCTCTCGACCACCTTCCACAAAGTCGGTCAGATACTGAGACACCGGCGCATCAAGAACGACCTCGCCCCGATCTGAAAGCACCATCATTGCTAGTGTGGTCGCCATCACCTTCGTAACTGACGCCAGATCAAACACAGTCGATGGAGTCATTGGAACTCCATCTGCGACCGAGGCCAGTCCGTAGGCAGCCTCGTGCAGAACCCGTCCGTCCTGTGCCACGAGAAGCACCGCACCTGGGATTAGCTTTTGATCGACCCAGCTGGCAACCAGAGAATCGGCTACCGACACGTCAGTGTCAGAGGTTGCGAGCACACTCCAATCGCAGGCACCAGTCGATACACACAGTAAAAACGCTCCGACTCTTAAAGCCCAAGAAAGCAACCGTCGAGCGCTAGCGGGTCTTTGTCCACAGCACTACGACACCGCAGTTACCGCCCTGGCTAGAACCAGACTGGGTCATGCCATACTCGACGGGGATTTCCGAGGGCCGGCGATATATCTCGACCGCATCAATTGTCTGGAGAGGCGCTATTACCTCAATAGGTAGGGATGAAGTCATCTGAACAGAGAGCCTTGTACCATCGAGATAGATAGTCGGCGTACAGAACTGGCCCGTTCCAGCTAGCCTGAGAGAAGCCCCCTGGAAGGCATTTATCCCTCCCTGGGGCTGCGTTAGCAAGACACCTGGAATACCCCTGAAAAGGTCTTCTGACGTGAGCGCTGGTGACTCTTCAATCATCACCGGAGTGA
Source organism: Gemmatimonadales bacterium UBA2975 (assembly GCA_002348265.1). Lineage (GTDB taxonomy): Bacteria > Gemmatimonadota > Gemmatimonadetes > Longimicrobiales > Gaopeijiaceae > UBA2589. Next base: position 16,553 of record DEAT01000046.1, on the reverse strand, counting down.
TGAACCGACCGAGCCCACGCGTAACGCGCCGCACGAAACCGTTCTTAACCAACTGGTGCTCGAGCGCCGGGCGGTTAAGCGAGACGAGAAGACCATCGATCGGCATCGGAGTCGCCGCGATACGAAACTCGACGTCCATCTCCCCATCTCCACCGAGTTCGAAAATACCGGCAGCCGTCTCCTTGAAACCGAAGGCGGACGCAACAAGCATGAACGAACCTCCATCAGGAGCCGTTACCGAAAACCGGCCCTGACCGTTCGTAACTCCGGAGGTCACCGAGTCACCCGTCTCTGTCATCATGATTACAAGGCCCAAGGAAATGGGTTGTCCCGACTCCACTTCCATCAACGTCCCATTGATCGTCTGCGCGCTTGCACCAACAGCCGTCAGTCCGAAACTCAAGCACACCCCTGCAAGCAGGCGCGTCCCGAACGCCCAGTCGCGTCCGTGCTTCATACCAATAGCCTCCAGGCCCTGTGTTTCATTTGAGCCTCAAATATATCGACGTCTTTTGCCGAATTAATATCACTTAAGATACCAAAGGGTCTCCTCGGCCACATCACCCGGCCGTTGCTCTATCAAAATCGCGCCCTGAAAAAAGGTACCCAGGGTCAGCTTCCCCAAGGGGCTACCGGAGCTTCCACCGGCTCGCTCAGATCAAACTCGACACGGAATCGCCGATCCTCCCCCTCACGTCTAAGCTGGTAGACGAAAACCTCTCCGGGTCTCACTTCCAGACTCCATACATTCAGAGCTGCCTCCGGCACTAGGCGCGCAGTAAGCTCATCTGCGAAGAACTCTTGGACGCTGGGATCACCCTGTCCGCGTGTGTCTCCGCCGTACTGAGAAATCTCATCCTCTGTCCCGTCTACGTGCCTGTGATCGTGCTTCAAGCGCAACCCAACCGACGTGGGTGTCACGACCCATGTTCGAGACCGGTCGTCACCCACATGGAACGGGATACTGATCTCAGCAAGATCACAAGACCGCACGTGCATGATGACTGGCACATTTTCGAACGCGGGATCAGGGGGAACGCTCTCAGTCACTTGACCCTCAAAAGCCTTACCGCAGAGTTCTTCGAGTGAAGACCAAAAAGTCAGCTGGGGATCATTTTCCGGGTCAGAGGGCCTCTCAATCACGTGCTCTTCATCACCCCCGTAAACGCTGCATCCCCAAACGGTGAAAAGCAGGCAGAGTGACAGGTAACGAACAAGGCTCGCACCCAAAAAGGTGGTCGGTCGGTTTTTAAGCTTGATGGTCATACCCCGACACTAGCAAAGCTTCATGCCCCGCTCCAGCCCCACGACTATATTCCTTATTCCTTCTAAGCCGGTCACGGGACCGCTGAACCCACTCTCACCTGGAAAAAATGCCGATGGTCGGCCCACTCCTGTTCGCTACACTGATGCAGGTTCCTGCACCTACTCAAGAAATCCTGACAGCCCCCAGCTACGATGAAAGCATTCCGACACTGGAAGAAGTGGTAGGTCACGGATTCAGAGAGGAAATCACTCATCCGGATGAGATCGTCACCTACTTCCGCGCGCTAGCGGATGCAGCTCCGGACCGCACGCGCCTGATTCAGTACGCCCAAAGCTGGGAGGGACGACCACTCCACGTATTAGTCATCGGGTCACCTGAACGCATCGCAGGCCTGGAGGGGGTCAAAGCCGACCTCGCTCGCTTTTCAGCAGTTAAAGGTCTTTCAAATGCCGAGATCGAGGAGCTCATCGCTGAGCTCCCCGTAGTCACCGCATTAATGCACGGAATCCATGGGAATGAGATCAGCTCCAACGGAGCCGCGATGGCTGAAGCATATCATCTCCTCGCAGCGGAAGGAGACGCGACTGTGGACATGATCCTCCGAGAGTCACTGGTACTTATCGACCCCACCGAAAACCCAGACGGTCGGGCGCGATTCGTGCAACACACAACCATGTCGCGGGCACGCTGGCCAAACCAAGAAGCCTACTCGGCAGAGCACGACGAGCCTTGGCCGGGAGGGCGCGGAAACCACTATCTCTTCGATTTGAACCGAGACCTTTTCATTCAAAGTCAGCCAGAGACAGCAGGAAAGGTCGACTTGTTACTGGAATTCAGGCCGAACATCGTCGCAGACCTGCATGAAATGGGTGGCAACTCGACGTATTTCTTTCCTCCCACTGCTCCTCCCACAAACCCATGGTACGGGAAAAGACAGATTGAGCTGATGGAAGTCTTCGGACGCGCGAACGCAGCAGCTTTCGATGAACGTGGTTTTGCCTATTTCAATCGAGAAGTGTTTGACCTGTTCTATCCCGGCTACGTCGACATGTGGCCGATGAACCATGGCGCGCTTGGCATGACCTATGAGCAAGCATCAGCGCGTGCACTCGTGCTCGAGCGATCAGACGGTGACATCATGACTTACGGCGATGGAGTCCTCCATCACTTCACCGCAGCAATCACCACTGCAGCAACAGCTGCCCGACACAGAGAAAGCATCCTGCGCGATTATTTCGAATATCGCCGTGAAGGCGTCGAAATGGGCAGGAGCGGTCCAGCCGAGCTGTTACTTCACTCTAGCCATGATCCGGCCATGGCTAAACGACTTGCCATGATGCTCGCCTCCAACGGGATCGATGTGCATTTCGCCACAGGAGACGTAAACACCTCAAGCGGACAGCTTCCCGGTTCTAGCACCTACATAGTGCCCTTAGACCAACCCGCTAGCCGGATGGCTCGTAACTTGCTAGACCATCACGTCCCAATGAACGAGTCGTTCGTGCAACGTCAAATAGAACGAAGAGCCCGTCGTGAGCGTGATGAAATCTACGACATCACGGCCTGGAGCCAGTCGCTGTTATGGGACGTAGAGGTCATAGAATCAGATCGCAAAAGTGGTGCGGCCGGAGCGTTGCTCGATCCAGACTACAAGCCAGGGCCAGCTCCACCACTGCCCACAGCCAGTGTTGGGTACTTGATCCCTTGGGGTACTGCCGCAGCCGCTACAGTAGCAGAAGCGATGCAAAGCGGTATTAGGGTCCGTGCATCTGGCCAACGGTTCACCTTGGGTGGCCGAGAATACGGACCAGGAACCGCTATCATCCGGACATCCGAAAACGGAGCGGACCTCGCCACTTCCTTAGGCGTTATCGCCGGCCGACACGGTGCCGAGCCTGTGCCCATAGATGATTCATATGTTACAGAAGGTGCATCTCTAGGGGCGAATAGCGTCCGGGCGCTCCGTTCTCCTAGAGTCTTGCTGGCGTACGACCAACCGACCTCAAGTTATTCTACAGGATGGGCTCGATACATCCTTGAGCAGCGGTACGGTCTTCCAGTAACGGCAGTCCGTGGACGTAGCCTAGGTCGGGCCAAGTTGTCCGAATACGACGTAATCGTACTACCGAGCGGAAACTATTCCGGAGTCATCGGACCAGGGCTTTTGGACCAGCTCCAAAACTGGATGTCTGAGGGCGGCACTCTCATCACCATGGCAAACTCAACCTCTTGGGCTACACGTGCCGGACTGCTTTCGACGAGCCCTGAGCGCCGAGGAGGAAGGGCCGCAGGAACCGACCCTCCAAGCGAAGAAACCGCGAGCCAGCCCATTGAATACTTGGATGAAATCGTACCAGAAGATGAATCTCCTGTCAGTGTTCCAGGCGCGATACTTCGCGTTGTTCTCGACCCCAATCACTGGATGTCCTCAGGTACCGATGGTGAAATCGGGGTGCTGGTTGAAGGATCCCGAATCTTCAGTCCGCTGACTCTGGATAACGGCACAAACGTTGGGCGATACGGTTCCCTCGATGATTTGGTCTTGGGTGGCATAGTGTGGGATGAAGCAAGACCACAGCTCGTCAACAAGGCATTTCTCATGCACGAGGGCCACGGCACCGGGCAGATTATCGCCTTTGCAGAGGATCCCAACTACCGCGCGTACGCCGAAGCAACACAACTACTATTCATTAACGCCGTACTCTTAGGTGCCGGGCGATAGTCGTGGGAGGTATTCTGGGCCTGCAGCTATGTCACAACAGATCCTCAATGGGCCAAAGAGTTCGGCATCTACAGGTGCGTTGACCATTGGAACAACGAGTCGACAGAAAGACGCGGGAGGTTGCGGTTGCCCAATACGTCTGGCGCTATGAAGCGGAGTTCGCCGCCGGATTTCTCCGGGACGCCAACATCGCGCACCGGTTGCAGATTGACGATCCCGCGATGGGTATCTCCATATCTACAGCTGCTACCCTTTGGGTGCTTGCCGCGGACGAGAAACGTGCCCGTGAAATACTCGACATAAGCGAGGAGCATTCGCCTCGTCTGTCTAGTCGAAAAAAGGCATACCACCACGGGAGTACAAGAACAACGGCCAGGATTGATATCCATGATGACGGTGCGCAACACACATCCACCACGCACAGCAAGATGACTTTTCGGGCGCGAAGCTTGGCCATCATCTGTGCTGTCGGCATTGCCGGCATCGGTCAGGTGTTGCTTACGAGCTGGTATCTGCCTGGCCCTGGACCCGCACTTGCCTTCTTAGTGGCCATGTTAGTAGTGGTAGGTTTCACTGGAAGAGCTCCTAGGGCTCTGAGAAACTTTCTCTTGGCGGTCTCGGGAGGAATCCCATAGAAAGACAACCTTGATTCAAACCAATCCAACCTCCCTCTTCTAACTCTTGTTTCCTTACCAACCGTCCACACTGAGCATTTGCAAATGAAGGCTGTAACCTTCAACGTCACAATCCCGAGCTACGTGGTCGGAAAAACATTAGGGAAATTGACCGAAGCCGCCGTCTTCGGAGGGCTGAGCGGAGTCCGATTCGATGAGGTCGCTGAACCAGAGATCCCGGGAGACCGCTGGGTCAAGCTAGAGGTCATCCTCGCCGGCATCTGTGGGTCGGACATAGGGAACCTGACGCTCAAATCTAGTCCGGCGATGGAGCCGTTTGGGTCATTCCCGGCGGTCCTCGGACATGAGATCCTAGCCCGGGTCGTAGAAACTGGTCCGGGAGTTACCAGAGTAGAAGTTGGGCAAAGAGTAGCAGTAGACCCAGCCGTTTCCTGTGTGGTTCGTGGCCATAAAGGGTCGGAACAGTGCCTCTCGTGCATAGAAGGACTGCCCTCAACCTGCACGCGAGCGGGAGATGAGGGAAAGACGATCATCGGGGCAGGGCCTATACAGCGGGGTATGACAATCGGGTATCACGCAAGTCTCCCTGGTGGTTGGGGGGAGCGTATGATTGCTCACGAATCGCAGCTCTTTCCCGTCAGTGATGCCATTAACGACCGATCAGCGTCACTGATAGAGCCGCTTGCGGTAGGCATGCATGCCGCGCTGCAGTCACGCCCTCTGGGTGAAGGGCCCGTGCTAGTTCTAGGAAGCGGACCCATCGCGCTTGGTGTCATATGGGCCCTTCGGGCCATCGGCTATGACGGCGAACTTGTCGCTCAAGTGCGAAGAGACCACGAAGCCAACTTGGCGCGTGCTCTCGGTGCATCCTCAGTGATCTCACCAGGAGACGAGGCCCGGGACGCGATGGTCGCGACTGGGGCTAATGCGTACATGCCCATCGTCGGGGACGAGGTATATGCCGGCGGGGGCTTCCCGCTGATCTTCGACTGCGTGGGAAGCAGCCAGACAGTCAAGCAAGCACTTCGATACGCCACCGTTAGGGGCCGAATCGTTCTTCTTGGATGCGCTGCTGAAATCCCAAAGCTCGACCTGACACCCGTGTGGGCAAATGAGCTTCAAGTTCAAGGCTATCAGTGCTACGGAGACGAATCGTGGCGTAACGGCACCGAACACACGTTCAAGATCACACACGACTTGCTTATAGAAACTGCCGCTCCCGTGGAGCGATTGGTGACGCACATCTATCCGCTGCACCAATACCAAGAGGCACTCTCGACCGCAGCTAATAGACGCAAGACTGGTTCTGTCAAAGTCCTCTTGGGCCCGCAGAGCTGAATCCCCCATAACGCGGACATCTACCCAATGAGTGATCGGCAGCGCGTTGTCGTAGTCGGAGGGGGCGTGATCGGCGTCAGCACAGCATACGCACTCGCTCGGCGCGGCGCAGAAGTCGAGCTAGTGGAGCGACAAGAGATCGGTGCTGGGGCATCAGGCGGGAACGCTGGAACTATCGCAGTGGGACACCCCCCTCTGAATAGACCGGGCCGCTTCACTCAGCTGCTGCGATGGATAACGGAATCCTCTAGCCCCTTATACGTAAAGCCACGAGTGGATCCAAGTCTCTGGCGATGGCTTCTGGGTTTCTACCGATACTGCACCGCTGAACATGTACAGCATGCCATGAGTGTCATGGCGCCACTAGGTCATGACGCACTCCAAAGCTTCGAACGCGTGCTATCCGAGGAGCAGATCGAGTGTGGATACAGGTCCGGGGGGTATCTCGAAGTCTGCTCAACGGAATCCGCGCTCAACAATGCTCACCACGAAGCTGCGCTAATCTCGGAGTACGGCTACAGACCGGAACTCCTCGACGGTGACGAGCTTCGACGAAGGGAGCCAGCTCTGGGTCCCGACCGCATCGGTGCAGTGCACTATCACGAATCGGCGACACTCATCCCCTCTGCTTTCCTCAGCGGCCTAACCAAAGCAAGCCGGCGATACGGAGTGCGATTTCATACTGGCACCGGAGTGGCTCAGGTAGATCACAAAGGGGATAAGGTTACGGGTGTAACGCTAGACTCCGGCACAGTACTAAAGTGCGACACAGTCGTCCTCGCGACCGGCACATACAGTAAACAAATCCCCCGATCCTTTGGCCTTCATGTCCCCGTCCAGCCAGGCAAAGGCTACCATCGAGAAGTGCCGATTGGGTCAAACGGTGCCCCAAACCTGCGCATAGCGTGCGTTCTGGCGGAACATTCGGTCTTCTGCACTCCGATGGGAGCTTCCGTGCGGTTTGCAGGCACAATGGAGTTCTCGGGGGAAAACAATGAAATACGACCTGATCGCCTGAATCAGCTCACAATAGCGGCTCGGGAAGCATTCCCGCACATGGGGACCGCACAACCCCACTCTGAATGGTGTGGGTTGCGTCCAATGTCTATCGACGGCCTTCCCATCATTGGGTTCATTCCAGGCATAGAGGGGCTCGTTCTAGCTACCGGACATGGAATGCTCGGACTCACACTTGGACCGGTGACCGGAGATATCGTAGCGAACCAGGTCCTAGATGGATCAGATCCCCGGGCCACCCACTTATCACCCGCAAGATTTGCAGGCAGGCAAAGGAACTAGAGAGGCTCAACCGCAGGCCGCTAGAGATCTAGTGGAATCACCTCCGGGTGCACTCTGCTGTTAGGTGAGGCCCCCTCGACTTCCACACCCTCCATTCTGAGCAGCGCAACCTTCCGCCTAAGGCCGCCAGAAAATCCTGTGAGACGACCATCTGACGCAATCACACGATGACACGGCACCACTATCAGGATTGGGTTAGCGCCAACGGCTTGACCGACAGCCCGGGCTTGATCTGGCTTTCCGACAGCCCGCGCGATTTCCCCGTAAGTGGTTACGTGGCCGTGTTTGACCTTGAGCAGTTCCTCATAAACTTCTCTCTGGAAGTCGGAACTCACACCTGAGAAATCCAGCGGCAGCTGGAAAGACTTACGTTCCTTGGCGAAGTAAGCCTCCATTTGCTCCACCGCCTCTTGGAGCTGACCTGGTCGCTCTGTGGCCGGCTCCATTTGTCGCCCTCGTGGCAAGGGTCCGAACTCAATCCTCCGAACACCTCGCGGGGAGGTCCATATGGTGACACCCCCGATCCGAGCATCGGTCAAGTGGGCTGAGTGAACCTCTACTAGGTTGCTCAAGTAGGCCCTTCCTCCACAACTCCAGCTTCCTTCTTGAGTGCCTCCTGCAGCGCATCAAAGCCGAGCAGGGCACATTTGATACGAACCGGAAACTTCGAAACTCCTTGTAGTGCTCTTAGATCGCCAAGCGACTTCTCTTTCGCCGCTGATTCGTCGCCGTGCATCATATCGGTGAAACGCTTCGCTAGCTCGTCAGCTTGATCAAGGTTCGAGCCCTTCAAGCGAACTGTCATCATGCTCACAGAGGCCTGAGAAATCGAGCATCCCGATCCAAGGAACTTCACATCCTCAATCCGGGTCCCTTCAATCCGCAATTGCAATCGGATCTCGTCACCACAGACAGGATTTGCCATATGGATCTCCACGGTCTTTTCCTCAAGCTCCGCTTTGTTACGCGGATTTCGATAATGCTCTAGGATTAGCTGCTGGTAGAGAGAGCTTAGTTGCGGAGTTTCCATCAGTTTCTACTCAATTCTAGCGAGTCCACAATGTATCGCCGGTTCAGTCGCTAGGCACGTTTGATCCCTGTACACCGGTTTTGAGCGAGCAGAGACTCTCATCTGCTAACTCAGCTGAAAATCACAGCTACTTGGTCAAGTCCTTTGACCAGTCGATCCACGTCTTCTCTCGTGCTGTACAAGTAGAAGGACGCCCGGGCGGTAGCCGGGACGCCGAAATGCTTCATCACGAGCTGTGCGCAGTGATGTCCGGCACGGATCGCGACCCCTTCCGTGTCCAGAATCGTAGAAATATCGTGAGGATGCGCGTCACCCATTGTAAAGGAAATCACTGCGGATCGGTCATCCAGTGACGACGGGCCAAATATTCTCAATCCCGGAATCAGCGAAAGTTGCTCCATGGCATACGCCATAAGCTCATTTTCGTGAATCGAGATGGCTTTGGTACCAATCTTTGACAGGTAGTCAACCGCCGCACCCAGACCTATCGCACCCGCGATATTCGGCGTTCCGGCCTCGAATTTATGGGGAACAGCAGCCCAACTGCTTTTATCGCGCCCCACAATTTGAATCATCTCCCCGCCACCCTGAAAAGGCGCCATAGCCTCAAGAAGTTCTAGGCGGCCCCAGAGAACACCAACTCCTGTCGGTCCGCACATCTTGTGACCGCCAAAAGCATAGAAATCGCATCCTAGATCCTGTACATCCACCTTTGTGTGGACGATCCCCTGCGCCCCGTCCACCATGACAATCGCTCCCACCGCCCTCGATGCGTCTACGATTGTCTTTACCGGATTGATAGTCCCGAGGCTGTTCGACACATCCGAGATCGATACGATCTTCGTTCGCTCAGTGAGAAGTGCTTCAAGGCCATCGAGGACTAGGCGTCCTTCATCATCAATTTCAATGTACTTCAACGTTGCGCCCGTCCTCGCCGCTAGCAACTGCCACGGGACGATGTTGGAGTGATGCTCCATGACTGAGATCAGGATTTCATCACCTTCGCTAACATGGTCTAAGCCCCACGCAGTCGCGACTAGGTTGATCGCTTCAGTGGTTCCACGTGTCCAAACGCACTCCGCCGCGCTAGAAGCGTTGATCCAACTGGCTACTTTCTCGCGCGCTGCTTCAAAGGCGACGGTCGCTCGTCTGGATAGCTCATGGATGCCACGATGAACGTTCGCGTTGTCCTTCTCATAGTATTCGCTGAGCACGTCGAGCACCGCACGTGGCTTCTGCGATGTCGCAGCGTTATCCAGGTATGCAAGTGGTCTGCCGTGGACAGTCTGATCAAGCGCTGGGAAGTCTTTTCGGATCCGGATGGGATCAAAGTCTTCAATGCTCATAATTGCGCCTTGGTCGTCGTGCTCGACGGCCGATCCGAGCCCAGCTATCCGACATCAACGAAAATTTCTCCGTCCCGAATATCAACCGGAAACGATTGAACAGGCCGGATTGCAGGAAGCGTCTTCCGCGCTCCGGAGCACGCATCGAATCGTGCACCGTGATACAGGCATACGACGTCGCTACCCTCGAGCTCACCATCCGAGAGTGGGAGGTCTTCGTGAGAGCATTGGTCTCTCAGTGCGCAGATCGAGCCCTCGACATTCGCGAGCACTACAGGTACCCCGTCTGCCATCACACCCTTCAACATCCCCACAGGGCAGTCACCCATTACCGCGACCTTCACCCAATGAGACATCGTCGACCCGTCACCCGTGTTGGGAAAGTTTTTCTTCAATGGCGCCCGTAACCTTTTCAATAACGCCACCGAGAGGGAGTCTCGAGAGCACCTCGCCAAGGAACCCGAGCACAACAAGACGCTCCGCTTGCACTTTATCAAGGCCTCGACTCATGAGGTAAAACTTGGCCTCTGTATCAAGTTCTCCTACGGTTGCTCCATGAGAACATTTCACGTCGTCAGCTTCGATCTCAAGGTTGGGAAGCGAGTCCGCGCGAGCACCCGATGACAACAAAAGATTCCGGTTTGTCTGGTACGCGTCGGTGCGCTGTGCACCCGGCAAAACCCGGATGATACCGCGAAAAACAGCCCGACTAGCCCCGTCCAGAGCCCCCTTATAGAGCAGGTCACTTCCGGTATTAGGCTCCGTATGATCTTGGCTGGTATTAAAATCGAAGTGCTGGTTTCCATCTCCAAAGTACAATCCCAGCATTTCGGAATTGGCTCCCGGACCGAGCAACTTGGCGTTCAGGTCCACGCGATGGACTGAGCCACCTAATCCGACATTCAGTGTGTCAATCCGTGCATCACGTTCCGCCAGTGTGCGCTGGGCCGAATGAACGAAAACCCCGCTACCGGCTCGTTGGACAGTGACGTACTGGAGGACAGCTCCAGCTCCGGCGACCAATTCTACCGCAGATGATTTGAGGGTCTGAGTATCGAAATCATCCGAGACCACTTCGTCCACATAAGAAACCTGGCTCTGTGCTTCAGCCACTATCAGGACGCGACTGAAATACGCTGCCCCCGCTTGGCTTATCCAGCGGGTAACCCGGATCGGCAGATCGAGACGGACAGCTGATGGAACGTAGACGAAAATCCCATCAGCCCACATTGCCATATTCAACGCTTCGAGCTTTCCGTCGTCAGCTGAGACCGCGCTGCCTAGGTGCTCTTTGACTAGTTCAGGATGTAGTGTCAGAGCATCATGAAGGGAATCAAGGATCACACCCTGCTCCGCAAGCACCGGATCGATGTCAGCGTGCACTACATGTCCGTCAATGAGAACGATGTGGCCGGCCGCTTCGCGATTTTGCTCCGTCGTTTCACGCAACCTATCTGGCCAAGTCGACGCGCTACCTGGCCCGACCTCCACTTCGGGGAGCCGCAGTGAGGCCAACTGGAGCAACCTAGTCAGGTCCGTATACCGCCACTCTTCGAGTCGGGTGTTAGGCATTGGAGTTTGCTCGTACACCGACCAAGCTTGTTCTCGACCCTCGCGGAGCCACGCCGGTTCACCTTTGGTGAGGAGCTCAACCGACGCTGCATTGAAGGCCTCGGTGACCCCCTGCGTCGCTTGCGACTCCGTGATTACCATGTCTACCATCAGCCTACCGAACCTTCCATCTCGAGCTCGATCAGACGGTTCAGTTCCACCGCATATTCGAGGGGTAACTCCTTTGCGATTGGTTCAATAAAGCCGCGAACAATCATCGCCATGGCCTCGTCTTCGGGAATACCACGGCTCGTAAGGTAGAACAGTTGCTCTTCACCTATCCTAGAAACAGAGGCTTCATGACCTACGTTTGCATCGTTCTCTTCGATCTCGATGTACGGATAGGTATCGGTTCGGGAGGTCTCATTAATGAGCAGCGCGTCGCACTCGACATTGGACCGCGCGTGATGTGCTCCTTCATGTACCTTCAGCAGGCCTCTATACGTTGACCGCCCATGCCCCTTAGAAATCGACTTCGAAACGATGGATGAGGTAGTATGCGGCGCTGCATGAACAACTTTTCCGCCTGTGTCTTGGTGTTGTCCATCCCCTGAATAGGCGATTGAAAGGATCTCGCCGTGAGCTCCTTCTCCCATCAGATAGCAGGACGGGTACTTCATGGTCAGCTTCGATCCGAGGTTACCATCCAGCCACTCCATGTTTGCACCCTCTTCAACGATGGCACGCTGGGTGACCAGGTTGTACATGTTATTCGACCAATTCTGAATCGTAGTGTATCGGAATCGTGCATTCTTCTTGACGACGATCTCGATCACACCAGAGTGGAATGACTCAGTCGAATAGACAGGCGCGGTGCATCCCTCGATGTAGTGCGCTTGGGCGCCTTCATCGACGATGATGAGAGTGCGCTCGAACTGGCCCATCCGTTCTTGGTTGACCCGGAAGTACGCCTGCAGAGGTGTATCCAGGGATACGCCTTTGGGAATGTAGACAAACGAGCCCCCTGACCAGACGGCCGAATTCATGGCAGAGAACTTGTTATCGGCAGTGGGGATAATCGTCCCAAAATGCTCCCGAAACAGCTCCGGATGGTTCTTTAGACCGTCCTCTATAGAGTCAAAGATGACACCTTGCTTTTCCCACTCCTCCCTCAGGGAGTGGTATACCATTTCGGATTCGTACTGTGCTCCCACGCCCGCAAGAACCTCCCTCTCTGCCTCCGGAATTCCCAGTTTCTCAAACGTGTCTTTGATCTCATCTGGGACGTCTTCCCAAGAGTGCTGCATCCGGTCTTGGGGACGAACGTAGAAGTAAATCTCGTCTAAGACCTGTTCGAGTCCGTCGAGGTCCCCTCCCCATTTCGGCATCGGCTTCGACTCATAGACCTCTAGTGCCTTGAGTCGAAAATCTAGCATCCAGTCCGGCTCCTCTTTGTGCTGGGAGATCTGACGGACGACCTCCTCCGACAGGCCCCGCTGAGCACGGTATACCGGATCCACCTCCGTTACGAAATCATACTTATATTCGTCGAGGTCTAGACCCTGAATCGTCTCATTTTCTGGCATATGAGCTTACTCCGTTACGTGTCAGAGAGAAACGTGATCAGGACGCGGAAGCCGTCTCAAACTCGCTGTAGCCACCTGCCTCGAGCTCCAGCGCGACCTCCGGTCCGCCAGACTTCACAATCCTTCCATCTACCATGACGTGGACAAAGTCCGGCTTGATATAGTCTAGAAGACGCTGGTAATGGGTGATGAGGAGAACTGACATTTCGGGGTCTTCTTCAGACAGTTTATTCACTCCGCTCGCAACGATCTTGAGCGCGTCGATATCAAGCCCTGAATCTGTCTCATCCATCACAGCAAGTTTCGGTTTCAGCATCGCCATCTGAAGAATCTCGTTCCGCTTCTTTTCTCCACCGGAGAAGCCGTCGTTGACGTGTCGCTCAGCGAACGCAACGTCCATTTCCAACATCTCCATCCGCTCCATGAGGATGTCGGTAAAGTCGAAGACGTCCAGTTCCTCATCCTCCGGCAAGTGCGCCTGAACCGCCGTCCTCAGGAAGTTAGCGATTGAGACACCTGGGATCTCGACCGGGTACTGAAACGCCAAGAACACACCAGCTTGAGAGCGCTCATCAGCTTCTAGGTCTAGAAGGTCTGCTCCACGGAATTCCACTGACCCCATTGTTGCTTCATAGCCCGGATGTCCTGCGAGTACCTTCGCGAGTGTACTCTTTCCGGACCCGTTCGGGCCCATGATTGCGTGGATCTCACCTTTGCCTATATCGAGGGTTAGCCCCTTAAGAATTGAGAGATCTTCGTCTGCGACCTTCGCCTCTAGGCCTTCGATCCTGAGAATTGATGCGTCAGTCATCTATGTCCTCAGACAATTGAAGCGGCGCTCACTGGCCACCGCTTATTAAGAATCATTCTTTATTAGTGGAAGCGAAAGCTAGAACCGCCAGGGGTCCCGGTCAACTCAAGCCGAATACGTCGAAAAGCCAAGTTACTTATAGGATATCTGCCACAGCACCCAGTCCTACTACATGATTTTCGCTCACCATCAATCGAGCGGCCACAGGGTTCCGCGAACATAAGTCACCCAGCCGGTAATCCGGATTTCGCCCCGTGCGGCCTCTGCCACACCCAAACGTTCACCCTTCGAAGCACAGGAACCGACGTGTGCCTGTATCGGTTATCGGAACCATCCGGCCTGTAATAGTATTAATGTTCTAGTTTAGATTGGCGCGGCACAGGGACGCCCAGATCGACAAGCAAAGGTGGGTCTCAGCTGAACTGGTGGCTCTGTAATCCGTGGTCTGACTTTGACTTACGGGGATATCCTTTCGCGCCACACGGTTGATTCCTATCGACTAGCAAACAAGGGTCGCATTGCCACGGAAGACACAGCCGGTTAACCCAATTATCCCCGCCCACTAGCTACCCGAATGCAACATGCCCCAAAACAGTTCATTGATCCCCAGGCTCGCCAGCATAGGGATCCTTTGCTCAATGCTAGCTTGCGGCCCCGAAGAGGCACTGCCTGGCCCTGGCGCTATGCTTGCGACGCTAGTAAGCCCATTAGGAGGCGGTGAAGGGGGGGCAGTCATCGAGCTTTTTGGGGACGGCGTTCTATCTATCGAAGGTGTCGGGCCTACAGAGGTCTTTTCTCGGCTGAATCAGGATGGAGCACGGGTCGCACTGATTAACCAAGAAGGTGACCAGCTAATGTTTCTGATTCACTTAGCCGACACTCTTCAGCTCCCCAGCGTCGTAATCGAAGAAGTAGCAGGGCCCGACGACCAACTGAGGGGTGACCTTGGTCAATATAAGATCGAGTTCGAGCGATGAGAGTCGGGAATAGTTGGCGAAACCAAGCAGTGGTAGCAGGCTCCGTCATCGGATTTATAGTGCTTCTGGCACCGGCACGATCATCGGCTCAGGACATCGAAGCGCTCGCTCAACGGAAGGGAATCACGGTTCCAGAAGCCTATTACCAGCGCGTGCAAGAGGACCCGACTGCATACAAACTTGAACGAGCACTCTTTCGGCGGGCCGGCAGCGCGTCTGCTTCCGGAGAAGTTCGTATTCCAGTCATCCTGGGCCTCTTCGTCGACTCTGACACAGATCCACATATCACCCGGGAAATGGTGGAGGCCTCACTCTTCCGAGGACCCGCTGAACGGGGCACCATAACTGAGTCGTATCTAGAAATGTCGCGCGGAGCCCTCACCGTATCGGGAGATGTAATAGGATGGGTGCGCACCAGCCTCACTATGAGTGAAGTAGTTGGCTCAGACTATGCCCTAGGCCCGGACGCACGTGTGGGCGAATGGATCGTGGACATGCTGAATCAAGCCGATGCCGACGTTGACTTCCGGCAGTACGACAACGACGGTCCAGACGGGCAGCCGAACAGTGGCGACGACGACGGCTACGTTGACGTCATTACAGTAGAATTCCTAGAGGTCGCCGCGTCTTGTGGCGGTCCAGCGATCTGGCCCCACCGCTGGACCATTTCAGCACAAACGGGTTCCCCGTTCCAGACCAACGATATCGGTGCGAGTGGCCATCCGATCCTCGTGCATGACTACATCACACAGAGCGCCGCCGACTGCTCCGGTACTAAAGTTCAGGATGCTGGCGTGATCGCACACGAGTTCGGCCATGCCCTGGGTCTACCAGACTACTATCACTGGGTCGATCGGGACCTTGGGCCGGAGGGTCGGCGGTGGGTGCTTGGTTGCTGGGCCCTGATGGCAGCCGGGTCTTGGGGATGTGGCCCCGTGGGATCCACCCGAGATCCGTACGGACCTGCTCATATGATCGGACACTCTAAGGGTACTCTGGGCTGGGTGGATTACCTTGATATTGGTGAGGTATGGAACGAGGAAATCTTTCTGGGTCCAGCCCAGACAGATGGCGACGTGCTGAGAATACCGCTTGACCCTGGAGGGCTCGAACACTCTCCCACGGAGTTTCTCTTCGCCGAATTTCGAGCACAGATAGGTTTTGACCACGCCCTACCTGCAACCGGAGTGCTTTTATATAAGCAAGATTCTTCGGCGAGCCTTCGTCCTGATCCTGCCACCGACGAGCCCTATTACCTAACCATGCTCGAGCAAGACGGAAATCGCGGACTCCTTAAGACGACACCCGAGGGAGGTAATCGAGGCGAAGCTGGTGACGCGTGGGGAGTGAACGGATTAGTGGGTAAGCTTAACGGAGAGACAAATCCCCCACTAAGGCTCCACAACGGTGACTGGCCCGCAGCCATGGTCCACGAGGTCTCTGTCCAAGACGGAGTAGCTAGGCTCGTAGTATCGACCGGTCAGACACCGCGACTGGTCGAGCGCCCGGAGACAGTCGAGGTCATGCAGATAAGAAGCTTCGCAGTACCTATAAGGATAGCTGGTGGCCATGGCCCTTACACGGGAGTCGGGATACTGCCCCAGGCATTTTCTTTTGAAAATATTGGAGACGAGCTCTTCCTAATCGGCTCACTTCAAGAAGCCGGAGAAAATTCTTATTCGGTAGCTGTCCGTGACCGCCTCGGTAACACCTCGCCGCATGTGACCCTTACCGTCAACGCTACTGGTGATTGGGTGATAGAATCGACTGATCTGATCGAAGGATTTCTGGATCCTGAGAACGACCCGCTTACCGATGGAGAGCGAGGCTATCTAGATCAGATAGGCAACAACAACGATCGATTCGACGTTGGTGATCTGAGGAAATGGCTGCGCACGCATAGGCCCCAGGAACGCCAATGAAGCCAGAGGCTCTCACACCCAATGAGCCTGCCCCCTTTCTTTATCTCAATCCTGGTTTGGCCCTTTAAT
>DEAT01000007.1 GCA_002348265.1 Gemmatimonadales bacterium UBA2975 | reverse complement strand
CAGTGTCCGGAATCTGGTCTGGAAAACGGGCTCGCTTGAGCCGATCGTCGAGATCGTCCAGTATCTCGTCGGGAACCTGTACATTGAAGGGACGAATAGCGTCCGGATCAACTTCTACGATTCTATCCGGAATCGTCTCCGAACACGCCCCCAGTACCACCAGGAGAGAGAGCGCTATAGAAGGCCCCCAACTAACTCGAAACACCCGACTCAATGCAGTTATGGTCTCCTACGCTCGAACACCATGTTGCGAACTCTACTACCCGTCACAGTGAAAGAGTTCAGGCGTCCTGAGCCATCTCGGGTAAATCTTACAAGAGGCAACCAAGGAGCATCTCCTCTAAACTCATCATCACCAATCGGGGTCAAATTCGCCCTTCGATTGCGCCAGTGTAGTGCAGTGAGTTCCCCTCCATCAGCAACAACCTCATAGCTCGAGTCTAACTCAACACTCCTGTACCACCCCTCGTACTCACGAAGTTGAGCGAGAGATAGCGTGACAGACTTCTGCTGTTCCTGTTGAGAGTCTCGATCCGGAGCCGGGCTCATCTCAGCTTCCAAGAACACTTCTGCTACGCGACGTGCTCTCCCTGCGGGATCACAATCAGAGACGTTACAGAAGACTGCTACTGAAAGATTCTGCTCTGGAAATCGCACAAAATTTGTTCGGAAGCCAGCCCAACTCCCTCCATGCCCAAACGTAGGTAGCCCACGATACTCTCCACGAGTCAGACCGTACGCGTAGCTCAAAACCTCACCGTCATTCAGCACGCCCTGTAGGAGCATGCGTTCGAGGGTCTCTGCCCCACCAACCTGACCGGTCTCGTAATTCCTCATCCAGACCAGAAAGTCATCCATTGAGGTGTTCAAGGAGCTAGACGCCAAGGCAGTGAGCTGGTTCACCACTCTTTGATAGCCTTCCTCGGCATCCGGTGCATACGATTCTGCTCGACCTGGCACAATCTCAAGATGGTTATCTGAAAAGTGCGTATTGCCCATGCCAAGGGGCTCGAAAATTCGTTGGTCTGTGTACTCGCGGAACGATTCTCCCGACTGCACCTCAATGATGCGTGCCAGCAGATTGTAACCAGTGTTCGAATACGAGTACTCGGATCCCGGCGGGAAATCCAAATCCTCCTGCTGGTAAAGCATGCGCAGGATCTGATCGAAGGAGATCACATCGGTGTAAGTCACACCACCAAGCATCATGGAATGGGGCCAGTCACGGATCCCACTGGTGTGATGCACGAGATGACGCGGAGTGATCATACCCTCAAAATCGGGCAGTTCTGGCACGTACGACCGAGCATCGGCATCTAGGTCGATTAGTCCCTCGCCTTCGAGCAGTAGCGCCGCCATCGCTCCGAACTGCTTCGAGATCGATGCGATATCGAACACAGTCCCAGGTGTAATCGGGATCCCATGATCCATATCAGCGATCCCGTAGCCTGCCCGATGTACCACCTCACCATCAAGTAAAACCCCTACCGCAGCACCCGGTGCATTATCCCTATCAAGATCTGCAAAAACAGCCTCAACACCCGGATGAATCGGTCCAGCTCCCTCTTCCATCCCACATCCTGATAGCGGGATCAGCAATAGCCCGAAAAAAAATGATCGTACCATCGTCATTGTCCTCTCCGCAGCACTCGCCCCGGCATCACATCCATCAACTCTCTATCGTCGATGACCGGGATCCCATTAACAAAAAGGTAGTCGACCCCCTCCGCATACCTTGTCGCTCCAGCGCCAAATTCAGCCATGTCTCGGATCTGCTCCGGGTCGAACACCACGAGATCAGCCAACATGCCCGGAGCGATAATGCCTCTGTCGTGAAGTCCCAGGCGCCGAGCGGCCATCGATGACATCCGGTGCACGGCGTCTTCCAGACTTAAGACGCTGTCTTCTCGTACGTACTTAGCGATGACTCGAGGAAACGCTCCGAAGGCCCTCGGGTGCGAGCTGTCGGTATTGCTGGGATTTACTGGTGAGGCATCTGTATCAATCATGACGTACTCCGCGCCGAGAGCAAGCCATTTCTGCTCTTCGTTCATGCTCCGAGGGTTCACGCTCACCCCACCCGCCTGAACAAGGTCGAAAAAAGCATTCCACGGGTCGGTTCCAAGCAGCTCAGCAGCCTCAGTGATCGATCGATTAATGACGGCAGGATCCACACCATCGGAAGCCGATACAATAAGAACATTATCCCAGTTCATACCGACGTGGCGGTACCAATTCTCCCAGTCTGATGTTGTTTCGACCTCACGGCGAAGTTCAGCGCGTAGATTGGCATCACTAAGCGTCTGAAGAAAAGATGCGGTTCCCGCTGCATAATGACGCGGGTGGAGAAACGAACCCAGACCAATCCCGTTACGGATATAGGGATAGATATCGGCCGTCACATCCATGCCCGAAGCCCGGGCTGAATCAATGAGTGCCAAAGCATCCGCCATCAATGGCCAGTTCTCTTGTCCTGCAGCTTTTAGATGGTAAATGTGCACCGGAACTCCTGCGCCAGAACCGACAGCTATCGCCTCACGGATCGCATCAAGCAATGCGTTACTCTCGTTTCTCATGTGCGTGAAATAGACGCCGCCGTACTCACCTGCGACGCGAGTTAACTCGATCAACTCTTCCGTAGTTGCATACACTGCAGGCGGATAGATCAACGATGTGGACGTCCCGACTGCTCCGTCCTCCATAGCCTGCCTGACGAGCATCTTCATCTGGTCAAGTTGTTCCGGCGTCGGCTGCACGTCCTCATCACCAAGCACAACGCGACGCACCTGAGTCAAGCCAACGTCGTGCACTACATTGATAGGTATTCCGTACTGCTCGAGTAACTGGAAATAATCCCCGTAGGTCTGCCAGGCCTGCTCATCGCCCTGGATTTCGATAGGCGGAGCCTCCGGCGACCGCGGCGCGGCCGACCCTCCTTCACCGGAAAGATACGTTGTGATCCCTTGGCGTAATTTCGACTCCGCACTCGCAGGGTCAGTCATCAACACAGTGGTGGCTTGTCCCATCATGTCGATAAAGCCGGGGCTAACCACCCTATCCTCCGCGTCAATGATTCGAACAGCCTCGTGGTCGGCCAGTGTACCAACGGCAGCAATCCTGTCTCCTCGAATTCCAATATCGGCGCGGAACCAAGGGTTACCCGCCCCATCGACCACACGGGCATTGGTGATAAGTACATCGAACGGGCTGTCAGAACCGGGCTCAGTCGAACAACCCACGATTAAGACAATCATCAAACACAAAGTGCCAGATAGGAGGTCGGGGAACCTCCGTGTCGAGTGCTTTGCAGTTGGACGCTTTACAGAAGTGTGTATCATGGTCCTAGTTCCTTTAGTTCTGAGTGCGAGATCGGAATGTTCCGAATTCCGCACTGAAGTATGAGAACAGCCTAGGCCCAGTCTCACCGGGCCTTACCCAGATATTCGTCAAACCAAGACAACGCCTCGCCCACTACCTGATTCCGGGCGTACGAGAGCACTCCGTGATTTGCATCGATCACGACGAAGCGCTTCTGCTCATCGCGCGCACCCAAATGATCGAAGAAGGGACGCCCAGATGTTTCTAGGGGATAGAAGGAGTCGTAACGCGCATTAACCATCAGCGTAGGCTGTGAGACTCGCGGCAGAAAATGGAACGGATCAGCGATCGGTTGTGTTGTCTGCATCAAAAGTCCTCCAACTACGATAACCGCCGCCTTGATTCGCGCCTCGGTAGCCAACATCACCGGAGCCATCGCCCCTCCCCAACTCCAGCCCAAATAGCCAAGTCTACCGATGTCGATGTCATTGCGTGTCTCGAGATAATCAACTGAACGCCTGAGGTCCTGCGACCAAGCGAGCACATGATCACGCCAATTGTTGCTCTCGTCCTGAATATCGGATCGGAGCCCCGTACCCCTCTCGAAAGTCCCTCGGTAAATCGGATAGACAACCGCTCGCCCACTGCGCAGGATATAGTCGAAGGCGCTGGCACTCACCTGGTCATAATCCCTTCGGTAGATATCTCCCGAGCCAGGAAAGAAGACCACCGCCTGAAGCGGACGCTCGATTCCTGGGGGTAGAAACAAGAATGCTGTAAGAAGTTCAC
The DNA here is from genome assembly GCA_002348265.1 of Gemmatimonadales bacterium UBA2975. GTDB lineage: Bacteria > Gemmatimonadota > Gemmatimonadetes > Longimicrobiales > Gaopeijiaceae > UBA2589. The sequence goes on along the minus strand of DEAT01000007.1, from coordinate 1,759 downwards.
CCCCATAGGCAGCTTGCATATCGATCCGCTCTACGACTGCTAACTCAGTCGTGTCAGTGCTGATCAAACGAGCATTCAATGGCGTGTTGTCATATGAGTATGCCTGCATAAACACATCGAACACTTCGTCGGATACAGGCCGCTCAGTGCTGTAGTCACGGAATGCCAGTTCAATAGGTGCCGCTGCCTCAGAAATATTCGTTGTGTCTAAGTGCTGAACCAATCGGATACCGTTGAGCGGAGAGCGATCAAAAGAGGGGGCTGTCACAGCGTCGTTGAACGAATAGGGCTGGTCCGCCCATCCGCCACCTAAGATCAGATGACTGTCTCCGGAGCGATTGGCAGCCCATTCCCTCACGTTTCCAGCTAAATCATAGATGCCATCCATACTGACACCTTGGTGATACATAACCGGTGCAGGGCCAGGCCCATAGTTGCTGAGTGGAACCACAAAGTGGCTGCGGAAAGGGTTTGCCGCAGCGTACCAGTGATAGACGGTGGGCAGAGACATTCCCATGAAGCACGCGTAAGCGGCAGCCTCGTACCAGCTAACACCGCCGACTGGTATGTCGGCCTCTCCAGCTGGATAGGTTCCAGAATTCCACGTGGAGGGACCAAGTTGCCCAGTAGCATCCGTGAACTGAGAGATAGCTACCTCAAAGGATAAAGCGCCATCATCTTCCGAGAACCACTCTTCCCAGCAGGCCGGGTCACTGTATCCACCCGCATCTACGAACTCTGCATACTCTCGATTGGTCACTTCCGTTCTAGCCATCAAGAATGGAGATAACTCGAGATTGGGGAGTTGTTCAAGCCCTGGGACGAACAGTCCATAACTGTCGTTCCCAGCAGTACCAGAAACGGCAACCATCCCCGGAGTAACCGTCCCAGACGGCACTAACTCAAACACTTCGGAACTCAAATTTTGAGGCTCTCTAACCACTTCCCTGTCCTCAAACCCCTCATGCTCAAATCGGACACGAGACGGGCCACGGGGAAAGCGTGCGATTGTCAAAGGAGTGACACCCGACTCTTCCCACTCTGAAGAATCGTTATACTCACGCCGGAAAACCTTCACCCCAGTCGGTTCTGTCTCTATGGTGACCGAAGACGCGACCTTCGTCCAAAGCTGCTCCCGTAGGTTAGAGTCACGGATGTCACCATCGAGTTGATCAACGAGCGCATAGGCTTCACGGAAGCTGGACTCCGCTACCAGACGATCAACCTCCTCAATCTTTGCGAGAAGCCGCCCTTCTTCGACCGCCCCTCCGCTCATGAGAAGCCATCCTGTGACTCCAACGCCCCAAATCGCCAGCACCCCCACACCCGCACGTATCACGTTGGGCCAGGCAAACAAACGATGTATCCCCGCCTTTCCTTCCCTATCCGCCTCTTCTGTGCGTCCTCGCGAGTGCAAATAGGCCGCCATACCCACAACTGGCAGCCCACTCAACAGCAGCAGCAGGGTGACCGGGAAAATCCAATCCGGCAAAGAAAAATTGTCGCTAAGAACATCGACGACCTGAAGGCAAACCCAGGAGCCGCCAAGATAGAGTCCAAGAACACGCCAGACTGAGCTGTTCTGATTCGCAGGGGTCGACATGGTCATTCCACTAGAAAGAACCGGTGCAGTTGATCATGGACTCGTAAGTCGAACTAACGCTCACCGCAATCGCTGCATAGTGCGAGGTCCTATTCAAAGAAGCATGCAAGTCGAACTGCACCAAAACTGAAACACGCCAGCGTCCCACTTAGATGC
>DEAT01000015.1 GCA_002348265.1 Gemmatimonadales bacterium UBA2975 | reverse complement strand
CATTCTCCTATAGGCCTCAGCCTTCATCGGATAGGCCACGATTTGTAGGCCACCGTGCGCGGCCTCACCCGTTATCTGTTCCTCTACCGTGTAGCCGTTACCCAGAGGCATCGCAACAAACTGCCGGATCGAGCCTTCCTCTATGCAGTACCCATCCAGCCACGGCTGCTTGGGTATAACCATGTAGTCCTGAGGATCTCGGTGGATGCCATCGCGCCAGGTTTCTCCCGTGATCGCGTTTATCTTCCCAGTTGCAACCTTTACGGCGAATGGGTAGTCGCTCTTGAAATTCAACCAGAGGGCCTCCGATTGATGAGCCGGTAGCATGACCCCGCCGTGCTTCCTCCAAAGTTCAGGCAGGCGGTCCGCGTAATCATCCACGTGCCTAATCGGGAACGAACCCAATCCCGGTGGAAGAGGATAGTCTCGTCCGTCATCGGGGATTCTTAGCGTGCGCTTGAAGTCCAGCGACATCTCCGCAGCCTCATGCACATGAGGAAAGCTTATCTTCAACTCGTTATCTCGCAGTTCGATCACGTTCTAGACTCTCTTTCTGAATTAACTTCCCGCCCCGCTACCACTCTCCATCCCGCACCTCGCGCACGAGACGCAAGACTGCGTGATCTGGCATCTCCTTCAGTCCCCGGATCAGCTCTGCAACCAGGGCTGGACGCTTCCGGATCACCTCTTGTAGGTCAGACGAAACTTTTCCAGAAAGCGCCAGCAGAACGTCCGTGTCCACATTGAGCTCAGCCGCCAACTTTCGCGTTGTTTCTTCGGATGGCGGTGCGACCTCATCTCGCTCGACCTTGCTGAGATAAGACGGCTGGACCCCCATGCGCTTTGCCACACGCCGGATCGAATAGGCCGGATTATCCTCACGTAATGATTCTCGGCGTTCTCGAACGAAGCATCCAAAGGTGACCATGCGTATACTGTATACTAACTAGTACACAAAAGCAATACCTGGCGGCACCACAAACGAACTCGAAAAAAGAGTTCAAAAAAAGTGTACACATTCTGTACACATTCTGGCACAAAAAAGGCCCCTCCGAGTGGAGGGGCCAATCCCTAAAAGCCTTACAGCTCAAGGGATGCCGGAGGAGGGACTTGAACCCCCGACACACGGATTATGATTCCGTTGCTCTAACCAGCTGAGCTACTCCGGCGAAGCGGAAAAAGGTCATTGGGGCCTTCGTCCATGTCAACTACCTCTTGCAAGCATCCACTATGATGCAGAATTACATTTAATCAAGCAGATCGTGCTAGCTATCCGGGCCTATTGTCTCAAATTGGAGAAAGTTCACAATGGAACTGAGTGTACCTCTAGTTTCGGCCGTCGTTTTAGGGCTAGGAGCCGTATTCACAGGAATCCGTGTGCTCTATGAGTATGAGAGAGGAGTAGTCTTCCGACTGGGTAAGCTCACAAGGGCTAAGGGCCCAGGCCTAATCTTTCTTATTCCTTTCGGCATCGATCGCATACGGAAGATGGACCTGAGAATAGTAGCCCTTGATATCGCGCCACAGGACACAATAACAAAAGACAACGTCTCGGTTCGAGTAAATGCGGTGGTGTATTTTCGGGTCGCAGATCCAACTAAGGCGATGATTGAGATTGAGGATTATTATTTTGCAACAAGTCAGCTTGCCCAGACGACTCTCCGTTCGGTAATTGGACAATCCGAATTGGATGAACTGCTAGCGGAGCGTGAACGCATCAATGAGGTAGTGCGATTAATCATTGATGAAGGAACCGACCCATGGGGTATCGAGGTCACAGGTGTCGAAATCAAAGACATCGACCTTCCGCAGGAGATGAAACGGGCTATGGCAAAACAGGCCGAGGCTGAGCGCGAGCGCAGAGCAAAGGTTATCAATGCTGAGGGTGAGTATCAGGCCTCGACAAAACTGATTCAGGCGGCGGAAGTGATCGAGCAGTTCCCGGTCGCGATTCAGCTCCGATTCCTGCAGACGGTGGCCGAGGTCGCTGTGGAGAACAACTCAACCACTCTCTTCCCCATCCCAATCGACCTGTTCTCTCAGTTCGGCAAGGAACAAAGTGCTGTGACGCCAGAGGGTAAAGCCCGCGCTCTCAAGCTTGCGGAGGAGGCAGCACTGACGAGTCTCTCTGACAGGGTAGCGACAGCAGACGCCCTAGCTGACACCAAGGCACCCAGAATAACTAAATCGGGGCCTGTGCTTCTCGAAGGATCAGAAGAAAACTCTGAGACGATCGAACCCGACGACACCCAACAAGATTGACGAGCATGGTCAACGGGTAAGCGGCGGCGGCCCCTCAGCGGTTGTAAGGGTGAAGCGGTAAAGGACCTCGCCCTCTCGAATCATTCCGTACTGCTCACGTGCAATCTGCTCAATGATCGCCGGATCCTGCTTCAATTGTTGAAGCTCCACTTGAAGTGAGTCGATCTTAACCCTGGCCTCTTCCAAGCGCGTCCGCTCAACGACCACGTTCTTCCGAGTCTCCAAAAGATCCCAAACCGAAGATCCTCCGCCAAAGACCGCGTAGTAACCCGCAGCGACAAGTAGGATCGGCACCACCGACCGTTTCAGTGTGAATCTTGCCGACAGCCTCTTATTCGTGCGTGGTGCCATTGATCAGTCCCAGAGCCCGCGGCCCGGATATCGGGCAATTGAACCGAGCTGCTCCTCGATACGAAGTAGCTGGTTGTATTTTGCTACGCGGTCAGTACGGCTAGCGCTGCCCGTCTTTATCTGACCCGCACCGGTCGCGACGGAAAGGTCTGCGATGAACGTGTCTTCTGTCTCACCGGACCGATGGGAAACGATGCTCCTATAACCGGATTCTCTCGCGATACGCATTGTTTCTAAGGTCTCAGTTAGGGTACCGATCTGGTTCACCTTGATCAGAATAGCATTGGCTACACAACCACGAATCCCCTTCTCTAGACGGTCCGCGTCAGTCACGAAAAGGTCATCTCCCACAATCTGAACATCCCCTCCAATGGCCTCTGTCAAAGCCGTCCAACCATCCCAGTCGTTCTCGTCGAGCGGGTCTTCAATCGAACTTATAGGGTATTTTGCAACCCATTGCCTCCAAAATTCAACCATTTCGTTTGAATCGCGGCGCTCACCTCCTGACCAGTGGAAGACATACTGGCCATCCTGAAAGAACTCAGCAGCGGCAGCATCCAGAGTTAAGGCAACGTCTCTACCCGTTTTGTAACCAGCTTTCTCAATCGCCTCAAGGACAACCTCAATTGCCTCTTCGTTGTTCCCCAAATCAGGAGCGAAGCCCCCTTCATCACCAACGGCTGTGTTTTTTCCCTGAGCCCTAAGAACGTTCTTCAGATGATGAAAGACCTCGACACCCATGCGTAGACCTTCCGAAAAGGTTGCCGCCCCAACGGGCATAACCATGAATTCTTGGATGTCGACGTTGTTGGGTGCATGCGAGCCCCCGTTAAGGATATTCATCATAGGTACTGGCAGCGTACCCACGTCTTCTGAAGTTGCGAGGTAGCGCCAAAGTGGTAGTTGGCTCTCCGTCGCCGCTGCACGCGCCACCGCCATCGAAACCGCAAGTATAGAGTTGGCTCCAAGCTCTTGCTTGTTTGGCGTACCGTCCAAGTCGATCATCGCTCGATCAATATCCACCTGGTCTCGAACCTCAAATCCTCTTACCGCTTCCGCGATCCTCTCGTTGACGTTGCTAACGGCCTTTAGCACACCTCTGCCCAAGAAACGCTCGTGGTCACGGTCTCTCAGTTCGACAGCTTCGTGCTCTCCGGTAGAGGCTCCCGATGGAACGGCGGCACGACCACGCACGCCGGACTCAAGGGTAACTTCAGCTTCGACAGTGGGATTGCCACGGGAGTCTATTATCTCGCGCCCTCGAACGTCGACGATTGTCGACATTTATCCTCCTCCTATTGGTTCTATGTCTTTCTGAGCTCCCTGCACCTGCAACTTTACCACCGCGTTTCTGGCTCTTTCCGTTAGTTCATTTCGGTCTTCCATATCGAGTCTATCAACCTCGATCGGCATCCCAACCCTAACGGTTATAGTTCCGGGCTTTATTCTGAGAGAACCCTTCTTCATTACTTCGCGTGATCCGATGACGGCCGCAGGCAAGACATCGACCCCCGTCTGTATCGCCAAAACAAAAGCACCCTTCTTGAACTTCTGGAGCTCACCAGTTTTCGTGCGCGTGCCTTCAGGGAACATGATGATGGTAGGGCTCGCATTCTCCAACAGGTCTTTCGCCACACCCAAAGATCGAACTGCAGCGCTTCGGTCCTTTCGGTCAACAAAAATATGTCCACATGAGCCAATCGCTCGGCCAAAAATCGGAATGCTTGCCAGTTCTCTCTTGGCCACGAACACGAACGTTCCGGGAATCAAAACGAGTGCAAGGACGTCATACCAAGAGGAATGATTCGCCACTAGGATCTGGGGCTTACTCGGATTGATAAAGTCAATATTCTCAAAACAGATCTTCACTCCGGAGATCCATAACAGCTGACTAGCCCAGCGCTTGGGACTTTTCTGACAGATGCATGTCTTATCCGATGAACCAGCGAAAACAGCCCAAATCATACGACCACCGTACCAGATCGTGGCCGGGCCAATCCAGATCAGCACCCCGAGCAGTCGGATCATGATTCCTTCTCGGGCACTCTGTCCTCAACCGCCCAGTGGTCAAATCCACCGCTAACAAAAGTCGAAAGGGTCCCGTCTTCCTCTTTAAGCCAGACGCCCTCTCCCTCAGCCACGTCACCGACTTTCGTCACAGTCACCCCATAGCGATCTAAAAAGCGAAGTGGATCGACGATGCCTGGATCCGTTACGAAGCATAACTCGTAATCTTCGCCGCCGGCCAAAGCATCCCGGAGCGCCTCAGTTCTACCCAAGTGAGTGATCGCAGCCCTCGCGATCGGAATGTCCAGTGCGTTAAGTGTAATCTTCACACCAGATGACGCAGCAATATGCCCAGCATCCCCAATGAGGCCATCTGATATATCAATCATCGCATGGGCAAATAAATCCTTGGCGATATATAGCGCTTCGTTCACTCGTGCTGTTGGCCTCGCAAATGCTGTGCGAAGAGCCTCCGTTGGTGTCCCCCCATCTCGCCATACCCTGACTGCCGCCGCACTCGACCCTAGTGAGCCTGTCACCCAGACCTCACCTCCTGATTTTGCCCCATCTCTCCTGACAGGAGAGGTGCTCTTCCCTAGAGCCACGACATCGACCATCAAAGGTCCAGGTGATGCCGATACATCTCCACCGATCACAGATGCGCCAACCTTGACCGCCGCTTCTGAGATCCCCGCCTGGATCTGTTCGAGGTCAAAAGCTCCCCCACGCTGAGCAGCAATCGACACCAGCAGGCCAACGGGAGCGGCAGCCATCGCGGCCATATCAGAGAGCGCTGCAGCAGCAGCACGGTAACCAACTTCTTTATCGGTAATCCACTCGCGCCTGAAGTGCACGTCTTCTACGCAAAGGTCAGTACTGACAACCCACCCGCCTTCCAGCACCGCTGCATCGTCTCCAGGACCAAGACCCACTCCAGTGGGCAATTCACTGTTAAAGTCATGCAGTCGGGTGATCAGATCAAACTCAGCGCCAGGACCGAAACGCGAACCCCTATTGTTCATTGATCGGCCTCAGCGTCAAAAACTACAAACGGAAATGGGAGGTTCCCCCGCACATCAGTCTTCTCTAAAAGTACGTCAGGGATCCTCTCTGATACATCTGACGGCATCAACCCTGCCCCTCTTTCGGAAATTCGTGCTGCCCTGCCACAAAGGTAGAGCCCAACCGCACCAGCAATAGTTGGTTCTAGTCCCTGGGCCATCAGCGCACCGCACACGCCAGAGAGCATGTCTCCCATACCGGCAACAGCCAGATCTGATGAGCCCTGGGTGTCAAACAGAATCGGCTGAGCAGGAGAGGCTACAATCGAAGGGGCTCCCTTTAACAGCACTGAAATTGCGCACTCATAGGCTAACGCACGTGCTACATCAAGTCGTGAATCAGCCGAGACCAATTTGGGCGCGAGCCGGGTCATTTCTCCGTAGTGCGGTGTTATCAACACCGGCCGCATAGATCCTACCTGCCTCAACGAAATGGATCCTTGCGCAGCCAAATTTAGCGCGTCGGCATCGAGAAGGATTGGTTGGCTTCCTTGACCCAGGGTCTCGTCAAGCATGATTTCGCTCTCAAGTCCTGTTCCTAGCCCGGGACCCACTACAACGGCATGCGTCTGTGCTGCCGCCTCTCTCAAAGCCTCAAGATCGTCCGCGGGAATAAAGATCGCCTCAGGGATCGCGGCCTGGACCAGTTCACGATTTGCGGCGGAACTACAGACCTGCACAAACCCAGCTCCCGCATGAAACGCGCCGCGAGCAGCGAGAATCACCGCGCCGGCCATACCCATAGCTCCACCTACGATTAATAGGCGACCAACTCGGTTCTTGTGAGTGTTTGTCTCACGAACTGGTAGCTGGCCGGATACCCACTGGGGGGTCACGATCCTGCATCCGGCATCAGACTCTAACAATGGAGGAAGACCAATCTCCAACGTGACGTGGCGCCCGACACATGCCCTAGCAGGATAAAGTAGAGCTCCTGTCTTTGGCACACCGAACGAAACGGTTAGCTCGGCTTTAACTACCTCGCCCGGTGTTGCACCTGAAGTGGCATCCGCTCCCGACGGAATATCCAGCGACACCACTGGAGTATCCGAAGCGTTAATCAGTCTAATCGCGGCCGTCTCTCGCTGGCGCGGAGCCCCGCGAGTCCCCGTTCCGAGAATACCGTCAGCTATCACATCGGCTTCCCTGAGAGCCCTCGTAATCAAGTCATCATTCACACCTACACCGTGAATAACTGATTGCACGGGCCAGCCGTGTAACAGTGGATCGCTGGCGGAGCGATCAGCGACCATCACAGCGGTAACATCTACGCCCCAAGATGCCATCGTGCGCAGAAATACAAGCGCGTCTCCCCCGTTATTGCCAGCCCCAACGAAAGCAACAACGTGATTGGGTCTGTAAAGATATTGAACGACTAGTGCTGCAGACCGACCAGCGTTCTCCATAAGAACCGACTCGGGCACGCCGAACGAATCGATCGCTAGCGCGTCAAACATTGATGCCCCTGCTCCGGTCTGCGCCAAGACATCTCCCCGCGAGAACGGATTTAGCGGCACGTTACCTGAAGCCATTGTGCCCCTAGCGGAAGCGACGGCGAGACTACGCTAATCAAACAGAACTGTTACTTGTAGCTCTGTCCGACCTGTCGACCGATCGAGACCTCACCGTTGTCGATCCGGATATTGAAACCACACTCCGGATTCGAGCAGACCCAAGCCTTGTAACGAATCGCTGCCCCATCTCTACCGTAGTCCGAGAGCGGGAGTAACAGTCCTCCACCCTCACCCTCGCACTTCTGGCACCGCGGAAATCCGCCTTCTTCAACCATATCCATCCCCTCCCTAGGGCGTCTTGACGACCTTGGTCGTCGATTTTCCCGGCTCTACCGGGAGTTTGTGCTTGCACCACTTACTTATCCGTTGGTTCCCACCGTCCTCTCAGATTAGAGGTCAGCACTCCAAGGGTAATCCCGCTCAAAAACTTTCTCAAAGTCAAACAGATCTGTGAAATCCTGCTGCTTGTCTTCATCCTCTTTTACGAGGATGCCTTGCTCTACCATCGCGAACACTACACGTCCGACATCTTCTGTTTCATGAATTCCCCAGTGCTCCAGTACGGTTCTAGCGAGAGGTCCGTACCGACCTAGAGCTAAGTCCCGTACCCCATTGGCCAGCTCTCTCCCTGAAATGTGGCGAGGCTTCTCAAGGGAGCGAATCACAGAATGCAGTGCCTGCAATACAAACTCATAAGAGCGAGAGTGAAAACGTGGATTCCGCTCCTGGAGTTGATCAAGAATCTCGTCAGCGAATTGCAGTTCGGTCATACACAGAAATCTGGGAAACCGCTCTCTCTCGCGCTAGATGAGATATTAGTGCGGGCTTACCGAGAATCTCTGATCCAAGTGCACGACGGTCATGTCTGTGTCAATTCCGGATATAGAGGAAAGTCCTCACAAAGCTCCCGGACCAAAGCCTTAACGCGAGTTCTAGCCTGTTGTTCACCCGGAGAATCGAGGATTTCAGCAATCCAGTCGGCAATAGCTATCATCTCCTTCACTCCCATTCCTCGAGTTGTTAACGCCGGTGTTCCGATCCTCAGTCCCGATGTAACCAAAGGAGATCGGGTCTCTTGGGGCACTGTGTTCTTATTGACCGTTATCGCCGCTGCCTCCAGAGCCTCTTCAGCTTCTTTTCCTGAGAGATCTTGGTGAGTGTTACGCAGATCAACTAGGATCAGATGGTTATCCGTCCCACCTGAAACCAGTTCGAAGCCACGTTCAACTAACCTCTCACCTAGAGCAGCCGCATTTGCGATCACCTGCCTAGAATACCTCGAAAAATCCTCATCTAAAGCCTCTCCAAATGCAACTGCTTTCGCCGCAATCACATGCATGAGCGGGCCTCCTTGCATGAACGGGAACACTGCCTTGTCGATCTCAGCAGCATGCTCCGACGTACACAGGATCAATCCACCACGAGGGCCACGAAGCGTCTTATGAGTCGTTGTGGTCACAACATCCGCGTATGGGACCGGCGACGGATGATGACCCGTCGCCACTAGCCCGGCGATATGAGCCATGTCGACCAGCAAATAAGCACTAACGTCCCTTGCTATATCTCCAAACGCCTCAAAGTCGATAATCCTAGGATACGCACTCGCACCCGCAACAATCAACCTTGGTTTTTGAGACCGTGCTTGCTCTTGCAACGCATCGTAATCTATGAGTCCGTTGTCTGAACGAACCCCATAGGCCGACGCGGAAAACACCGTTCCGCTAAAGTTGACCTGAGCCCCGTGCGTCAGATGACCACCGTGACTCAGGTCCATTCCAAGGATAGAGTCTCCTGGCTCCAATAGCGTGAAATACGCTGCCATGTTCGCCTGAGCCCCCGAATGAGGCTGCACATTGGCGTGTTCCGCTCCGAAGAGATCCTTGGCACGATCTCGGGCTAGGTCTTCTACCAGATCAACAAATTCGCATCCGGCGTAGTAACGTCTACCCGGTAGACCCTCGGCATACTTGTTCGTCATGACCGACCCAGTCGTTTCTAGTACAGCCATCGACGGGAAGTTCTCAGACGCTATCATCTCGAGACCGCACTGCTGGCGTTCGATCTCTGACACGATCGCACCGAATACGGCTGGGTCGTTTCTCTCTAGATGGTCAAACACATTTAAACTCACTCTATACGGCGAGCCTCGAAAATACGATGCTCTGCAACCCTATCGGCCGCAGTATGCGTGCCGATACCCTCATTCTCAGCAACTTCGTAGATGCTCATGAGCACCTGGTAGATTTCTTCAGTTTTGGTCTTTGCCTGGGCTGCATCCCAGCCACTTAGCTCACCGTAAACGCTCACTAGACCGCCTGCGTTGATTACGTAATCAGGAGCGTAAAGAATTCCTTTTTCCTCCAACGCTGCCCCGTGCACCGCGCTCTCGCCCAAGACGTTATTGGCTGCTCCCGCTATGATATCGAAAGAGAACTGCTCAAGCGTAGCATCATTAACGACACCACCCAACGCGCAGGGCGCAAAGACGTCAGCATCTACCTCGTAGATGGCATTGGGTCCGACATAGGTCGCGCCGAACTCATCTACTGCTCGCTGTACAGCCTCTTCATCAATGTCCGTGACGGTGAGCTTGGCTCCTTCTGAAGCTAGATACCTGCTGAGGTAGTACCCTACGTGACCCAGCCCCTGAACGGCAACATGACGATCCACTAGAGCATCGTCACCGTATCGATGGGCTACAGACGCTTTTATCCCCTGATAAACTCCATACGCCGTGACGGGGGAGGGATCGCCCGAACCTCCTAGTAGACCGACGACGTGCTCCGTCTCCATCGCCACATGCTCCATGTCTTCTGGCGAGGTCCCAACGTCTTCAGCCGTTATATACCTTCCACCTAGCGAGTCCACAGCGCGTCCGTGGGCCCGGAAAATGATCTCACGATTGGCGCTCTTGTTGTCTCCCCATATTACCGACTTGCCACCTCCAAGATTCAGTCCCGTGATCGCAGCCTTGTAGGTCATTCCGCGAGAGAGCCGCAGAGCGTCCACCGTAGCCTCGCGGTCATCCTGATACGACCAGAACCGAGTTCCCCCAAGAGCTGGACCTAAAGTGGTATCATGAATCGCGATAACACCTCGGTAACCAAATTCCGGCTCGCTCCAATAGGTGAGCTGCTCGTGCCCACCTTCGGACATCAAGTCGAAGATTTTCATCGCGCTCTTACTTCTTCAATTTTCATTCTAGCCATTAGCTTTTCTAGCACGTGTTAATTGTTCACAGGCACATGTATTTTTTTGCCACCCGGAAAAAGCACCCTGATGATTGGTGCTTGTCCATGCTGTACCCCGATGAGCCTGAACCGGCTCGTCCGAGAAAAAAGAGGACCATATCGGACCCGAGCCTACTCCCTTTGATTAGCACTAAATCTCAAGGGTACTCGTAAAATCCTCGGGATACCTTCCTTCCCAACCATCCTGCCGCCACGTACTTCCGGAGCAACGGACAAGGGCGATATCGGTCACTACCCAGCCCTGAATGAAGCACCTCTAGTATGTTGAGGCAGGTATCAAGCCCTATTAGGTCAGCCAACTCAAGCGGTCCCATCGGGTGGTTCATACCTAGCTTCATAACTGCATCGATGGCTTCGGGAGTAGCGACTCCCTCCATCAGGGCGAAAACAGCTTCGTTTATCATCGGCATGAGGACTCGATTCGAAACGAAACCCGGAAAATCGCTAACCTCCACAGGGGTCTTACCCAGTTCCTGGGTTAAGCCGAGAGTCAGCTTGATCGTCTCGTCACTCGTATCGAGCCCACGAATAACTTCTACGAGCGTCATGACCGGAACGGGGTTCATGAAGTGCATACCAATCACCTGTTCAGGACGCTGAGTCCTAGCGGCAATCTCAGTGATTGAGATTGATGAAGTGTTTGATGCCAGGATTGTCCTGCTTCCGGTTACCCGATCGAGTTCCTCGAAGATTGAATACTTAAGCGCCGGCACTTCTGGCACCGCCTCAACGACCATTCCCACATCTTCAACCCCCGCCTCCAAGCTCTCATACGTCTGAATTCGAGCTAACGTCGAGTCGCGCTGCGTCTGATCTATAAGCTGCTTCTTAAGCTGCCGGTCTAGGTTTCTATTGATTGTTTCAAACGCCCTTTCCAAGACCTCTCCCGACAGATCAATCAACCGAACTTCTTTGCCCGCCTGAGCTGCGACGTGGGCTATCCCGTTGCCCATTGTTCCTCCACCCACGACCGCGATCCTTTCGATGCTCATATCTGCTTCGGTCTCCACTCTTATCTGTTTCGCTTAGCGAGGATGCCAGAGATCTTGCCCCTAGGTGCCGCGGCCGTTGGACACAAGCATCAACGCATCGCAAGCTTTCTTTAAGGAGGTCTTATGTCAGTCGCTACCCTTGGCCGTAGCCCTCACGGCGAGGACAGCAAAGAACGCGAAACCAATCTTAGTCAAGTCTCCAATAACAAAAGGGACTACTCCGGCCATTAGAGCAGTTCGGACATCTATGCCCGTGTAGGCCATCAACTGGAGGGCACCCCCAACGTACATGGTCCCCACCCCACCCAGAAGGCCTGCTAACAGGCGCCAAGCCTGCCCTGAGCGGCCCGCTATTATTCCTACTAGGAACGCCGCAACAGGTGCAGCAAGCAGATATCCTCCGGTTGGTCCGAACAGCCATCCCAGACCTGCACCTCCGTTGGAAAAGACAGGCGCTCCCAGTCCACCCGCGGTAACGTATGCCGTCATAGCTAGTGCCCCTAGGCGCGGACCAAGCATCGCACCTGCAAGGATCACTATCATCGGCTGAAGCGTTACCGGCACGGGTGTCCAAGGAAGTGGTACCGCTATCTGCGCTGAGAACGCAGCCGCTACCGCGAAGGCTACAATACCTAGGGCATGCCTCCCTCGCATGTCATCCCCAATCGCTTGAAAAGCGTAACCTTTTAGTGATTCCGTAAAATTTGTCATACATATGCTCCCTTTTTGAGCTTCATACCTTTTCTACCGATAGCGCAACGGCATTTCCGCCACCCAGACAAAGAGTGGCCATGCCGGAGGCAGCAGAGTTTTGCTCCATGGCATTGAGGAGAGTCACTAGGATTCGGGTGCCTGATGCGCCTATCGGATGACCGAGCGCGACAGCTCCACCATTCACGTTCACCCGAGACTCATCCATCTCAAGTGCTCGTATATCTGCAATGGCCTGCACGGCGAAAGCCTCATTCACTTCAAAGAGGTCGTAATTTCCGATCAGCTTACCCTCTCCCCGCATAAGATTCTGAACTGCTGCTACTGGTGCGAAGAAAAGGTCCTGAGGTGCGGTCGCCGCCGTCGCATATCCAGAGATTAGAGCTTCCACCTCGAGACCATGAGCTTTCGCATACTCCATTGAAGCGACTATCACTGATGCTGCTCCGTCATTCAGGCCCGGAGCATTCCCAGCTGTTACTACGTGCTCTTCTATATCATCGGGTGCGTCTCGCACAAACGCTGGACGAAGTTTTCCGAGTGCATCTAGCGAAGTATCACCTCTTGGACTCTCATCAAGGTCAATCACAGACACACTCTTTCGTTTCTTTACCTCTACAGGGATTATCTCGTTCTCGAAAAAGCCAGCTTCCGCTGCTGCTACTGCTTTCTGATGCGAACGCAACGAAAACTTGTCCGCATCATCGCGAGAGACACCCGCTTTGTTGGCAGTGTACTCGGCATAACCACCCATATGGCAGCTTCCGAACGAGCACCATAAGCCATCGAAGATAAGCCCATCATCTATAGTCTGATCACCAAACTTTATCCCATTACGCATTCCGCGAAGGTAGTGCGGCACCATCGACATAGATTCCATCCCTCCCGCCACTATCAGTCGAGCGTCGCCAGCGCGGATCGCCTGGGCTGCTAGCATAACGGCTTTCAAGCCGGAACCGCACACTTTGTTGATGGTCAACGCAGGCACCGTCTCCGGAACACCACCACCGACTGCTGCCTGCCTAGCCGGAGCTTGGCCTGCTCCCGCAGTGACCACGTTGCCCATGATTACTTCTTCCACGTCTCTGACATCGATGCCAGAGCGTCCCACCGCAGCGCGAACTGCTATGGCTCCAAGCTGTGGGGCAGAAAAGTGGCTCAAGCCACCAAGGAATCGGCCAATCGGGGTCCGGGCTCCCCCTTTGAGGAGAACCGGAATTCTGGAAGCGTCACTCATCGATCGAAACTTTCTCAGAAATGGAGTCCGTCATCCCGTGAAGATACCAAAAAATCTTCCGGTCCTGAATTCCTTAACGGACTCGTTAATTCAGTCAGTCCTCTATCAACAAGGGTCTATCTTGCGTCAGATCGAAGCGTCCCCACGGCACTTTCGGGTCATGCTCGAATATCAGAAGCCAGTTTTCTTCGCGTGCTGTCATCCAGAGTCTTTTCTTGGATTCCAGTGTCACCAGTGGCTCTAAGTCGTACCCCATTATCCATGGTAAGGGCAAGTGCGCTGATGTCGGACACACATCCGCAAGAAAACACGCCGTCTCTCCGTCGCTCTTTATCAAAACGGACTGATGGTGGGGGGTGTGGCCAGGTGTCGGCACGACCTCTACCCCCTTTGTTACCTCGGTGACGCCCTCCACCACCTCCCAAAGCCCCGCCTTCGTTATCGGCTCGACGTTCTCTAACAAATAACTAGCTCTAATCCGTTCGTTCTGACTGCACGCGAACTCTAGCTCACCCTTCTGTACAAAGTGTCTCGCGTTTGGAAACGAAGGCCGTATTTGACCCAAATCGTCAAGGACTGTGTTCCCCCCCGCGTGGTCAAAATGCAGATGCGTATTGACAACGATATCGACGGCCTCGGGGTCAAAACCAGCATGACGAATTCCATCTTCGAGCCTTGTGGGGTCACCTGCATTCACCACACCGTATATTTGAGCGAACTTTTCATCGTACTTGTTTCCGACACCCGTATCGACCAGCACAAGTGCATTCGGAGCTTCGATAAGTAAGCATCTTAGAGCCAAAGGAATCCGATTCCTCGCATCTGAAGGGATGCGCCTCTCCCAAAGTGGCTTGGGTACTACACCGAACATCGCACCCCCGTCCAGCTGCTGAAAACCAGCCTCAATTCCATGTATCCGAATCGATCCGACCTTTATAGGTCGACTGAGTGGAAGGCTCTCATCCATTAGTGAGCCGTGCCCGCATCACACATCCTTTTTCCTCTGTGTGATCTGAAACGAGAGAGCTTCAAGCTCTATCACGAGGTTAACGTCTTCGACTGGAATTTCGTCTGGAACGTTTAAACGAATCGGCGCAAAGTTCAGGATTCCATTCACACCCGCTTCAACGGCCCTAGACGCCACCTCCTGAGCCGCATCAGCTGGTATCGCCAAAATCACGAGCTCGACATCCCTCTCTTCCATCACTCTCTCGAAGACGTCCAAAGAACAGATCGACTGGTCACCCCACGCCGTTCCTATCTTTTCAGGGTCGGAATCAAAGATCGCCACACAATCGTAGCCGCGGGAGCGGAATGCGGGATACTCGTACAGGGCAAGACCGATTCGGCCCGCACCTACCAATGCGACTTTCCATGAGCGGTCGATACCTAAAAGAGTGCGAAGTCTCTCGCAAAGTTCACCAGCCTGATACCCAAGACCACGTTTTCCGAAAGATCCAAAATGCGAGAGATCTTTACGAACCTGCGCGGCTGTGGTCTGTCCCCAAGCTGCTAGTTGTTCGCTGGACACTGTGCCACCACTCTTCGAAAAACTCTCTAGGGACCGAAGATAGTGCGACAGTCGACGCACCGTACTATGAGGAATCTTTCTGTTCACAAATGCGCCGAAACCCTAATGATTATGCCATATCTAACATCATTGTGACAACTTGCACAAAGTAAGGCTCCCTGATCACGACTGCAACGAAATCTTACCCAAGGGCCTTTGAAAGGGCCACGAAACTCTCGGGAGTCAGGTTCTCAGGACGCACTTCAGGCTCTATCCCTAAATCTTCTAGTATCGCGTCAACCTGACCGACATCTAGGTTCAGGCTAGGGTGATCTCGAAGAATTTTTCGAAGCTGCTTCCGGCGCCACTGAAACGTCGCTCTTACAAGTTTCCGAACGCACACTTCCTCCTCTAGGCACAATGGTTCAGGGCGCCTAGGAGTGATACGCACGAGTGCAGAATCCACCTTAGGCACAGGTCGAAACGCTCCTCTACCGACTTTGAAAAGACGCCGAACATCCGCCACCGTTCTGATTCCCACTGAGAGTGCACCGTATTCTTTAGTCCCTACCACTGCAGTCATTCGTTCAGCGACCTCAGCTTGGACCATCAAAACAACATCTCGGGGACGTGGGCGTTGAAGCAGCCTAAAAATGATTGGGGTCGTTATGTTGTAGGGGATATTCCCTATTACCAGCACGTCACCCAGATCATCGAATAGGCCTCCGAGATCTACATTGAGTACGTCACCATGTAACACGCGTACATCAGAGCTCTCTTCAAAACGCTCCTGAAGATTCGCGGCGAGGATGTCATCCAATTCTATAAGTGTCAGCCGTCGTGCGGTCCCCGCAAGGTACCGGGTCAGCGCTCCTTTCCCAGGGCCAATCTCCAGAACTTCGTCAACGGAGGATGCGCCCAATGCGTCTACAATCTTGCGTTGGATATTGTCATCAACGAGAAAATTCTGTCCCAGTGACCTCTTTGCTCGCGATGGCGCGCTGTCTTGCACTTCAGCCTTGGACGACGAGAGCTGCCCGGTCGTCGGAAAGTGCTGACATCGAAGTGTCAGACGAGAATTGAAAGAGCGCGTCGATGACATGGGAAGCACCACGGAATCGAGTCTCGATCGCGGTTTCTAGGATCTGAGCCTCACCGTTTTTCAACCCTTTAGTTTCAAGCGTATCCGATAGACCATCCGTAAATAGGAGAAGCAAGTCCCCATTGTTGCTCCAGATGACGGTGTCCTCTCCGTATGAGTCGGATCCCGCAAAACCAACAGGCGGGTCTGTCGCGACAAGTCGCTCAGCTTCGCCATCCGAACGTATGACAAAAGCGTGCGGGTGCCCTGCGTTGGAGTACGTGAGGATTCCTCGGGCCGGATCTATCACGCCATAAAAAAGGCTTAGAAACATCTCAGTAGTCGCCAATTCATCCGATAGAGCATCATCTAGCTTGCGAAGCACTGACGCGGGTGATTCAACCTCTTGGGCAAAGATCCCGGCCGCACTCATCGTCAGCATCATGATTAAGGCGGAAGGGAAACCGTGAAGTGAGACATCACCGAGCATGACACCTATGCGACCCTCTGGCAGCTCAAAGAGTTGATAGAAATCACCCCCCACCTGCTCAGCTGGTTGCACTCTTCCAGCTGCGTTAGTGAAATCGAAGGTCTCCACGGCCGGAAGCAACTTCATCTGCATTTCATGGGCCAGTTCCATCTCACGTGACATACGCTCCTTGGAAAGCGATTCCTGCACAAGCCGGTGATTCTCAATCGCGGCTCCTACTTGTGATGCAATCGCTTCAAGTTGTCTTCTCTCAGAGGGTGTGAACTGTCCATCGTCCACACGGCCAACCAACGTGATCACTCCAACTTTACGAGACCCTCCAGCCCTAACCGAAAATTGAACAGGAACTGACAAGCGCGAATCGAGGCCCTCATTGTCGATCTCCGATTCGTTCTTTCGAAATACCCGTGAAGTTAAGGAATCGGGATCGTCTGGACTCAGGAGACCTGATCGGCCAGGGTCACCTACTTGGGCGGCGAGGTTTAAGTCCACCACTCCAGCACTCTGAACCCATAAAGCAGCACGTTTAGCACGCATGACATCACGGACTGCGTCTAGAATGTACTCCGCAGCTTTTTCTAGTTCGAGGGTTGCCCCTAAAGTTTCACTTATTGAGTAAAGGAGGGTTATCTCCTCATACCGCTGACTAACTTCATTTGTGAAGGATTCAATTTCCCGCTCTAACTCAAACAAGCTAGCCAGGGTGGGAACAAGCGCCGCACTAACCGCTTCGACTGGCGCGGCCCGTGCCGCACGGACCTGCAGCTGTATTTTATCGCCGAGGAAAGGGATCGGAGTCTCACTACCCATCGACTCACTTTCGCCAAGGCCAGGTGTTGACTCGTATATGACTGAGGGCTCCGACTCACCGTGTTCGTCAGATGGAACAGTCAATACCAGGAGTGCTCCGAATGCTCTCTCGAAATGCTCGAGCGTCTGAAGAACCTGCCCCGGCAGCCTCCCGGAAACGAGACTGTCGAACTCACTCAAGCGGATGCACCACCTTCGAAGGTGCTGCAAGATTCAGCCCGCAAAATAAGAGTCACCTCGTTACCACAGTCGTTAAACCACAGCTCATCTAGCAGCTCGCGCATAAGGAACAGACCTCTTCCATATGAACGCGTGAGATTCTCGGGAAGAGTCGGGTCGGGCACCGAACCTGGGTCAAAGCCAGAGCCCTGATCGCGAACTGTCGCCTGAACATGATCTCGGCCCATCACAACCTCTATGACTACGCTCTTCGAAGGGTCATGATCGTTACCGTACATCATTGCATTCGCGAGTGCTTCGGTGAGCCCAACCCGGAAGTTCAGGTTCAATTTCCTGGCTGACACTTCTGAGGAACTGCATCGGCTCAGGACATAGTCAACCGCACCCGAGATAGAGTGAATGTCCGTAGGAATCTCGAGGACTAGATCCCCTCCCGTTGATTCACTCACGCCAACAACCTCTCAAAAACCCTCAAGGGCCCGCTCTTTGTCCTCCGCAATCTGGAATAACGTATCGAGCTTGGTCAGTTCAAAAAGCGTGCGCAAATCTTCACTCAGGCTCGATAGGCGAAGTTCACCTCCGTGCTCACGAATCTTTTTCGATAAACTCACAAGGACCCCTAATCCGGATGAGTCTATGTAAGCCGTGTTCGCAAAGTCGATCACGAACGTTTGCTCACCGAGCTCAATCTTTTCGAGTACTTTTTTCTTCAGCTCATTACGGTTTCCGACGATCAGCTGACCCTCCACTTCGATAACAGTGACGTCGTTCACCTTCGACACCTGAAAGCTCATAGGTTCGGCGCTCCTAGCAGTTCCTGTGTCCGTTACGCGCAGCGAATCTCTCTCCCGCGTTCGGATCGACAGTCAAATGATAAAAAGGGACTGATTCGAAGGGCAACGGGGACACAAGACTCCTAGCATTTAAATGAGCTGGTCTGCGGTAGTAAGTTGTGAACAAAAATCAGTCAGGATCCCTTCAAATCCAGGCTTACTCCCGAAACTTCGCGGTCAAACGATCGAGAACCGGCTTTGACACAAAGGCTGATACATCACCTCCCAACGCCGCCACTTGCCTGACCAGCGATGACGAAATGAAGGAGTTGCTCACCTCCGGGACAAGAAAGAGTGTCTCCAGAGAAGAATTGAGCTCCTGATTCATCTGTGCCATCTGAAGTTCGTATTCGAAATCAGAAACTGCTCGCAGCCCGCGAATGACCAAGTGCGCGCCATGATCTCTGGCTAGATCCACTAGTAAACCGGTGAAGGACATCACTTCGATCTGCGATTCCCCTTCGAAAACCGCTCGAGTCAAATCCACACGTTCTTGGATCTCGAATAGCCCCTCCTTCGCATGGGTACTGGTCTGTGCCACCGCCACTATTACTCGGTCGGCAACTCGCAAGGCTCGTCGGGCGATATCTTCGTGCCCACGTGTAATGGGATCAAATGACCCCGGATACAGAGCTACGATGGGATTAGGACGATTCATGGATCCGATTCACGAACAGGTAGTCAGTGTAGTCAGTGCAGTATCACCATAGCGACGGGTCTTCGCACCTTCTGGTAGCGATAATAATTCACGGACAGGATGCTCTAACCAGAGTTCCTTCGCAAACGGTCTTTCTTCAAATCTTTTGATTAGTGCGGAAGCATCTCCCCCTTCGTAGAAAGGATCCGCAAGTGCAATATCAAATAATCCTTCAAAACGTTTGAGATATCGGAAGACGTCATCGCACACTATCTCTGCATCTTTTTGGGCACCGAGCAATTCAACGTTATGCCGGATAACGTTTACCGAACTTCGAGCCCTATCCACGAAGATCACAGATTTGGCCCCTCGAGACAGTGACTCTAGTCCAAGTGCCCCAGAGCCAGCAAAAAGATCTAAAACGGTAGCACCCGACACTGATCCTCCCAAAGCAGACATCCACGCTTCACGCACACGGTCGGTCGTTGGGCGCACATCTCGCCCTCTCGGAGAGCGGAGCCTTCGACTTTTCCACCTTCCTGCGATGATCCTCACGAGGCGGGCCTAAGATCGGTAAGCCGCGCCTGGACCTTGACCCTTCCTCGCCATTCATTGCGCTCAAGACGAAAAAGGACATCCCACTTGCCCGAGCTTAAAGAAGCTAGGTCGAACCGACCTGCAAGACCGAATCCAATGGCATCCAGCTGTGTCCGTGATGACGTCAATTCAGCCTTCAGATGATTCTCACCAACAATACTAGGTGCGCGAACACCCACACCTTGAACGCGGAAGACAGGCGTGGGATTTCCTATTCCATGAGGCCCCAAATAAGACAACCAATGGACTAGCTCAAGGTCGACATCTTCAAGCTCAATGTCGAGATCTGGGCTCAGGACTGGCTGAAGTGAGTGGTGCGTTAATCTTGAACGAGCAGCTTCATTGAAGGCAAGACGGAAAGCTTCGAGTTCACCAGTCGGAATCTCAATCCCCGCAGCCTGCTGATGGCCTCCGAAACGAGTTAGATGTTTCGAGCACTCTGCTATCGCTTCATAGAGGTTAAACCCGGGTATAGACCGGGCGCTCCCCCTACCTTTATCACCTTCAACTGCTACCACAACGACCGGACGATGTAGACGCTCGACCACCCTAGACGCCACGATGCCAACCACCCCTGGATGCCATCCTCCCTTAGCTAATACGATACCAAAATCGTTATCTGGGTCGAAGCCAACCTCAAGATCTTCTAGTGCCTGATTGAGCGTCCGTTGGTCTTCAGCTCGTCGGTCGCAATTGGCCTGGTCGAGGGCCCTCGCAAGTCGATCAGCTTCAACGCGATCTTCACTCAAAAGAAGTGTCAGAGCGTCAGAAGCCTCTCCGATCCGACCGACCGCATTGATACGGGGAGCTATCTGATATCCGATTCGTCCTGCTGTGACTTCGCCGGCGGACACTCCTGCGACTCTCAGTAATGCTCTAAGACCCACGCTTTTCGTTTTAGAGAGTCGCTTAAGACCTAAGGCTACCAGAATGCGGTTCTCTCCGGAAAGCGGCACCAAGTCTGCCACCGAAGCGAGTGCCACTAAGTCTAGCATATCGTAGAGTTCGGCGAGATTCATACCCAGCTCTCGTCCAACCAACTCCCCTAATCGGAAAGCAACCGCGGTCCCACATAACCCTTTATCCGGATATTGGCAGTCAGGTCTCTGCGGGTTCACTACCGCAAAAGCGCCCGGCAAATCTTCTCCCACGGTGTGATGGTCGGTAACAATCACGTCTATTCCGATGCCCCTAGCTTCCGCAATCGTCTCGTGAGCCATTGTTCCACAATCTACTGTTACAAGGAGCGACGCTCCCTCGGCACGAGCCTCTGCCAAACCATTCTCAGAAAAGTCATACCCATCACGGACGCGATGCGGAACAAAAGGTCTCACGGACCCGCCGAGCAACCTTACCCACTTAGTCAGCAGCGCTGTAGCGCAGATCCCATCCACATCATAGTCACCGTGAATGAAAATTTTCTCATCATCCGTGATCGCCTTAGCAATCCGATTAGCTGAGATCAATCCATCAGCGAGGAGAGTCGGATCTGAAAGCTGTTCCATCCTAGGGCGAAGAAACCGCTTGGCTTCTTCTACCGCGGACCTTCCCCGGATAGAGAGGAGGGCGCACACCGGTTCAGGAAGCCTCAGCGCCTCTCTAAGTTTACGGACTCTCCCGGGATCAGGGGTGGGAGGAGACTCCCACTTTGGATCCGGTGGTCGGAGTTGGACCTGATCCCCACCTGGACCGGCTGAACTCAACCCTCTTCGTCGCCTCCGTCAACACCCGAAGCTTCTTCTTCAATGTCATCCGTGACCTCTTCAGATGACAACTCTTCGTTGGCATCGGCTTCTGACTTTTCGCTAGTGTCGACTTCATCGTCTACCGGCTCCTCAGTCGACTCCTCCACGGGCTCTGCCGCCGCCAAAATCACACCGCATGCTTCGCACCTAATCAACCTATCTCCATGACGGATCACGTTTTGGAGCTGCAACGGGACCATACTGAAACAGTTAGCGCACGCACCGTCGGCCGTTAGTTCGGCTATAGCACGGCGACGCCCACTTCCTCGAATCGCTTCATACATTCTAAGTTCGCCAGGATCCATGGCTGCGGTGAAACTCTCTCTCTCTTTCTCAAGACGGGAAAGTTCGGAGCGGACCTCTTCTCGTTCGGCTAGCAGCGCCTCTTTCTTTGGCTCAACAATATCCGATGCCTCCTTGTAAGCTTCCTCGAGCTCTGTCACACGCTCTTCACCCTTGCGGACTTGATCTATGAGTGTGAGGGCTTCTGTCTCATCGTTTTCTAGTGCTCTCTTCACCATCTCAAGTTCTGTGGTGACCGCCGACTCTTCTCTGAGATTTCGAACTGAGCCAATTCGTTCTTCGAGCTTCTTCACTCGCACCCGACGCTCATCGGATGAGGTTTCGAGTCTGCGAGACTCGAGTTTCATCTCTTTCAACCTAGTTCTACTAGTCCCCAGTTCACTCTCCAGCATGAGAGCTGGCTCTTCAATTTCTTCGAAGAGCGGGTCGAAGGTTCCAATACGATCGCGAGCGTCGTTGATGCTCCCGTCGAGCTTCTGAAGTTCCTTTAGTCCGGTACGCCTCTGCTGCGTCATGTCTTCGCTTCGTTCAGGTTTTTGTCGTCGGAGCTTCGGCGTGCAGCCGAAACCCAGTAGTTCTCGTCCAACTCTCGAATCTCGGAGGCGAGGTGTGACTTCTCGGTCACGAGTTCGAGCTTCTCCTCCTCGCTCCCGCTCGTCTCGATTTTGGCCTGGAGATGCTGCGCCCGCCTGTATAATGCCGCAACCCGAATCCGCTTCACCGCTTTCGAAAAGATCTCATTGCCGTGTGCCAGTTCCTCTGGATCCACAAGTATCTCACGAAACCTCTGGGCCGCAACAGAATCCATTGACGGCAATGGAACTCGCGCCTCCGGATCATCAAGAAGTGCCTGAAAGATGGCCCGGTAGTGAGGATCTTCAAAGTCCTCGGATGAAATGACTTCCGCAGCTCGCTCTACCCACTCAATTCCTCGGACCATCACCTTAAGGAGGTGGCGCTCAGCTCCACCCTTGAGACTTGGTAGGTGTCCGACCCGCGATGAATCTGCAGGACCTGATCCTAAATTCCTACCTTTCTTTCGCAAGACTTTCTTCATGTCTTCAAGAAGTGTCCCTGGCTGAACTCCGGTAGCCTGAGAAACTCGGTCCACGTAGAGATCCCGAAGTGTCGGATCGATCACCGCGCGCAGAGTAGGCAGAAGACGGTCTACAGCCGAACGCCTGCGATCAATTGATGAGAAATAGTTCTTATCTCCCAAGATCTGGAGCTTTCTATCCATCACGTCCATCGAATCTTTAAGGAGCGCACTGAGGCCATTCGGACCATGAACACGGACGTACGTGTCCGGGTCTTCTCCCTCCGGAAAGGTCACCACGGATGGATGAACACCGGATTCGAGCAGTACGTCTCCTGCCTTGAACGTAGCCTTAAGCCCCGCTCCATCAGAATCGTAAAGCAAAAGCACCCGTTTTGTGTAACGTGAAAGAAGCTGAGCTTGCTCCGGAGTAAGCGCCGTCCCCAGCGGTGCAACAACATTCTCAAAACCCACAGCTGCTATTGAGACCGCATCCATATACCCTTCTACGATAAGTGCTTGTCCGTCACGGCGAATCGAGTTTTTAGCTCGCGACAAACCGTACAAGTTACGACCCTTATGGTAGATGGGCGTCTCAGGAGAATTGATGTACTTAGGCCCGTCACCAGAAGTGGTCTCCAGAATCCGTCCTCCGAAAGCAACGACTCGCCCATTTACACCCTTGATGGGAAACATGACTCTGCCACGAAACCCATCGTAAGGCTCCTTGCTCCGTTCAGACTGCTTCAGGAGTCCTAGCTTGAGCATTAGTTGTTCTTCGAAACCATGCTTGACCGCAGCCTCACGAAACGCTCGCCATTCATCCGGGGCATACCCGAGTTCGAAGCGCTCAGAAACTTCAGCATCAATCCCACGACTTTCTAGGTAGGTTCGCGCATCTTGACCGACCCCTTTATCCAGAAGTTGATTTCTGAACCAGTCCTGTGCGAAAGCAGTGATCTCGTAGTAAGGACGATTAGGGTCTTCCTCCGGCTTTCGTCCACTGACCTCTTGAATTTCGATACCCGAGCGAGCCGCCACGTACTTTACGGCCTCTACGAAGTCCATACCCTGTCTTTCCATAAGAAAATCAAACACACTGCCTGCTTTCCCACATCCGAAGCACTTGTAGAAGCCCTTGTGAGGCACCACGTAGAAACTAGGTGTCTTTTCCTCGTGAAATGGGCAGTTGGCTTTGAATTCCCGACCGGCTTTCTTGAGCGACACAGACTCACCGATGATCTCTACCATATCGGCCCGGTCGCGTACCTCATCTATAATATGCTCAGGAATCATCAGCCTTCCCGAAAGGTCGCTATAGTCACGCCCACGCCTCCATCACCCGGGCCACCCGTGCGGAATTTCTGAACGCGGGGGTCTACCGAAAGAAGCTCGCTAACCCTCTTCCGGAGCGCACCTGTACCCATCCCATGAATGATACGAAGGCGGGACAGATCATCTAGAATCGCCTCGTCCACCGCCCGCTGAAGCTCCAGATCCATCTCATCTACCCTGAGCCCGCGGAGGTCTACTTCCAGCCTCCCATGGGATGCTTTTGACTTCCTCCAAGTCCGCGCCCGCTCCTTAGCCGCTGGTTCCTCTATGAAGTCAATTGACTCAATCTCTCCATCGGGCAACTCAAATCGCAGACCTCCCACCTCTACGAGAAGCCGGTCGCCTCGACGTCCCACAACTCGGCCATTTGTCCCAGTAGCACGAATACGAACACGCGCCCCCTCCTCAGTTCCGAGCTCTTCTAGCTCTCTTTCTTCATGTTTCAATCCGTCCTGATCGTGATCAGTCCGCTTACTTGTGACTCGATTTGCCAAATCCTTATGACGTGATGCAGATCTCTCGACTTTCTGTCTCGCGGTTCTAGAAGCTTGTTCTAGATCGCTTCCTCCTTTAACTGCAGCTCTAAGTTCAGCGATTACAGATTCCACTTCAGCACGCGCATCCAAAAGAAGTTGGCGCGCTTCAGCTCGAGCCCTTCCTTCGGCAATCCGCTCCGACTCCAATAAAGTCTGTTCTCTGGACTCGACATCTACCCGGAGGCGGTCAGTCCGACGTCGTTCTTCCTCTAGCTCAAGCACCAACCTATCGACCTCTTCTTCCTGTTCCTCTACCCTCTCAAGAACATCCTCCAATTTCGCCTCGCCACTATCTCGATAGGACTCCGCCCTATCAAGGACTTTAGGGGGGAAACCCAGATTTCGTGCAATAGCCAAACCATAGCTTCGACCTGGGCGTCCTTTCGTGAGACGGTAGGTGGGTTCCATACGCTCCGTATCAAAATGCATGGACGCATTCACTATATGACTTCCCCTAGTGTCCAGACGCTTGAGTTCCCCTAGGTGAGATGTAACGATCGTAGTAACACCGCGGTTGACGAGTTCTTCGAGAACAGCGCGAGACAATGCGGCTCCCTCTCCCGGATCGGTACCCGTCCCCATCTCGTCAATAAGTACAAGCGACCGATCACTCGCAACGGAAACAAGGCTATAGAGATTTTCTAGATGCGCGGAAAACGTAGAAAGATTTCGTGCGATCGACTGCTCATCTCCTATATCGGCAAAAAAAGATTCGAAAACGGGCAGGCACGTGCCGGGCCCAACAGGCGGAACAACTCCTGATTGCGTTAGAACCGTGATAAGACCCGTGGCCTTGAGAAAGACACTCTTACCACCAGTATTCGGACCCGATACGACAAGGCAACGCTCTTGATTCTCAAGGGTGAGGTCGTAGGGAATGACCCCACCCTCCTTCGATTCTAAGAGGAGGGGGTGACGCGCGTCCCGGAGTGAAAGCGTCCCCGGTGCTAGACCATTAATAACCGGAGGGGTGGCCTCCCAAAACACAGCTGTTTGAGCACGCGCATACAGCGTGTCGAAGTCCACCAAGGCTTCAAAAAGGCCCTTGAGTTCTCTCTGATGTGGAACAAGGAGATCGGTAAGCGTCCTAAGAATTCGTCTTATCTCGCGGGCTTCTTCACGCTCCAACTCCCGGAGGTGATTGGTCGCCTCGATCGCTATTGGCGGCTCAACGTAGAGTGTGGCTCCAGTTTGGGATTCATCATGGACGATACCACCAACTTTACCTTTTCCTTCTCGCCTAAGGGGTATGACAAAGCGACCATCTCTGATGGTGACAGACGCATCCGGAACAACGAAACGATCCGGTAATGAAGACAAAAGAGATTCCAGTCTCTCCACGATACGACTCCTCGCACCCCTCAGGCGCCTCCGGATCCGATCAAGATCTTCAGAAGCCGTCGAAAGGACACACCCCTCATCGTCGAAAGAGCGCTCGATTACCTGAAGCACCTCCTGATCGTCGATCATCCGATCACGAATCATCGCTAGCGCGGAAATATCTTCTGCCACGCTGTCTAGATGTCTTGCAAGCCCGGTGCCCGTCTTGAGAATAACGCCCACCCGGAATAAATCGATCGGTTCGAGCACGGCGCCAGACGTACCAAGTTGCGTCAGTACCTCCTCGAGATCAGGGATCGGGCCAGGCGTCCATTGTGGTGACGCGTCTACTAGTCTCATGGAGGAAGCGACACGCTCCAACTCGCGCACGATCTCATCAACATCGTAGCTCGGCCGGAGCGCGAGTATCTGGCGGCGGCCAACGTCACTCGTCGCTCGGCCGGCGACACGTTCTAGAACACGCTCGAACTCAAGTACCCCGAGCGCGTGTTCAATCATAATCCAGACATCAGGAGCCCAGCTCCTCCCTGACAATCCGGTTGGCTTCTTTACCGTCGAATCGTCCTCGAGTTAGTGGGATGACCTGACCCATCAGAGGTCCCAACTGATCGACTCCCGACTCGATGATCTTCCTCACAATAGCGCGAACTTCATCCTCACTAAGAGCTTCGGGGAGGTAGTCGGCCAATACTCTTTCCTGCGCATCCTCCTGATCCGCCAGCTCGCCTCTTCCAGCCTCTCTCATCTGCTCCGACGCATCGCGGCGCTGTTTGATGCCCTTGCTAACTACCTGCACCACGGTTTCGTCATCTAGCTCACCACGAGATTCGATCTCCTTGTTCTTGATCTCTGCCAACAATGTCGACAGAACAAGGGTCCTGAGTTTATCACGGCCTTTTCTTGCTTTATTCAGATCGGTCTGGATTTGGTCTCTGAGTGAGCTTGACACGCTTCACCTGCCATCGGGGCTTCGGTTCTCGTTCGGGAGACGCAGAAGGTATCTATGTGTCGCTGCGGCATCAACGCAGATCATCCAGGAGGCCACCTTAGTTCCCGACCTCCCAGAACGTGTGCATGCAAATGCATGACTTCTTGGCCGCCATCTGGCCCTGTGTTCAACACTGTGCGAAACCCGGAATCCTTCAGCCCCTCAATACGTGCTACATCACTCACCGCTGCCATAAGCTGCCCCAAGAGAGCTTCGCTATTGTCCGATATAGTTGCTAATGACTCTACATGCTCTTTAGGAATAACAAGTACATGCACCGGCGCCTGCGGGGCGATATCCCGGAATGCTATAGTGTTTTCAGTCTCGTGGACAATATCCGCCGGGATCTCACGACTGACGATGAGACAAAAGAGACAACTCGGGTCCTTCATAAAAGTTCTCCTAGAACTCGGGCAAACCAGATGGCATAAATCAAGATTTATTGTGCGGGCTAGTACGGGCTGAAATAGACGCTCGCTACTCATAGGAGCGAAGATTTAGCTCTTAGCTTTATAGTGTCAGACCCTTCGGCGTCAACGAACGTCGCGCTTCACTTAGGGTTTCTCCTAGATCCCGGTATGCACCTACTTAGGTCATACGCCTAAAGAGTCCCGATCGCCACTCTCCGTCTTGGTCTAAAACGATAAGAGTTAATCCATTTGACTCGGCTCTTTCTCTCGACTTCACCCACTCATGATCAAGAATGCCCGACAAGATCAACCAACCTCCAGAGACTAGCGCTTCTCTGAACCCCTCACGGAGAGGCTCCAGTATACCCGCCTCTATATTGGCAACGATTCCTTCGACCGGGCCAAGGTCTATGAGACTCTTCGATGTGGCCCACACCTCGGTCACGGTCACCTGAGCTCCAACTCCGTTAGCTATGATATTTTCTCTGGCAGCTTCACAGGCGTAACGGTCTCCCTCTAAAGCTTGGACTGATACAGCACCTAACCGGGCAGCCGCAATCGAAAGGATCCCTGAGCCAGATCCAACATCGATAACTCGGTCTCCCACTGAGACCACACTATCGAGAAGACGAAGACACCCTCGGGTAGTACCATGTTCAGCTGTTCCGAATGCCATACCAGGATCTAGTCGAATACCAATGTCCCTAGGGTGCAGGTTCTCTGGAGGAGCCCAAGAAGGAAAAACCACGATCGTATCGGTAACCCTGCGCGGCCCAAGCCCTCTCTTCCAGTTTTCCTCCCAGTCCTCGTGCAACTGCCACCTATGCTCGACTTCTATAGATGACAGCCCCGTAGCGTTGCTCAGCACCGAGAGCGAAGTACTAACGAACTCTGAAGGATCATTAGGTTCATCAAAGTAAGAGACATCCCAGCCGCTTTGTTCCTCGACCCCACATGCACCGAGGTGTATCAAGCCATCAGCCAGCAGAACCTCTCGATCATCACCTGCAACTGGACAACGAACTCTAAGTTCAAGCCAGCGCCGCGTGTCCTTTGTCATCCTCCGGTGAAAACCTCTTTCACCCTCGACCAAAACCCTTTGCGCGTGCCACGCTTCACAATTTTCGGCGCGGGCGACTCGACACTAGCAAGCTGCCGAAGGGCGTCTTCCTGCTCAGGTGTCAGGTCATGAGGAGTCCATACGCAGATGTTGATTATCTGATCACCCCGGACGGTCCCATTGAGGTCTGGCAGACCAAGCTCTTTAAGGCTTAGTCGCTCTCCACTCTGAATACCCGCCGGGATCGTCACCCGAGCGATACCCTCGATAGAAGGAACATCGATCTCAGTTCCCAGTGCAGCTTGGGTGTACGTTATCGGCAACTCATAAATGAGGTCGGGACCGTCGCGCACAAACCTTGGGTCATCTTGGACTTCAAGGAGAACAACCAGGTCTCCCCGCCCAGCTCCCTGATGACCCATGTTCCCACGACCCCTGAGTGTTAGGAAGTTCTCAGATGTTACACCGGCCGGAACTTCCACTTCGATAGATCTTTCGAAGCGTACCCTTCCGTCCCCGGAACACTGCAAGCACGGATCGGCTATAACCCGCCCTTCACCTCTGCAAGTCCGGCATGGCTGCAAACTCACGAACTGACCAAAAGCTGATCGCTGCACGTGGCGTTCCTCACCAGAACCACCGCAATTAGCGCAAGGTTGTGGCCGAGTTCCCGCCTCCGCTCCACTACCGTCGCACGCTCCACACCCGTCGAGCAAAGCTACCTTCACAGTCTTTGTCACTCCGGTCGCAACCTCTGCGAGCGTTAGTGAAAGACGGATACGCACCGGCTGAGCCTTACGGCTCGACTTACGCTGGCTTCGTGCTCCACTCATTCCAAACATATCTTCGAGCCCCGAGAAACCTCCGAAATCACGCATGAAAACATCAATAGCGTCACTGAAATCGAATCCCGCGGCACCGGATCCCTGACTGCTTCCCCCAAGCCCCTGCTTACCGTAACGGTCATAGGTAGCGCGCTTCTCTGAGTCTCGAAGTACCTCGTAAGCCTCCGTCACCTCCTTGAAACGCTCTTCAGCATCCGGAGAACCTTGATTTCGGTCAGGGTGGTACTCGAGTGCAAGCTTGCGGTAGGCTTTCTTGATCTCCTCAGAACTTGCCTGGTGAGACACTCCGAGCAGCTGATAATAATTAGACATCTATTTCCTGGTGAGCGACAAAAGTCGCCTTAGCATGAGACCGCTTAATGTCATGGTGCCAAAATACGAGTCACCAGCGTAGAGGTGTAATCGACGATGGTAACAACTTTTTCATACGGCATTCGCGTCGGACCAATGACGCCAATAACCCCTTTCAGATCGCCGACGCGGTACTCCGCTGTTACGAGGGTGAAATCCGAGAGTGCTGTGGAGTCATTCTCTTCACCGATGGTGATCCGAAGTCTTCCGCCATGTCTCCGGCTCCCCACCGTTTGAGCTAGAAGATCTCTCTTCTCAGTCAACTGAATCAACCCCTTCAACTGCTCCCCGCTTTCGAACTCCGGCTGTCCAGCTAGCACACTTGTAGGACCTAAATGAAGACTTGTGTCATCCAGAGCCTGTATATCGAAGAGTTCCGATCCTGACTGGACGAACACGTTCATAAGATCTGAACCCACTTTGCTCGATACTGAATCGCGTAAGCGATCGGGCAACGACCCGCGAATCTCTGAGAACGAAAGGCCAGCGAGTCGTTCATTGAGCGCCCGAGTAACAGTAAGTAGCGTCTGTTCATCAATCTCGACCGGAAGGTCGGCATACACTGTTCTCACAAGGCCACCTCTTATCGTAGCTACCAGCAGAACCTTACTACTCGAAACCTTGATAAGTTCGAGCCTGTCGAGATTGGCTTCGTTTATCCTAGGAGCGACTGCTACACCTAACTCATTGGAAATGAGACTCATCGCGCGGGTCGCATGTCGCACTAGCTGCTCTACCGCAAACGAACCCGAGCGCTCAATCTCCTCCTCCAAGCGAATACGTTCACGGATTGAAGGTTCATGAGGTTCCATAAGCCGGTCCACGAAAAAACGATACGCCCGGTCAGTTGGGACTCTGCCCGCCGAAGTGTGAGGGTGGAAGAGATACCCCTTCTCCTCAAGATCACTCATAGTGTTGCGAACCGTCGCGGCCGACACCCCAAGGTCAAAAACACTAGAAACGGTTCTACTACCCGCGGGTTCAGCGGTATCCACGTATGTGCGAACCACAGCCTCCAAGACCTGACGTTCTCGGTCTGTTAGATCCGTTCCTGCCGTATCGCTATGATTGAGTATGGCCATTATCGAATTTCGGGATGCCGGACGTAAAGGGTCAACCCAAAGCCGACGTTTCATACTCAACCGCTAACTGATCCAACATCAACCAACCTTCTGGTGTCAGTACACAGCGGTCCCCTATCCAAGCCGCTAAGCCTCTTTCGATCCAGTCGCGTGCTAGCCTGTCCTGTGGTGTGCCTTCCACAGGTCTCGGTATCCCATCAATCGTTCGGAGGTCAAGCCAAACTCGCTCTAGTCGAGATGCCGATTCGTCTAGAATCTCCCGATCAGCCTCAGGTGATTTAGAAGCACCTACCGCGGCTCGATAATGCTCCCAGGAATGAAGATTCCAACGTCGTACCGGAGGTGCGAAGCTGTGTGCGCTATTACCTAGCCCTAGATAAGGGTTACCAGACCAGTACGCAGTGTTGTGCCGAGATTCGAAGCCAGGACGGGCAAAATTTGAGACCTCGTAATGACGATATCCTGATGCGGTTAGTGCCTCAGCAGCCATTAGGAATTCTTTCCGGTATTGATCTTCGTCAACCGCCGGTTCTCGCCCCTGTCGTACCTCTTGGCCAAGATGTGTCCCGGGCTCTACAGTAAGTCCATAGATACTGATGTGAGGGACGTCTAAGTCGATTACACGTCTAAGATCATCCTCCCACGACCGACCAATATGAATCGGTAATCCGAAGATGAGATCGATGCTCACATTTTCTATACCACAACCCCTTGCTCCTTCAATCGCTTTTATCGGGCCCTCCACCCCGTGCAAGCGTCCCATCCATCTTAACGCTGCGGCATCGAAGGTCTGCGCACCGAGGCTGATCCGATTCACACCCACTGCTCTCCATTCTTCCGCGACTTCGGACGAAAAGCTTTCGGGATTTGCTTCCGCTGTCCACTCGAGATCTTGACTCGTAAGACGCTGCGATCCTATCACCCCAGCCAGTTTTGACATTGCTTTGGGACCTAACAGGGATGGCGTGCCACCTCCGACATAAAGTGTTTCCAGTTGATCAGCTAACACAAAGAGGTTTTCCTGCTCAATCAGAGCGATTTCGGATCGGAGTCCCTGAACCCATCCGTCTAGGTCTCCCTCTGATTGAACAGTGACTGCAAAATCGCAATACACACAGCGGCGAGCACAGAATGGAGCATGTACATAAACCGAAAATGCCTCAGTAGCAGATACAGCCGAACATACACTCACACTAGGCTTACCCATTCCAATAATGACTAGGAAGAGAAATCACCCGTGCATCTATCAGATCCCTGGAGACACCAACAACAGAAACAGTCAGGGCGCCCACCACTGGTCTTCCTTCCCACTTCCTCGTTCTTCTTCCACTACCCTCTGACTCTCACTCCACAAGCGCTCGAGAAGAGATTCAAGGTGCGTGCGCGTGACAGATGAAACGGAGGCGATACCCATGGCATTTCCTGTTTCGATCTGCGGCAATTCTGCGTCTTCGGCGAGCACATCGACTTTGGTAAGAGCGACTAAGTATGGCGTTGACGCCAGATCCACCGAGTAGGCCTCCAGTTCTGAGCGCAAGCGGTCTAACTCCGCTTGCGGGTCGACAGAATCAACAGGAATCATGAGAAGCAGGATCCGCGTTCGCTCAATATGCCTAAGGAACTGGTGACCTAGGCCTTTCCCTTCATGTGCTCCTTCGATGATGCCCGGAATGTCGGCAATGACGAACGAGCGAAACCCCGAGAGCTGAACGACACCCAGATTCGGTGAAAGCGTTGTGAACGGATAGTCAGCAACTTTGGGCTGAGCGGCAGTCACGGTCGCAAGGAACGTCGACTTTCCTGCATTCGGCTCCCCAACAAGTCCTACATCCGCTATCAATTTCAGCTCAAGTCTTACTGCCTTCTCTTCGCCTGCTTGTCCGGACTCCCATTTTGTCGGTGCCTGGTTAGTCGCTGTCGCAAAACGTGCATTGCCACGTCCTCCACGTCCTCCGCGAGCGATGACCACTGTCTGGCCTTCCTCAAGGAGTTCTCCAATCAGATCATCTGTTTCAGCGTTATATACGACAGTGCCTGGAGGGACAAGAAGTACTAGGTCCTCACCTGATTTCCCGGTTCGCTTACTTCCCTCCCCATGCAAGCCGCGTTCCGCCCTGTAGTGCCTGCGATAGCTATAATCAAGAAGTGTCGTAAGCTGGGTATCGGCTCGGAGAACTACATCGCCCCCCTTCCCCCCATCCCCTCCCGCCGGACCGCCGCGAGGTACGCCCGATTCACGACGAAAAGCCTCAGCACCCGACCCTCCATCTCCTGCTATGACTTCTATCGTAGCCCGGTCTACGAACATCAGCCGCTCGTATCTAAACCGGTCATCGTAAGATCGAAGGACGGCCTGAGCTGACCGACGATCTCATTCCGTGTGTTCGTCAAAACAGGGCGCCCGTGCTTTCTCAGGCTATGAGATTCTCCATCCGTAATAACTCCTAGCGATTGCAGTGTGTGGATCAGCGCGGCTTCAACAGCACGACGTCCTCCGTCCTCCACCTTTATCGCCAATCCCAGTCCCAACTGTCTCAGCCCTGCTACGTATACGCCCTCAGCACCCAGTTTTACGAAGACGCGGTCTCCGGCGATCTCCATTACTTCAGTGCAAGTGCGCCCCGTCCCACCGACCATAAATGGTTCTGATGTCATAGCATCCACTATACGATGCGTTGAATCGCCTCGGTCAGATTGAACCGCAAAGGCTGCGAATGATCGGGCCATGTCGCGAAGGGGCACAGCAAAACACAAAACGCCACATCCATCCACTCCCGTGGCAACTCGACCGGAAGAAACTTTGGAAAAACGTATCACCTCTTCAAGCATCCGTTGCTGAACGGGATGATCAGCTAGATGGTAATCAATCGGATCCCAACCCATAGCAATTGCGAGT
This sequence comes from Gemmatimonadales bacterium UBA2975, assembly GCA_002348265.1. Lineage (GTDB taxonomy): Bacteria > Gemmatimonadota > Gemmatimonadetes > Longimicrobiales > Gaopeijiaceae > UBA2589. The sequence goes on along the minus strand of DEAT01000015.1, from coordinate 16,284 downwards.
GCGATCATGCCCGCGTGCTTTCCTGAGCAGTTGTTGTGGATTCGGCGCGGCCGTTCCCTAGCTTCGGACAACTTACGAGCGGCCTCGAGCGAGAACGGTATTTGCGCCCCGCAGCGAAGAAGAGACTCGTCCGCTCCCACCTTACTCAAGATTGAACGGGCACGATCTACATGAACCTCTTCACCCTCATGCGAAGCACAGCACAGGGAAAGCTCCTCACTGGTCAGTCCGAAGGTATCTAGCACTCCTTCCTCTACAAGAGGAAGTGCCTGTATAGGTTTGGCAGCGGAGCGATAGTAGGTATAACGATTTGCGTCCCCTAGGGAACCAAGAATAGTCCCGGATCCGTCGACGATAGCTAGGTGAACTTGATGGCGTGATTCGACGATATCCCCTCGGACTACCTCAATCGTGCTCATGTTAGCAAATCAATCATGGGAATCACTCACTCGACCTTTTGGCAGCTTTCTAATTCTGCCAGTCCGGGATCTCGTCCGGTTTCACTTCCGAGGCGGCAGTGATCAATTCGGCAGGCGTTTGGGCCTCCCTAAGTAAATCCAACGCGCGCGCGAGCTGGCGGTCGTGCCGCTGCAATTGATGAAATTCCCCACCTGCGCCCCAAGCCTGCAGAGCAATCTCTCGCTCCATGTGGTAACGCACGAATCGATCAGCCGCCTGAAACTCTGTCCACTCGACGACACCCTCAGACCCTTCCAGCATAGCGTAGAACGCTTGTATATCCTCTTTCGTTAGTGAAAACCCAACCTCAATGTCCGGGCGGTTCGCGACATACCCGACTGCATAATCAAAGAGTGCCTCTGAGAAGCCACCACCCCTCTGAAACAAACGCAGAACCCCGCCAGACTCTTCGAGGCCAAGGGTCTCCGGATACTCATAAACGTCCGGAGTGATTCCGCCGCCACCATAGAGAGTCCGACCGCCCGCAGATAGAAACTCTGGACGCCCTTCAATGCTCACGGGCTCCAGCATTTGTCCGGTAATCGTATACGCCCATTCCATCTCTGATTTTACCGAAGATGCGAGGCCGGAATCCTGATCTGAGTGAATTGAACGTCCAACTGGTGTATACCATTTAGCCGTAGTCAGTCGAAGCACATCCCCCCCAGTGAGCCGGTATAGGCTTTGGACAGAGCCCTTCCCAAATGTTGTTTCACCGACGAGGATGGCACGATCGTGATCCTGCAAGGCGCCCGCTATAATTTCCGACGCCGACGCACTGCCATTGTCTACTAAGATGACTAAGGGCATTTCGGGATACTGATCCGGATTTACTGCGGCGTACAGCTCATTCTGTCTGGTATCCCTACCCCGGGTCTCGACAATGTTCTGACCCTCTGACAGGAACAGATCAGTCACCTCAATACCTTGGTCAAGTAGACCACCAGGATTACCCCTGAGATCCAACACCAGCGACTTCATACCATCTTTACGAAGGGAGTCGATCGCAGTTCGAAGCTCTGTCGCTGACGTCTCACGGAATGAGGTAAGAGGAACGTACCCAACCTGATCATTGACTATCACCGAGAATGGCACTGCCCTAAGGACAATCTCTTCACGAGTAATCGTGAATTCGATCGGATCCTCGAGGCCAGGACGCAGCATACGAACTGTGACATCGGTGCCTGGACGACCCCTAAGCAATTCTACCGCCTGATCGGTAAACATTGTGTCGGCTGCAACGCCTTCGATCTCGTAAAACTGATCCCCTGCTCGAATCCCTATGCGACTTCCGGGTCCACCAGGGATGGGACTCACAACCGTGACGTACCCTCCGCGATCTACTACCTCAAGCCCAACACCACCATACTCTCCTTCGGTTCGAATACGAAGATCTTCGTATTCGGACGCTGGGAGAAAAGATGAATGAGGATCTCCCAGTTCCTGAATCAATCCTTCAATTGCTGAATTGTAGAGGAGGTCACTATCAACTTCCTCTACAAAGCTGCTGGAAACTCGGTCAACCACTTCCTGGAGTACGCGGGCGTGCACGTACACGTTGTTCGCCCGCGAGACGCCCTCTTGCAGTAACCATCCACCGGCGACCACTGAAAAGAAGGCTACCAGCACCGGAGAGACCACGCTACGCTTCATCGCCTTGCCTTTTCAACTGATTTAAACCGCGGACGCAACCGAATCCTTACCTACCCCGCACCTCCGGGTTCGATCATCTCTGAATCGGTGAAGGTAGCTGGGAATCGAGCGACGAGTTCTGCCCTAATCCTAACTTGCACTTCTTCCGGGGTACCCATGGCCGACACCACAGTGACGTCCGGCTCTGTCGACGCAAGATGAAGATAGGCCTCTCGCACGGTATCACGGAAGGATCGGCCCTCCGCTTCAATTCGGTCGGGACCCGCTGCGTCCTTACTCTGCCTATTCTCACCCTCATCACCGGGCAAGTCGAGTACAATGTAGAGATCTGGAGTCAGGCCGCTAGTTGCTATGGAGATCGTCCTTTTGACCTGATCAAGATCAAGGGCACGGCCATAGCCTTGGTAAGCCATTGTCGACAAAGAGAATCGGTCAGCAATCACAAGCTTCCCGTCGGCCAACGCAGGTCTGACCACATCACGAACGAAAGCGGCTCTTGCACCGAGAATGAGCATCAATTCGGTCTCTGCCGGCATGTCCATCTCTGGACCTGCTAGTACGATCTCCCGGATCGCTTCTCCAACCGCTGTGCCCCCAGGCTCACGCGTTGATACGTATGAGATTCCTAGGTCATCAAACCACCGGGCTAAAAGGGTGACCTGTGTGGTCTTACCTGCTCCATCTCCTCCCTCGAGTACGATGAACAACGGGGTCGTGGTCTGCTTTGTCACCTCAGTCGTAATACTCAACTCCGAGGTGAGTGACCATCTCCTCCCCCATCATCCAGCGCAATGTGTTTTTCAGTTTCCAGTGTTGGATGAAGATGTCATGCTCAGGATAGAGCCCGGGCGCCGTTTGAGGGGCCTTGAAGTAGAACGAAAGCCATTCCTGAATGCCGCTCATACCTGCTCGGCCTGCAAGGTCCAGGAAGAGCGCCAAATCGAGTACAATCGGAGCTGCAAGAATCGAATCTCGGCAAAGAAAGTCAACCTTAATCTGCATGCTGTACCCCATCCAACCAAAGATATCGATGTTGTCCCACCCCTCCTTATTGTCACCTCGCGGTGGGTAATAGTTGATCCTCACCTTGTGATACATGTCTTCGTAGAGATCAGGATATTTCTCAGGCTGGAGAATGTGCTCGAGCGCCCCAAGCTTGGACTCTTCCTTTGTCTTGAATGACTCCGGGTCGTCTAGAACCTCGCCATCACGGTTTCCTAGGATATTGGTACTGAACCAACCCGAAAGTCCAAGCATCCGAGTCTTGAACCCAGGAGCCAAGATAGTCTTCATCAATGTCTGACCCGTCTTGAAATCCTTTCCGCCGATTGGCACCCCCCTTTCCTTCGCGAGTGATTCTAGCGCAGGAATGTCAGCAGAGAGATTGGGGGCGCCATTGGCGTATGGCACCCCTTCCATTATCGCGGCATAAGCATAGAGCATGCTCGGAGCTATCTCTGGATCATTCCGCTCCATAGCAGCCTCAAATGCCTCGATTGTCTCGTGAGCCGCACCGGGACGCAAAAACACCTCAGTTGACGCGCACCACACCATCACCGCGCGGTCACACCCATGCTTCTCCATAAAGGTGCGGATATCGGCCCGGATCTCTTCAGCCTGCTCTTTCTTCGTCCCAGTTTTCTTGTTTGTCCCGTCCAGTTTCTTGACATACTCCGGATTGAATGCCGCCCTCATCGGCTTTATCGACGAGAGGAAATCCCTTATCGGATCTAGGTGGTTTTCCTTGTGGAGCACACCCGCGTTGACTGCGCTGTCATAACCATTGTCCGGAATCGGGTCCCAGGCTCCGAATACCATGTCTTCGAGACCGGCCAGAGGAACGAAGTCTTTTATCAAAGGAGTGTTGTCGTCGCTTCGCCTCCCGAGACGAATGGTGTTCATCTGCGTAAGTGATCCGATCGGCTTTGCTAGGCCCTGGCGGGCCGCCTCTACACCAGCAACAAATGTCGTCGCCACTGCTCCAAATCCAGGAAGGAGTACGCCGAGCTTACCCTCGGCCGGCTTGATCTCTTCGGGCTTTTTCAATGTGTCCTCTAGTGGGTTCGTTGTTGAACGCAGATCAGTGGGGAGCGATACACTTAGGAGGGAATAATGATGCGACTCTGAGCACCTTCTTCAATACCCTTCGCCACTGTCTCGTTCACCTTATACATGATCTTCTCAAAGTTCGTCTGAGCCGCAATCACTCTCTGGAACGCCGGCATAGCCTGCAATTCCTCTGCTGTCTTCGCATACGAAGACCTCAACTCTTCACTCGGTTCCTGACCGGACTGCAGGCTGGCCTGGATTTCTGCCTCAATCGATTGGATGCGGTTCTTCAAGTCTACTAGATCGCGATCCTCTTCTGCGGCATCAGAAGCCCGCTTCAAATTCTGATACTCGTCCGTTCGAGCCAACGCATTACCAAGATCTTTTGCCATATCGAAAATACCCATCATCTCACACATCTCCTCTTGAGAGGGCCCGTTCAGCCCGCGCGTCTTCATCGCACATGCTCACATGCGCTATGACAAATCGTTCCAATGTTGCATGATCCCGCTTGATTTGGACGGCTTCATAGTGCCCCGAATCTTCAAGCATGAGTGCGACCTCCTTTGCCTGGCCTACGCCAACCTCGAGAGCTAACAAGCCACCGGGCCGTAGGTATTGGAATGCACCTGCAACCAAACCACGAATGACGTCGAGTCCGTCTTTCCCAGAAAACAATGCTTCTCGCGGTTCCCAATCGAGTACTTCAGGCTCCAATAGCCGTTCGTCCACCTCCCTCACGTACGGTGGGTTCGAAACAATTGCATCGAACTTAGCCTTGACTGGGATTGGTTCGAAGATACGACCCTCTCGGAACTCAACGAGGGCCCCTAGGCCAGCCGCCTCTGCATTAGACCGAGCGAGGTCCAGTGCCACGCTGCTGATATCTGTCGCCACGACTTTGGCACCGGATTCGGCCGCGAGAGAGAGGGCTATAGCTCCACTACCAGTTCCAACATCCAGTGCCGTCGGTCGATCAACTTCCTCTCTTAAAAACCAATCAAGCACCTCATCGACTAGCTGCTCGGTCTCAGGTCGAGGAATCAAGACACCCGGGCGAAGGCTCAGTTCGAGCTCACGAAACGGTTGGCACCCAAGTATGTACTGGAGAGGCTCACGGCTTGCCCTCCGCTTAAGAAGCGGCCGGAATTGATTCAGCTCTTCCTGCTTGAGAGGCCGCTCGAAATCCATGTAAAGCTGGAGACGACCGATATCTAGAACATGAGCGAGGAGGTACTCTGCATCGAGGCGACCCGACGACAGACCCTTCCCCTCAAGATATTCTGAACTCCAGAGAATGAGCCGGAGCAGAGTCCATGGATCTGAGTCCGACCATTGATCAGCGGAGGCAGGTGAGACAACGGCGCCCTGGTGACTGTGACCCCTGCTCTTCATGCCTCGTGATCCTCCATCCGCTCTTCCTGCTCGGCCAAGCGGAGTGCTGTGATCACCTCCTCCAGATCACCGTCTAAAATCTCGCTAAGACGGTATAGCGTCAGGCCGATGCGATGATCAGTCACCCGATTCTGAGGAAAATTGTACGTGCGGATCTTTGCTGAGCGATCACCCGTCCCTATCTGGGTCTTCCGGTCCCGAGCACGCTCAGCCTCCGACTCGGCAATCTTTAAGTCCAAAAGTCGGCTCCGCAGTACCTTCAACGCCTTTGCCTTGTTCTTGTGCTGGGACTTTTCATCCTGGCACGATACCACAAGACTTGTTGGTATGTGAGTAATCCGGATCGCCGAATCAGTAGTATTCACTGATTGGCCACCTGGACCCGAAGAGCGGAATGTATCGATCCGCAACTCATTGGGATCGATGTCAACATCAACGTCCTCAGCCTCCGGAAGTACGGCCACCGTCGCAGCAGATGTGTGGATCCGTCCTTGGCTCTCTGTCGCAGGAACTCTCTGCACACGATGCACGCCCGATTCACGACGCAGTCGCCCATAGACACCCTTACCTCTCACAGTAAACACGACCTCCTTTACCGCACCGGGAATCCCCTCTGAAACATCAACAAGTTCGATCGCCCAACCCACATGCTCCGCGTAAAGCCGATACATTCTCATAAGGTCCGCCGCGAACAATCCGGCCTCGTCCCCCCCTGTACCGGCTCGGATCTCGATCACAGCTGGGCGATCTCCTAAGGGATCGGGAGGAATCAGAAGCTCTTTCGCTTTTCCAATTAGAATCTCAATCCTGCCCTGGAGAAATCGGGCTTCCTCTTCTGCGAGTGCGGCCATTTCGGGATCCTCCGACGTCCCGATTAGTTCAACAGCGCCCTCGCACTCCTGCAATGCAGCTCGCAAGTCATTCCCACATATCACGATTGGCTCAAGCCAAGAACGCTCCTGACTTAGCTCCCGTATCCTCGTCGGGTCTGCCAAGACTTCTGGACTGGAAAGCGCTTCTTCCACCCCTTCAAAACGACGCTCGACTTCAGCAAGTCGATCGTCGAGCAGCGGGTCGATGAGGAAAGCTTTCATGGTATGAATGGCCGGAGGTGCGATTACGCGCCTACAAAGCCCGCCTTTTTACTCGGCTTTCTTGTCGTACTTCTTCTTGAATCGATCGACACGACCGGCAGTGTCCACCAGGCGCTGCTTGCCTGTATAGAAGGGGTGACACGTCGAACAAATCTCTACGTGCACCTCATCTTGTGTCGCCATCGTTTCGAACCGGGTCCCGCACGCGCAGACGACTTGGGCCGCCATATACTCGGGATGAATCCCCTGCTTCATATCCTGCTCCAACAGTTCGGTCAGGCTAGAGTAAGGAAAGCTATACGAGGGACCCACGAGGGTCTAGTGAGTCCGCTCAAGAGTCACCCTATCTTTTGATTTTTTCACGTTATCTACCTTTATAAAGATCTGTGCCCACACTCTTCCAAGAGCTACGCAAACGGAAGTCAATTACTTCCTCTACCTTCGCCTGGCACATTGGGACCCCACATAAACTGCCAACCCAGACGTACCTGAAGGTATTGCAGATCGGGCATGACCTCATACCGCCCATTCGCGTAAAAGCGCATACCGTCAGTGATTGGGTACTCGGTGCCGACGTGAAGATTGAAGCCTGCCTCCACCGAGTCCAGAAGGTCTTCTACGAAAGTACCCCTGATAACCTCACCATCTCCATCTATAACGTGAGCAGTGACACCCAAACCTCCGAACGTCAGGACGTCCATCGGAAGCTCCCAGACGACATGCACGTCTGCACCGACAGCTATATCAGTGTAGTCGATTCGCCCCAGATCTAGCGCAGGTCGTACTCCATCATTCTGCTCCTCCACAAGATCCTGGACACGATCCTTAAGCTCGACGATGTCACCCGCGTTCATTGATGAGGTCCAGTACATCAGTGAAGGAACAAAACGCACCCCAGTAGCGGCATACCCGAGATCAAAACGCACTCCGTACGACGTCGTGTTGATTACGCGGTCCGCCCACAGGTAACCATACTCAAGTGCAACCCCACGAAACGAGAGGTGCTCGTTGCTGACACGCGCAATGTCCTGAGCACAGAGGCTGGAACAAAAAACCGTCAACGATACCACCGCACCGACGACCTCCCTACAAACCGTCATCAGGATGATGTCGATTGGTGTGTTGTCTCAACAATTTCAGCGACTAGATCATAGTCATGTGCACCCACTACACGAGCTCGAACAAACTCTCCTGGCTTCCACACGCCCGAGCCTATCAAATGGGTAACCCCATCCACATCCACGGCTTGTCCATCTGTGCGACCGACCGCCCCATACTCAGGATCATCGTTTAGAGATTGATCAACAAGAACATCTGTCTCTCTTCCGACATACATAGAATTTCTCTCGAACGAGATCGCTCGCTGAAGTTCCATTAGTTCCTCCAATCTGTCATCCATCACATCCCGCGGAACGTGATCAGGGAGTCTTTCGGCTCGTGTCCCCTCCTCTACCGAATAGGTAAACGCCCCGACCCGTTCAAATTGAATTTCTTCAAGAAGCTCCAACATTTGACTAAAGTCGTCCTCAGACTCACCAGGAAAACCAACAATCACAGTCGTGCGAAGCGTCAGTCCAGGAATCGCTTCCCTCAACCAACCTGCGCGTTCGATAATCGTTTCCCTTCTCTCTGGTCGGCGCATCAGAGTCAGAATTCGATCACTACCATGCTGAATAGGCATGTCTAAGTAGGGAAGGATTCGACTTTCAGATGCTAACAAGTCCACCAATTCCCGAGTGATACCTGACGGATACATATAGAAGAGTCGATACCAGGGAATCGCCGTACCTTCGAGCAGAGCTCGTAAGAGATCTGGCAGAAGCGGTGCCTCAGAGTCATGTCGCCGAAGATCACGCCCGTACCACGTCGTATCCTGCGATACGATGTTGATCTCTTGAACACCAGCGGCATGCAGACCGGACGCTTCTCTTACCAAGTGGTTTATGGGCTGTGATCGGTGTAATCCCCTCATCATCGGGATAGCGCAGAACGCACACGTATGGTCACAACCCTCACTGACCTTAAGATAGGACGTGTGACGCAACTCGCTTGAAAGAAGGCGGAGCGGCCTCTCCATTAGAGGAACAGGGGTCGACTTATCCGGCAAGAATCCTAGACCCCGAAGCTCCGTTACTAGTTTCGGAAGTTCAGTGAGGCCCAGGAAAAGATCCACTTCGGGGATTTCCTTGGCGAGTTCATCGCCGTGTCGTTGGACCAAACACCCCACAGCAACTACAGCCCGAACGCCTCCTTCTCCCTTCATCGCACATGCGTCCAAAATAGTCTCGATCGATTGCTCCTTAGCCGACCGGATGAAGCCACATGTATTCACAATTATGACTTCTGCGTCTTGGACATCGGAGGAGACTCGGGCGCCATGTCCCAAAAGAGCTGCCATGGTGCGTTCTGAGTCCACCGTGTTCTTGTCGCACCCCAGTGTCACCAGTGCTATGCGCGGACCATCTTCCTCACCAACATCATCGAATTCGTGATAAACGATTTCCGCGTGATTCGAAATACTAGAGCGAACCGGAGTTCGAGACAGAGGAAAAACTGGAAGATCCCTCCTCCGATTCATCTTGGGCCTCCCATCAGCGGACCATCACCAACACTCCAGATGGAGGCGTAAACGTGAAGAAGTCCGATCCGGGGTCAGCGTCGAACCCGACATTTCCCATCGTGATGGTCCGAACGTTACCGTTGGCTTCCTCCATTTGGATGCGGCGTAACACAGGTGCACCCCGGTCGATCCAAATCGTGGCAGAGCGGTAGCTCATGCTGAGCCTAGGAACCATTCGCAGACGATGAGTCGACCATTCCTCAACATCCTCCGCACTTTCGTATGTGACCGCGTATTTAGCACCCGGATTCTCAAGAAATTCCCGATGAAAATCTCTTCCTCCCGCGCTCCGATCCGCCGACGTCTTAAGGACGGTTTTCTCATCGTTACTCGGGAAATACACCCACGTAAACATCCCATCGACCACTATGAGATCCCCTTCCGGGTTATCAAAACGCATCGCAAAGAGGTTCGGCTTAGCTTGACACAAGCGACCGGTCCCACTGCGCTCACTGCCAAGAAGCGGCACGTACAGGTGCTGCGTGAAGTCGGCACAGAATGTCTCGACGTCCCCGTATCGAACTGCCGCCTTCTTAAGAACTTCAAGACCTATGTCTTGGGCGCCGGCGTCCCTGGGATGCCATCCAACCAAGAGTACCATTCCTAACGCCACCCATGGGGAGACCGACCCCGACAACCGGGTCACATTTATCTCCCACATCGGATCAGTCTCCAGCCATAAACTTTTTTAGTTCGTCCAACATCATGAGGACCTCACGTCCCTTCGATCCTTCCGATGGACCGAGCACACCCGCATCGTGAAGCTGGTCCACTATTCGTGCTGCTCGTCCGTATCCTATACCCAGCTTACGCTGCAAGAGTGACGTAGATCCGGTCCCGTTCTGAATGCAGACCTCTGCTGCCTTCACAAAAAGGCCGTCCCAATCACCCTTTATTTCGTCAGGACCCACTTCAGATTCTTCTAGTTCCGCACCCCGCACCTCCTCCAGGATATCCGGCTCATTGGCCACGTCGATCGAATGACCTACCTCTTCCGCATGACGATCGAGCAGTTCCACATACCACCCCATCAGACGCTCTGTATCCTCTGTCGGAAGGAACGCTCCTTGGATCCGAACAGGCACGCTACCTCCAGGCGGCAAAAAGAGCATATCACCATTGCCGAGCAGCGCGTCGGCCCCGTTCTGGTCAAGAATGGTTCGTGAATCGGTCTTAGATGCTACTCGGAACGCGATCCGAGTTGGAAAATTGGCCTTTATGAGCCCAGTAATAACGTTCACAGAAGGACGCTGTGTCGCTACGATCAGATGAATTCCAATTGCTCGTGCTTTTTGAGCTAGCTGCGTAAGAGGCTTCTCTACTTCAGACTGTACAGTCATCATTAGATCGGCAAGCTCGTCTACAACAACAACTATGTAAGGCATGATGCCTTCCGAATAAATCCACCTATCCTCGTCCGCGTCATGGCCTTTGGGAGTGCTACGACGGAGTGCTTGGCCCTCTCGCACCTTATTGTTGAACTCGCTGATCGAACGGACGTAGTTTGCCTTGAGGAGTTCATAGCGACGTTCCATCTCCATAACTGCCCACTTCAACACCCCCGCAGCATCCCGAGGGTCAGTTACCACGTTGTGACGGAGATGAGGCAATCGGGAATAGACTGAGAGCTCAACCATCTTAGGATCAATCAAAAGGAGGCGGAGTGTTTCTGGTGTGTGCCGATACACCAAACTCGTCACTATCGTGTTGAGACACACCGATTTTCCAGCCCCAGTCGCGCCAGCGATCAATACATGAGGCATCTTCTCGAGTGGCGAAACATATGGTTTGCCATTCAAGTCTTTTCCTAAAGCGAGAGGCAGCACTCCTTTGGCCACTCCGAACTCTTGGGCTTCGAGGATCTCACGTAGGTTAACGATCTCGGCATTTGGGTTCGGGATCTCAACACCGACAGCTCCTTTACCCGGAATAGGCGCCACGATCCGGATCGTTCGAGCTTTCATTGCTAATGCTAAATCTGCGTCAAGATTGGCAATACGGTTCACCTTCACACCTGGCGCTGGTACGACTTCGAACTGGGTCACAACAGGACCGGTCGTGCGCCCACCGAGAGAGCTTTTGATGTTGAAAGTCGCAAGTTTTTCAATGAGCACCTGACCGAGCTCATCAAGCTGTCTCTCCATGCTCGCACGGTCCCCACTCTCGGGGGCGCTCAGAAGATCTACTGGCGGAACCTCATGCTCCACTGGAACGCCCGCATTTAGATCATCCATTCCGGCCTGACCGTCTAACCTTGATGGATCCAAATCTTCACCCTTCGGGTCTTTTTCTGAGGCGAGTTCCTCAGCAGACTCGTCCCCGACTTCATCAGACGCTGCGTTGTGTCCAGTACCTATAGCAGGATCGTCGTCCAGCTCCGCTTCATAGGTCATCTCCACGTCCGTAGAGAGCTCGGACACTGGATCAACAGTCGATTGCTCTACGGAGCATGTGACATCTTGAGGGATGTCCTCCTCCTCCTTTGCCCACTCTGGCTCCATTCCCTCTACTGGAATCACAACCTGGTTCGCAAGCTCGCGCTCACGTTGATCAGCAAGTGCCTGAGCTGCCACTTCCCGACCGCGATCAGCAACGACTTTCATCGTTCGACCAGCCGCGTCTCCACCGGCCATAAACCCTCGGCCCAACGATCTCAGGGGATTCCACCCCAAAGTTGTTACACAGAGAGCAACGAACGCAGTTGTCGTGACGACCGTGCCTCCCACCACTCCAAGCAATCCGACCAGAGGATACCCTAACGTCATGCCTACCCACCCCGCGGACATTGATGACTGTGTCGCGATCCAAGTGGCAATAGGAACAAGAAAAAGCATTCCAAAAAAGAGGAGCCCAAACCGCAAAGCCCTCGAGGACACCATCCATCCACCCAGTTGCAGCCCGAGGAAGATCACAACCACCGGTACTATGACGGACGCGACACCCACCAGAGAAAACAAAATGTCGCGAATCGTAGCGCCAAAGACCCCCACCATGTTGCCTGAGGGGAACCACTCTAAACTGCGCGAACCAAATAGCTCAGTCGGAAAAAGTGAGAGCAAAAAAAGAACGGCGACCCCAAGCGCCGCCACCGCTGCTATCTCTCGCCGTTGCTCTCGAGACAGCAAGCTGTTTCCACCCTTGTTCTTCTTGGATCGCCCCCTCTTTGAGGTCTTTCTCTTGGAGGTCACTATCCGGTCAGGCTCCGGCTCGGGTGATCGACTGGTCTACCATCTCCACCACAAAATCGTGGCGATCGACGTCTGCACATAGTGCGAGGTCATCCCCTAGTCCCACTCTTATCACGGCGCGCCCTGCGGCTGATAGACTCAGGAAACTCTCGGTCGGCTTTCGGGCTTGAGCAAACGCACGGACCGCCCGAGTCGCGTCATTCAAGTCGAGATCTCCATCTTTCTTTGGTTCTTTACCTGAAAGGACCCTTTCAATGAGATGCCCCGCACACAAGGCGTCGTCCAGAGAAAAAGTATCCTCATGTCCTATGCAAATGATGGAAATATGCTCTGCCATCGAAAGCTCTTCCGCCACAGAACCTAGATTAGTCAGTGCACAAGGGAGAACTCGATCACCTTCCTGCGCCAGCCGTAATGCTCTGGTGACATTCGCTAAATTCATTACAACCTTTTTGCCCGCGACCACCTCACTGGTGAACTCATGCGGCGAGTTGCCCAAATCGAAGCCCTCCACTTTCTCTGCTTTTCGCTCTCCACAAAGCAGGGAATCTTCCCGACCGAGGGACGAAACAAGCTTCACCGCGTCCTCTGTTGATTCGGTTGGGAAAATCTCCCGCGCACCATTCGCCAGTGCTTCGACGATCGTTGTAGTCCCTCTTAAAACATCTATCACTACGACCGTGGAACCAGAGAGCTCGGCTCCATCGACTTCCTGGAAAGTGAAGTAAGTATCTATCCTCACTGGACCGGATGATCCTTGGACATCACTCGGGCAACAAACCCTGTATCCAGATCCCCTTCGACAAAGTGCTGGTCATCCACGATCTCCCGGAGAAACGGTATGGTTGTTGGAATTCCTTCTATTACCATGTGATCCAGAACGTGCCGAGCCCTGACTATAGCTTCCTCGCGAGTCTTCCCACTAACGATCAGCTTCGCAAGCAAGGAGTCGTAGTGCGGTGGGACTCTGTACCCGGCATACACATGCGTATCCAATCGAACCCCTGGGCCACCCGGTGGATGGAAAGCAGTGATGGTGCCCGGCCCTGGAGCAAAGTTACGATCAGGATCTTCAGCATTGATCCGGAACTCAATCGCGTGCCTCTGATGTACTATCTCACCCTCCGGCGCAGCAATAGGTTCCCCCGCAGCAACCCGGATCTGTTCTTTGAGCAGATCGAATCCCGTGGTCACTTCAGTGACCGGATGTTCAACTTGGATCCGCGTATTCATCTCCATAAAGTAAAAGGAGCGATCCTCGTCGAGGAGAAACTCGACCGTGCCGGCGCCGACATAGTCGATCGCCTTTGCTGCACGCACAGCAGCCGCGCCCATCTCAGCTCTCAGTTCTCCTGTCAAACCCGGCGATGGAGCTTCCTCTACCAATTTTTGATGACGTCGTTGTATTGAGCAGTCACGCTCTCCGAAATGCATCACTCGCCCATGCTGATCGCCGAATACCTGGATCTCAACGTGCCGGGGCTTGAGGATACAACGCTCAAGATAAACGTCAGAGTTCGCAAATGCTGCTCTAGCCTCATTCTGCGCTGCCGCGAAACGCTTGGGGAATTCATCAATATCCATTGAAACTCGCATGCCCTTTCCACCACCACCCGCCGACGCCTTGATCATGACGGGAAAACCAATCTCTTTCGCAATTGGAATTGCCTCCTCCACGGTCGGCACGATTCCATCTGAGCCAGGGACAGTCGGAACTCCGGTTTTCACCATTGTCTCCCTTGCTGTTGCCTTATCACCCATGAGACGGATCTGCTCAGGTGTCGGACCAATAAAAGTGATGCCTGAACGGCCGCAGATCTCACTGAACTCGGCATTCTCAGCAAGGAAGCCATAACCGGGGTGGATCGCCTCCGCACCTGTGACCTCAGCGGCCGCTATGATACGGGATACGTTGAGATAGCTCTCTGTAGCAGCAGCAGGACCGATGCAGACATCTTCATCTGCAAACCGTACATGAAGGGATTCCCGGTCCGCCTCTGAATAAACAGCTACCGTCTTGACGCCAAGCTCGTGGCAGGCGCGAATGATACGGAGAGCAATCTCTCCGCGATTTGCAATTAGTACTTTGTTAAACAAACGGTTGCCTCCCGGACCGCGAAAACCCCGAATGCGGAAAGGGAATCGAGTCCACTGAAAACCCTATTTAGGGGTCTAGGCTGCTAAAGAGGTTTGGATCAACTAGGATCGACGCGAAACAACACTTGACCGAATTCAACGGGCTGTGCGTCTTCAATGCATATCTCAGTGATAGTACCGGTAACTTCGCACTCCAGCTCATTCATCAGTTTCATAGCTTCTATGATGCAAAGGGTCTCTCCCTCCGCAACCTTCGAACCGACATCTACGAAGGGTGCAGTGTCCGGTGCTGGCGAACGATAGAAGGTTCCCACCATTGGTGACGTCACCTCAATCAGGTGACTGGCAGAGGCCCTCTCGTCCTCCTCAGGGGACGGAACTACTTGAATATTCTCTGAAGCGGCCCCCGCCGGCGGCGCAGGCACGGGAACGGGCATTCCGACAGAAGTAGCGCCAACATACGGAGGCGTTTTCGATAGGCTGACACGGGTACCCGTGCGCTCGATCTCCAGCGAATCGACACCGCTGTCGTCGAAGACTCGGATTAGACGTTCGATGAATTCGAGGTCGATCATGAGTTCACCCTAGAAAGGTATTTTTCTTCACGACGGTCGATCTTGAGAACGTCCCCTTCTTCGACGAATAGTGGGACATTTATTACGGCACCCGTCTCAAGTGTTGCAGGCTTGGTCGCACCTTGTGCGGTATCGCCCTTAAATCCCGGATCTGTCTGGATGACTTCCAACTCCACAAACTGAGGAAGCTCTACACTGATAACCTTCTCGTCGTTAACCAATCCCTCGCATGCCATGTTTTCTTTGAGAAACTTCAGCTGTTCTGCACCAACCAAATCCCTCGGAATCGGGATCATATCAAAGGTATTCACATCCATAAAATAGTAGAGGTCACCGTCAGTGTAAGAATAGTTAACCGGACGACGCTCTAGACGAACATCCTTAACTTTTTCACCGGCCCGATAAGTCTTGTCCACTACGGAACCGCTCAGGACGTTCTTCAGTTTCGTCCGAACAAACGCACCGCCTTTGCCGGGTTTGACGTGCTGAAAGTAGGTAATGGACCAGAGGTCGCCGTCGATCTCTAGCACCATCCCATTGCGGAAATCCGCAGTACTGGCCATTCAAGTCATCTCTCTTCAAGTCTTTGTAACGGGGATCAGCTTTCTAGTTGGGCGAGCAGCCCCCGTAGTCCTAAAACATAGCTATGGACGCCAAAGCCATAAACCACGCCCGACGCGACTGGTGCCAAGTATGAGTGACGACGGAAACGCTCGCGACTTGAGATATTCGACAGGTGACATTCAACGAATGGGCGATCGACACCGGTGAGGGCATCCCGCAGGGCAATCGATGTATGTGTGTATGATCCAGGATTAATCAGGAACCCGTCCACTCGTGTGGCCGCCTCCTCGATGTAATCGAGAAGCTCCCCTTCATGATTAGACTGAAAGACCTCGATCTCAGCAGCCATCTCGTCCGCTAGTGTAGCCAGCACATTATTCACATCATCAAGAGTGTCAGAACCGTAAACCTCGGGCTCTCGTTTGCCGAGCAGCCTGAGATTAGGGCCATGGATTACCGCGATCTTCATTTTTCATCGACCTCCCATCCTAAAAGCTTATCAAAGTATTGGTCGATCTTTTCTGGCTCGACTCCGCCAAAACTGACCGGGGGCTCACCATCCTCTCTGTCAGATGAACTAGATGGTCTTG
>DEAT01000045.1:2809-4790 GCA_002348265.1 Gemmatimonadales bacterium UBA2975 | reverse complement strand
CGAAGGTTCGTTCGACTTGCATGTGTTAAGCACGCCGCCAGCGGTCATCCTGAGCCAGGATCAAACTCTCCGTTGAGAAATAGCTTGATTGAATAGCTCTGAAATCGAACGCGACCTGTACTGCGTTGTGTAACTAGATCGAGCGTTCGGAATCTACGTTGTTTTGACCTGCCAACCTTTCGGTCGGACACAGCAGGACGTAGTGCCTACTGTTCAGGCCCGCTCAATTACACTCAAAACCTTGATTTTCAATCAGCATTTGGGTGCTCTGAAGAGACGGTTCCGACCCGCCTTGTAAGACGAGCGAAACGCCCTCTCAAGCAAAACGCAGCGCGCGGCCGTGTGCTCCAGCCGTTCGCTGCGAGGTCTCAACTATAAACAGGCCCTACAGAGGGGTCAACACTTAGGAAGCACTTTTCTTTGGGCCCTTTCAGGTCCGGAAACCACTCCCTACAAAACCACTCAGTGTATAGCCTTCAGGGTGGACGACCGGAATTGAACCGGCGACCTCCGGAACCACAATCCGGCGCTCTAACCAACTGAGCTACGCCCACCATTGTACTCGCCGCGCATCGAGCCTACTCAAGCCTGTAGCAGTGACGCCCGACCACCTACTCACGAGCGCGAAAAGCTAGTCCAACCCCACTTGAGCGTAAAGCGCCTATCCCCCTCCTGCTGGGCACGACCTTCCGAGGCGTGAATGGTCTCGATAAAAGAAGCCCGGCGAACGGATTTCGTTGTCCCAATCTTGGTGAAACACTTCTGTCGCCGATCCGGACAGCGGAGGGACCAACCAGGCCCAGTCCCCTGTGACCGACCGGCCTGAACGATCCTCGTCTCTGCAGAACTTCATGAACTGTGCCGACGCCGTGTGATGGTCAACCATCCTGACTCCGGCTTCCGAAAAGCTATGTAGTACTGCGGTGTTGAGTTCTACAAGGGCGCGATCCCTCCAGAGTGCAACTTGATCGGCTGTATCGAGGTGCATCCGTTCCGCAATTTCTGGCAGCACATTGTAGCGACCCACATCTGAAAGGTTGCGGGCCCCGACTTCAGTGCCCATGAACCAACCATTGAACGGAGCAGCGGTATACTCTAGCCCTCCGATCCCGAGAGTCATATTTGAAACGATGGGAACGGCGTACCAACGAAGAGCCAACTCGGAAAACCACTCGAGATCAGGATGAGTGAGCAGGACTTCCATTGCGTCTCCCGGCTCCCACTCAAACCAAGCTACGTCATGGCCCGGCATATCAATCACAACTGGTAATAGGTCAAAGTCAGACCCAGGACCCCTCCATCCCAAGGCTTCGCAATAAGCGGTGAATGCTCGCTCATCTGGGTCGCCCTTGAAGCCTCTTTCTTCACCGTAGCCAGCATAGCGAATCAGCTTGCTGTTCAAGATTTGAACCGACTCACCTTGGTCGGGGTGAGCCGGAGCGAATACCGCTATAGCAGGTCGAATGCGACCATCATTCGTTGCGAATCGAACGTATTCGCGCAGTGAGCGAAAAACAGATTCGGGCGATGATTTTGAACGATAGTCCAATATCTGGAGGGATCGCCACGGGAGCCTACCCAAGCAGCGGTTACTGTTCCGCCAAGCGACCTGCGCACCAAACAACAGCTCATCTTCTGTATGCCGATATGTGCCCTCTTGCTCGATCTCTGACCGTACCTGCGACAAACGCTGGCGCACATCGTAAGCGGGTAATCGCGGCGCCAGCTCCCTTTCTGTCAGCGAAAGAAAAGCTTCTGCTTCTTCGAGAAGAGACGGTTGAGAGCTCGTTGGCCTTCGCATCACGGAGAAGGAATGAGAGGATCTTCGGACGAACCACATACCCCTCGCGCCAGCGTAAGATTCGTGGCGACAAGCCTTGTGTGACAGGCATATATCCGTGGGGCTTACTTCATCCCTGCCAAACGCGCCTGGCAGGACTCGAACCTGCGACCGCCGGCTTAGAAGGCCGATGCTCTATCC
>DEAT01000045.1:0-2499 GCA_002348265.1 Gemmatimonadales bacterium UBA2975 | reverse complement strand
CTCTATCCAGCTGAGCTACAGGCGCTCGACTACCTCTATCCAAAGGATATGATCGAATCAGAAGTTAACGAATGCTGCTCACACTCCTCAACGCACTGCAGCAAATGGGAGGAGACGCAACATAAACAGAAGCACACGAGATTAAGGCACTTGGCTCAGCGAACAATCGCAATCTCCGCCAGCCTTGCTATTGCACCGAGAGTAGTCTGAGCCGCGTTAAACCCGAGCATGAAATCCGCGTCCGAGAACGTTTCAAAGAGGTCCGTGGCCTGATGCCAATGGGGGTTAGCTCGATTCCCAGTTTCGTACAAGCGTCTATTCTCCCGGAGACTGACCGCTGCGACTAAATCCATAAACGGTGTGGAATCTGTATTGCTCATCGCGTTACTCAGAACTGCAGGATAGTCCGTCGCATGCATGCGGTTGGCGTTAATCAGGGCAAGCCCAAGTTGAGCGGATTCTTGAGCCATCGCTGAGTTGAGCTGGAATTCAACATCTACATCTGCGTCTAATGCCTGATTGTGTGTGACTGGATTTCCGTGATCCCACATCATCATGTCATGTTGGATCATCCCAACCCAACGGGGCTCGGGATATTCACCTGAACCCACTGGGTCTTCAACTCCCTGCATGCCTGCCCTCTGCTCCACGTATGCCCGGGCTCCGTTCAGCCCTGTCTCTTCATTGTTCCACAGTGCAAACCGAATGGAGCGCTGCGATACTACGTCGGATGCTGCTAAGACACGCGCAATCTCCATCACCAGCGCTGTTCCTGAGCCATCATCATTCGCCGCCTCTCCCCCACCTCGCCCATCCATGTGCGCCCCGATGATGTACATCTCGTCAGGGCGCGAAGATCCGACCTTTGTGGCGAAAACTTCTTCACGCGGCTCGGGCGCCGCGGAAATTCGCGGCGTATACATGTACTTAACCCTCTCGGTTTCATAACCCCACGAGCGAAGCTGATCCTCGATCCAATCGTTTGCAGCCTCGTTACGCGGGGTCCCCTGCTCTCTGTCTCCAAAAGTCGTAAGGCCGTAAAGAATTGATTTATACGATTCAAAATCCAATCGCCGAACCAAATCCTGATGCATGCTGTCGGTCGCCGTCATTGGCACACCACCTAGTACTCCCCTCAAGCTACGCCGCAGCACGGGCGGGTCGCTGACTCGACTCTCTTGTGCGGGTCGCTGTTGCGCCTCTGCTAACAACGGGAACGCCAGAAATGAGCATACGGCGATGTTAGCCACGGTCTTACGGAGAAAAGACATAGTGCCGTTCCGGTGGAGGAAAGAATATCATCGGACACCAGAGAAGATCCTATCGCACCCGAGAACAGCGCAACTGAACTGATCTCTCGTGGATTGTCTTGGGATGTATCCGCCGGACATCTCCGACTGCATCACCGAAAGCTTAGTCCAGTCTCCAAGGTGATTCCCCGGTAAGCATAGAAGCCATCAATTGACAGTGGCCCTACGTCCATCCATAGCAATAGGCCAGTGAATGGAAGTATCGGCGCAGAGTCGGCCCATTCAATCAATTCCTCTGTGTACCCAGTGATCGCTCCCACCCTGTAGCCAACCCCTAGATCGATCCAATCCAACTGCTTACTCCACCAGTAGCGCTCCAGCGCGACGACGAACGCCCGTCTGTCGTAGGAGTTAACGAATGTCGCAACCAGCCATTGGTCAGCCTTTATACCAAAGCCTGAGGCCCAGTCGAACTCGGGAAATTGAGGTTCAAATGGATGGAGCGCCCAGAGACCTAGTTTGACGTGAGGCCGAGAGACGTTCCGCCCAGCGAGAACCTTCCAGTCCTTCGATTCTGCGATATCAGATACCAAGCCAGAATATTTTGACTGAGGGCCGACTTGTGCGCCGAGTCCACTGGGTGCGCGTATAAACCCCAGACTTAGTGCAACCATAAAGAAGCCTAGGAATCCGCTAGCGCACCAAGACCTCGTCTTTCCGATACAGCAACCGTAAACTGGCGCCATCGGGACAACTCACCCTAATGGTCTACTGGCTCCAGTCGAACAATGTCGCTCGGGTTTCCGCGCCTGTCCTCCAAGGCGAGATATATAAACCCATCAGGGCCCTGCCGGACGTCACGTACTCGACCAAGACGCTGAACCAGGTTTTCCACCCCGGTTACTACATCGCCGTCGAGACTGATGCGGACTAGGATCTCACCCGTCAATCCACCGGCGAATAAATCTCCCCGCCAAGCCGGAAATTGGTCACCGTCGTACATCATCAATCCAGATGTACCTATTGACGGAACCCAAATGTGCCGAGGGTTCTCCCATCCTTCTCGCATGGTAGCAGCATGGATCGCTGACCCGGAGCCGTAATTCACTCCGTATCCCACTACCGGCCAACCATAGTTGGCGCCTTCCAGAACTAGATTGACCTCATCACCACCTTGAGGACCGTGTTCAGTCAACCACAGGTTGCCGGTAGCCTTGTCAAAGATCATTCCCTGAGGCGTCCGGTGCCC
>DEAT01000023.1:5514-8399 GCA_002348265.1 Gemmatimonadales bacterium UBA2975 | reverse complement strand
GGGAGCCCTTCAGGAAAGTCATAGAAGATAGAGAACACAGGGTGCTCCGGAGGGATTTCCGTAAGTTCAGCATCAGGGAAGATCTGCCGGATTTCTTCGCGGAAGCTTTCGTCGAGACCGTAGTTGTCATCGGCATGGAGAAAACCGCCTGACAATAAGTACTCTCGAAGAGCAACCCTTTCCGCTGGTGTAAAAACCACATCTCCGTGCCCCGTCATGTACAGATAGGGATAATCACGAAGCGCAGGATCAAGTGGAGTGACGGTCGCCTCACGGCGTGCCACTGGCAGCCCTGTTCGCTGATTCAGGGCCTCTAGAAGATTCGATAGAGATGAGGGATTCGCATACCAATCACCTCCGCCATCATATTGCAGGCGGGCTATTGTCATTGAATCCGGATCGATGAGCACCTCGGCCGGTGACGAAGAAATAGCCATCATGGTGAACAGGATTACGTTCATCTTTCCTTCTCAGAGTCCTTCAGCTCGTGTACGATACGGTACACTAGGTTACGCGCCAGACCGGAGTCCTGAACCACTTTCTGGACCACCGAAGACGCTGAGTCACCTGAGTCGAGGAGTTCCTTGGAGGCTGACCGTGCGCGCTCTAGTTCGTGCTCCTGGTCGAAGACCTTGTCGTCAGGTGCCAACACGACTGTCACCTCTCCCCTTGGCGGGTGTTCACGGAAATGACCTATTGCGTCGGAAATCGTACCCCTCAGGAATTCTTCGTGAATCTTCGTGACCTCTCGGGCCACGCAGATACCTCGCTCCGGCTTGCACAAGTCATTCAGGTCTTCTAGCAACCGAACCAGTCTATTGGGCGACTCAAAGAGAATCACTGTTTCCATACTCTCTGCTACACGCACCAAATCAGATTGTCGGTCTTGCCCCTTCCGCGCCGGAAAACCGAGAAAAACAAACCGCTCGGCAGGAAGTCCGGACGCGACTAGAGCGGCAAGCGCCGCACTAGGTCCCGGAATTGGCGTGACTGTGTGCCCAGCCTCCACGACAGCCCTCACGACACGGGCTCCAGGGTCTGAAACCAATGGCGTACCAGCGTCAGTGACCAAAGCCATATCTTCGCCGTCCTCAAGCCATCCCAGGATCTGTCCAGTCCGACTTTCCTCGTTGTGCTCGTGCACAGAAACAAGAGGACCCATGGCTCCCGCGTGATCAGCCAAGATCCGGGAGCGCCGTGTGTCTTCAGCAAGAATGCGAGAGGAGGATCGCAAAACTCTTACGGCTCGAGGCGAGAGGTCCTCAAGATTCCCAATCGGGGTGCTGACAAGGTATAGAGTAGCCACAATAAGAAGTTACCGTCGTGCAGTCCTCAGCGCGGATGCTCAAAGATCAGGTTTTCATGACCGTTTACTCAGAGCTGCGACTAGCTAAAGAGTCGACCCTTAGAGGTGCTCGAGCACTTTATTCTCGTACATCGCCTTGGGCCCAGCACCTACTACCTGGTCAACCAACTCGCCATCCTTGAAGAAAAGGACCGCGGGGATGGACCGAACACCAAATCGCGTAGAGGTCTCTTGGTTATGGTCGACGTTCAACTTGCCTACCTTCAGACCCTTCTCAAGGTACTCACCAGCCAATTCGTCTACCATCGGCGCTATCATCCTGCATGGGCCACACCACTCAGCCCAAAAATCAACCATATAAAGTCCTTCACCGCTCTCGATTTCTTCTTCAAAATTCTGGTCCGTTATGTCGTTGACCACTTCGCTTGCCATCAGCTTCTCCTTGTAGCGTTTACGGGTGCACGGTACGATCCCGTTCACACCCACTGACCCGTTCCGTCAACCACCGGTTCAGGCCTCTCATTATGTATTCCAAGTCAGCAAAACCAATCGACCACGTCGCGATCGCGGTTCACTCAATTGAAGATAGCGCCAGTGAGTTCGAAAAGCTCTCCGGCCACATCTGCTCCGCTGTTGAGACACTCGAGTCACAAGGCGTACGTTTAGCCTTCATAGGCTCTATCGAACTTATTGAGCCACTGTCTCCCGACAGCGCCGTCGGCCGCTTCCTCGAACGCAAAGGACAAGGCCTCCACCATATCGCTTACCGAACCGACGACATCTACTTTGAATTGTCAAAACTTACTGCGGAGGGCATTGAACTCATTGACCAACAACCCCGCACAGGAGCCAACGGTCACCTCGTAGCCTTCATACACCCCCGAAGCACGGGAGGGATTCTAACTGAGTTGGTCCAGCATTCCGAGCAGGAGTAGATGAAAATCTCGTGTAGGTTCTTGCATCAAATAAACCGTTAGATATTCACCGGATCACCGTAACCCACTGCTCTTGGTAATCAATCTCTTTTCGCCGAAATTCAACCGGAGCCATCCGAATCCTAAAGAAGCTGGCACGAGTACTCATTGCAATCTTCGGAACTCGCTAGATCGGGTTCAAACACATGAACACCCAAACCCTCTACCTGCTAGTAGCCACGACACTGGTTTTATCAGCTAATTGCTCTGCTGATAAGAAATCGGAAGCAATCGATCGTGAAGTGTTCGTAGGGGTGTACTCCGACCTCCGGATCGCTGCCGTGGAAACGGACAGTGGGAGTATATCCTTTGCAGGGCGCGATTCGATCCTCGACGCGTTTGGTGTCACAGAAGAAGACCTAACAATTTTCTTGGAAGCGCATGTCGAAGACCTGGAGTTCATGCGTGATGTTTGGAACGATATTGAGCTTCGAATGGATCGCGGCGATCAGGTCAACTGACCATAAAGCTTTTCTATCTCATTCCACATTGGCTGGCAGCCACCGAACTCGGACTAGTGAAAGCAGCAGTATCAATATGCTTCCAATGAGAACTGGACCAAGCGCACTCTTGAGGGCGCGTTCGGTAGAGAGGAAGTCAGGATA
>DEAT01000023.1:0-5135 GCA_002348265.1 Gemmatimonadales bacterium UBA2975 | reverse complement strand
ATACAAGCATCACGAAGCCATCGGACGTTTCGGGATTACCGAGCGACAAGCAGTAGTTGGTAACTGCTTTGTAAATCATCCAGTTTCGTCTATAGAGATTCGTTCTATTCGGTCGGCTAGGATGAGCCCGGTTCCAAAAACAATCTCCACGATCGCAACGATAAACGGAACCGAATTTGATGACGGAGTCGCCAGCGCAATCGAGGATATACCGATCATGCAAAGCGCAGCTCCGAAAACCCAGTACGTCCAGTCACCATAAGCTGTTCTGAAACCGAAGTAATGTGTACCTACGGCGATTGCAGAGACCGAGAACACGAATTCTGGGCGGTACGGAAGTAGCAACGACGCTGCAAACAATCCACCGATCATTGGAAAGACAGTTTCAAGGCAAATCAAACCGCCAGGGTTGGATTTTGACTCGGGAGCTCTTTGAAAAAACAATTTGAGAGCAAATTTAGACGCCGGGAAAATGAACATGCCTGCGAAGAACAACAGAAAGAAGCCGTCAGAGATGCTTGAATACGTCGCTGTTAAGGCTGCAGCGAACCAAACCCCTCCCGAGATGATTGCTCCGGGGCCGCCACGCACGTAAGCACGACGTAATTCTTGTTGATAGATTTCGAGCGTCATTCCCACTCAATCGTTGCCGGCGGCTTGGAGCTGACGTCGTAAGTCACTCGATTGACGCCCTTGACCTCGTTAATGATGCGGGTCGATATCCGGCCAAGCACCTCGTGCGGGAATGGAAACCAGTCAGCTGTCATTCCATCTCGAGACGTGACCGCCCGCAGAGCGAGAACGTTTTCATATGTTCGGGCATCACCCATGACTCCTACGGACTGCACTGGGAGAAGAACAGCGAAAGCCTGCCAAATAGAGTCGTAAAGGTCGGCAGCCCGAATCTCCTCTAGGTAGATCGCATCTGCTTCACGCAGCGTTTCAAGTCGCTCTCTGGTAATATCGCCTATAACTCGGATGGCGAGCCCAGGACCAGGGAAAGGGTGGCGACCCACGAACTGAGGAGGCAAACCCAACTCCCGACCAACTGCCCGAACCTCGTCCTTAAAGAGCTCTCGCAAGGGCTCTACAAGCTCGAAAGGCACATCTTCAGGTAATCCACCAACGTTGTGGTGAGATTTAATTGTGACAGATGGACCGCCCGCAGAGACAGATTCGATAACATCTGGGTAAAGGGTTCCCTGGACCAAGAATGAAGCACCCGTGCCCTCCCTTCTTGCCGTCGCATCGAACACTTCGATAAACCGTTTCCCAATTGCTTTTCGCTTGGCCTCTGGATCCGTCACCCCCGCTAGATCATCAAGGAACAAATCGGCTGCGTCTTCCACCACTAGGTTCATATCGTAGTGGGAACGAAACATGGTCTCGACCTGCTGGCGCTCGTCTTTACGCAAGAGTCCATGGTCGACAAAAATGCAAGTGAGCCGATCACCGATCGCACGATGCACTAACATCGCAGCCACGGAAGAATCCACACCACCGGATAGCCCGCATACTGCGGTGGCACCACCAATTTGTTTCCGAATCCTTTCGATAGCCTCCTCTACAAAAGCCCCCGGTGTCCACGTCGGCGACACGCCAGCGACTTCGAACAGGAAATTCGAGATGATGTCGTCACCCCTAGTCGTATGCGCTACCTCTGGGTGGAACTGCACACCCCAAATCCTGCGCCCATCTACAGCTCTGAATGCAGCAGTCGGAAGTGTTTCTGTAGACGCAACGCGTTCATACCCCTCTGGCGGATCGTCGACATGATCTCCATGTGAACACCACACCGTCGTCTCACTCTCTTCATCAAACCCGGCGAAGAGGCCTCCTGAGGCCCTAACAGTAAGTTCCGCCCTCCCATATTCTCGATGCCCATGCAATACCTCTGCTCCTTCCATCTGAGCGATCAATTGCATGCCATAGCATATGCCCAAAATCGGGAGCCCCAAGGCTAAAAGCTGTGGATCCGTTTTCGGCACACCTTCTTCGTAAACTGAATTGGGCCCACCCGAAAGAATCACTGCTGCAGGGTTCCACTCACGGATCCAATCCAGTGAGCGTGTAGGAGGATGGATTTCACAATAAACGCGCTCTTCTCTTATGCGACGCGCTATCAACTGAGTAAACTGAGACCCAAAATCAAGAATCAGAACTCGATCATGCTCGTGACTCATAGTTCTCCGCGGGTAAGGTCCAGATATGTCTCACGACTCCTCACGAGCCGCACCTCAGTTCCATCAACCAGCACCTCGGCTGGTCTACGCCGTCCATTATAATTGGAAGCCATCGTGAAACCGTATGCGCCAACGGTTCGAACTGCCAGAAGTTCACCCTCTTCGGGCATGGGCATAGACCGACCAATCGCGAAAAAATCACCTGTCTCACACACCGGGCCTACTATATCGACCACAGCGTCCATACGGCCTGCTATGGGCCCTGCGGGCTCAATCTCATGATAACCTCCGTAGTGGCTGGGTCGGATCAACTCGCTCATACCACTGTCCATGATCACAAAAACTTTCTGAGCATTCGTTTTCACGTATTCTACCTTTGTGAGCAATGCACCGCCGTCGGCCACTAGCGCTCGCCCAGGCTCAAGAATCAGTTGCAAACCAGAGTCCATCACTCTCGGTACTATCTCACGCGCTAAAGCGTCGATATCGAGCGCAGCCACCTGACCATCGTCGATCCCAAATCCTCCTCCGATGTCGACATACTCCAGTGGCACACCTTCACCGGAGAGGTCACTCGCCAATTTTAGAACGCGAGTAAGCGCGGCTATGTACGGTTCGATCTCGGCTATCTGTGAACCGATGTGCACGTCAATGCCGACAGGATCAAGTGACTCCTGCTCAAGAGCCCACCGGTAGAGTTCCTGTGCTTCCTCCCACGGCACACCGAATTTTGTGTCCGAGTGTCCGGTCGCAGTGTACTCGTGCGGCGTTGACGCAATCACGCCTGGGTTCACCCGAACGCCAAAGCGCGCGGTTACTCCTTTTCTCTCAGCTACGAGGTTTATGCGCTGCAACTCGGAGTGGCTTTCGACATTAAACGCGTAAATCCCCTCATCTAAGGCAAACTCGATCTCATCCTCAGACTTCCCAACTCCGGCAAAGACAATCTTCATTCCTTCGATGCCGGCTGAGCGTGCTCTGAATAACTCTCCTCCACTTGTGATATCGGCACCACATCCAAGGTCCGAGAGTTCACGGAGTAACGACAGGTTTCCATTTGCCTTCACCGAGTATGCAATAACGGGATCCACCTCGGAGAACGCATCACGAAAAAGGGCTACGCGGCTGCGAATCCATTTGAGGTCGTAGACGTAGAGCGGTGTTCCAAAGTCTGCGGCGAGGTCCTGTAGAGGGACCTCGCCGCAGAGAAGATGACCGTTGACTCGTGGGAACGGACGAGTCAATAAGATCTCGCCCAAGCCACCTCCGTTACCGACTCACCCGCACCAGATACGCATTTCACAGGCGTCTGTGGAGAACGGAACTCCTCACTTGGCAGACAGCGGATCGTGGCCTTCGTGAGACCTTTTACCTCTTCTTCGACTGAAGGGTCTCCATTCCATCCAGTGAATACGAATCCCGCACCACCATCCAAGGCTTCTTGAAGTTCATTGATCGTTCTTACCCCCCGGACAGTATTCTCTTCTCTCCGAGCTACAGAAGCATCTCGAAGTTCCGTCTGAAACTCCTCGAGAAGATTCGGCATCTCAGCGACAGCCTGATCCTCCATCACGAAAGACTTTCGCTTGGCTCCGCTAGGAACCACCCTACGGGCCAACGCAACGGATCCCTTCTCGATATCCTTTGGCCCAATCTCCATCCGGTACGGGACACCTTTCCGCTCCCACTCGTAGTACTTCACTCCCGGGGAAACATTATCTCGCGCGTCAATCTTCACCCGTACCCCAGCTGCCTTCAACCGACTCTCTACCTCTTTCGTCTTCTCTAAAACCAAACTCGAATCCTCACCCTTAAGGATCGGTACAATAACTACTTGGGTCGGTGAAAGGCGTGGGGGGACGATCAGGCCCTTATCATCCCCATGCGTCATGACGAGTCCCCCAATCAGTCGAGTCGAGACACCCCACGAAGTGTTCCAAGCGTACTCTTCTTGCCCTCCCTCAGACTGAAACTTCAAATCGAACTGTCTTGCGAAATTCTGCCCTAAGAAGTGTGACGTCCCTGCCTGGAGGGCCTTGTTGTCCTGCATAAGTGCCTCACAGGAATAACTCCGCACTGCGCCAGCAAACTTCTCTGATTCGGACTTTAGACCTGTTATCGGAGGCATACCGATCCAGTCTTCCATGAATTTTCGGTATATGTCGAGGATCATCAGAGTCTCCTCTTCAGCCTCACCGGCAGTCGCATGAGCTGTATGCCCCTCCTGCCAGAGAAATTCGGCCGTGCGTAGGAAAAGCCTTGTCCTCATTTCCCAGCGCATGACGTTTGCCCATTGGTTCATGAGTATCGGCAAATCCCTGTAACTCTGAACCCACTTCGCATACATCGAGTAGATGATGGTCTCGGAAGTGGGCCTGATCACGTAGGGTTCCTCCAGTTCTTTCCCCCCAGCTTTTGTTACGACAGCAAGTTCCGGAGCAAACCCCTCAATGTGCTCCTTCTCCTTCTCGATAAAGGACAATGGGATTAGGAGAGGGAAGTAAGCATTCTCGTGCCCGGTCTCCTTGAACATTTCATCCAAAGCGCGCTGCATGTTTTCCCATATGCCATAACCCCACGGCCTTATCACCATGCTACCTCGCACTGGTGAGTAGTCGGCCAGTTCTGCACGCTGGACCACCTCGTTATACCAAGTGGAGAAATCTTCGGCCCTGGGGGTCAGATTTTTATTATCAGCCATCTTTCGACATCCAGTTCTTCATTCGGGAATCATAACCCCGTTCGTCTTTACGCATTTGAATGATCGCGACCCCGCCTGGGATCACAAAAAGCAGCATCGAAAACACCAACCATGTCGGCCGGAAGCTCCAACCGGCCGCAACCCCCATCATCCACGCGATCCCGGCACCAGCGGTCAAGGCCATTGACGCACCGACACCCCACACAAGCCACTCAAATAAATCCAACCTTCGAATTGCACGTTGCGTGACT
>DEAT01000088.1 GCA_002348265.1 Gemmatimonadales bacterium UBA2975 | reverse complement strand
CGAAGATTTCGGTTGTTAAGCATCAGGATGGACCGGGTATCCCTCACATACTCGTCAATCTGGGGGTCTGAATTGTCGGTCGATCACCGCAGAAATTGACCCCAACTGCTGACTTATTGCTGACTCGTCTCTATTTCGGGCACCACAACAAAGGAACCGTGTGCCGATAAACCATTGTTCTACAAAGGTTTATCGGATACGAACAGGCACTAGCTCCTAGTTCGTGTGGTGCTTTCTCGAGACCTCATCGAGCAATTGTAACTCGTCCGGCGTTAGTGAAGACATCCCTTCCGCTGAAATCTTGTCCAAAACTTTATCGACCTTGTCTAACAGCACGTTGTCTGCTTTAGCATTCCTTCTTCCTGCGGCCTTGAACGTGTCTTCGCCTGACTTTTTCCGAGGTACCACCGCGAGCCTGGGCGCCCTCGGCCCAGTCCTTTGCGCTCTTCCCCTGAACAACCATCTTCGCCAGTCGGCCTTAAGGTAAACCCACCCGGCGAGCAGCCCTCCGAGGTGGGCAAGATGTGCTACACCACTATTTCCCGCACTTCCTGCGGCACTTAAGAATGCGACTGCCGCCATGAAGGCGACTAAGAAACGCGCCTCGACGGGAAAGATCCCAAAGACGTAGATCGGCGCGCGGGGCCAGTTCATAGCGAATGCCATCATAACCCCGTATACAGCCGCCGAAGCACCCACGATTGAAGAAGGCAGGAACAAAAAACTCAGTAATGCCCCCCCCAAACCGCAGATCAAATAGAACTTCAGAAATTCTCGTTCTCCCCACTTCTCTTCGACTGGGCGACCAAAGAAGAAGAGCATGAGCATATTGAAGAACAGGTGATACATCCCACCATGCACGAACATGTAAGTGATCGGCGCCCATGGTCGGAAAATGATCCGAGCAGGTTGAAACGCCAGCCATTCGATCACTAGTCTCCATGGCACCAGGAGCGTTATCGCAAACACAACGGAGTTCGCGATGAGAAGGCGCTTTACCATAGGCGTTGGACGGAGCGCCATGCCGAGAGAACCGTAACCGAAATCGTTCCGGTAACTCATGCGTGCACCGTATGTAGCGCCACATCAATCACGCAGAGTCAACCCCCGAACGAGCACGCGCGAGTTCGGAAATCCGGTCACAAAGTTCCGGAAACTCGATCCCCGCCGCAGCTGCCCCTTTGGGAAACAGACTGGTAGTGGTCATCCCGGGTAGGGTATTCGCCTCGAGGCACCAAGGCCGACCATCTTCGTCCACGATGAAGTCAACACGAGAATAGTCTCTCAGGTGAAGTGCACCGTGCACCTGGAGTGCTAGTGCCCTGAGTTGCTCAGATAGCTCCGACGGTATATCCGCTGGGAAAATTTCCTTCGCCAAGCCCTCCTGATACTTGCACTCGTAGTCGAAAATCTCGTGCTGAGGGACAATCTCCCCCACCGGGAAGGCTTCATCACCGAGAACTCCGACTGTAAACTCTCGACCAGCGTGGTAGCGCTCATACAACACCGTGTCTTCCCAGGTGGAGCTTTCATCCATAGTCACCTCGAGCTCTGCCTGGTCATGCGCTAAAACCAGCCTCAGAGATGACCCGCCTCTAGCGGCTTTAACCATCACCGGCAATCCAAGCGCAGACTCGACCTCATTCACTGATAGGGGGCCGACAAGCCAATCCGGCGTTGGAATTGCGGCGTCTCTCAAGACCGTCTTGGTGGCCTCCTTATCCATCGCGAGCGAGCACCCGAAACAGTTACTCCCAGTGTACGTGACCCCGGCACCATCTAGGATATCCTGAATGGTGCCATCTTCCCCACTGCCTCCGTGAAGCGCCATAAAAAACACATCGACCTGGGCCAACTCCGGAGCCTGGAGAATTTTAACAAACCTTTCGTGCTCCGATGCCAAAAGCGCAATCGGCTCTGGGGGAAGCTGCCCTACACCAGCTGACACTAGGTTAGCCTCCTCCTCCAGTGTCATGATTCCCCTCACCGTATCAACGGAAATCACCTGGTGGCCAGCTGCTCTAAGGGCTCCTGATACCTGAGTCCCTGACGCTAGGGACACGTCTCTCTCGTCGGAAGCCCCCCCCATGAGAACCCCTATCCTCACAGGGAAGAGTCCCGACTTATCATGACTATAGGGCCTCGCCCCGATCTAGCTGGCTTCTGATAGCCGTCAGCGAGAACTAAGGATGGCAAGCTCAACTAGCTATCACACTTCCGAATCGAATCCGATTCAGAAGCGTGCCCTGGCTCTTCCAGAAAGCCGTTTTCGAGCATCCAGTCATCATCATAAACCTTGCTCAGATAGCGCTCACCCCAATCACAAGCGAGCGTGACTACAAAAGCATCAGGGTCGTTGACTCGTCTTGCTACCTCGACCGCTGCGTGCACCAAAAGACCTGCAGATCCGCCAATGAAAAGTCCTTCCTCACGAGCTATCCGCCGGGCCATGCGAAACGCGACACCATCGTCGAAGCTCATGTATTCGTCGACAACATCAAGATCGAGGGTCCCAGGGATTTTGTCGTTTCCAATCCCTTCCACCTTATAAGGATGTCCTTCCACTTTTTCGCCGGTATTGAAGAAGGTGGACAAGATCGACCCCTCAGGGTCAACTCCAACGATTTGCACTGAAGGGTTCTTCTCTTTCAGGTAGCGCCCTACCCCAGTCACAGTGCCTCCTGTGCCAGCAGAAGCCACAAAGTGCGTGACACGTCCCTCGCTCTGTTCCCAAATCTCACGCCCGGTGGTCTCATAATGTGCCTGCGGATTGGCTTGGTTATAGAACTGGTTCACCATTACCGCATCCGGTATCGCTTCGGCGATATTACGTGCCCTGACCAAATAATGATCGGGGTCGTCCGGAGCTACAGCGGTTGGTGTGATCACGACTTCGGCTCCAAACGCCTTTAAGAGCTTGATTTTTTCGCCGCTCATCTTGTCTGGCATCGTACAGATACACCGATACCCCTTCAGGGATGCTGCCATCGCTAACGCGAGACCCGTATTACCCCCGGTTGCTTCGACCACGGTCCCGCCCGGTTTCAGAGTCCCATCAGCTTCAGCTGCCTCAATCATAGCCACCCCAATCCTATCCTTGATCGAACCACCCGGCCCAAAGAATTCACACTTTGCATAGACAGGGGTTAGAGTGCCACCGACGACAGAGTTCAGACGAACCATAGGAGTCCAGCCGATGAGTTCTAGGACACTGTCGTAAGGACGTGGATGGCGATCAGCCATGTAGATTTCCTATCAGGAGTTCGGTCCGGAGTCTAAACTGTCCGGTCGTGAGTTTTTGGAGAACCGAACAGGTACGTGAGCCCATACCTCAACCTGCATACCACCCTGACGAGCGGACGAAAACTGCAGATGGCGGGCCCCTTCCACCGCAGCAGAGTCAAAAGCCCGGTGGCCCGAAGACTCAAGCACTTTGACGCTGTCAACTGCACCGGTAGCGCTCACCCGGACTGTGAGAACCGTCTCGCCCTCCATGTCCTGATCCCACATTTGGAGCGGGTACGCTATAGGCACCTCACCAGAGAGCAAGAGCGGCCTTTCAATCTCATCACCACCACATGCAGGTACCAATAAGCACACCGCCAAGCCTAGAACCTTCCTCACAACCTTCAACCTTTATCTCCGGGGCGCTCGATCCCGCCAACTTCGTAGAGGATATCAAGCGCTTCACGTGGTGAGATTGTGTCTGGATCGATTGCTCTTAGTCGAGCCATTATCGGATGCTCCGCATGAAACATGGAAAGTTGATCCGGAGGAGGTTCGGAGCTTGGTCGAAGCACCCCATGGCGACCCAACCCCTCCCCACCTCCAGTATGTGTTCCCTCGAGCTCGAAAAGAAGTTCCCGAGCTCGAGCCACAATACCATCCGGAAGGCCGGCAAGCCTTGCTACTTGAATCCCGTACGAGCGATCCGCACCTCCTGATACGAGACGGCGAAGGAATACAATCTCGTCACCCACCTCGCGCACTGAAACGTTCATATTCTTCACCCCGGCAAGAAGATCACCAAGCTGGGTGAGCTCATGATAGTGAGTAGCAAAAACAGTCTTTGCCCCTATGTGCTCATGCACATGCTCCGTGACAGCCCAGGCTATTGATACGCCGTCATACGTTGAGGTCCCTCGTCCTATCTCGTCGAGCAGTACAAGACTTCGGTCAGTCGCCCCGTGAACGATCGCAGCTGTCTCGCTCATTTCAACCATGAACGTCGATTGACCTCGGGCCAAATTGTCCGAGGCTCCTACACGGGTGAAGATACGGTCTGAAACCGCTAGGCGTGCTGCGCTTGCAGGAACATAAGACCCCACTTGCGCTAGCAATTGGATGAGTCCGATCTGTCGCAACACGGTGCTCTTGCCCGCCATGTTTGGCCCAGTCAGAACAACGATGTATCCATCATCACCAAGCACGAGATCGTTAGGAATAAACTCCTCGCGGGGCATCATAGTTTCGACAACTGGGTGACGCCCCGAACGGATCTCTAAGTCGAAGCCCGTATGGACTTCAGGGCAAACGTATTCCCGTCGCACCGCAACTTCAGCGAGCGTGCTCAGCACATCAAGCGATGCCGCTCTAGCGCCGGAGTCCTGAAGCCGGACTAGAGCTTCCGCTACCTGCTCTCGAACCCCGGCGAACAGCTCGATCTCCAGACTTCCTATACGGTCATCCGCTTCAAAAACTTTTTCCTCCCACTGCTTCAGCTCTGGGGTGAAATAGCGTTCTCCGTTCGTAAGTGTCTGCTTTCTTAGATAGTCTTCGGGAACTTTGTCGAGGTTCGCCTTAGTCACCTCGAGGTAGTAACCAAAGACCTTGTTAAATCCAACCTTGAGTGAGCCGATCCCCGTACGCTCACGCTCGCGAACTTGTAGACCGGCAATGAAGTCGCGAGCACCATCACGAATCTCCCGAATATCGTCGAGTTCAGCGGACCAACCTTGCCGAATGACCCCGCCTTCGTGGAGAGCTGCTGGAGGATCATCTGCGATTGCCTGGCTCAGTAGGTCACCAATGTCCTCTAATAAATCGATCTCAGCACCCAACAACCTCAAGAGATCGGATGAAGCTTCGGAGCAAGCCTCCTTAATCAGAGGAAGCCTTTGGAGAGAGATTCGGAGGCTCATGAGATCACGCGGCGCGACCCGTAGGGTACCGAATTTGCCCGCGATTCTCTCAAGGTCACTAACCCCACCCAGAGCGTCACGAAGGCTCTGACGCAGTCCGGGTGCATCGACCAATTCTGAAACGGCATTCTGTCTAGCCCAGATCTCTTCAGTAACCACCAGTGGTTCGAGCACCCACCTCCTAAGTTGGCGGCCACCCATAGCTGTCACAGTATCATCGAGTACGTCTAAGAGTGTGCCGCCTTCTTCTCCCCCCCGCATTGGCTCAATCAACTCAAGATTACGTCGCGTCATCTCGTCTAAAAGCATCACGCGTCCGGGTCGGAGAACGCGAACGGGCTTTAAGTGGGTTACTCCCGAGGGGCGAATCTCACCTAAGTATTGGATCAGCGACCCAGTAGCACGAACTAGCTCAGCATCGCCAGACTGAAAGCCCAGACCGTCTAGGGCTTGTAGCCCGT
This sequence comes from Gemmatimonadales bacterium UBA2975, assembly GCA_002348265.1. Taxonomy (GTDB): domain Bacteria; phylum Gemmatimonadota; class Gemmatimonadetes; order Longimicrobiales; family Gaopeijiaceae; genus UBA2589. The sequence goes on along the minus strand of DEAT01000088.1, from coordinate 26,874 downwards.
AAATCCGAAGCAACTCAGAGGTGCAAACATCCTCCTCAAACATCCAGTCGTCCCTAATAGTCCGCGGAACATCGCCTGAGACCGACCACCCAAGGCCTTCGTCCTCTGCCAATGCTCGTGGGATGAGAACCTCAGAGGGCTCAAGACAGCCGAGTTCGGCCCGCAACTCGTCTTTTGGAACGGCCTTAACGGCAACTTCTCCAGTTGAAACATCAAGTCGAGCCAACGCGTATCCGGCCTCACCAGCCCCAACTATCGACACTAGAAAGTTGTTCTCGCGGTCATTGAGCAGGCTGTCCGCCACTACGGTGCCCGGCGTGATCGTCTCGGTCACCTCGCGCTTCACTATGCCCTTAGCCTGAGCCGGATCTTCGACTTGGTCACAGATGGCCACCCGACGTCCCATCTTCACGAGGCGGGCCAGATAGTCGTCCAAAGCCTTAGCGGGAATACCGGCCAGCGGCACTCGCGCGGCTGCTCCATTGTTCCGTGAGGTCAGCGTAAGGCCCAGCAACCTCGCACCCTCCTCAGCATCGCCGTGGAAAAGTTCGTAAAAGTCGCCTACGCGAAAGAATAGCAGAGAATCTCGGTGCCGGGATTTCGCTTCCCGCCACTGCTGCATAAGAGGTGTGTCGCCCGAAGCCATCAGTGAAGTTATTGGGGTATGAAAAGCGCTCAAGACAGGGTGCCGAAACTGTTGCCTCTTTTGCTTAAGAAGCTAAACCTCGACCACACACTGATACGCGTTCGACGCGGCGTCAAAACCCATGCCGCTAGACATCTCTCTCTGTGGTCGCGTCCCTAGGCCCGATTTCAATTAATGTTACGACAGTTCGACAAGACATGGCCCGCATAGCGAGCGAGCTAACTAGAACGACGAACACACTCGTCATGGAGTTGTCATGAAAAACTTCGGAATCAAGGGACTCGGAATCATCGGCCTAACTCTCGGCCTGACCCTGTCCGGTTGTCAGTCCGATTTAGCCGACACAACCCGGGATACGGGCACGCAAGCAGACATCGAGTCTTTACGAGCAGCGGCTCTAGCGTATCAAGAAGCTGCCTCTAGCAAGAACGCTGCAGCGGTCGTCAGTATGTACGACGAGACGGCCATAATGATTCCACCCAATGCAGCGATCGTAGACGAGGGGCTTGCAGGAGTTGAGGACTACCAATTCGGCTTTATTGTCACACCCGGTGTTTCGCTCGCCTTTGAACTCGTTCGGGCAGAGGTTGCCGCGTCCGGTGATATAGGATGGACCTTTGCTATTGGTAACATCACGATCGAGCGTGAAGGCGAAGAGCCAGGCCGAGATGTTGTGCGCGACTTCCATACATGGAAAAAGCAATCAGATGGATCTTGGAAGATCGTTGTTGATATGTGGAACTCAGGGATGCCAGCGGGCTGACCAAGCCTAGCTTCCGACTAGCCTCTCTTCCCTAGCGTCTCGAATCAACGCTGCCCTTATCCCTTGCTCGGCTAGTGCTTCGAGCAACTCAACCGCTTCTGACCGAAGAGAAAAGCGACCAGCGCGTACATGGGTGAATTGGCTCCCATCGACAGTCACGATGCGGACATCTATCCCTCTCGCGCTAACCTCTTCATACAGAGCGACCGCACGATCGTGGTGCGCGAAAGCTCCCAGCTGCACCTTGTAATTCATCGCTAATGCATCGACAGACTCACTAACGTCGGCCACAGCATTTGACTCATCCGCTTCCGGGTCCACAACCGCCGACTCCTGAACAATCTGAACCGCTGACATCCCTAACTCCTCTGGGACCTGAACCTCACCGTCAGAAGTTGTAGGGGTGTCACCCCTCGGAGGGAGTGGCCCAGCATCCGCTATCCACTCTATTGCTCGCTCAAACGCCTCAGATCGAGGATAGTCCCGCTCTAAAGTGGCTAGATGCCTACGTGCAGCATCTTCATCCCCCATCGCCCATGAGGCCTGGGCCAATCTCAGGACGGCGTCAGGAGCAAACTGCCCACTCGGGTATAGCAAAGCTAGCCGCTGGAAGTCGAGTTCGGCTTGCCTGGGATCGACGGTCAATTTCCCCCGAAGCCACAGGCCTCGTTGTCTCTCCCGACGCGATGCCTCGATACGGTCTTCTTCCCACCACTCAAGTAGTACCGCTCTGGCCTCCTCCGTTCTTCCCACCCGAGTGAGACGCTCCACCTGCTCAAGTGAGGATTGAGCGGAAACAATCTGAGGGCTTGCCGAAACTAGCACGACCGCAATGAGAACTGCGACCAAGATCGTATGTTCAGCACTCGTCCGTTCTGGCACACCTAGTCTTATTCTCATTTTGCCTCTGCTCGCACCCGAATGCTGAGGATCCACGCTTCTAGAAAATGTTCATCCGTGTGCGGACTTGTCTTTAGGAGACGGTCTACGTCCAGGAGAGACCTAAGCGCCTCGTCGATTTCGTCTTGCTTCCACTCCAATGCCTGTCTTGCAATCCTGCTGGCCAGCCACTGCTGATGCCTCGGCAATGCATGCTCGAGCCCTCCGGAACCTTCCTCCGCTGCGATTCCTAAGCGCAGAAGGTGAGTCGCCAGCCCAATCACAAGCCCAACGCCATTCTCCCCCTGTTGCAGCAGGATTGGCAGAGTCGTGGCAGCCTCCTCGAATTTTCTCTCACCCACAAGATCGAACCACCTCCAGCGATCCTGGGAAGGGAGTGTTGTTCCGGCAGCCTCTACGTCCTCAACTTGAACTGTACGTCGGTCACCCACAAAATCAGCGAGTTTAGTCAACTCTTGAGAGAGGACACCCAAGTTGTTGCCAATCGCGACAGCGAGTGCCCGAGCCGCATCGGCACTAAATTCGACTTGATGCTCAGCTTCCGCCCGGTGCATGATCCACCCAGGAACATCAGCGTCAGTGATCGCTTTGAATTCCGTAGACTGTGAGACCTTGGCAAGAGAAGCATAGAACTTGGCCTTCGAACCTACAGGGACTGTGCAACTCATGATCAGCGCGAGCCCAGGAGGAGGATCCTGCGCTATCCGAACTAACTCGTCTCGGGCGTGCTTAGAGGACGCGAGGCCTTCTACCTCGCGAACTACTACAACTCGCCATTCAGCCATCATGGGTGGCGTCGCGATCACCGAAGCTAATGTCTCTGCGTTTACCTCACTTCCTCTAAGGAGGTCCAGATTGAAATCGCGCGTCGCTTCTTCCAAATGAGCTTCGATCAATGACCGAACGGCTTCTTCCTTACGGAAATGATCGGCACCATGGAGGTAAAATACTCCTCCTCGTGATTTACCTAGAGCGGGAACTACGTCTGGTCCGTTCAGCGGTCAAACTGACCGACTCGACGCACACGCGGACGCCGCTCATACCGATCTGAGAGAGGTGAATAGTCGTAGATGAGCTGGTTCACCCATATGTTTCCTTTGAGGTCGGCTCCTTGGTCCAACGGATTTGAGCCGAGAACGTCAATCGGCATCGAATAGGAAGTGTACCCTGCTCCGCGAGGGGGAGGTTCGTCCACGACAATGACTGGAAGTTCGACCGCAGGCACACGCACAAGCAGAGTCGGTGACCACGCGACCCCTGTCAGAAGCAGCGCAATCCCTACCACCGTCAGCGCCTGAATACGGGAACCGGAATGGGCTGCGATGGCGCGGTCGTCATCTACGTGATAGAGCCGATGCTCAAGCCTCGGCGCAAAGTCATCTTTCAGATCGGGTTCTGGAAGATCCCGGAGCAGTTCAGCACCATGTACGAGTACGTCTCTGTATCGGGAGCATTCAGGGCAATGCCGAAAATGCTCTTCTATCGCTATCTCCTCGGTTGGTGCTGATGCGCCATCGAGGTAGTCAGTGAAGCATTCTACGACTTCGGTACAATCCATTCGCGACAGCTCGCCGATCTAGGCCCAGACTCTATCGGCCTGGGAACCACGCTCAGATGATACTGACGCTCTGTCGTTGGGTTCCCCAGTTCGGCACGAATTCCCGAGAATTTTTCAGGGAATTGGTGCTTTCCCTTTAGGCTGAACGTACCTAGCTACCGCGAACTACTCGGGTCATTCAATCATCGGCGCAATGATATGCGCGAATTTATTCCGTGCTCGGTTCAGCCGACTCTTTACGGTACCCAGATTACAGCCAGTGATGTCCGCTATCTCCTCGTATGTTTTTCCTTCCATCTCTCGAAGGACGAAAACGACTCGGTGATGCTCGGGCAGCTGCTTAACAGCCTGTTCGACCTTGGCACGCAGGTGCCTCTTTCTGAACAGATCGTCTGGTTTGTACTGAGTGTCCTCCCATTCGAGTGGTCGGTTGTCGGCGTCCCAGTTCTTCTTGAGTGTCTGGAACAGGACGAGCGGATTGCGAGACCGATTCCGAAGCTCGTTCTTCGCCAAGTTGCTAGCGATTGTGTAGATCCAGGTTGAGAACTTCTTAGTCTGATCGAAGCGATGAAGGTGCCTGTAGACCCGCACAAAGGTCTCCTGAACTAAGTCCTGACCGCGATCTCGATCCCCGATCGTTCGATAGACGAAGTTGAGTAACCTCTTGTCATAGCGGCGAACGAGTTCCCCGAAGGCACGAGCGTCACCATCAAGAGAAGCTTGGACCACCTCCGAGTCAGTCATCTCACCGAGCATTAGCCGATGCTCCCGAGCCTCACTCGGTAAGATCTGCAAATCGGTTTCTCTCTTCAGTCGTCCCATAACTAATCTCGGCCTCCTTGCGGTGGCGGTCCGCTTTCCTACTCGGACGCGCTCCCGATACAGGACACTTACAATGCATACTGCGTGCCAAACTGAGAATACCGAGTGGCACTAGGCCCTAAACACCAATCGTCCTATTCTTGTGACGCTATCCGAGGGCGAAATTAGGACAGTTCTTCACGAGGCGATTAACACTAAATCTACTGGGTTATTGAATACGGCTTAACGTCAATTCGTTAAACCGCTGCAGACACTCTCAGTCGCGGTACTCTTGAGCATTAAGGCTCGCGCTTAACTGATCCCATCACGGCAGAGAACGATCAGTCGATTGTAACAATCTCTACACTGGCTAGGCCTAGCTCTTCCAGAGGCTTCGCCACGGCATCGGCATCACCCACAACTACAATCTGAGCTTGGCTGGGTCTCATGTGCTCTGCAGCTGCGCTGGCGGCTGCTTCTGCATTCACCGCCCTGACGTCGTCCCGATACCGATCGTAATGATTCTCATCTAGTCCATAGATCAGGAGCTGATTGATTCGGGTTGCAACCTGCCCTGATGTCTCAAGCTGAAGACCAAATACGCCTGCTGCATAATCTCTAGCCGCAGCGACTTCTTCTGGTGTAGGTCCCTTGTCAGCCATGGCTATCAACTCAATCATGGCTTCCCGGATGGCTGCTGTAGTCACGTCGTTTCCCACAGATGTAGAGATTTGGAAAGGACCCGGTCGGGACCGAAATGTAAATCGAGACCGGACACCGTAGGTGAACCCGTTCCTTTCTCGAAGATTGAGGTTCAACCTGCTCGTAAACATCCCGCCGAGCACCATGTTGGCCATCGAAAGCGCGTAGTAATCGGGTGTCGAGCGAGCTGCCCCTACATGTCCGATCCTGACTTCGCTCTGAACCGCACCCGCCCGATGGACGAGTACCACACGGCGCTTCACCGAGGCCGGCTGAACCGTAAAGTCCGCAATCTGCTCCGGTGTCCCCTCCCAGTCACCGAAATGAGCCCTGACCATGTCGGCAACCTCGTCGAAACCAACATCTCCAACCACTACAAGCCCACCACCATCCGGCCTATAGTTCGCATCCGCATATCCGCGCACCGTATCACGAGATATCGCGCTGATCGATTCAACGGATCCGTCTACTGCTCTAGAGTAAGGAACATCAGGGGAGAAGTAAGAACGCCTCGCATATTCCGTGGCCAACGCCCCCGGATCCATCTTTCTCTGACGGATTGTCGCAAGCTGCTGATCCAGCGAGCGCTGCACCTCTTCTTCCGGAAACGCCGGTTCTCTAACAGCCTCCGCCATGATAGCAAACGCCTCGGGGAGTCGATCTGCCATGCATGAGATACCAACGGTCGTGCCCTCCCATCCTGCGCTGGCCGACAAACGAGCTCCAATACCTTCGAGTGACTCCGCCAACTGCGAGCCACTGCGCCTCGTCGTGCCACCCTCTAGAGCGTCTGCTGTGAGCACAGCTAAGCCGGCATGCTCTTCTCCCAGTGCACCCTCACTCGCACGCATGAATAGGCTTACGTTCACGATCGGGAGCCGACTCAACTGAGCCACGCGCACGTCGAGTCCGTTAGGCAAGCGTACCCTATTTACTTGAGGGAAAGAAAAATCGCGTAACTCGCCACTGGTTGGTCGCAAAGACCGATCGAGCGCGCTCATCTTTGGCCTTCAGGTACGTAGGTTAGGACTGCACGGTTATCCGGTCCGAGTTGGTTGGTGACAAACGCACGAACATCATCAAGTGTGACTGACCGAAGTCGATCCAGCTCTTGATTTAATCTCCCTGGGTCACCGAAATACAGGTCGAACATGGAAAGGAGGTCGGCCCGCTCCGCTACCCGCTCTAGCGTACGCACCAGATCTGTCTCAATCAACGATATAGCGCGACTGATTTCCTCTTGTCGGGTGTCGATCAAAGCTTCGAGTTCACACGCCATCGCCTTCTCAAGTAGGGCAGGATCAGTCCCCGGATACCCCGTCCCCCACATAAGAAGCATTGAGGCACCAGTCAGGAGTGGATACGCATAGGTCACGACGTTCTTGGCGATCTGTTGCTCTCTCACAAGGTGTCGGTAGAGCCTCGAGGCACGTCCCATTCCCAAAACAGCTCTAACGACCTCGGCCGTTGCAAAGCCATCAGAAGAATACGGTGGAATCCTAGAAGCCATGATGACCCGAGGCAGAGGAACATCGGCAACAACCAAATCGCGCACTGTATCGCCAATCACGTGCTCTAATTCTGTCCGGCCGGGGAGCGGCGGAAGTTTCGGACCCGCCGGGATGTCCCCGAAGTAATGTTCGATGGAGCCCAGCGCCCTCTCTATATCAACATCGCCCACCACCGTTAATACCGCATTGTTAGGGATATAAAACGTCTCGAAGAAAGAGGCGACATCATCTAGGGTCGCGGCTTCAATGTCCTCCATCGATCCAATCACAGTGTGGTGATATGGATGGTCCTTCGGGAAGACGAGACGCTGCAGCCGCTCACTCCAGTCTCCGTACGGCTGGTTGTCGTAGTGCTGGCGCTTCTCATTCATCACAACATCACGCTGGTTATCCAGCTTAGCCTGGTCCATGGCAGGAAGCATCCAACCCATGCGATCCGATTCAAGCCAGAGACATAAATCCAGTTCGTGCGATGGCACCGTTTCGAAGTAATTTGTCCTGTCGAACCAAGTCGTTGCATTCAGAGTGCCACCGACTCGTTCTATGAGCTCGAAGTGCCTGTTCTTTGGCACATTCGCCGATCCTTGAAACATCATGTGCTCAAAAAGATGTGCGAAACCTGTCTTCCCTTCCGGTTCGTTCCGCGAGCCAACTCCATACCAGAGGTTGGTCGCCACTATTGGAACCGTTCGATCTGGAGCGATTACGACCCTGAGGCCGTTGTCAAGCTGATAGCGATCGAAATCGATCGAGAGCTGTGTCACGGTATGTCCGCTCCTAGTCTCAGGGTCGCTCTCGCAACCGTGAACGCAGTATTTCAGGGGAAAGATCGTCTTCCAGCATATTGCGCGAAGACTCGTGCCCAGCCTCCAGCTGGTCTTCTACCGCAGTCACGGCAGCCAGATCAGGTTCTGCCGCCCTAAGCCGAGCACGTTCGAGCATTTCGTATGCGATCTCATCATGACCCATCGCTGAAGCCCCGAGTGCAGCAGCCAGCTGTGCATCTACGTCGTCCTCTCGAATGCGGGCTCCGGACATCAGTTCCCCTACCCCTTCCTCAAAGCGATCCACCTCAACAAGCTCGAGCCCAAACACAATACGTATCCAGCCATCTTCAGGGTCAAGTCGCACCGCGTCGGCAAGCACATCCGTCGCCTGATCGTGATCACCTGCGAGTGCCCACCCCACACCCAGCTCGTACGCGATCTGCGGATCGTCAGGGTCCAGCTCTCTCGCCGCAGTTAGCTCCTCAATAGCCTGGTCTGTGAAACCTTCGCGGGCCAAATACGTCCCGTACATGAGGCGTGTCACAGCAAGATCAGGAGCTATCAGTGCTGCTGTTCTCAGTGTCTTTTCGGCTTCCGGATCGTCGAAATAAGCGATCCCATTTCCAGCGGTAGCCAATACGTACGGGTCATCAGATCCCAGCGCGAGCGCATGCTTGAACCGCTCGTACGCAACGCCTCCCATCCCCAGTTCTTGTTCGGCAACTCCAAGCCAACATAGAACTCCAGCGTCCTGTGCAAAGTCTTCAAGGTGGTCCCTGAGCAGCTCAGCTGCCCCCGGCCAGTTTCCCTCCTCTCCTAGGGCGAGGGCCTGTTCGAGAAGCTGATCACGGTCCATCAGTCAATCTCCAGCATAACCTGCCCGGTAACCAGGTCCCGACCCGTCATCTCCGGCGGCTGATCTATGTTCATCTGACCCAGCACCGTCGGCGCGACATCACTAAGCCTTCCTTCGTGAGCAAGTGACACGTCACCACCGAGTGGATCATAAAACATCAAGTCAACGGGAGTCGTCGTGTGTGCAGTCTGTACCCTCCCGGACGAATCGATCATCTCTTCGCAGTTCCCGTGATCCGCGGTCACAAGGACAACCCACTCCGGGTGCTCATCAACTACCGCCAGAATCTCTGCCAAGCACAGATCTACGGTCTCGACTGCTTTTATTGCTGCAGAAAGCACACCGGTATGCCCCACCATATCAGGGTTAGCATAGTTCACGAGAATGAAGTCGTAATTGTCCCGTAGACCCGCTATCACCGACTGCGTCACCCGACGGGCACTCATCTCTGGCTGTAGATCGTAGGTCGCCACCGGCGGAGACGGCACCAGAGAACGATCCTCTCCCATGAATGCAGCCTCTTCCCCACCATTAAAGAAGTACGTCACATGAGCATACTTCTCGGTCTCAGCAACCTTCAGCTGACGTTTGCCAAGTGACGACAAGTGTTCGGAGAGGCCCCTCGAGACGTTGTCCGTCGGAAAAGCAACCGTGACTGGCAGCCCTTCTTCATATTCCGTCATAGAAACGATTGTGCGTGCGTTTTCCCCTGGGCGCTTAAATTCGTCGAAGTCATCCCGCGATAGTGCTGCCACGAGTTGACGCATCCTGTCGGCTCGAAAGTTCATGAGGATGACGACGTCATCAGGCGACACACCATCTTCTCCTACACCACGTATCCCAGTGGGGAGGACAAATTCATCAGTGACTCCTGACTCGTAACCCTGCTGCATAAAGCCTAGGTCATCGGCCCAAACCTCAGCTTGCCCCGAAACGATCAAGTCATACCCCCTCCGTGTCCTGTCCCAACGTCGGTCTCGATCCATCACCCAGTAACGTCCACAAACAGATGCTATCGACCAGTGCTCGCTTACTGCGCAAGCAGTCTCTATTTGGGCTAAATAACCGGCTCCCCCTGTTGGAGATGTATCCCGACCATCGGTGACACAGTGGACTCTGATGGGAATATCTTTCGGAAGAAGGTCAAATAGAGCTAAGAAATGGCGAAGATGGCTGTGTACTCCGCCATCGGACACCAACCCAACCATATGGATCTTCGATCCTGCTTCTCTGACCTGCTGCACGAGCTTGTTCAAGTTCAGGGCCGAAGCAAATTCGTTTTCTGCTATGGCGTGATCGATTCGCGCGATGTCCTGATGCACCACTCGCCCGGCGCCTAAGTTTAAGTGCCCTACTTCAGAGTTACCCATTTGGCCATTGGGTAGCCCCACATCTGTGCCAGAACACGCAAGACGCGTGCGGGGACACGTCTCATACAGGTGCCGAAAACTTGGCACACTCGCCAGCTCGACTGCATTGCCTTGAGTCGGCTCGCCTTCAAAATCGGAGTGACCCCAGCCGTCTAGGATGACTAGGAGAACCTTACGCATGGAATGGCTTCGTTAGAAAAGAACGGCACAACTAACGCGTATAAGGTCGCTAAGAACTACTCTGCCCGCATCGTCAGGGAAGATCGACTTGATCAGACAGAGTTCTTGAGCAAAACGGTTGAGGGTCAGTCGGCGTTTATCGCTATCATTTACTTGGGCCTTGTAACCACCTACGATCCGGGGCCCACTAGGGGCAATCGCCCATCAAGTTCGCCAAAGATCAGGAGTCAATCGTGCGCTATTCACCCTTCCGTATGGAACGGTGGCAATCCACCTATGAGCACCGGGTAGAGATCAATCTTTCGGAAAGCGGAGTACATCCCCTAACGACCAAAGAGCTCATAGAGATCTCAGGCAAGGACATCGATATAGGTTCGACCCTGCTCGGATACGGGCAGTCGAACGGCTCAGACGAGCTTCGGGAACTCATAGCAAACCAATACGATGGAGCGAGTGATAGATCCGTCCTGGTAACGACGGGTGGGGCTGAAGCAAACTTCACCTGCTTCTGGCATCTATTCGAAGGGGACGCTAAGGCGACCATTATTCTACCCACATACGGCCAGGTCCCCGGTCTGCTCGAATCATTCGACAGCCGTCTGACTGGGGTGAATCTCAGGGAAGAAGACGGCTGGCAACCGGACCTCGACGCTTTGGAAGCGAGTTTAGCGGACGGGGCTTCATTTGTTTTAATCACCAACCCGAACAACCCCACCGGCGCATCATTGACCCAGGCGTCAATGGACGCGATCGCAGATATGACTGACCGATACGGGGCCTGGATCTTAGCAGATGAGGTCTACGCCGGAGCCGAAAGTGGTGATGAACGCACTCCATCGTTCTGGGGAAGCCACGACCGCGTGCTGATCACCAACTCGCTATCCAAAGCCTATGGTCTTCCTGGGCTTCGGCTTGGGTGGATTATGGGACCTGAGAATCTGATGGAGGAATTATGGGGTCGGACTGACTATACGACGATCGCTCCGGCGTCTCTCTCGGATCAGCTCGCATGTGTTGCTCTCGAACCCGGGACTAGGAAACGTATCGGCGAGAGGACCCGCGGTATCGTCCGGAAAAACTTAGGTGTCCTCGAAGACTGGATGTCAGCCCAAGAAGGGCGTTTCCGCTACCGTCGCCCGGATGCAGGTGCGATCTGCTACACACACTACGATGCATCAGTCAACTCTAGCGAATTCGCAGAAAGGCTTCGCGTGGAAAAGTCGCTTCTGGTCGTACCTGGTGATCACTTCGGGATGGACTACTTCATCAGGCTTGGTTTCGGAAACCCAGAAGAGGAGCTAATCGAGGGCTTAGGACGGATACGGGATGCTTTTGACGTTGTGACCGGCTAAGGTCTGCGGTTCCACACAGGGCTCATACTTCCGATCATCTGCGATTTAGAACAGTGCTCTTACGTTTTCGATCGGCCGACCAAGCACGGCACTATCCCCCCTGACGATGATCGGTCGCTGGAGTAGGCTGGGATGCTCTACCAAGGCTGCCAAGAGTACGTCATCACTGAGACCGTCAGATTCCAAGTTAAGCTCACTGTACACGCGGTCACGCGTGCGAATCACATCTCGAGGTGACAGCCCTGCTTTACTCAAAATCGCGCGCAATGTGATCTCATCGAGCGGCTCGACAAAGTAGTTCACACGCTCGAAGTCCAAGCCTTCTTCCTCGAGAAGCTGCACGAGCTTCCTGCAGGTGGTTCAGGTCGGTTTTTCGTATACGGTCAACATTATCGTTTCAGTTCAAGGCACTACTCAATGAAGATCGCGATGTCCTCGATCGGCTTCTTGGTGATATCCGGGACTGTAGCGTCTTCGTCCGGATAACCCACAACCAGAATCAGGAATGGACGTTCATTATCCGGGCGTCCCAATAACCCATTGAGGAATTTCATTGGAGAAGGAGTATGCGTCAGCGTGACTAGTCCCGCATGGTGTAAAGCCGTAATGAGCATACCAGTTGCGATGCCGACAGATTCGCTTACGTAGTAGTTCTTGGTCTTCGAACCGTCCTCCATTAACTCGTAAGTTTCGGCAAAGATGACAATCAACCATGGAGCTTCTTCGAGGAACGGCTTGTGCTCATCCGTACCTAAATGCTCCAGGGCCTCCAACCATTCTTCCGACGCCTTCCCGCCCTTGTAGAAAGCGAGCTCCTCCACCTCCGCTTCGCTCCGGATCTCAGCCTTAGTCTCTGGATCCCCCACGACCACAAAACGCCATGGCTGACGATTCGCCCCATTAGGAGCCGTACCGGCCGCGAGCAAACAATCCTCTATTACATCTCGGGGCACAGCTCGACTCGCAAACTCTCTGACTGTGCGACGCCTACGCATCTTCTCGAGAAACTCACGCGCGGCAACTCTCATTTCCTTCAGAGGGAGTTCACGAAAGGTCTCGAGTGGGACGAAATCTGCTCTCGGCATATCGTCGTCGTCAGTCCCTGAGCCGCGCGTACAAGTCAACGTGAGAGGTACCGGCCCCTGTCTCCCCAATAACTCTCGCGGCGGGTAGCCCGAGGGACTGAGAAATCATACGGACGTTCACCATGTCTACCACTTCGTCGTGAGACAATCGGATATTACCCCAGCGTGCAACTGGTGTACTCCGGTATCCATTGTAGACCCGCTCAAGCGCTCCTACTTGAGCATCTTCTGGCACAGGGACGTGCAGAGCAGACGCACCAACCCCATATCGTGCTGCTAGCTCTGACCAGTTCCTGCCAGCTTGGCGCAAAGCCACCAAAGCTTCGGGGGACACACCACTTCGCCGAGCCACGAAGAGGACAACTGGAATTTCATCAACTGGTATCTCCCACTCACTAAGAATTGACACTTCGTTAGAGGGCAGACTGAAGAATCGTGCAACGGCACTCAAGTAATCCGCATTTGCAGCCGGAGACTCTTGACCCGTAATAGGTGCAGCCGAAGCCAAGAGAAACGTAAATATGAGGAGAGATCGCCGCATAAAGCTAAGTTCAGCCCCGGAAGATGATTTTCGACTCCAAGTATGCAGCACCCCAGTCGGAGACACCAGACAATGAAACTTGAGCATGAACCGGGCCAAACTGCCGCTTGATAATGTGACATTAGTCCTCATCCAGCTAATGAGCACGAAATAAAGGCACATTCTATCTAGGACTTGAGCTCGTTAGTCCTCAATCCGCGGAAAAGACTCATCAAGAGAGTCTCCAGTTCCTGACCTGAACGGAGACCTCGCAAAATTACCCGATCCGTTTCTCCCTGACCCCTCACCTCGTTCAGGCTCCTAACCCTGCACTTTTTGGACGATGTAGTGATCACCCCTTGCACACAGACGTGAGTATGGACTGATTCCTCGGGCATTCAGCCGAATCTATCCGGAGGATGAATCCTGTATATCGTGGTGCTGGGCGGAGGCCGTGTGGGCAGCGCAATCGTACGTGACCTGACCGCCGAAGATGAATTCAAAGTGCTCGTCGTGGATATCGACCCGGTAGCGGTTGAGAAGATGACGCGCTTCGGTGCAGACGGAGTTGTCGCTGACCTATCACAGATTGAGAATGTCAGTCGGGCGGTGAAAGACGCAGACTTAGTGGTTGGCGCAGTCCCCGGATTCATGGGATACCGCACCGTAAAAAGAGTACTCCAGGAAGGTCGACCAATCGTCGACATTTCTTTCTTTGAGGAAGACTCGGCCGGGCTTCAAGACCTAGCCGCGAACGCCGCAGTTCCTTGCTTGGTAGACTGTGGCGTCGCACCAGGACTCAGCAACCTCGTGCTCGGGAACCGTGAGGAACACTTCGACGAAACGGAGTCTTACGTATGCTTTGCGGGTGGTCTTCCAAAAGAACGCGTCTTGCCGTGGGAGTACAAGGCGCCTTTTTCGCCAGCCGACGTCATTGAGGAGTACGTCCGACCTGCGCGTCAGAGACAAGCCGGTCGGGTTGTGACTAAGCCAGCACTGACCGACACCGAACTGATCGACGTCCCAGGCATCGGAAGTCTCGAAGCGTTTAATACCGACGGCCTGCGCTCATTGCTATGGAATTGCGCGACGCCCAATATGGTCGAAAAAACGCTGAGGTATCCCGGTCACGCGGCACGGATGCAAACGTTACGAGAAGCCGGTTTTTTCTCATCAGAACCTGTCCAAGCCGCATCCGGAAGCGTGATTCCTAGAGATGTGACCGAGTCACTCCTTTTCGACGCTTGGCGATTCGAGGAAGGAGATCTCGACCTCACCATTCTTCGCATTGTCATTGAGGGGACCAAAGACGGTCAGCGGCAGCGGCACACGTTCAGCATGGTAGATCACTACAACCCTGCCACTGAAACGATGTCCGTGGCTCGCACTACGGGATACACGTGCACCTCCATGGTAAAACTCATAGCTGGAGGAATCTGGGCTCAGCCTGGCCTAGCCACACCGGAAATGGTTGGGCGCAATCAAGAGGCGTACGATGCAGTTATCGAACACCTTCGTGACCGAGATGTCTACCTGGATCTCAATGTGGAAGTGCTGCCTCTTTAGTAACTCAAAGGATAAGGACCACCAACGATTGACACGGGTCTCCTTAATGAGCTCTCATGACCGGGTACCGCCCCTCGTCGATTTGATCATCTAAGATCGCCCAGTTAGCGAACCCGTCATCGGAGCGTGGTTCCAATAAGGTGAAAGCCAGTCGACCAAGAGGCTGATCCACGGACACCGCTATCGTACCAGGCGGTAATGCACGAGTAATGGATTGCCAAGCACCGAACACGACGCGTTCGTTGCGTCCTTGAAAAGAACGATCAGCTATCGTCGCTGAATCCACTATGAAGTGTTCGACTTGGATTTCACCGACCGGCGCCATCCCAGTCTCAACCCCGTGAGCACGAAGCCGCTCAATTGCGCTTTCCGCTTCCGGAAGGATGTAGTAAAAAGCAGGCGCTACTTCAACTTCGGTAGGTGAGAATGTCCCAAATTCGTGCATCAACACCGGCTTAGACACCTCTTGGCGGCGAAGAATAATCTCCCCGGTCTGTGGATGCCTCTCCTCCGCAACCTCTCCCATCAGAATCTCGACTTCAGAGGGCGATCTCTCGAATGTAGCTCTCGTCGCCAACTCCATCCCGACCACACTAGCATCCGCTTCCCTCACTAAATCTCGGATACTCTCAGCGTTCTCCCGCGCAAAATCGAGGATCTCCTCAACGAACCAGAGAGTGCTCATCACCCGATCCTTGAACGTATCATATGCGTATGCCTCAGATAGGATCGCCATCCGGTTACGCAGCCCAATATAGTTGTTGTTGAAACGAGGCCTGTGATCAAACGTGTACCAACCAGGACGGCGCTGACTCGTATTCCCATAGTAGTAGTAGTCCCACCCGTGCTTTTCCTTGATTCGATCGGTAACGGTGGGAAGCCATTCATCACGCAGAAACGAATCGATTGATCCGGGTGTGTTGGGGTGTAGCGGGGGAGAATAAGTGAGGCGGTATGCATGCCGGGTCCCATTAGTGGTGTGCAGATCAACCCCCACGTGCGGATCGTAGGCGGTCATCATCTTGACCAACGACCTCGCCTCCGGGGAATCCAACTTCATATGATCCCGATTGAGATCGAGTCCTTGGGCATTCGGACGCTGACCCATCCCACCAAGAGGGCCGTGCTGTCGAGGCCTGTTCCGAAGATCAACTCGCTCGTTACCATCAGCATTGTAAATTGGCGCAATCAAGAGTACGAGATCGTCGGCCCATGACGGATAATGCCCGCGTGCGTAGTCGCGCAGGAGCATTTGTAAGGCTTCTTTACCGCAGACCTCTCCCGCGTGGATGTTTCCCTGCAGATAGATTCTGGTTTTACCGGTACTGAGCACTGCTTGAGGAGATGCATCTGGGGCGCCGAGTACTAACAGCGGCAATCGCCTTCCCTCGTTGGTATATCCGAAGTTGGTCAGGTGGATTTCGTCTGAGCCTGCTGCAAGCGCTTCAGCAAAAGCCATGACATCCTCATAGCTGCTCGTCTCTATAAAATCGGTAGCTTCCGCCCGAGTCAGAAGGTGGTCGAACGACTCCTGAGCCTCTGCAGCGTTGTCTTCCGTAGCGCTATAGGTAACGACGATTGCTAGTATCAGCAGGTAGCGAAAACGGATCATGCCAGATTCCAGTTTGAGTTTGGGAGGAAAACGTAGTAAGCCCTTGGCAATCCGTATAGCTTGCGATGGGTCGCCTCAGAGTTCCGAGTCTCGCAGTACCTGAAACAGGCCCTGCTTAGCTGGATTCGGGCAAAACCTCCTCTGATCCCGAACTCGCAGACCCTATTCCGCCAGCGAGACCCTCCACGTACCGATTGTGGTCGGCTTCCAATCTGGATGTTGCCTCAGCAAGAATACTGAGCCCGTTCAGAGCCCGATCGCGCTCCTCGGATCGCATACTCATAAGCACCGCGTCCACTCGGTCTGGATCAAGAGGGGGAGCAGCGTCACGGATAGCCCTGCCTTCAGGGGTAAGAAGAACATTCATCACCCTCCTATCAGCAGGGTCCCTACTCCTCGTTATAAGTCCCGCCACTTCGAGTCTTTTTAGGTTCAGAGACATCGTCGACATGGTAACGCCTAGGTACTCGGCGAGTTCCCCAACCATAACCGGGTCAACGTCATCCATCTGCCTAAGAAGCCTCAACTGATGCTCCGTAACCTGGACATCGGACGGAAGCGCCTCCCAAAACCTCAGCCTTAGCCTCTCGGTGATGCGTGGGAGCGTATGCAGCACAAAATCTACATTAGACATGCCAATATAGTAATTAATTTGATTCGTCAAATCAAATTAATTAATCGTGGCCATAGTTCATGATACAGGCTTATTGAGCGCGGAAAGAGGCTCGAACCCCGATCCGCGGAAGGATTCGTTGGGAAAGCAAACGGCTCGGATGCCGAATCCGCGCAGAACACGGACCGAAGGAATTCGCTCTTCTCTTCGAAGAAAGCTTGGCCTGAGAGTGAAGCCACAGCTCTTTGGATCAGGTACCCGCTGCGACTACCTTGATCATATTCTGCTAAAGACGCCCGATCCCGGGCCAGCACCTGGACCCCCTTCCGCAGCTCTGACACGACATGATTGAATGGATCAGCAGCCCCGAGGCTTGGATTGCCCTTCTGACACTGACGATCCTCGAGATCATTCTTGGGATCGACAACATCATTTTCATAGCGATCCTCTCGGACCGCGTGAAGACGGAACTACGCTCGCGAGCTCGCAGGATAGGACTCACAGTCGCGATCTCTACACGGATTCTTCTTCTCTTCTCAATCGTATGGATCATGCGGCTGACCGAGCCCCTGTTTGCGGTTTTCGGTCATGCTTTTTCAGGCCGCGACCTGATCCTAACCATAGGGGGAGTTTTTCTACTCTTTAAGGCGACCAGAGAGCTCCATCATAAGCTGGAAGGAGAGAACCAACGAGAGAACCAAAAAGGCCATGCTTCTTTTACTTCAGTTGTAGCACAAATCGCTCTCTTGGACATCGTCTTCTCTCTAGACTCTGTCATCACGGCAGTTGGTATCGCCGACCATCTCCCAGTGATGGTGATCGCTGTACTCATTGCTGGAGCCTTTATGATCGTGTCAGCAGAGAAAGTCAGCGCATTCGTCAGTGCCCGTCCCACGGTTAAGGTTCTGGCGCTTTCCTTCTTACTGCTGATCGGGATGTCCCTCGTGGCTGAAGGTATGGGTCAACACATACCCAAAGGGTACATCTATTTTGCAATGGGCTTCTCAGTCTTCGTGGAGATCATCAATCTTCGTATTGCTCGACCCCACCAAGGACCGGTCCGCCTACGCGGACCGCAGATGAGAGCCACTGATCCCAAAACGCCCTAGAATGCCCAGTGTTACTGTCTTATCCACTCTCTGGTTCGTGCTTAGGCGGGCGCCCCTTTTTACAAGGAACGCCCGCCTAATCACCGTACTACTCGGGAACCGCAAAGGGTATCAGAGACCCTGAACTCCAGCGGCCCCGTCAGCGGAAACATTGAAGAAATGCCACATCCCAATCGCTGAATGACCCGCGATATAGCAGACCATTGAGTAGTTGCCCGCAACATCTGCGACGAACGTGATCGTCTCAGTGTCACCCGGCATTGTGCCATCAATCATTGACTGCGGGTTTTCTGTGATCGCTCCGGCAAAAACCGGTTCCGGCACAGGTGGGACTGTGAAATTGACCAGCTCCGTGGAGATCCCAACACTGTGTGCCATATTCGGATCACGATTCTCAAACTCTATCGTGACCTCGTAGCCCTCGGGCACCGTTATCGCCAGCTCGCCACGGATCGTGCCATTGTAGCTCCAGTAATTGTTTTCCGGCGTTTCTCCAGCCACCATGACCAACCGAACCGTTTTGGCATCGTGATCGACTTGGTACCAATCGGGAATAGTCATAGGACCAGTGGGTGCCGCCGGACCAGCCGGTGCCACCGCAGCTGCCGGCTCCGTCGCCGGAGCATCAGCCGTAGCTTCAGGCTCGCCGCCTCCACAAGCGGTGAAAAACAATGCCACCGCAGGAATCAGCTTGAAAAACTTCATGAGAGTGATGTCCTCTTCTCAGTTTGTTAGCTCCGGATACTTCTTTCCGGAGTCAATCCATGAATCGTCTGGTGTTGCTACCCCTAAGAGTCTCTGGGGTGCTCCCTAAATCTGTCTTTTCTAAAAACCGTTCATATCTGGGAAAAGGTCCGTTTCTCACTCTTCATCACCGTTGCTCCCAGCCAGTCCATCCCGGTCCTCTCACCGCCAAGCCCGGCATTTCTCCCGTGTGCTGCCCGTCGGATACCACCCCGACCCCGTTTACTAAAACGTGCACCACTCCAGTCGACAGCTGGTGAGGACGTTCATACGTGGCATGATCAGCTACCGTTTCCGGGTCAAACACAACCAGATCGGCGTAGTACCCCTCTCTAAGAAAGCCGCGATCTCGGATCTTCAGTCTCGTCGCCACTGCGGACGACATCTTCCTCACTGCATCCTCAAGGGTCAGTGCGCCTTCGTCTCGGACGTATTTTCCTAAAACCCGGGCAAACGTGCCGTACGTCCTCGGATGAGCCAGTCCGGTAGCTGTAGTGGGGTCCATTCCTCCTGCATCCGTGCCAAACTTCATCCAGGGCTGGGCGATCTGCATCGCCACATTTTCTTCGCTCATCAGAAAGTAAATCGTCCCAACTCGCTGACGCTCGGCAAGCACGAGATCCATGGCGGTCTCCGTCCAATGCTTATCCATAGCTTCGGCAACATCCGATAGCCACCAGCCCCTGTACTGTTGGTGTTCCGGAAGATTCAGCCCGAGGAGCATCGTTCCCTCTGGCGTGGCCAGGGAGCAAAACGGTTCCCAAGGCTCGGTCTGGACCTCCATCTCCGACCTTATCCGCATCCTCACCTCAGGATCGGCAAGATTTTCGTAAAGCAGACCGTCAGCCGAAGCCCAAGGCGGGAAACAAGCGTCTAGGCCTGTGCCGCCTGCTGTGTACGGATACATATTCGCCTGCACATCCACCCCAGAAGCCCGAGCTGAATCGATCTTGGCCACGGCCTCGGCTGCCTTGTGCCAATTTCTTCTGCCTCCAGCCTTTAGGTGATAGATCTCGATCGGCACACCTGCTTGAATTCCGATCTCCAACGCTTCGTCAATCGCCTCAAGAAAGTTGTCCGCTTCAGAACGCAAGTGGGTGATATACACACCACCATAGGGGGCCATAGCCTCATTTATCGAAATCAATTCATCGGTCGACGCAAAGTTTCCAGGGGGATAAACCAGCGCTGTAGCAATACCGAACGCTCCATCCTCCATCGACTGTCGGACCGCCTGTTGCATGGCTCTCCGCTCACGATCCCCAGCTTCCCCCATAGCCATGCCCATTCCGACAACCCTGATGGTGGAGCCACCCACAAAAGAGCCGAAATTCACTGAGGCCTTATGATCCTCCATTGCCTCAATCCACTCTCCGAAAGTCTCGAACTGAGAAACGCCAGCCGCCGGCCCTGAGTTGGTCATCATCTGAGGGCTCGATGGAGCATTAGTCGTCGATTCTCCCATGATCTCAGTGGTCACACCCATCGTAACCTTGGAAACCACCCGACCGTCACCTCCACCAAGGAAGCTGAAACGGGAGTGACTCTGGATGTCGATAAACCCGGGAGAAACCACCATCCCACTCGCATCAATCCTGTTTACCGCCTGCCGATCAGCCAACGCACCTGGTGCAGCGATAGTCACAATCCGGTCACCCCGAATTCCAACGTCGCCGGGATACCAGGCATTCCCAGTGCCATCGACAATCTGGCCACCCTCAATCACGACGTCATACGCTTCCTGAACAGCCTGCAACGGCGATGGCATGGCCGATGAAGTGGTGATGCAGACGCCAAACGTGAGTACTAAAAAGTGGAGTCGGTTCATTAATCTTCGGGGTTGCGGGGGCAAAACATCTATCGAGCAATACTGAACCAGCCCACGCTGCGTCAACAGGAAGCCAATATCAAGCTGAAGCAATCTGTGGAGTTAGAGCGCGGACACATCCCGAAATAGATCCGTTCGAGAAACGCGGTCCCTCAGCCTTGAATCGTTCCGCGGGAGTGCGACAATATCCGGGTCGCCTCTCCAGGCAGAGTCATCGTTCAAGAATTTCTGGATCGGGCCAGATGGCAGCACCTCATAATCGGCTTGATGAAGTGCCTCCGTGCAAAGTTCTAGTTGACTCTGATCATGGATCGCGCACATCAGTACAGGCCTCACTTCCGACCGCACCAGACTTTCGACGATCCGGCTCTCAGATCCTTCAGCATCGACCTTCATCACGGTTGGTGGAGGGACTCCCGCATCCAGCATTCCACTGATTGAGCGCACCTCTACCTCTTCATCCCCGCGCCCAAGCCCAAGGGCCATAGAGCTATCTGAGCCCCCGAATGCTTCGGTTCCGTCCCGCTCCGCAAGAGCATAGGGAAGGACGTTAGCCCGTCCTGAACAGTTCCATGCTACATGCCGCTTGAGATAAGACCGGTTCAGACGCGATGGTTCGAACGACCAGACTGACCCCTCAGGCCCTACAATTCTAGTCGTCATAAGTGTGGCATAGCCGTAGTGGGCGCCAACATCCCAAACAACATCACCAGTCGACACGATCACAGCCAAAGCTTCGAATTTAGCCACCTCGAACCGGCCTGAAGCGAATCCCCTCCCTGAAACGGGCAAACTCCACCTGCAGCCCTCATTCGGACCCGCCCGAACACGAACGGGAATAGAATCCAGCGGGCGGGATAAAACCCGCCGCACGCGGATCGGTAATCTCACGAACTTCGCTTCTTTACTTCGGGTTCAGTGAGCCCATATAGCGGAGGTGTTTCGACACCAAGCTGTCCGAGAAGTTCGTATAACTGACCACGGTGGTGAATCTCATGCTCGACCATGAGCCGGAGCCATTTCCAAACACGAATCTGGGTTCCCCCTACAGTCTCGCACCGCTGCTGTAGCTGCTCGGGCGTGAGATCTCTCAAAATCTTGATGGTCTCGGCGTGAGCGCTGTCCATGTAGCTGAGCACATGATCTAACCCTGAGGCGAGTTCCTGGCCGTGACCAGGGTATTTCGAGGGGTTGAGCCTAGCGTTTTCCGCCCACATCCACCGTTCGGTAGCCGCGATATGACGAAGTAGATCCCCCGCCGAGAATCGTCCTTCGGCTGATCTCCATTCTAGGTACTCCTCCGGCACACAAACGGCGAGGTTGCGCGTGCGTGTTCGCACACTCTCAAAGTACTTCAGAAACGATTCGATTTCTCTGAATTCCACGGTCGCCTCAAACGATGAGCACGTTCAAGCCCGGTGTAACTCAGCGGGCTCGCCAACTCAAAGCAATAACGCCTAAGATGTCATAACTTGTCTAGACAAAGATAAAGCTGAGGCCAATTCATGAACTGGATGGTCGCTCTCCGCATTGCTGACGATCTAAGGAGCGCTGATGAGCACGCACGAATCTGAGGTCCACAGATGGGTTCAGTGCGCAGCGCTAGTAACTGCCCTCGCCTTGAACGCCTGCAACACGCCGGACTTCGATGTCGTGATCTCCGGAGGCACGATTTACGACGGGTCCGGTGGCGAAGCCTACGTTGCAGATATAGGGATCACTGACGGAGTGATACGTGACATCGGTGATCTAGAGACCAGCACAGCTTCCGACACGATTGATGCGAGTGGCCTAATGGTGACGCCTGGGTTCATCGATGCTCATTCACACGCTGTCCTAGACGAAGAATGGGGGAGCGATGGAAAGCACTTCCTGACACAGGGAATTACGACCGTGGTTCTGGGATTAGACGGTTTTGGCCCATATGAAGTAGCCGAGCGCCTAGAATCGTGGGAAGGGAACGGAATCGGAGTAAACGCGCTCACCTTCGTCGGCCACAACGCAATACGCACTGAAGTGATGGGGCTGGCACCCCGTGCTCCAAGTCCAGACGAGTTGGAAGAGATGAAAGCTCTTGTCCGGAAAGGGATGGCTGAGGGTGCGTTCGGGCTCTCGACTGGGCTTTTCTACACCCCAGGAACCTTCTCCGAAACCGAAGAGGTCATCGCACTCGCCAAGGTCGCTGCCGAATGGGATAAAGCGATCTACGACACGCACGATCGTGACCTCGGAGCGACATACGAAGGTGTCGGATATGACGCATCAGTCGCAGAAGGAATTCGGATCGGTGAAGAATCAGGCCTGCGTGTGATCTTCTCGCATTTTAACCCACAAGGAGCGAAGAATTATGGCCGCGCTGATGTGGGGGCCAGAATGATTGAAGAAGCGCGGTCACGGGGTGTCGAAGTATGGGCCGCGCACCACCCCTATACAGCGACCCAGTCGAATCTCAGGTCCTACGCCCTACCCCGTCGGGCTTCGGGAGGAGGCACCGAAGCGGTTCTAGCAAGGTTCGAGCACCCCGATACCGGAAGGACACTGCGCGCACAGATCATGGAGTCGCTCGCCATGCGTGGTGGAGCCAGCAAGATCATGATCGTAGACGAGAACCCAGACCTGAACGGACGGACACTAGAAGAGCGAGCTGCTGAGTGGAGCATGAGCGTTCCCAACGCCGTGGAGAAGATTATCCAAGAGCAAGGGAATGCGTCGGTGATGAACCTCGAACTCTACGACCTTGAGAACACTCGCTATCTGGCACGCATGCCTTGGATGATGACGTGCACCGACGGGAGGCCCCCCGCGCCAGGACAAAACATCACACATCCCCGAGTCTATGGAGCATTTCCCAGGAAGCTCAGGCTGTTCGCTATGGAGAACGACGACATCGACATCTCGTTTGCGATTAGAAGCTTCAGCGGACTGTCAGCGGACTTCTTCGGGCTTGATGATCGAGGCTATGTGGAGGTCGGTCGAATCGCCGACCTGGCCGTCATTGATCTCGACTCGTACCGAGATGTCTCGACCCTCGCAGACCCACATCACTTCTCAGAGGGCGTAGTCCACGTAATGCTTAACGGCACCTTCGCGATCCGAGATGGAGAGACCACGGGCGCTATGGCAGGTGAAGCGATCCGAGCTCCTTGGGAGCACTCAGGCGGATAGCGTATAGATCCTTCTGCTCCGGACTCGCTCGACCTAGCCGCTCGCTACTGACAAAACACTTCTGAGAATTTGATCAACATTCTCCGGTTTTGAGGACGGCTCTACCACTTCGCCCGGACCCAGAATAAATCCAGTTCCACCGGATTGCTGGATCGCGTCCCTGACTTCTCGATCAACATCGGCCGTCGAACCCACTACCAATGGACCGCCCGCACTGGGCGTAATCCCCCCGATCAGGCACTTGTCCGTGAGCGTCCGCATTTCTGCGATGCTCGGCCCATAGTCTTGGTCGTGCCAGTTGAACGCCTCTACTGGGTAGTCTAGGACACCTTCGAAGTTTATGTCGTGCGCATGCAGGTGGTAGATATTGAACCAGGTCTTGCCCTTTAATGGCTCGAGCATTTGCAAGTCATACGGCTTGGAAAATTCGTCGTAGAGGTCCGGCGGTAAGAGATCGACACCTGCCCATTGATTAGCGAAAAAGACGCCATCAGCTCCACCAGAAACAACCCGTTCTACAAAGCTCCGACTGGTTTCGGTAATCGCTTCCAGGGCCGCATGTACTTGCCTAGGGGAATCCTGCAAATACTGCATCAGTTTTCCCGGTCCCGCGATTTTTGAGGCGGATGTCAGAGGTGAAAATACCGTCTGCACAAACGGCACATCTCCATTCAGCATTTCCAGAGCAATCCGCTGCGCTTCCAACACAATCAGATACTCCCCCGCATCGCTTCTGACCGGTTTGATCTTCAGCCAGTCGTCTGGTTTTTGAATCGGACTCTCTGCTAGGATTGGTGTATCCAATCCGCCTCGGACATTGAGTTGCACACCCCAATCCACAACAGAATACAACCCGTACGGCGAGAACTTTATAAAGTCCATATCAAGCCGCTGCTGTAGGCTCACTGCCAATTCTGCAAGGCGTCTCGGTGAACGATCTTGGTTTGGCCAGTGCCACCAAAAGCTGAGTGGGGTTCGATCCGTGGGCAGATGCGCCAAAGCAGCCTCAATCCGAGCCCGGTGACTCATCTCGGCTCCGAATACTCTCGGCGCAAATGCGGCGCTAGCGAGGGTCAGACCCGCTGCGTTCAGGAAAGCCCTTCGTGAAAGATTATTCAATTGACTACTTCCCATATATTCGAGGTTCTTTGTGCAGGGTCCGACCTATCCCCAACTGACTGACGTTGGCCGCGCCTGTCAAAGCAATGAGCTCTCGTTAACCGGTGGTGGCGGATGTGGATTGGAGCTAACGAGCAGCTCTTCCCGACCGAACTAATTCAACACCCTGACAGAGTCCCCGATGATTTCCAGTACCGCTACCGAACCCCCGTACTCCGTCCTTGTCGCATAATACTCGGCCATCCCTATGTCGACACGCCACGCTTGTCTGCCGCACGCGCTGGCGATCCCAGACTCTTGGATCGTATGCCCCACAACGATTCGTTTGGCTTGTAGAGCATTCAATGCCTCTTCAAGGACTGAACATGCCGCAGAATCAGGATCATCAGAGTACAATCGGGTCCACTGGGGGCTATTCGAGCCCGACAACACTGAGGGGAGCTCTGCCTCTCCTCTAAGCCACGCTTGCGCGGAGCTGTTGATCTCGTCGATACCGTAGGCGACATGTTCAGGAAGCACGCCACCGTGTGCAAACACGTTTTCGCCGATCTGGAGAATCACCTGCCGCTCGGCCAGTAGTTTAGCGTACGGACCACCCGGCATGAACGCAGCCACACGAGCTCGCTGGTGTGGCTCAAACTCGGCGAGAGTTGAAGATCTGAAGCTTGCAGATGATCGATCCCATACTTGAACCGAGTCACTGGGATCGTACTCCGCGACGTTCCTGAAATCGGCATAGCCACCATCCGTCACGTAACGCAAATCTAGGCGCGCGTTCATGAGTTCGTGGTTTCCCAGCAAGGCGTGGAACGCTCCGCCAGCAGCTTCAGCCTCAATCCTTAGCCTCTCGAACAGGTCAAGGATCTCTTGTTCCTGATCTCCACGATCCAGTTGGTCACCGGTCTGCACTACTACCAGTTCGCCACCGATCCAATGGTCCTGATCGTCGATGGCACCTGCTAGACGAAGTGCGCCTCGAGCTGCTTCGAGGTCTCCGTGTACGTCCCCGAACGCGACGATGCGCTGCTCGTCCTGTCTTGCACACGAACTCGCTACCAACGCGAGCGCTATAAGCACCGTCCTTTTCATCTCGCAGTCCCCCATTCAGTGGCCGCGAAGGCGTTCTGTGAGCTCAATAAATTGCGGATGCCAATATATGTGGCGTTGCGGTCAGCCACCCGGACAAGTCCCCCACTGCGGACGCGTCGCACCACCACCTGCCCACGCATTGGCACCAGTATCAAAATCGTTTGGCTCACTACCAATATCGTCGACACACCAACCACTGAGATCCCGGTTGAACGCAGCGGCGTCTGTGAACATCCAGCCCATATTCGTGACGCTGCTCACGTTCCACGATCCAATGTCCTGATTGAACGCATCGGCATCCCTAAACGTATTCCCCATATTCGTGACACTGCTCACGTTCCACGAGTTTAGACTCTGATTGAACGCATCGGCATCGTAGAACATGCCGCTCATGTTCGTGACACTGCTCACGTCCCACGACCCGATATTGCCATTGAACGCATCGGCCTCCTTGAACATCTGGCTCATGTTCGTGACACTGCTCACGTCCCACGAGTTTAGACTCTGATTGAACGCATCGTTACCCCAGAACATGTTGGCCATATCCGTGACGTTGCTCACGTCCCACGACCCGATGTCCTGATTGAACACATCGGCTTGGCGGAACATGCTTTCCATGTTCGTGACACTGCTCACGTTCCACGACCCGATGTCCTGATTGAACGCAGAGGCTCCATTGAACATCCAGTGGGTCTGCGTGACACTGCTCACGTTCCACGACCCGATGTCCTGATTGAACGCAGAGGCTTTGTAGAACATTGCGAACATGTTCGTGACACTGCTCACGTTCCACGATCCGATATTGCCATTGAACGCATCGGTGCTCTCGAACATGTTGCGCATAGTCGTGACACTGCTCACGTCCCACGAGTTTAGACTCTTATTGAACGTTGCGGCGTCCTGGAACATGAAGGCCATATTCGTGACGCTGCTCACGTCCCACGACCCGATGTCCTGATTGAACGCATCGGCGGTCCTGAACATATTTTGCATATTCGTGACACTGCTCACGTCCCAC
>DEAT01000014.1 GCA_002348265.1 Gemmatimonadales bacterium UBA2975 | reverse complement strand
TCCAGGTGGGTGCTCTGGTTTTCAATATGGCTTGAACATTGAGGGCTCCCCGGAATCGGACGACGAGGTACTCGACATCAGTGGCGTGAAAGTGTTTGTAGATCCTTTTAGCGCACAGTACCTGGATGGGGTAGAGATCGACTATGTAAGTTCGATGATGGGTCAGGGGTTTACGTTCAGAAACCCCAACGCTTCCGGTGGTTGCGGATGCGGGAGTTCGTTCACGGTCTGATGACCTTCGACGGCTGGGTTTAAAGCATTGCAAATCCGGACCTTCACCGGAGGAGGGTTCGGCCAGAACGCTTACCTAGTGATCTGCCAAACCACATCCGCTTGCGTCGCCGTAGATCCAGGTGCCGGAGCGACAACGCTCGTGAGCGCGATTGAGGAAAATGATTTAGATCTGCAGGCTGTTCTTCTAACCCATGCCCATCTCGATCACGTAGAAGGGGTATCTGATGTTCGCGCTCGACATCCGGGCGTACCCATATGGCTGCATCCGGATGAGTTGAGTCTCTATCGGGGCGTGCATAGGCAGGCTGCCATGTTCGGTCTGACGGCTGAGCCTCAACCCGAGCCGACTGACGAACTCATTCCAGGAGAATCTTTTCAATTCGGGGATTGTGCGTTCGAAGTTTTGTTCGCCCCCGGTCACTCACCCGGACATGTGATCTTCGTTTCCCGACCGAAATCACTTGCATTGGTGGGAGATGTAGTTTTCCAGGGTTCTATCGGTCGAACAGACCTCCCCGGAGGGAGTTTTGAAACGCTCATGGCGTCTATCCGGCGGGAGATTCTCTCACTTCCGGACGAGACGATCCTGTTTCCTGGGCACGGTCCGGCTACATCGGTAGGACAAGAACGAGACACAAACCCGTTTTTAGCTCCGCGCCGCAGTGGTGAGTTGGCGTGACACAGGGGCGGGGACCGTTTAGGGTGGCGGTTTTCGCTTCCGGTGGTGGAAGCAATTTTCAATCACTTATTAATCACGTTTCCTCCGGTGATCGGGCGTGGTCGATTGACCTACTCGTGATGAACCGTGAGGGCGGAGCGTTGCGGAGGGCACGCTCTGCGGGAGTGCCTGTTCATATCATTCCGACGAAAGGCCGAGAGATGTCGGAAATCGCTCAAGATACTCTGAGGGTTCTTGATGAACACGCTATCGATATAGTTCTTCTGGCTGGTTACCTGCGTTTTGTCCCGTCAGAGGTGACGAGTCGCTTCTCCGGACGGATTCTGAACATCCACCCGGCACTATTGCCAGAGTTCGGCGGCCCGGGGATGTATGGTATGAACGTGCACCGGGCCGTTGCAGACTCTGAATCGACTAAGATCGGTGCCACGATTCACTTTGTCAGCGACTTGTACGACGAAGGTGCGATTTTGGGTCAGTGGAGGATGTCGCGGCGTCCGGAGGACAGTGCAGAGGAGATCGCGGCCAAGGTCCTTAAGATCGAACATCGTTTGTACCCCGCGGCGGTCGACCATCTTTGTGATGCGCTTATCGCTGACACAAGGCCGGTGCGGATGGTCGATGTTGATGTAAAGAACTCGTTCGAAGAGCATCGTCGTAAATCTTCTACTTCCATAAAACTGACCGAGGAAATCCAATGAAGCGCGCGCTCATTAGCGTGTCCAACAAGAATGGCGCTGTGGCATTTGGTCGCGCTCTCCAAGAACGGGGTTGGGAAATCTTGTCGACTGGGGGAACCGCTAGGGCCCTTAGAGAGGGAGGGGTAGAAGTAACTTCAGTGTCTGATGTGACGAGACACCCTGAGATGATGGACGGGCGGGTTAAGACACTCCACCCGGCAATTCATGCAGGCCTGCTCGCCCGGCGCGCCAATCCTGAGGATATGGCCGCTCTAAACGAGCACGGTTACGGTCCGATCGACCTAGTCGCGGTGAATCTTTACCCCTTTCGTGAGACTGTAGCCTCCGGGAACGTCTCGGTCGAAGTAGCCATGGAGAAGGTCGACATAGGTGGCCCTACGATGATTCGCGCGGCCGCCAAGAGTCACAAGGACGTTTGGGTGGTGGTTGACCCGACCGACTATGGCGATGTGATCGATGCCATAGACGGTAAGGAAGGCCCGGGTTTTCGTCGTAGGCTTGCGGCAAAAGTGTTCCAGCATGTCAGCGATTACGACTCCGCTGTCGCCTCGTATCTACTTGATCGTAGCGTTGAAGAGAGAAGCGGAGAAATCTTGGGAGAACACCTGAAAACCTCACTGTCGCGCCTGCATATGCTGAGATACGGAGAAAATCCGGATCAGAGCGCAGCCTTCTATGTTGGAGAACGAGCCGTCGGTATTTCGGCGTTAGAAAAGCACCACGGAAAAGATCTCTCGTATAACAATATTCTTGATTTGGATGGTGCGTTACTGAGTCTGTCTCCTTTCGCTAAATCGCCACGTCCAACGGTTGCGATCATCAAGCACACTACTCCGTGTGGACTTGGAGTGGGTGACTCGCTGGCTGAAGCGTACAAACGTGCCCTAGCTACTGATCCCGTAAGTGCGTTTGGTTCTGTAATTGCGGTAAACCGTCCTGTGGATGGAGGGACGGCGGAGTTGATGTCGAAACTGTTCATTGAGTGTCTCGTAGCACCGGACTTTTCGGATGACGCGATCGGGAAGTTGACCGAGAAAAAAAACATCCGAATTATGACCTTCCCAAAGGGCTCGGCCTCTTCTTTTCTCGCGGATTATGGCCACCAACCCGAACCGCTGCTTGTGAGGAGCGTTTATGGTGGTGTCCTGGCTCAAAGCCCTCCCATTCCTCCGTTTTACGGGGAGATTGACGAGTCTTGGCAGATTGTTACCGAGCGTCACCCGTCAGAAGAAGAGTGGGATGACCTACGGTTCGCTTGGGCGGCAATTTTCGGTGTCAAATCGAACGCCATTCTAATCGCCAAAGACGGAGGCGTGCTGGGCATTGGGGCGGGTCAGATGAGCCGGGTAGACTCGTCCAGAATTGCCGTTAGGAAGGCTGGTGATGCGGGGCTCGGTCTTTCTGGGGCGGTACTCGCTTCAGATGCCTTCTTCCCATTCAGGGATGGTATAGAAGCTGCGGCTGCGGCTGGAGTAAGAGCCGTCATCCAACCGGGTGGCTCAGTCCGTGATGATGAGGTAATCGATGCCGCGGACGAGCATGGCATCGCTATGGTGTTCACCGGTAGGAGATTGTTTCGGCACTAGAGTCTGACCGGACCGAGGAGCTATCAGAAAGTAGACGGTCAATCGCCGCTCGCATGGCGGGTGGTGCGAAATACCCGATCACTCGATGTTGCACGACTCCGTTGCGGTCGATTATAAACGTAGTGGGGATGGCGTTTATGCCACCGAAGGAAGCCCTGTGGGGATTGGTAGCTCTTCCTACAGGATACGTGATGCCCCGGTTATCCAAAAACTCGGTTATAGCTTCGGAACTTCCGATGTCGGTCGCGAGCCCTAGGACTAGTGCACCGTTCTTAGATCTTTCGGAGTGCAACCGCTGAAGAGCGGGCATCTCAAGTTTGCATGGACCGCACCAAGTGGCCCAAAAATTCAGGACGACAACCTTTCCCAGTAGGGAATCCGAATCTATCGAAGACCCGTCGAGCGCGGTGAAAGAATAGGAAGGGGCGCGGCCGAGGTCAGGTCCTACACCAGTCCATGCTTGGAGCTGCGGTCCCAAACGGTATAGAGCAAAAACTGTAAGTGCTGTAAGGAGTAGGCGCTCCACCCACCTCACGATAAGTCGACGATCCATAGTGACCGAGGCCTACTGTCTGAGGATTAGAATCCTTCGAGACTCGGATTCAGGCGCAGGCGACGCAGCGTCCGAAGAGGATGATTTCGTGACTTTCTACCTCAAATCCCTCGGGCGCTATCTCTTCGACTGTTTCCGGGCACTGGGGTATGTCGAACGCTTGATCACATGATCGACAGAGAAAGTGATGATGGTGTGGTCTCTCCGCTATTTCGTACCGGAGAACTCCACCCGGAAGCTCGACCTCCGCTAACCATCCCTCTAGTGCTAGAGCTTTCACGGTCCTGTATACCGTAGCAAGACCCAGGGATGGAACTATGTTCTGCCCAGCTTGAAGAATCTGTTCCGGCGTAAGGGGACGTCCACAGTCCATGAAGACACGGCGAATCGCGCGACGCTGTCTTGTGTCTCGCTGCATTTAAAGTTGAGTCTCTTAATTGTTGTGGTGTTCTCCGCCAGAATGGCTGGTGTCTACCGGACTAACATTACCTAATCCTAGTTTGGTGAACCTTGGTCTGCCATATCTGCATGAAGACCAGTATCGCATCTCTCACATTGAGCCGGTGCGCATCGTCGCACGCTTTCGAAAAGTGCACCGGCCATTAGCAGGCTGCCAAGGGCCGAGGTAAGTGGTTCAGGTAACGGAGTGAAAAGCCCAGCGAGTGAAGCAGCCCAGGTAAAAGCACCAATCGCGAAGACCGTTAAAATGGACGCATAGGATCTGCCTGGCCCTAGTCCGAGCATGAGAGCACCAAGAAGAAATGTGGCTACAAGGGCTCCTCTCTCCACACCCTGTGATACCCCTAGCATGGGCATTATCGGAATCAGGATCGGCGACAGAGCGCAGTGGACGCCGCACCCTGCTGCTGCGCAGGCGGCGATCCTTGATCCTTGATTCGTGAGGGAGGTTAGTTGGGGCATGGAAGGGACTAAGCTTCATGAGGACGAGATTCCCTTAAAGATAACACATTCTCATTAAGCCTCCAGTTCACGAACCATCACCCAAGACTTTTCTCGGCACTTAAGTCGTCTGTGTCTCGATCTATCAGCCTATTAGTAGAGGGCTAACCACTTAGTCGTGACGTGATGAAGTGGCGAGCGAACCCATGCGGGAGGTCCCCCATCACCAGAAAGCCATCTACAAACCAAGTGGGAGTTCCGCGAACCCCTACTTCCCGGCTGAGTGTAACGATCTCCTTTAAACGCTCCCTAATCGAGGGATCAGCTCGACACGAGTGGAATGTGGCTCGATCGAGACTGACCTGGTCAGCCAAGCTTTCTAGAACGGTCTCCACCCCATCTCTGTTGGCACTAATCCAACTTTCCCGATCCAGGTATGCGATCCTCAAAAAGTCATCGTATCGCTCCTGACGTCCCGCACATTCTAGACCTAGGAATAGGGCTTCAGAGTTGGGGTACAGGCCAGATACGTAGCTCAGCGTAATCCATCGTACCTTGCCTCCTTCTACGAATTCAGCTTGAAGAGAGGCACGGGTTCCGTTGTAGAAGCTTGAGCAGTACGGACAAGATATGTCGGTGAATTCTACTACAGTGAGGGGCGCTTCTGCGTCCCCGACCGACCACCCCAAGTCTTCTGAAATCTCAAGCTTTTGAACTACGGCGTTTTGTGCTGACGCTAATCTCGGCCCTGCTGCTAACGTCAATAATGTGAGGACGGCGAAGATGGGCGCCTCGGCCTCTCGACCGTGCCTCATCAGATGCGGACGGATAACCCGTCGTGCAACGCGGTCCTGTAAGCTTTTAGAGCCGGTACTAGGCCCGCGACAAAGCCCAGAGCGATAACAGTCCCGATGTACATCAACTGCATCCCGTCTAGGGCCTGTATCGGGACCTGCAATCCGAATTGGCCTTCCAGCCAAGGTTGCAGAGCTGCGAGGCCCACGTAGACGAATGCGACACCTAAGAGGGCACCGATAATTGAAAGTGTTCCAGCCTCAAGAACCAGAAGGGAAACTATCCGACGTGGCCCGGCTCCTAGAGCGCGAAGAATAGCCATTTCTCTGCGTCTGGCGTCTAGGGAGGTATAGATCGATACGAGCATTCCCAAGAGGCCGACTAAGACAACGAATCCTGAGATCACAAGAAGACCATCTTCCGCGTACCCAATACCACGCCACATCTCGGAGAGTGCTACGCCGGGAATCACCGCCGTGAGGGGTTCATCTTCACTCGTTGAGATGTCACGTTGCAGTTGCAGAGTATATGCTCTGGATTCAGCTCCCAAGAAGAAGGAGGTGATCTGTGAAACCGGAACTTCCTCCATTGCGAGGACATCTGCTGCCGATATCTCGTCGCCGGGCATGGGTGGGCCACCCGATTCCCAACCCATATGGATGGCGGTGACACCTTCTAGCGTCACGTAGATCGCCCTATCGACTGGTGTGAAAGTTTTCTCCAATACCCCAACGACTTCGAATGGCATCTCGTCGTGGTTCATGAAGCCGACTGCACTCATCCCGTGAGTCACGGAGATTCGGTCCCCCAAGGCATACCCGAGCCGCTCAGCGACCTGAGCCCCTAGAACTACATCGAATACTGATTGCGCGGCTCGTCCCTCTGCCAAGGCAATCGGCTGTCCCCCGCGATATTTGTAATGCTCGTAGAAGGAATCATTCGTACCGATTACACGAAAGCCTCGGTGGCTATCACCTAGCGCGTATGGGATAGTCCACGAAACAGCCGGGTGTTCATCCCATTCCTTCCACGTATCGTGGGATATGTTTGCTACAGGTGAACCCATCCCGAATACCGCATAGAGCATTAGCTGAATGGTGCCGCCACGCGACCCTACAACTAGATCGGTCCCACTCACAGTGTTGGAGAAGCTCTCTCTCATCCCTGTTCGAACGTTTTCGACACCGACTAGCAAGGCTACGCTGAACGCTATTGAAAGAGCTGTGAGCGAAGTCGTCAGGAGCCGGTTGGTGAGCGACTTACGTGCTAGATGGAGTAGCAACATTCTTACTCTCCAGCCCGGTTGAGTTCCGGCAGAGAAAGGGAGCGGTCGAACTGATCGGCTAGCCCTAGGTCGTGGCTGACGAAGAGAAGTGTCGACCCTGCATCTGCAACGTTTGCAAACAGAAGATCTAAGAAGGCATGTCGTCGGTTGGCGTCAAGCGACGAGGTGGGTTCGTCCGCGATGATCAGTTCCGGGGACCCAAGAATCGCTCGTGCGGCTGCAACGCGTTGTTGTTGTCCAACGCTCAGTCGGGTCACTTTCTCGTCCAGAAGCTGTTCTATACCCAGATGTGAGGCAGCGCTGGCTACCTCTTCATCAAGCCTACCGGTAAGTCGCTTCTTACGTTCCGAGTTGATGCGGACCGGGAGTGCTATGTTGTCCCGAACGTTTAGGTAGGGAATTAGGTTGAACATCTGGAAAACGTAACCTATGTGACTCGCTCTGAAGCGATCCCGTGCAGCAGATGAGAGTCCTCCGATGTCATGGCCTAAGACGCTCAGTGTCCCCGGTGGTGGACTCAGGACGCCTGCAATCAGTCCAAGCAGGGTCGTTTTCCCACTTCCTGAAGGTCCATAGAGAAAGACCCGCTCACCCGACCGAATGGTGAGCTCGGGGATGTCAAGAACTGGAGGTCCTTTAGCGTACGCGAAACTGAGATCGCGTGCATCGATACAGAAGGGAGTGTCGGTCACCACACGTAGGGCTCAACCTCCATTCCTGCCACCTTAAATCCGACAGATCCATACATGTTGGTCGTCTCTTCAAGTACCAATGTCCCGTGGACCCAGATCGGTTCCCACGTTCCGGCGGTAACCTGTTCAGCATCCTCCATCTCAACGAAGACCAGCTGGTTTGGTGGAGGTGGAGGGGTGTGCACACAAGCTCCAACATAAGGAACCAAGAGGAACTCTGATACTTCTGATGCGAAGTCTTCGAGCGGCACAATGAAGCCGGGGATTTTGACTTCTTTACCTAGGAAGTCGGCTAGCTCAGTGCCAACTTCTCCAGTGCTGTAGTTCAGTTGCTGAAGTACGTCCCATAGGACTTCCGGCGGGTCGTCGGATGCCACTTTGTTTTGCTGAGCATTATCAAACATCCCTGAGGAAGGCCGCGATGCGGCGTGTCCCTCGACTGAAACGACTCCCGAGGTCAAGATGAGGAGGCTCCCTAGGAAGGCTAGAAAGCCGATAGGAAGTCTGCGCGAGCGAAAGAGGTTTTTTGTTACGAACATGGCTGTGCCCTACTTGGAAGCAGAAGCCTAATGGGAATATATTATCAGTAACGTATATTTTGTATTCTTGCTCGAATATATCCTATTCTGGCTCGAATGAAACGTATAACTGTCGACTAAATGGGGCATAACAGAGTGTTCTCAAGTGATCGAATTCGGCGCCCTGAAGCCATGGTTCTCCTCCTAATTGTGATAGTTACAACGTTCAGCCTCGCGGGATGCTGGTCAGGAAATGAGCAAGCTTCAGGTCCAAAGGTGGAAGGTGACCCTGTAGGCACTGTAGGTGCCCACGAACATGGAGTAATCCGGATGGGTCTAGCAGTAGATGGTCAGCGGATGTCCCTGAATCTAGAAATTCCAGCTGCGACCGTTTTCGGTTTCGAGCATGACCCGGAGACGGAAGAGGAGATTGGGGTAGTCTCCGAGGCAATGGAGACCCTCAGAACACGGGTGGGAGAAGTCATTGCGGTTTCCCCGGAGCTTGCCTGCGAGTTGGAGGATGTAGAGGTAGTAAGCTCACCTGAAGTAGATGAGGGGCATTCCCATTCAGAAGACGAGGACGCTCATTCGGAAGTCGGAGTTGCTGTTTCTTGGTTTTGCGCGCAATCAGTCGAGGGGACCAATGCGAACCTTCGCCTTGGCTCACTCTGGCCTGACGCAGAACTTGTGGACTTGACGGTGATCACATCCATGGGTCAGGCAGCTGGCCGAGTGGCCGCGGATGCTTCTTTTAGCTTCTGAGTTTGACCCTTGGGCTTCGAACTCTACGGCGTTCGAAGGTCAGTATCAATTTAGAAAATGTACTATCGAGTGAGTTCAGCGGTCGCTTGATCCAAGTAGCCCGTCAGGCGCGTGATCGCCCTCAGGTAACGCTCTTCCCATTGCGGTACTTCATCCGGATCGTCGGTCTCAATCTCATAGCGCACCCCGGGGAGCATCCACGATGCATAACCGCTAAAAGGATCCGGTGATACATATAGGTTGCGGCTCCAGGGACGATCTTGAAGCCCCTCTTCGTCTAGCCATGCCTTTTCGAGTTGCCTGAGAATGCGATTAGTCCTTTGTGCGACTGGAATGACGAGAGACCCCGCGTCTCCTTCTAGACTATGATCTCGAGCTATGACGAATCGGTCTGCAGCATCTTCTAGTTCTGTGGTCGCTTCAACTAGACGCGTGAGGTCTACCTCTACGGACCTAGCCTCTGCTACGTCGAGTAGGGTTTGGACGTGTACGCGAGTATCAGTCGCGTATCGTTTTACGTCGTACGGAATTACGTCTGCGTTAGCAAGACGGAGTGCTATTAAGCCATCTACTTGAGCGAGCATAGGCCCGAATACGAATTCGGTATCACCAAATCTCTCAAACCATGCGAAGTTGTCGTAGTTCGAGTGGTAGACACCACTCGGAGCCCCAGTAGAGAGGCCTGCGGAAGGGACACCTGCATGGGTATAGAATGCTACGTGGTCTGACCCGCCACCTAAGTTTCCAAGCTCGGGATCCCCTACCTCAGTTGTCCACCACTCGTGGACTGTCATATCTAGTCCCGGGTACATGACGTCATCAAGGACATCTAAAATCGTCCCCTTTAAAGAGGGTGAGGACGAACCACCGAAGTTGGGGCCGGAAACCGCTGCATCTGCGTTGATGTATGCGATGGCGTCAACTGTGAGCGGATCCATGAACTCCTCGACCCATTCAGTAGACCCGATAATCCCAGCTTCTTCAGCATCCCAATGAGCAATGAGGATCGAGCGCCGCGGGCTACATCCCTCGTCCGCCAACTGACCCAGAGCTTCGGCAAGCGCAACGAGCATCGCAGTGCCGCCGTTGGGGTCAATCGCTCCAAATCCCCAGGGGTCATAGTGAGCACCCAGGATAACCCACTCATTCGGAAATTCTGTGCCCACTATAGTTCCTACAACATTGACGGCCCGAGTTAGGGCCCGTGGTTGATTGACTCTGACACGAACTGTGAGTTCCGGACCACCAGTGAGCCGGTAATCCACGTCTACACCGCCAGCCCAACCCTCAGGCGCAGGTGTACCGTTCATGCGGGAGAGGATTTCCTCTGCGGCTAAGTACCCTAGCGGCAAAACCGGGATGGTCGGCATCGCCACATCATCAGGATCTAGACGAGTCACATGGCCACGTTCTCCCGTCACTGGAAGTGCGGGCTCGAATGGAGTTAGTGGGTCCCCGGTCCACGGCAAAGTCAGCACGGATCCGCGCTGGATTGTCTCTCCGTTCATCATTGGTCCTGCAGGGTAGGCACCCTCTCGTGAGAAACCAGGGTCGTTGAACATGATGACACCAGCCGCGCCACGCTCTTCCGCGAACTTGACCTTGTAGCCGCGGAAATTACCCCCGTAACGGGCAATCACGATGCGACCCGTCAATTCGATGCCCATTGAATCGAGGGCCTCGTAGTCCTCTCGGCGACCAAAATTTGCGTACACGACCTCCCCGGTTACATCACCGCTACCCGAGAATGCATTCCATCCATTAAGTAAGCCCGGGTGATGTGAGAAGCGGTCTTCCTCAAGAGCCGGTTCTCGATTGGAGAGACGTATACGTTCCGGTGATGCAATCCATGCTTCGACGTCGTCGGTAAGTTGGGGCAGGTAGACGTCGTATGTGTGACGTTCGACTTGGAGTCCCGCCGCCTTCATTACTCTGGTCAGGTAGTTGCCGACCTCAACCTGTGCTTGGGACCCTGCGGGGTGGGGAGCCGATGTGATAATCCTGAGGTGCTCTCTGAATGCTTGGCTTGAAGGGAGTTCGAGAAACCGGGCCTCGCACCGACTCTGTTCGAGTGCCCGAGCAGCGGTAAAACCCACATACGGGTCCTGGCTGGCCTGAGCTTGTAGAGGTGAGGTGCTGCTCAGTAGCGAGATCGCTGCGATTACGCTCAGCAGGCATCCATCGATTCTGGAAGGAGTCGGCATGGGTCACGTGAGAATATTGGGTGAGTCAGACATTCAGAGGCTACACCCTTGAGTCACCACAAAGCAAGACTGAACACGATTGCCGGTTCGCGCTCGAACAGCTAAGGTCGGGCGTTACGATAAGCTTAACTGAGAACCCTGCGAGGATGATTTATGCGCCGGTCAACCCTCTGCGCGGCCATCGCGGCCATCGCCTGTATCCCACTTTCAGCGCCTGCTCAGACTCTAGACGAGCTCACCGCTCGGGTCGATGAGAGTGTCCAAAATCGAGCCAAGCTCGCCCAGGTCATGGTGGACAAGATCTTTTCGTTTTCTGAACTAGGTCAGCAAGAGATCGAAACATCTGCGTATGTAACTGGAATGTTGGAAGAAAATGGGTTTTCCATTGAGCGCGGGGTTGCGGGCATCCCCACTGCGTGGGTTGCTCGCTGGGGCTCGGGTAGGCCTGTCATTTCTTTCGGTTCAGACATCGACGGGATTCCAAAAGCGAACCAGAAACCGGGTGTTGCATACGCCGACCCTCTCATCTCTGGTGCGCCTGGACACGGTGAGGGACACAACTCAGGACAAGCTGTAAACGTGGTAGCAGCGCTTGCCCTGAAGGAATTGATGGAGTCTGAGGGTATTCAAGGAACGCTAGTTTTGTGGCCTGGCGTTGCTGAAGAGCAGTTAGCTAGTAAGGCTTGGTACGTAAGAGACGGTGTCCTTGATGACGTGGATGTGACGCTGTTTACCCATGTGAGCTCAAACTTGGGCGTAAGTTGGGGTCAAGCTGGTGGAACAGGGCTGGTATCAGTCGAGTTCACTTTTGAGGGTGAAGCTGCACACGGGGCAGGCGCTCCATGGCGAGGTCGGAGCGCCTTGGATGCTGTCGAGCTAATGAATGTTGCTTGGAATTTCAAACGCGAGCACCTGCGCCCGGATCAGAGGTCGCATTACGTCATTACTGACGGAGGCGATCAACCCAATGTCGTGCCGGTTTCAGCGTCGGTCTGGTACTACTTCCGGGAGATGGATTACGAGGACATCCAGAGAAACTATGATACCGCAGTTAGAATAGCCGAAGGTGCGGCGATGATGACCGACACTGAGATGAGTTACCGCGTGCGCGGAGCGGCGTGGCCTCGTCACTTCAATCGAACCGTCGCAGAGACGATGTATGAACACATTGAGGAGGTTGGTCTCCCGGAGTGGACGGAAGACGATCACGCGTTCGCTGAAGCCGTACAGCAGTCGGTGGGAAGTATTCCATCTGGAATGCCTATGTCCTTAGGTCCTATCGGTGTGCCAGGTCCGCGCCGAAGCGGTGGCTCAGACGACATTGGTGATATCGCATGGACGATGCCAACGGTGACGATGCGTTTTCCGTCCAATGTCCCGGGGCTCCCGGGGCACCACTGGTCGAGCGCAATGGCCATGGCCACGCCGATTGCTCACAAGGGTGCCGTTGCAGGAGCACGCGTTATGGCTAGGACTGCTCTTCAGTTATTCATGATGCCAGAGCTGGTCGATGAGGCGTGGGCATATTTCAATGATGTACAGACCGCAGATATGGAGTATGTATCGTTCATCGGTCCGAATGATCCGCCGCCAATCGATCTCAACAAGGAGATAATGGATACATACCGGCCTTTGCTTGAGCAGTATTATTATGATGAGACACGGTTCGACACGTATCTGGAGCAGTTGGGTATCACGTATCCGACGCTAACGAGACCGATCTCCGTGCCCGATGCGCCGGAATCGCCACGCTGACCAATGAGTTTTACGGAGCTGCCCGGATGAAAAGATTCTGGCTTAGGTACAGGTTGGCGGGCGTGTTATGTGCGTTGGTTGTTTTAGTTGCTTCGCCTGCAGTTTTTGACCTCGAGGCAAGAACGGCGCCGGTGGTTGGTGTCGCGGTAGCAGCAAACGAAACAGTACATGACGACCCCGTGGAACTCTCGTGGAGGGCACTGGCTGCGCTTGATTATCGAACGGGAGAAATGTCAGACGAGCTCCGAGATCTTGTCGGCAAGCCGGTGAAGATCCCTGGATTCACAGTACCTCTAGAGGATTTTGCGTCGTCTGCGACTGAGTTTTTATTGGTGCCTTACGTAGGGGCTTGCGTGCACACTCCGCCCCCTCCGCCAAATCAGCTTGTCTACGTTGAGATGGATGAAGGTAGGCGAGCAACAATGGACGGGTGGAACCCAGTGTGGCTTGAAGGGATCCTTCACGTAGAGGACGTGAACAGCATTTACGGTAGCAGCAGCTACCGAGTGGTCGGGATGTCGGTCAAGCCTTACGGATGAAGAAGGGATGTGGCACGGTGACCGGACTTTCATAGGTCTGGTCACCGTACCAAGCCCTGTACACGGAGGGGGTGGGATTCGAACCCACGAGGGCTTTCGCCCGCCGGTTTTCAAGACCGGTGCATTGAACCGCTCTGCCACCCCTCCAGCTGAGTGTTGTGCACCCGGCCTTGATGAAAATCGGGGGAGTAGCGATTGAATTCAATAAGAAAGACGGATTAGACGCTGCGTCGATACAAGCAGGGCCCACGTCCAACACCGGACGTGGGCCCTGTTTGTATCGTTAGAATCAGCTACAAAAGTTGTCTGAGCACTTATCCTCAGTCAGCTTCCTGGTAGCCCGGCACCACCCATTGGAGCCCAGTTGGCCGTGATCAAATTCACACC
>DEAT01000087.1 GCA_002348265.1 Gemmatimonadales bacterium UBA2975 | reverse complement strand
CGGTGCCGGAAGTGACTCAAGAGCGAACTGCGCTAGTCGTTCCTAACATGGTTATTGATCCAACTGAGATTACGGCGTTTGTGCCTAGGCTGGTGCAGGATCAGCGTCCTGGTTTTGGGCTTTCTGCACTCACCGGAGATCAACGTGTTGAAATCACCGATGAGAATCCTTCATTGGCTGAGGCACTTTCAGCTGGACTGAGTGCTCGTGGTGTTTCCGCTACGGTAGTCGAGCGTCCATCAGAGTCTGCGTGTGCTGTGATATGCCTCGCGGGGCTCTCAGATATGCCGGCAGGGCCCGTCGGGGCACTGCACGTCCATCAGTCCGCGATTGAGGTGGCCAAGGTTGTAGCTCAGCACCCCAAGGCTGAGGAACGCCTGTTCGTCACAGTGCAGTCGACAGGTGGTTGCTTCGGGCTTGATGGAAGTTCTGGAGATCACGCTTGGCGAGGGGGGCTTGCAGGAGTAGTAAAGACGGCGGCGCGCGAGTGGCCTGGTGCTTCACTTAAGGCGATCGACGTTGCGGACCCTGAGAGGTCGGCAGACGCGATCCTTGATGAGTTATTCCTTGGTGGTCCGGCACTTGAAGTTGCATATGCTACTGATGGGACGCGTTCTGTGGTCCAGGTTGAGACTTTGGCGACCGACGATTCAGGGGGCCCGGCTCTTGCACCTGGCTCGGTTGTCGTTGTTTCGGGCGGCGCCCGAGGGGTAACGGCGAGCTCGGTGGCCAAGTTAGCCGAGAAGTGGAAGGTGAAGCTGGCTCTTCTGGGGCGTTCCAAACTAGCTGAGTGGCCGGAAGGCGTGCCGCTAACCACTGACCCAATCCAGATCACGGGTGCCCTGGCTTCTTCGGCTAAGGCGCTTGGTGAGCAGGTCGACTTCTCTGCTATCCAGAAACAAGCTCGGTCGCTTGCGGGAAGCGCTGAAGTTCGGATGTCGCTCGCTGAGCTAGATGCTCGAGGTATAGAGGCGATATACCTGAGTGCAGATGTAACCAGCCTCGAACAAGTGGAGGTCGCTCTTGATCAGATCCGTGAGACTTGGGGCTCTGTAGACGGCATCGTACATGGGGCTGGAGTGCTGAGAGATAAGTCGATAGCAGATATGACGCCGGATCGTGTTGCTGAGGTTTTTGGTCCGAAGGTAGGAGGGCTCGCAGTCCTTCTCGAAGCGACAAAGGACGACCCGATTCAGTTGATAGCGCTCTTTTCTTCGATAGCAGCTCGAGCGGGTAATGCGGGCCAGGTTGCGTACGCCGCCGCAAATGAGGTCCTGAATAAGGTTGCAGCCAGTGAAGCGGCCCGACGCGGGGACCGGTGTCGGGTTCGCTCGTACAATTGGGGACCCTGGGCTGGCGGAATGGTAGATGAAGCGTTGGCAGCGCACTTCGAAAGACAGGGGATCGCACTACTCGGCGTAGATGCTGGAGCGCAATTCTTTGTTGAAGAGCTAGGGTTAACAGGCGCGGGTGTAGAGCGGGTTGTGCTTGCGGCTCCCTCATTTCCAGCTACTAGGCAGAGCTTCACTCTAGGTGACGGCGAGGGTGATAAGAAAGGGATTGGGTCTTCGGACGTTGCTGGCTTAGCACTGCGGCTCGGTGAAGCTCTCAGGCCTGTCGGAACAATGCGGGCATACCTGGAAGACTTTGTTATAACTCTGCCCGGGCAAGAGATGGCGGCTGGAGCACATTCGGTAGATGTGGAGCCGATCGTAGCTGCGATTCCGAGCTACCGACTCGTGTTCCGTGACAATGATGGGACCGTGCACCACGAAACCATTGTCCGCTATTCTGAGAACGGTGCAGGCTCTCCGCCTCAAGTACCATCAGGCGGACTTGAGCCGTGGCCTCTCGAAGTAGGGACGGCCTACGACACTGTGCTCGGAACCGCTACCGACCGACGCGCGATCTTGAATCTGGAGGGTCTCTCAGAGGAAGGTGGGATGGCTTTGCTACGGAGTGCGGCAAGCCTAGGATGGCCGATGAAGGACTTTGTGAAGGGATTCGACCCTGCAGCGTTCGAGGGCCTTTTACAGCTCGCTGAGTTGTGGACCCATCAGAAGGCGGGGGCTATGCAGCGGCTTGCAGGTATGGGCCAGATGGTTGTCCACAGCCTAGAAACCATCCCGGAGCGAATGCGCTCGGCCTTCCGTGCACGGAAAACGGAAAGGGGAACCCTGTTCGATTTCATTATCGCGACTGAGGAAGGCGATTTGGTTGCCGAGCTGCGTGAGGTGCAGTTCGACGCTCCCGGCGCCTGATCAAATCCTAACATGAGTGGCAGCTTCGAGCCCATCGCCATCGTCGGACGCGCATGCGTGCTTCCCGGCGCCTTGAGTCCAGAGGCACTATTCGATGCTGTCCGAAGCGCGAGGGTGATGATCGACGAGGCTCCCGAGGGGTCCTGGGGGCTAGATTCTAGTCGCCTCATGCATGAGCAATCCCCGGGAGCGTCACGCGAATACGTAGTGAGTAACCGTGGTGGCTATGTCACGGGCTTCGATGAACTCTTCGATGAGAGATACTTTGCGGATCGCATCAAGGACCTAGGGCGACTTGATGACTTAACCCGATGGTTACTTCACTGCAGTAGGGTCGCGTTGTCCGAGGCGGGTGCAGAAAGTGTTCCGTCTGGTTCGGGATTAATTGTCGGAAACCTTTCGTATCCTACGGTTGAACATACCCGCTTCGTTCAGGATCATTGGTTAGAGAAAGGCCCAAACGCTCCAATTAGCGGGAGGGTAGGCAGTGCTTCTGACCCCAGAAATCGGTTTTCGTCTGGTGGTCCGGTGCATATCGCAGCTCATGCACTTGGCCTCGACGGCGATGTGTTCGCTTTGGATGCAGCCTGTGCTTCTTCGCTTTATGCGATTGAGATTGCCTGTCGGCGGTTACAGGACCGGGAGTCGGATCTCATGCTCGCGGGTGGTGTTGCGAAGGCTGATCCGCTTTTTATTCATCTTGGCTTCACCGCACTCCAGGCACTGAGTCCTACCGGCCAATCCAGGCCACTGCATAAGGGTGCGGACGGACTTCTGCCCGCCGAGGGCGCCGGCTTAGTTGCTCTCAAACGCCTATCCGATGCACAAGCTGATGGCGACCGAATTTTTGGTGTAATAAGAGGGGTGGGCTTATCGAACGACGGCCGACAAAGCGGGTTCTTGGCGCCGGCGATGGATGGCCAGGTCCGTGCAATGAAGGCGGCGTATGAAGCGGCAGGATTGGAGCCCCGGGACATAGACTTCATCGAGTGTCATGCTACGGGCACGCCACGCGGTGACACAGTCGAACTAGAATCGCTAGCTAAGGTGTGGGCGGATGCTCCAAAGCCGGTCATTGGCTCTCTAAAGGGAAATATCGGACATCCTATCACAGCGTCGGGTGTTGCCAGCCTTCTGAAGGTCTTGAGTTCCTTCGAAGAGAAGGTGCTGCCGCCGACACCTTGTGACGATCCTCTAGACGCAATCGATGCCCATGGCTTCCGACTCCTTGCGGAGGAGGAGGCTTGGGAGAGCGAGGGCCCTCGTCGGGCTGCGATCTCGAACTTTGGATTTGGCGGTAACAATGCGCATTTGATTGCGGAGGAGTGGGTCGCTCCCAGAGGTTCTGAGGACAGGGACTTGGTGATCCGTGCATACCCGCAACCAGCACAAGGTCGTGAGCCAATCGCGATTGCCGGAGTCGGAGTCATTGCTGGTGAGACCGCGGGACTACCGGGATTTGTGCGGCGACTGCTAGCTGCAAGAGATGCGACGGGCACGAAATCGTCCGAGGTCGTTCTTCCGATGAAGAATCTTGGTTTTCCACCGAACGACCTTCAAGAAAGCCTGGCTCAGCAGACCTCCATACTGGCTGTAGTGGAAGAGGCTCTGAGGCAGGTAGGGGGACTGAATCCAGATCGGACCGGTGTTTACATAGGGATGTGTGTTGATCCGCAAGCTGCTCGGCATGGGCTTCGGGTTAGACTGCATGAGATTCTGTCCGACGATGTAGATGTGGCTGGTTGGCGCCAGGTCAATACTCGCTCAGCCCGTCATCTTACGGCAGCGGGGGTGATAGGATGTATGCCTAACATTCCAGCAAACCGCGTCCATGCTCAGCAGGATTGGCGGGCACCCGGATTCACAGTTGCGTCCGAAGAACTCTCTGGTGTC
Organism: Gemmatimonadales bacterium UBA2975; assembly: GCA_002348265.1. Classification (GTDB taxonomy): domain Bacteria; phylum Gemmatimonadota; class Gemmatimonadetes; order Longimicrobiales; family Gaopeijiaceae; genus UBA2589. The sequence continues at coordinate 35,028 of DEAT01000087.1, read as the reverse complement.
GATGCCTTGAAGCTTGCAGCAAGGGCGCTTCAGGCACGAGAGATTGATTGTGCACTCGTGGGTGCGTCAGATTTTTCACACGAGTCGGCTCACGTGGATGCAGCCATTCGGGTGCTACCCGAAGATCGCCATAGGCCGGGCGATGCCGCAGTCGGGCTTGTTGTAATGCGTGAACAGGACGCTGTAGATAAGGGATATCCCATCTTTGCGTCGATTGTGGAAGGTGGAGAGGTGTCGGGGGCGGCCCCCGTCAGTCTTAGTTTGGTTCCCGAGGAAGGTGAATCAGAAGTAACCGCACGATTCGGTCATGCTCATGGGGCGTCAGGACTGCTGCACATCGCCTCCGGAGCCGTTATGGCTCAGCTTGGTGTGATGCTTGACGCAGAAGGAGCATGGCCTGCTCCTCGCCGTAAAGACACTGCTCACACCCATGTGTCCATACGCTCGTTTATGGGCCTCGAAGGTGAGGTGTTTTTGCGCGCACCGGATCGCACTACTGACCTCATCAGTCCGGTCGATGTTCCTCTCACTCAATTCTTCGCGTCAGGAACGCTCAGTGACTTAGGCTCTGCAGTCCTTGCGGGTCGAGAGTCAAGCGAGGGAGAGGTCAGGGTGGCTTTAGTCGCCCGCACAGAGGAGGATATAGAACGGCTCGCCGCATATGCCGGCCAGGAACTGATGTCTGGACGTGAGCCGAACGCCCCCGGAATCTTTTTTGGCTCGGGACAGCACGATGGGGAAGTAGCATTCTGTTATACGGGGGCTGCTGCTGCGTATCCGGGAGCGGGTCGGGATCTGCTGATGGCTTTCCCAGAGATAGGTCATGACCTCACGGAACGGTTCGCTGGTACCCCTAAGCTGGCGTCCGACCTGTACGGAGCAGAGATCACTGGGTTTTCTCCAGCGACACAACTGACAGGATCGTCTTTTGTATGTCAGGTGCACACCCAGTTCACGCGAGCCGTCTTGGGGATGAAGCCTGACGCCGCTATTGGGCTTTCTTCTGGTGAAACCAACTCATTAATGGCTTTTGGGGTCTGGAATGACCTAGATGCGATGCTCGCTGAGATTGACGACTCCGAGATGTACGTCAACCAACTCACTGCAGAGTGTCGCGCCGCAGCGCAGTACTGGAATCTTCCTGAAGGTGAATTGCCTGAGTGGAAGAACTATAGGATCGCGGCCCCAATCGGAATCATAGAAGAAGCGATGGAGGGTGAAGACCGGGTTTATGTAACGGTAATTCACCACTATGAAGACATCGTGATCGGTGGTGACGCTGAGGCTTGCAACCGTGTAGTTGAAAAGGTGGGACGAAGTCTAGCGATCGATCTCGGACTAGACATGGTCGTTCACTGTGAGCCGCTCACGCCGTTCGAGAAGCGTTGGCACGACATTCACCTGCGCGACACTTCGAGTGTGCCCGGAGTGCGCTTCTACACGAACGCGTGGAATAGTGCGTACGTCCCGACTCGGGAATCGGCGGCAGAGGCTATCACGAGGCAGGCGATCGACCCGGTCGACTTCCCAAAGACTTTGGAGGCGGCTTACGACGATGGAGTGCGTGTATTCGTCGAGCACGGCCCTCGTGCAATTCTTACCAATGCGATTGGTCGCATTCTGGGTGATCGTCCTCATCTGGTTGTGGCTCTGGATCCGCACGAGGGATCGGGGCTGGAAGCACTGACACGTTCGGTTGCTCGCCTGTGGGCAGCTGGCGTTTCTATGGATTTGACTCAGTTCCTTTCCCGGATTGCTGGGCTCCGGTCAGGTGGTAAGGCTTCTGTGGAACCGGAGGGCCCGGTTCTGAGACTCCCAGCGCATTCGCCTGATGTAGTGTGGCCCAAGTCGTTCATGCGCCCCAACTCCCGAAACACATTAGTGAAGACGATGGACGTATCGAATCCCGATGAAAATGTCATGATCCCGCCCCCGCCTAATGGGTTCGACTACGATGTTGGTCGACAGTTCGTTGACGTTGAGGCGGTTCCTACAGCAGTCGCTAGTGTCGAACGGCCGATCCCATCGGTACCAAAGGGTTCAGTTGCAGTTATTGATCCGGCACTGGACCTCTTCAACGCAGTAGCACAGGCTCACACTGATTTTCTCAAGGAGCAGAAGGAGACGCACGACGCGTTTCTCGCTATGGGACTTGGGTCAACTACCGGGCCGCCAGCATCCGTGCCCGTCGAGACCGAAGTTCCTCCGGACTTGCGTGTCGTCGTGCAACCGACTGGAGATCCATCGACTCATGTTAAGCGGAAAGAGGTGGCGCAGCGCGGGTCATCTTTGGGCATCTCTGATTCTGGAGAAGGTGCCGAAGTGGTGGTGGAATCAATAGAGAAGCGCAGTGGCCCGCCTTCTCCTGTAATTCCCACGCACCCACCAGTTGATCGGTCAGCAATGCCCGAGACGATCTTCTTGACGCGGGAGCAGCTCGAGATCCACGCAGGAGGGGAGATCTCCAGTATCTTCGGAGAACTTTTCGAGAAGCAGGACGGTTACGAGCGTCAGGTTCGCATGCCGGAGCCGCCGCTCCTTTTCGCTGATCGCGCACTTACGATCGAGGGCGAACCAGGGAGCATGAAAAAGGGTCGTGTCGTAACAGAGACCGACGTGAGGCACGATGCATGGTACTTGCACACGGGTCGTATGGCTCCTGGGGTAGTGATTGAGTCGGGGCAGGCAGATCTGCTTCTCATCTCTTGGCTTGGGGCGGATTTCCTGAACCAGTCCGACCGAGTGTACCGGCTTCTCGGGTGTGATCTAACATTTCACGGGGATCTCCCCGCACCAGGTGACACACTGACGTATGACATCTACGTCGATGGTCATGCCAAGACGGGAGATGTCCGACTTTTCTTCTTTCATTACGATTGCTACATAGGTGATCGTCTTCTGATCTCTGTTCGAAATGGTCAGGCTGGCTTTTTCACTGAGGAAGAGCTCTCTGGATCGGGCGGTGTGCTTTGGGATGCTGCCGACGACGAGCCTGATCCCAATGCTGTACTCGACCCGATGCCGCAGATCAGTAAAAAGTCGCATTTCACTAGCGAAGAAGTGCAGGCTTGGGTAACCGGAGACGCGTTCGCTTGTTTCGGTGAAGGCTTTGAGATGTCCTGCACGCATACGCGCACACCGAATACACCCGATGGTCGTCTTCAGCTGCTCGATCACATTCCCGAGTGGAATCCGACAGGGGGGCCATGGGGACGTGGATATTTGCGAGCGGAAGCCCAGGTCCCGGTCGATGCGTGGTTCTACGAGGGACACTTCAAGAACGATCCTTGTATGCCGGGGACGCTTATGGCGGATGCAGCGACTCAGGCTATGTCGTTTGCAATGGCTGCTATGGGTTTCACCATCTCGCGGGATGGCTGGCGTTTTGAGCCGGTTCCGGGAGAAATGGCGCGCTTCCTGTGCCGTGGTCAGGTCATTCCAGATGGCCCGCACACATTGGAGTACGAGATTTTCGTGGAGGACGTAGTAGACGGTCCGATTCCGGAGGTCTATGCCGCACTGTTGTGTAAGAGTGATGGCTTCAAGGTCTTCCAGTGTCGACGCTTTGGCTTGAGGCTAGTTCCGGACTTTCCACTGACGACGAAACAAGAGTTCCTCAAAGAGGATCCAATTCGGTACGTGGGTCCCGAGGGATCAGATGTTCGAGGTGACCACAAGGCGATGCTCTCGTGCGCTTGGGGTCGACCGAGTGATGCGTTCGGGAAAATGTTCACGAGATATGACGGGGCAACGAAGTGCCCACGGCTTCCGGGGCCTCCGTACCATTTTGTCAGCAGTGTGTTGTCTGTCGACGTTGCGCCTGGTTCTGCGCCCAATGAAGGAACGCTGGTGTCGACGTTCGAAGTCGAGCCTGACGCTTGGTATTTTGATGAAGGCCAGGGCCACATGCCCTTCGCCGTAATCGTAGAAGCACTGCTGCAACCGTGTGGGTGGTTCGCATCGTACTGCAATTTTTTTGCAGACACTGAGGGCGATGTGGCTTTTCGGAATCTTGATGGGGAGAACTGCATTCTTCATCGCCCGATCAAACCGGATATGGGCACGTTAACTCTTACAACCAAGCTTACGCGATTCGCCAAGGCAGGTGGCACGAGCATTGTGTTTTTCGAAGTACTTTGCGAGAACGATGATGGTCCAGTCATGACGCTCGAGACAGATTTCGGCTTCTTCAGCCCGCAGATTCTCGAGGATCAGCGTGGTCTTCCGATGACGGAAGAGATGCGGGCTCGGCGTGATGCGGAATCGCCAGTGCCAGAGCTTTCATTGCTTGATGGGGGTGGTGAGCTTGCACATCTGCCGGGGATGAAGAGCGGTATGATGCGGATGCTCGATAAGGTGACTGGGTTTTGGAATGAAGGTGGAGAGGCTGGCTTAGGCCGGATTCGTACGTGGCAGGAGATTCATTACGACGCTTGGTACTTCAAGGCTCATTTCTTTGAGGATCCGGTGCAGCCCGGCTCTCTCGGTCTTGAGGCCCTTATTCAGTCAGCTCGTGCTCTAGTACATATGAAGGGCTGGCTGGAAGGCATTGATAATCCCGTCTGGGAGCATCCCGTCGTGGGCTTTCCACTCTCTTGGAAGTACCGTGGCCAAGTCGTGCCAAAGCGTAATGAGGTAGTCACTGAGGTCGAGGCACTAAAGGTCGAGATCGTCGAGGGGGAGTCTGTGACCGTCGAAGTTTTCGGGACCCAGTGGGTAGATGGGCTACGGATCTATGAAGTCCCCTCTTTTGCCGTACGCGTTAGGGCAGCGGACTGACGGAGTCACTAGTGACAAATAGGAGCACATTCGGGCTTTCGTGCGACATTGAACCGAATGTTGTGCACGTTTGGATAATCAACACTGGATCGCTCTCTGTGCGGGAGTCAGTTGCCCGGCCAAATCTCCAAGTTGCTGGAGTCGTGTCCGAGGAGGATGAAGCCAGGGCAGCGTCTTTTCTTGATCCAGCCGCAGGCGATCGACTTCGGACTCGACGTAAGGTTTTACGCATTATTCTTGCTAAGTATGTTGGCTGTGAACCGGCCGATGTGAGTATCGTGACTGCGCCCGGCGGTAAGCCAGTGATTGTTCCAGGCTCGACGGGTTCCTCTACCCACGCATTCTCTGTTAGCCATTCCAGTGATCTGTATGCAGTGGCGGTTGGGCGCTGCTCAAGCTTAGGTGTAGATGTCGAGCGAGTCCGTCCGTTGGACCGGTCGGTTGATATTGCTAACCGCTGGTTCGGTCCGGATGAAGCTGCCGGGCTGCGCTCGCTACAAGGGGAAGAGGGTGATCTCGCGTTCATGGAACTCTGGACTGCAAAGGAGGCCTTGGCAAAGCGTCATGGAGCTGGCTTACGACTCATGCATGGGCAGCGGGATGCCGATCGTGTCCGGAGTGAGTTGGACGTGGCCCAAGAGCGCGATGCCGGGCGCCTAAGGATGATCTCCCCTCAAGACGGCTACGTAGGTGCTGTGGCTAGTTCGGAGTCGCTGTCCGGTGTTGAAATCTTCAGAGAAGGCGATCCTCGATGGATCATCTAGTCTTTGCTGCACCTGATCTCGACGAAGGCGTCCGGCATATTGAGACCCATCTTGGGATCGCGACATCTCCGGGAGGCAGACATGCGGGCTATGGAACGAAGAATCGTTTAGTTGGTCTCGGCCCTAAGAGCTATATGGAGGTGGTAGGTGTCGACCTCGATCAACCCGAGCCAAACCGGGAGCGTTGGTTTGGCCTGGACACGCTCAATGCTCCTCGGCTAGTAACATGGTGCGTGGCAGTGTCGGATCTCAATGATTTGATTGTCCGAGCAAAATTGGTTGGTCTGGATCTTGGAGAGTCTAAGAAGGGGAGCCGGAGACGTGAGGGTGGGGCTCTCCTTGAGTGGCAAATGACCGATCCGTGGGCAGAGCGGGCGGGTGGGATTATTCCGTTTTTCATTGATTGGGGAGACACCGACCACCCCGGAATATCTCTACCCTGCTCTAGTTCATTCAGCGGCATTCGTGCAGAGCACCCTGACCCGGATCGGGTTCAGCAATGGTGTATGGCTCTCGAACTCGACATCGAAGTGTCACGGGGCGACCATGCTCGTCTAATAGCGACCCTGAAAACACCCAAAGGATTGGTAGAAATTTCGTGACCAGAGCAGGACTACTTCGAGCGTATACCGTGTGATGAGTGAAATGTCAGAAGATGTCGGGCGACTGATTGATTCACTCGAAGCGATTCTAGTTGGGGATGTGCGGAGTCGCATCATTGCTGGACTGACTGAACGAGGTACTGCAGTCGACTGGGTAGTGAGCCTGAAGACTCAGATGGAAATCCATCGGTTCCACGCGGGAAACGACATTTTTGATGTGGGGAGAGACGTTGCTCGCTTGGACGCACGGACAAGCAATGAGGGCTTCAGGGCGCTTAACGCATGGAACCATGAGTCGCATGAGTTCACTAATGACATCGTTCCTGTACTGATGATCAATTTCCTGCAGCGAGTTGATGCGCCGGTCCTGCAGTTGGACGGGGACCCTAGCAGGACAACCGTTGCGATCCTCCTAGACTACTACCTGCTCCACCTTCTCGCTTTGTGCGCTATGCGGGCCTGGGATACGCAGAACCCGACCGCGACGATTGACCGCCTAACAGGTCTGGTTCAACAACTTCAAGGTGCAGACGGCAGCGGCCATCGCTTCGTTGCTGATGCCGAAACCTTGCTCATCTATGCCATATCGCAGTTTCACCCCGAGGAAAAAGCGTATAACCGGATCATTGAGAAGGTCGACCAACTTGAAGGTGATCATCCGGTCTTGTTTGCGCATGCGAGTGTCGCTGTCCTGAGTGCGCACCTGAGATGGGGTTTCTGGCTTATGTATGATAGAGATCCGATCAAGATGAGGCGGGATAATACCGGAGATTATCCATGGCTCCTGAATTCAGTCTTGACTCTGGCGCGAGAGTTTTCGTCTTCTGTCGCGAAGGATGAAAGCGTGGAGGAGCGGGCAGCGATCACGCAGTCTCTTCTCCAGGGGCTCGCGGCGGATCCATATGCATTCATTGGTTCACCACCCCCCTCACTCATGGACTATGTCGATGAGTATGCTGAGTTAGAGGATATTTTGAAGAAGCATATAGATCACCTTCTGGAAGAATTTGAGATCCAAAAGCCTGATAAAAATACTTATGCTCCTCTCGCTCTGCATTTCAATTTCCCACACAACGTTGTGGTAGCAACAGTGACTCTAGCACTGCTGGAAGGGAGTCCGCAGCCGCTTACTCTGAATGATCTATTCGTGTCCGAATTTGACACCGGTGTGAATGAAACCCAAAAAAGTCTAGCTGAGAAGCTTATGGCTTTTTCCAGAGGAACCCCCGATCGCTTGGGGCATCGCGGTTCTATGCTCGTTGCCTACGACCCACTGTCAGGCCTGCGGTCATTCTCAATGACATGCGACACACTGCGAAAGGGATTGGCAACGTAGTTAAATAAGCCTGCTCGAGTTTGCTACATGGAGGGTGGCCCTTCAGGATGAAGCTCGCATGCGGGGGGCTGGAAACGGGTCCAGGAAAGCGCAACAATTCTCCAGCCCTCGGGGCCAGCCATCATGTTGGCCGCATCAACTCCACAATGGCTGAAGGTTTCCCCTACATAGAAATCATATGGTGTCCAGATTGTTGCTAACGAACCATTCACGACGACTATTGGGTCCCAGAATCGCTCAATGAGAGGTTCTTCGGATGAAGAGATCCGCTCTGCCAAACCATCCAGAGTGGAGGAGCCAAAAGTCGTGATACCGTCTCGGGTTTCTGTGAAGTGCATCACTACAGACGGGTCGGTTACCGACCTTAGAAGCGCCTCATCGCCGGTCTCTAATGCATCGAATAGCAATTGTAGCGTGGCGGTGACTTCTGTTTTTTGCTCGGCAGTTGGTATATATGGCGCCAGTTCGTCTGAAGGTGCCTCGACTCCAGTCTGGGCTTGCACACAGGCAGTGGCTGTAATGGCTAGAGCTAACGTGAAGGCGTGACGTGTCATGGCGGATTCCAAACAATAATCGTTAGGGGACGCTCACACTGTCGGGTAAGCACAGGTCAATTGCAAGGGTAGTTTCTATACTGCATCTAGAGTTGATTAACTCAACTTGAGCATAGGAAAGCCATTTTACTCTGGCGTGATCCTAGGGCGCTTGGCATCTTGCGGTCCTTGCGTAGGCCGTTCCTAGACGGGTCCGGCACGACGCTGCGCTCCCGCGTCTTCAGTGGATTACGAGGTCAGTACATGAGGAATCGAAAAAGCATTTGGCTCACACTTGGTATTTCGGTGGTGCTCGGCGGATGTGGTGGAAGCTTCGGAGGTGCAGATCGCGCCGACGGGGTGACTGTTGATGGCGATTGGTCGGTCATTACGGGAAACCTGATGGGACAGCGTTATTCTGACCTAACTCAAATCAACCCGAGCAATTTTGCTGACCTAGAAGTGGCGTGGGAGTATGACGCGACCCATCTGGGATCGGTGAATGCACGGTCGATCCCGATCTACGTGAACGGTTTGCTCGTGAATGTGCATTCTCAATACCGAACGGTTGTAGCGACGGACGCTGCAACAGGCGAGGAGGTGTGGACATACACTGAGCCTGAGACATTCCGCTGGGAGTATTCGATGCGGAAGAATCACGGAAAGGGAGTCGCCTACGCCAACGTAGATGGTCAAGATGTGATCTACCTTATCTCTCCGGCATTCTTCCTACATGCCCTTAATGCCCAAACGGGAGAACATATTGAGGGATTCGGACAGCAGGTTGATATCCCTGGTTTTCCGTCTACCGGTGTGGTTGATCTCCTAGGTGAAAATGGACTTGGATATGAGTATGAGAATGCCGCTGACGGTATTTCTCTTGAGCAGGGCTATATCACGAGTTCGTCACCAGCCATAGTCGTCAACGGGGTAGTCGTGGTCGGAAACTCTGCGGAGCAGGGCTACAATCAGACTCGCCGGGAGAATATTCCCGGAGATATCCTGGGATATGATGCTCGCACCGGTGAACACCTCTGGAAATTCGATGTGCTTCCCAGCCCAGGAGAGTTTGGGCACGAAACATGGGAAAATGACGCTTGGGAGTGGACCGGCGACATTTCTTCATGGGCGCCTCTTGCGGCCGATGCCGATCTCGGGCTCGTCTACGTGCCAACCAACGGTGCCACCCAAGACTACTATGGGGGCTTCCGACCCGGTGACAATCTCTTCTCTACAAGCTTGATTGCGCTTGACGTCGAGACGGGGGAGCGCGCTTGGCATTTTCAATTGGTGAAACACGATATATGGAACTATGACACGCCTCAGGTTCCTGTTCTCGCGGATGTGACGATTGATGGGGTAGAGACCCCGATCTTGGCACAGGCCACCAAGCAGGCATTCCTCTACGTGCTCAACCGTGAAACGGGTGAGCCTGTATGGCCGGTTGAATATCGGGAAGTACCGAAATCAATGATTCCCGGAGAACACCTAGCTGAGACGCAACCGTTCCCGACGCGTCCTGAGGCGTATGATATGCAGGGCATGACCGAGGACGATCTCATCGACTTTTCGCCGGAGCTTAGGCAGCGAGCGATTGAAGCGCTTGAAGATTTCCAGATCGGACCGCTCTTCCTGCCTCCTCTTCAGCGTGACAACCCTCTTGGTAAGCGTGCAGCGTTCTGGTGTCCGGCTGATGTGGGAGGTACGAATATCGATGGAACGCCGGCTTATGATCCTGACACAGGGATCATCTATGTACCATCCCAGAAAGGGTGTAGTGCGCGCATTATCATTCCGGGTCCCGAGAAGGACGAAGGAGGGATGGCTGAGGACCTCACGGATCAGCCGACCGGCACGACCATAACGGACTGGGTGCCAGGCCCTGCGGCTTCACCGGGTCGTATCGATGGTCTTCCTTTGTGGAAGGCACCCTACAGCAAGATCACGGCCATTGATCTCAATACTGGTGATCACCTTTGGTGGATGCCTATCGGTGATACTCCACGAAACGTGCTTAATCACCCGGCGCTCGAAGGAAAAGATGATCCCCGCACAGGTTCGGGTCGGCAGGCAGCCATGTTTGCCACACCGGACATGCTGGTATACGCTAGCCACGACAGTGATCGGACCCCGCACATTTTCGCGATCGACAAGGCATCCGGGGAAGAGCTTGCTCGGGTCGAAATTCCGTCGGACAACCGATATCAGATGATGACCTATATGCACGACGGGAAGCAATATATCGTCATCGCAACAAATGGCGGAAACTTCGCAATGACTCTGCCAAGTAGCTGACCAGCGTCGCTACATTTGCGACTCTCGGCTAGCTAGGATAGGGGTTATCTGCCTCAGTGCGGAGGGCCCCTATCTTTTGTTAGAGCGTATCCATCGAAGCTTCAGCTCAGAGGGCATTTCTTCAAAGTCGTTCGAGAATCCGAGGTGGCTATTCCTCAATGGACTCTGCGAAATCCTTTGACGAGATCAGCTTGGATAGGCTAAAGTGCGACTGCGAAATCAGTCCAAATGCTCCCTTAAGGAATTCTCCATGGCGAACTATACGTGTAGCAAGTGCGGCATGAGCGTGAATATGACCTGCGCCACATGCGGTGTGGCTTTAATTAACGACACAATCACGACTGATACGGGAGCGGTAGTGCAAGTTTCGAAATGCCCCGAAGAAGGATGTGGTATGATCAAGTCACCGCTTTGCTGCGGTATGGATATGGGGTGTGAGCTTTGATAGCCCAGCTTTAACCACTTTCGGTCTAAATGGACGATGCCCCGGCGCGCTTGGCGCGCCGGGGCATCGTCTTTAAGGCTCTAATATCGTGAGTTTCCGCTTCGTGAGCTGCCACCGATCGGGTCTCCAGCGGGCAGTTGGATCGAGGGACCGGGAGTCGTGTTGTCAATGCGGGATTGCCACCGGCGGATATCAGCTAATGCGAGCCGTTCATGCGGTGAAGTATCATCTTTTGCTTCCAGGCTTTGCGCCATCGTCTCAAGTCGATCCGCAAGGATCGCTCTCACATCCGGGGCGTTCCCTTCCATTGCGGCCTGCTGCATCATCTGGTCGATCACCGTTCGCTGCACGGCGTGAAGAATTCGTTTATGGTATTCGTTGGCACGAGGGTTCGCTTTCCACGTAGCCTCGATCAAGCTGTCGATAACTTCTTCTAGATTGGGATAGTCGCCCATCCCGCCGTATAGAACGAGACGGGCCATTCTTTGTGGATGGAGGACTTCACCCACAGTGAAGGCTGCAGAAGCTTCAGCAACTGCCAGCGGGTCAAAAATCTGCTCGGTGTAACCCTCAAAAACTTCTCCCTCCGAATGCCTGAACGCCGGCGGTGGAATCATGGAAATGATTTCGTCAGAGAGTGCAAGGAAGTCGACGTCCAGTGTAGATAGAACGGTTTCCAACGCATCTCGCTGTTCTTCCCCATTGATTATGGTGAACGGCCTTTGTCCGTCGCCTTTCAGCGCATAACGGTAATCTGCGCCACCAAGGCTCTGGATTGCAGCGCGGAGCTGGAAGCGATGGTGCATGTATAGTGGCAGTAGAACATACTCGAGGTTTGATAGAGGCTCTCCAGCTCTAATTACGTCCGTGCTGAACCTCTGGAGGCCGATATTTCGAATACGGAGCTCTAGTTTAAGGTGGTCTACAAGATTGCTTCCGTTGTCCCATACGCTTGCATACTGGTGGGCAGCTCCGATGAAGTTGTTGTTCGTATGTCCCATGTAGATGAGCCCGTCGCTTACGCCTTTGTCTGCGATTGCCCGGAGAGCCGAGACTTTATCGACATCTTCTGGAAAATCCCGATATAGCCAGTCGACTGTTAGTTCATCGTATTTACCGATACGCTGCACGTATGCATTCGAAAGGTCGATATCGCCGTTGCTATCTATATCCACATATGGAGCTGGGTAATCCATGACGCTCTCTCGACCATATGCACTTGCCATATAGTTGTGCGGAAATCCAATGGTATGCCCGACCTCATGGGCGGAGAGCTGTCGGACCCGGTCTAGAGCCATTTCCACGGCGTCTGAATTAGGGGCGACCTGGGCTAGGTAGTCGTAGGTCGGTGCATCAAAGAATTCACCTAGCTCGGGGTCCTGTTCCTGCTGTGAAATGCCAGTCGGGAATGGTGGCACCATACCTTGAGCATGCAGATAATCTTGTCTTAGTCTCAGGCTTCCAAGGTTTACGACTCCGCGGATTATTTCTCCCGTACGCGGATCAGTAACCGTATTTCCGTAGGAGTATCCGCGTGTTCTGCGGTGTGTCCAGTGAATCATGTTATATCTGATGTCCTGCGGGTCGATGCCAGCGGGGAGGACTTCAACTTGGAAGGCATCGACGTAGCCTGCAGCTTCAAACGCTTGATTCCACCAAGCGGCGCCGTCGACTAGGGCTGATAGGACGGGCTCGGGTGTCCCCGGATCCACGTAGTAAATGATAGGCTCAACGGCTGTTGATCGGTCAGCGTTTGGATCAGTTCGTTCAAGCCTGTGACGGGCTGCAAGACGGATGGTCCTGTCTTCGTCGATTGGGGTCGCATAGTCGTAAAGGGTTGGCCCGTTTACGCCGACCCTAGGATCTGCGATTCGAGTCTCATAGCCCGGGCCCGGGAGTTGTATAAAAGAGTGATGCTGCCGAAGCGTTATCGCATTTCCACTCGCAGCTACTCCGTTGACCAACCCCCCTGGGTTCCGACTTGTGAAGGTCAACATTGCCTCGACCTCGGTGTTCTCAGGGAACGATGCTACGGCAGGCATGTGGATCACGCTTCGTGAGGCATCGAGAGAAAAGTTACCCTGTCCCCGGGCTGCGATTTGGTCAACGACCCCCCGTGCATCACGCAGGAAGAACTGAGTCGCGTCTACTAGTACTCGGCCGTTTGTTTCCGCTGCTACATCGAATCCCCAATGGACAGATGGTGCAAACGCATCACGGACAGCCTGCACCTCGGTTTCGTTAGGGCTGCTAGCCACATATTGGTAGTTTGGCTCAACAAGGAGTATACGTGGACCAACGCGTTGGGCACGAAGTATGTGCGTGCCCCTAAGTTGACCTCTGTCAATTCCGATAGGGTTACTTCCTAGCCCTGAGCCCATCGAAATCTGATAGAGAAACTCCTGGTCGAGCTCCGAGATTTCCCAGAAAAGTGAGCCCGTCGAAGAGTCCCAGTACAAGTTGAAAAAACCTTCGATCCGCTCCATTCCGGCGGTCCGATCAGAAATCGTCGGGACGTTGGCGGTTTGGGCGGTGAGGGGGGCAGGCTGTGCATAAACGAAGCCCGCGAGTAGCATCGCGGTAATTAACCTCATCGGTCGTACCTTGGTCCTAGAGTGGTCACGAGCATGAGCCGGAATGGCGACTGTGTCGTCCGACAGGTGGCCAACGTAAGAGCCGCTTCGTGGTCGACCAAGTCCTGCGGGTAATATTCGGTTCCATATCCCGCTCGTTGGAGTTGGCGCTGGGCTGATCGCCGGAGTATCAGTAGGTTGACTGCCCCCCCCAAAAAACTAGGGTCCCATGCTTTACCTGAAACCTAGAGTGCCCATGAATATCAAACTCGATAAACGATCCGCGTCTTTTGAAAGATGCTCACAAATAGCCACGCTAGTAGCGCTTTCCTTTATGGCTGGGTGCGCCGGGTATGAGTCCGAGGAGGAACTCAGAGCTCGAGCTCTAGGGATTCACGAGCGCGTGATTACACTGGACACGCACGACGATATCAGTCCAGCGAATTTCACTGCCGAACGCAATTATACGATGGACCTGGAGACACAAGTTAATCTGCCCAAAATGGTGGCTGGAGGACTCGACGTCTCGTGGATGATTGTATATGTAGGACAGGGAGATCTAACGGACGCGGGGTTCGACGAGGCGTATAGACAGGCCATTGGTAAGTTTGACGCTATTCATGCGCTTACATCGGAGATTGCTCCAGACCAGATTGGCTTGGCGCTGACATCTGACGACGTGCGGCGTCTTTCCGAAGAAGGAAAGAAGGTAGCAATGATTGGAATCGAGAACGGTTATCCAATTGGAATGGAAATCGGACGAGTGAAAGAGTTTGCCGAGCGAGGTGGGCGTTATATGTCTTTGGCACACAACGGACATAGTCAGCTCTCCGACTCAAATACCGGAGAAGCCCTAGACGACTGGTTGCATGGAGGGCTAAGTGACTTCGGCAGAGAGGTAGTTTCGGAGATGAACCGCTGGGGGATCATGATTGACCTTTCGCATCCTTCCAAAGAGGCGAATCTGCAGACCCTCGAATTGAGTAGAGCTCCGGTTATTGCTTCACATTCCGCTGCAAGAGCCTTAGGAGATCATTCTCGCAACATGGATGATGAGCAACTACTCGCCCTTAAGGAGAACGGGGGAGTAGTTCAGACAGTGGCGTTTAGAAGCTATCTCCGGCCAGATAAGGATCGCGCTTTCAATGAAGCGGCTCAATCGGTAATGCGTGAGGTAGCGGAAGAGCGCGGGTTTAAGCTACCCGTGGGAGGGCGCAGGGCAATGTTCATGAGTATGCAGGGTATGGACGACGGAGAAAGAGAGACCTTCATGCAGGAGTACCAAGACGTGCAGGCTGCCGCCGAGCAGCGCATGGCTGATATGGAGAGCATGCCTGAGCCCGTGAGCGTCGCAGATCTAGTCGACCATATCGATTATTTAGTCGAACTAATCGGCCTAGAGCACGTCGGCATAAGCTCGGACTTCGATGGTGGAGGTGGCGTTTCTGGATGGGATGACGCTTCTGAAACATTTAATGTCACACTAGAGCTTGTTCGTAGAGGTTACACCGAACAAGAAATTGGAATGCTCTGGAGCGGCAATCTTCTGCGTGTGCTCGACCAGGTCCAGGAGGTTGCGGAAGAGATACAGGCCACTGGCTGATGACTCAGTATTTTGGTAACCGAAGAGTCATCATGTCCTTGACGAGATCCATTGTGGGGCGAGCTGGCGTTTGGATTTCAGTGTTTACGCTTGTTGTCTGTCCTCATTCAGTCAACGCTCAGAGGGCCAGCGAAGAGCCTCCGGTCGATCCTCTCTCGGATTACGTGGGTGATTACCTAGCAACGTACTCAATCATAGCTCTCGATCGGTCCACTGGGCAGTTGGGCGTGGGTGTGCAGTCTAAGGCCTTTGGAGCCGGAAACCGTGCTATGACGGCGAAGGGTGGTGTTGCTATGATTGTGCATCAAGCCTCGGCTAATCCGATGTACGGGCCAATGAGCATAGAGCTAATAGAGCGGGGGTATTCGCCGGAAGAAGCTCTAGACCAACTTGTTCGTGGAGATGAAGGTCGAGATCGTCGCCAGAATGCAATCATAGACAGCAGGGGACGCACAGCGGTATGGACGGGTCCGAGGACTAGCGATTGGGCCGGACATCACTGCGGCGTCGATTACTGTGCTCAGGGCAACATTCTCAAAGGGCCCGAGGTGGTCCAGGCTATGGCTGAGTCTTTTGAGGTTTCCTCGGGACCGCTGGCTGAGCGACTTATGGATGCACTCGATGCAGCTCAGGGAGCCGGGGGAGATGCAAGAGGTATGCAGTCGGGTGCTATCCTTGTTGTTAGACCGAGGGTGCGAGGAGCCTTTCATGACAGAGTCGTCGACATTCGGGTCGATGATCATCGAACTCCCCTAGTCGAGTTGCGTCGAATCCTCGACCTCCAGCGTTCAGGGGAAATGCTACGCGAGATCAATCCTCTAATAGGGAGAGGTGAGTTGGCGCAGGCGCTAGATCTTGCAAACAGAGCTGTCGCCAAGTCCCCCTCGAATGACAATGCTCACGTTGCCCTTGCCAATATTCAGCTTCGCACTGGCGACCGTGACGGTGCCATAGCGTCACTTATAACTGCCGTGAGCCTCAACCCGGGGAGAAGAATGACCTTGCCGAGGGACGACAACTTTGAGGTGATTCGAGATGATCCAGAGTTTCTAAGAATAATCGGAGGATGAGAGGGACTGCCATGAGGACGAACACGATGATCTTGGCTGCAGCGTTTGGCCTTCTGGTGGCCATGCCAGTGTCGGCGCAAGAAAAGCCTACCCTGACCCAAGACCATTATGATAAGTGGGAACGCCTCGGCGCAGCGGTCTTGTCTCCCAACGGTGCTTGGATGGCCGTTTCGATTAGGAGGGTCAGTGAGGAAGAGGAACTTCGTATCCATAGCACCACGTCAGATTCGGTAGTTATCGTGCCCTTTGGATCACGGGCGGTGTTCAGTTCGGATAATCGTTGGGTTGCGTACTCTATAGGCAGGTCTACGGAGGAACGCGACTCCGCTCGTAGTCGCGACGAAGCGATTTACGATAAGCTCGGCCTCCTGAATCTCGAGACTGGCGAGCAGACAGTGCGAGCGGACTTCGCCTCTTTCCACTTCTCTGACGACGGTCGCTATCTGGCGCTGCGTCGATATAAGCCAAAAGACAAGGAAAGCGATGGGGTCGATGTTGTCGTTCATGACCTCTTGTCGGATAGGGATATGAGTTTCGGGAACGTATCGGAGATGGCGTGGCAGAGTGAAGGCTCACTCCTAGCGATGACAACAGACGCCGTGGACCAGGTTGGTAATGGTGTAACGGTCTACGATCCGTTGAGTGGTCGTATTCGCTCCATGGATAGTGATGAAGCGACGTACAGACAGCTTTCTTGGCGGGATGACTCGTCGGATCTCGTAGTTTACAAGACCGAAATAGACGAGGTGTTCGAAGACACTGCCCACGTGGCTTTGGTATGGCGGGATATCGCAGGTGACCAAGGAGTTAGTTACAGGCTTTCATCTGAGACGAACGATGCCTTTCCAGCCTCGATGAGGATCGTCGAATTTCGGGCTCCCTCGTGGTCAAATGATGGCCAAACCCTCTTCGTAGGCATTCAGGAGCGACGTCCTTCATCATTCGAGTGCGAGGACGGTGACTCCGAAGAAGCTGGAACGGATCAAGAGTGTTTGGAAAAAGAAGAGGAAGCTGCAGGGGTTGAGATTTGGCACACGCTTGACCGCGATCCGGTGCCACAGCAGAGGGTCCGTGAACGGCAACTTCGGCGTGAGAATTACCTGTCTGCGTGGGACTTAGAGTCGGGTGGCTTCGTGCAGCTGGGAGATGACCTTACCGAGGAAAATGAGATAGTTCGGGGCGGCCAGTACGTGATAGGGACGGACGAAACGCCGTATGACGAGCACGCTATGTTCCGTCAACAATTTTTGGATCTCTACGAGATTGACGTTGAAACTGGAGCCAAGTCCAAGATTGCGGACCGCATATCAAGCGTAGAGTCGCCCAGTCTGAATAGCCGCTACATCCTATGGTTTGCTGAAGAAGACTGGTATTCGCACGATCTTGAGGACGGTGAGACCCAGAATATTACAGCCAATTTAGAGACTGTGTTTGTGAATCTTGATGTGACACCGACTCGTGAGCAGATGCCTTCCTTCGGCATCGCGGGTTGGATGGAAGATGGGCGTAGCGTGCTGCTGAATGACCAGTGGGACGTTTGGCGTGTCCGGTTGGATGGGTCGGGAGCGGAGCGGCTCACTTCGGGGGCTTCTCAGAGCATCAGGTACAGAATAGCCAGTAATGATCTGGACAGTGACGATGACGGTATAGGATCGGATGAGACGATTTACTACTCGGTATATAGCGAATGGACAAAGAAGGCGGGCTTTGCCGGTGCTGCCCCGGGAGATGATCCGCAGATTCTAGTATGGGAGGACAAGCGTTTCGGGGGCTTCTCTTCTCCATTTTTGAAAGCAGATGATGCGGACCTCTTCGCTTTTCGCATGGAGGGGTTTGATGATTCACCTGATTATTTCGTCGCTGGGCCGGACCTCGCAGATCCGCACCAAGTAACCGAAACGAACCCGTTCCAGAGTGATTACGCTTGGGGTAGGGTGGAACTAGTAGACTATGAGAACGAGTGGGGTCGACGTCTCCAAGGTGTCCTGACCTATCCGGCCAACTACGATCCATCGCAATCGTATCCGATGATCGTGTATCACTATGAGCTGCTCTCGCAGGGCATGCATCAGTATCAGGTTCCAGATCCTACGCAATACTACAATCAGCAGATTTGGAGCCAGGATGGCTACTTTGTTTTTAGGCCTGACATCGTCTATCGAGATAGACGTCCGGGACAGTCAAATGTTGAGACATTGCGTCCTGCGGTCGCAGCGGCTCTAGCTCAGGCGCCTTCCGTTGACGAGGAGAAAGTTGGCCTGATCGGTCACTCCTGGGGCGGATATCAGACAACGTATTTCGTGACGCAGGATGATCTTTTTGCGTCCGCTGTTGCGGGCGCACCCCTCACTAATCTCATGAGCATGTACCTCTCGTTCTACTGGAATAGTGGAGGTACTGATGCGAGGATATTCGAGATCAGTCAGGGAAGAATGCAGGTGCCATGGTGGGAGGACTGGGATTCGTATGAGGCAAATTCCCCTATCCACCATATCCAGAACATGGAAACGCCGCTCCTCATGATGTTTGGGACGAACGATGGAGCTGTCGAGTACAACCAAGGGGTCGAGTTCTATAATGCGGCGCGCAGGCTTGGTAAGCAGATGGTGATGCTCTCTTACGATGGTGAGAACCACGGGTTAGCGCGGGAGCCCAACCAGCTCGATTATCAGCATCGTATTATGCAGTGGTTCGGTCACTACCTTAAGGGTGAGCCAGCTCCTGACTGGATTTCGGCGGGTGTGCCGTACGTCACTCAAAAGGACCGGCTTACGGTTAAGCGGCCGGTTGGTTAACTGAGGCAGTGGTTCGGGGCAGGATCTGTTCAGAGCTTTGAGGTTAAAGGCTCAGTGGGGCGGCGATCCGAGACGAGCTTCGGCGGTGCCGAGGCTTCGCTCTAGCGCTAGGGCTATGCCCAAGAGCCTCTCGTCGTCGCCACCGCGTCCGATCAGCTGAAGGCCCACTGGCATGCCTGTGGAGTCTAGGCCTACTGGTACACAAATGGCACATAGACCAAGCAAATTCACCGCACAGGTTGCTCTCAGTGTTGTGTAGTTGATGTGACTGTAAGCCTCAAGATCGGATGAGATTTCTTTTATTGGCGGAGGCGTAACGAGGTGTCCTGGCAACACCAAGACATCTGTGTCTGTGAAAAGCTCGCTGGCCTCCGCTGAGATGAGGCGCTGTTTTAAGAGGGCCTCGTGATGTTCAGATCCATCCAGCGGATGGGGGTCTTCAAGACGAGTTCCGACTATTGGGTGCAGTTCTTCTATCCATGCGGGCAGATGTGTATTGAGAAATGCGCTTAGTTCTGCCTTCCCGATGCCGCAGGTCAAGTACAGATCAACGGCTTTGTCGAGCAAGGCGCCACGGTCTCGTCGAACTTGCGCTCCTGCCGCTTTCAATTCTGTCAGTGATGTTTCTAGGACGTTCCTCAGATCGTTCTGGCACGCCTCCCAAATCGAGCACTCAGGGATACCGATCCTGATTCCGTCTAGTGATGTCTTCGTGAGCTTCTCCAAGAGAGAGGACGGGTCACCCCAAAAGGGGTCAACTGAACCAAAGAACCAAGCACTATCTTCGACAGTTCGGGTGAGTGCACCTACGGTGTCGAAGGTGGCACTAAGTTGGACTACACCTTGTGTGGGCCATCGCCCTTTGGTGGTTTTGTGTCCTACTACCCCGGTCAGCGATGCGGGGATTCTGATTGAGCCGCCTGTGTCAGAGCCCAGTGCGATCATGGCTGATCCTTCCCAAAGACTGACTCCTGCGCCGCAGGAGGATCCACCCGGTATCCTGTCTGCGTCGTAATCCCAAGGATTTCGCGGTGTTCCTGACTTGGGGTTTAGCCCGACTCCGCCATAGGCAAATTCTACGGTGTGGGTCTTGCCCATTATTACAGCACCGGCTTTTCTTGCCCGTGCGACCAGCCAAGCATCACGCGACCAGCGACTTTCAGGGAGTTGACGATTCGACCCCGCAAATGTGGGCAATCCGGAAGTTCCGTATATGTCTTTTACCGATATCGGGATACCGCAAAGCGGCCCTAGACTGAGGGCGGATGTTTTGGTTGCGCGATCTAAGATGTCGTCGGCCATCTTGGCCTGTTTGATAGCGCCGGAGGCGTCAAAGGTCTTATAGGCGTTAAGGTAGACATTCCTTTTTTCGTGGCATTTGATCGCGCTGCGTACGAGATCTGTAGCTGTGATATCTCGTCGACGTAGTGCTTCTACTGCTTCACGGATCGACCGCCGGAACTCGGAAGCTTCTTTCGAAGCAGTCAGTTGACTGTGACGGTTGAAGTGTTGACGAGAGCGCCATTGACTCTGATTTCGATTGTCCATGTTCCTAAGGAGCCCTCAGTGAAAACATTCCACCACCACCACGTGTGTCGCCATATCCGTTCGAACGTGCGGCCTAGATTGTATCTTTGAATCCCATCTCCGTCGGTGATTTCGATGCCGATGTGGTCACCTGGCCCTCCGCCTGCCATTGATAAACCGATGCCGAGTCTACTGCCGAGTCTCAACTCCGTTGCGTCGGCTGGGGGGTCCTTCACTTCGTCAATGCTGCTAATGTGCCCGTCCCTTAGGCTCATGGACATGAAAGTCAGAGGTGTGTCGTATTTGGGTGGATCGATCCACAAGCCCAATTCGAAGGGGTCAAGAACCTGACCTGTGCTTGATCGCAGCTCTAGGTGCAGGTGTGGGTGCGTAGAGCACCCTGAGCTACCCATTAGGCCGAGTATCTGCTGGAGCGAAACGGTATCCCCTAACGATACTGAAACAGAACCTTTCTTTAGGTGACCGTATATCGCCCGAGATCCGTCCGCGTGGGTGATCGCGACGTAATTCCATTGCCCAGCGCAGCTCATGTTCCGGTCGTATTCCCCGTCGCGAAGGCCCGAGACTATACCTGGTGCTGCGGCGAGAATAGGGAAGCCTCTATCCATCGCTCGAAAGTCGGGGGAATCTATGTCTACACCTTTGTGGCCGTCGTATACCTTGGCGCCCCCACGATAATCTAGCATTCCCGAACTGGGATCTAGGTCGACGTAATTATTGATCGTCCAGTCACGCCCGTCTGTCCCAGAGACCGGCCAAGTAAGTTTTGGATAGTTAGATGTCTCAATGTCGATCTCTAGATCCACGGGTGCACTATCCTCTGAACATGCTAATAGCAGGAGAGCGCCTAGCAGCGAAAGGAGACAAACCTGGGGGTTCATTCGATTAGCGGTAGTTGCCGAACATCAACTCAACCCCGTAATCACGTGGTTTGAGGAAGTTGATTACAGATTGTAGCTCGTCTCGTGAAGCAGAGGTGACACGAACCTCGTCTCCTTGAATTTGAACCTGAACCTTTTTGAAACCGTTTGCCTTAATGTCTTTGGAGATCTTCTTTGCTGTCTCCTGATCGATGCCAGACTTGAAGCCCATGGTGATTCGGGCTCGTCCGAGAGATCCGATGTCAACGGTGCTTTCGTCAATGTTTTTCAAGGGAACTTGCCTACGGCTCAGTTTTTCGCGGAAAACTTTAACAAGTTGATCTAGACGGAACTGATCATCTGCCTCCAGCTTAACTGATCCAGCTTCTCGATCGAAATCGAGTTCACAGGTCGTGCCTTTGAAATCGTAGCGTGTTTGGGTCTCCTTGATCGCTTGGTTGACAGCGTTGTCGACCTCCTGAAAGTCTACGGCAGTTGATATGTCGAAAGATTGTTTCTTCGCCATGCTGCTTCTGATCTCCCTCTTAAGGTAGAAAGCGTACGCAAGATTCGCGGAGTAGTCTGGCCATGAATTCCGTCATCGAGATTTTGGCGCTCATTGTTAGGATTGTCGCGTAGTGATCAATCCGGAACACTGGTGAGACTCATGTTGAATACTATGTCACAGAGCCTTTTCAGAAAGTTACAGTTCGGTATGTCGAGTAGATTGCGCTTCAAAAAAATCGTGGGTCCCATATGAGGAGAAGCTTCATGCGACGTTCTGTCTGCGCACTAAGTGCTTTATGCGTACTTGCCACTGTCGTGGGATCAGCGGACGCTCAGATGAGGCTAGCGGGTCATGTGGCCAAGGTCGCCAGTCTCGACCAACTGTCGAGCCTTGAAGGAGATTTTGGCGTTGGCGGTCGAGTGGGTGTCGAGCTTCCTTTGCTTCCGGTTGGGGTTTACGGATCGGCCACGTATTACTACCCAACAAATAGCTACTGGACGGGTTCAGTGTTCGGGAAGGTTAGCCTCCCTGTCCCTCTTATATCACCCTACGGAATTTTGGGTGTCCAGCGCAAAACTGGGCAGATAGGAGAAGAAGGTCGGCACCCTAGTGACACAAGGTTTTTCGTTGGCTTAGGGCTAGAAGTGGGCTCAGTCTTTTTTGAGGGTTCGGTGAATTTAAGCAAGGATGAGCCCAGACTCCCCAGTGTCGACACTCGCCTTGTCAACTTTAAAGGGGGCTTCGTGATTGGTAAATGATTACCTCTGCGGAAGCTATTCTTAATCAACCAGTAAAGGGTTGCTCCTGAGGACGGAGTGAAAAAATCAAAACGCGAACACATGTTGTGAAACAGGGACTTTGGTTGGTTGCTGCTATTACTGCAGTCGGTTGTCTCGAGGAATCGAGCAGAGATCTAGACCCCTCTTCATCGATAGAGGCCGCGGAGCGGATTCCCACCTTAAGTGGTGGCATCGTGCAGGGTATCCTTGTTATGGGACCCGAGGTACGAACTTTTAAGCCTTGTGCAGAGAATACAGAGCTTTGGGCCGTGCCGGTGAAATCCATTCTAGATGCCTATGGAGCTCTTACTTCAGAGCCATACCAGCCGTTGTTCGTAGAGGCTGATAGTGAGTATGAGGAAGCTTCCAGATCAGGTCCTAGCGCTAGGTATCCAGGTCAGGTGAGGTTGGTAAACCTGCTTAGGGCTGAGCCTGTAGGAGAAGGACTAGGGTGTGAGGACTCACTCCTTGGCGTTGCCTATAGAGCGAGCGGTCATGATCCGTTCTGGCACGTTCGGGTACTTTCCGATCGGATCACGCTGGCCACTCCAGAAATTCCCTCTACGATCTTCAGTGAAGCGCCCCCAATGCCAATCGATAACGGTTGGCGATTTGAGGGCGAGTCGGATGGACCTGAGACTGTTCGGCTAAGGCTTGAACTCATTCGTGCGTCTTGCGTTGATTCGGTGTCTGGCTCGCTATATACGTGGACTGCCTCTCTAGATGTTGGGGGAGTGGTGCGAACTGGTTGCGCTTGGGAAGGCGGTCTCGCACTCGACCGGGACACAGGATCCACAAGTCTACGAACTGCGAGTTGACAACGGCTGTGTAACACCGGTGTGCAAGTGGACCGACTAGTTAGATGCGTGCCTGCACTGTATAGAGCTGACGATATCGTCCCTTCATGCCCATTAGAACTTCGTGCCGTCCTCGTTCGACGATTTCACCGTTTTCCAAAACAAGGATTAGGTCGGCTCGCTGAATCGTTGTCAGTCGGTGAGCAATCACGATGGTTGTGCGATCACGTAATAGATCGTCTAGACTGGCCTGAATGAGTGCTTCGCTTTCAGTGTCGAGGGACGAGGTCGCCTCATCGAGAAGCAGAATCCTCGGGTTTGCAAGTAACGCGCGGGCGATCGTTACGCGCTGGCGTTGTCCTCCTGAAAGCTTGACGCCCCGCTCCCCGATTACTGTTTCAAGATTATCAGGAAAGCGATCGGAAAACTCAGTCACATAAGCCTTGCTCGCTGCGTCATCGATCTCGGCGTCGGATGCTGAGGGTCGGGCAAATCTGAGATTTTCTCGGATTGTACCGTCGAAAAGGAAGTCCTCTTGGAATACTAGGCCTAGTTGTTTTCGATAGCTTGCCAGCTTAATGGTGCGCAGGTCAACGCCATCAACCACTACTCGCCCAGCGTCTGGGGTCAAAAAGGACGCAGCTAAGCCGGCTATGGTCGACTTTCCTGAGCCCGAACTTCCGACTAGCGCCACTACCATTCCCGGAGTGGCTTCAAATGAAATCCCCTGCAAAACGGGTTTGTTCACTTCGTACTGGAAGTAGACATCGTGGAAGACTATGTGCCCGGCGACGGGGGGCATAGTCTCGGTTCTAGCGGGGTCGTCGTCCTCTTGTGGCCAACTTAGTAATTCTGAAGTGCGGTCTAGTCCTGCGAACGCTTCTGTCATCTGTGTGCCTATGTTGGCCATTTGGATGACTGGGGCGATCATGACACCGAGGAAGAGGATGAAGGAGACCAGATCTCCTGGAGATAGCCGACCTTCACCGATTAGCCAGCTTCCATATCCGAGGATGAGCACGCTGGCCATACCCATGAAAAAGGTCCCAAGGCTTGCGATCAAGCTTTGCGTGGTGAGCGTTGTCTTCACGTTGTCGAAGATCCGCATAACGCCGTCGACGAATATTTCTCCCTCTTTGTCGATTGCGTGAAAGCCCTTTATCACGCGGATTCCCCCAAGCGCTTCAGTCAAGCGGCCGGTTACGTCTGCTCGAATTTTGCCGCGCTCACGGAACGCAGGTCTTAACGTCTGGAAAGCCTTTATGGATACGAAGGCGAAGGCGGCAAGGGGAACGAGTGCAATTGCGGTCATAACCGTGTTAATGCGCACTAGAAAGGAGAATGCAACTATGGCCGTCACAGTCCCGCCGACTAGCTGGACTAGTCCGGTACCAACAAGATTTCGGACTCCTTCGACATCGTCCATGATTCTCGACACCAGTTCTCCAGACTTGTTGTCATCGAAGACGTTCACGGGGAGCTGAATCACATGTTTCTGAACCTGGGCCCGTAGATTCGCGATTAGATGTTGTGCCTCTACACTGAGGAGAATTGTAAGTGCGTACGATGTCGAGGCTTGGAACAAGATTGCTATTGCTACGGCGCCAAGAACTACTTGTGCATCGGGCACGCTGCTCAGACCTAGCGGATTTGTTCCGACCTCGGATGCACCGGGTATAGCTCCGTCGATGAGATATTTCGAGGCAGCGGGGAGCACTAGGCCAGCAAACCTGTTGACTAGGATTAGTGCTAGGCCAAGCCCGACCAGTTTCTTGCGCGGCCAGATGATCTCTTCAAAAGCGTGCCGCAGGCTTGCGCCCGAGATCTTTTTCTTCGGGTTTGACATGGTCGCAGAAGATACATGATCCTAAGCACTTTGCAGATGGATCCATGGACACTTTCATAAATTGTCGCACCAGAGTCCAAACCGAAAATGTGGCGATCCCTATGAATACCATCTTGTGTTTTGGAGGTTGAAAAGTCTCTCCCCCCCCTTGGGTGGGCTTACTGAGCCGTGTAGGTTTGCCCTTCGCTTCGCGGCGCCCTGTTACCTTGGCGTTGCGCCCTCAATAGCAGCGATCAGATACGGGTATCCCGCTCAGCATTCATGGCGAATCTAGACAAGGACGGGTACATACCGTCTGAAGTGGAAGAGAAGTGGCAGCGGCTCTGGGAGGAGCGCGGCACTAACACGCATACACGTGAGGAATTAGAGAGCGCGAAGGACCCTTTCTACAATCTAATGATGTTCCCGTACCCCTCGGCCGAGGGATTGCACGTAGGCAATATTTATGCATTCACGGGAGCCGACGTTTATGGGCGATATCAACGCCTTTGCGGTAAGAGTGTGTTCGAGCCTATGGGCTTTGACGCGTTTGGTATCCACTCTGAGAACTTCGCGCTAAAAGTCGGTACGCATCCGATGGATCTGATTCCGTCGAACGTGAAGAACTTCACGAGACAACTGAGACGAATCGGAGGCATGTTCGACTGGGAGCATTCGGTAGATACGACGGATCCGACCTACTACAAGTGGACGCAGTGGATCTTTCTCCAGTTTTTCAAGGCAGGGCTCGCTGAGCGAAAAGAGGCACCGGTTAACTGGTGCCCGTCATGCATGACGGTTCTGGCTAATGAGCAGGTCGTGGGTGGGGAATGCGAGCGCTGTACAACACCGGTAGAGCAAAGGCGGATAGCGCAGTGGTTCTTTCGGATCACGGACTATGCGCAGCGCCTTCTGGACAATCTAGACCATATAGACTGGTCGGAAACGACTTTAAAGGCCCAGAGAAATTGGATTGGTCGCAGTACTGGCGCTCAATTGCGTTTCCCAGTGGTTGACGAGGATGGAGATGAGACGGGTACACACATCGAGGTGTACACGACTCGCCCCGACACCGTATTTGGAGCGACCTATGTCGTGCTATCTCCTGAGCACCCACTCGTCCAGAGCGTTACCGAGGAGGAGATGCTTGGTCATGTGTCTGACTATGTGGAGGCCGCGGCCCAAAGAGATCTAGTCGCCCGACAGAAGTCAGATAAGACGAAGACGGGTGTCCCGACGGGTGGCTTTTGCCGTAATCCGGCGACGGGCGAAATGATTCCGATCTGGATCGCCGACTACGTACTCATGGAGTATGGGACGGGAGCGATAATGGCCGTGCCTGGACACGACTCCCGAGACTTTGAGTTTGCGGAACAGTTCGCACTCCCGATTGTCAGGGTGGTTTTAGGGCCGGGTGATTCTTCAGAGACCCCGCTGGAAGAGGCGTACGTTGGACCAGGGAGCCTAATCAACTCAGGACCATTCAATGGAACTGACGTAAGTGAGGCAGTCGAAGTTGTGACCGCATGGGCCTCCGAAAGGGGCTGGGGTGACGCGAGAGTAAACTTTCGCCTACATGACTGGTGTATCTCAAGACAGCGTTATTGGGGGCCGCCAATTCCCATTGTGCACTGCGACTTGTGTGGGCCCGTTGCTGTGCCAGAATCTGATCTACCGGTTGTTTTGCCTCGCGTAGAGGATTTCAGGCCGGACGAGTCCGGTGTCAGTCCGCTTGCTCGCGTAGAAGCTTGGTACCGAACTACATGTCCAGAGTGCGGTGCCGAAGCGCGTCGTGAGACTGACGTTTCAGACACCTTCCTAGATTCCGGGTGGTACTTCATCCGATATCCTTCGACTGACTTGGACAGCGAGCCCTTTGACTCAGCGGTTACTAGTCGGTGGCTTCCTGTAGACGCATACATAGGAGGTAACGAGCACGCAGTTCTTCACCTGCTTTATTCGCGATTTATCACGATGGTCTTGAAGGACCTGGGTCATATCGACTTTGAGGAGCCTTACAAGACATTTCGTGCGCACGGTCTGATCATCGCAGACGGAGCGAAGATGTCGAAGAGCAAGGGCAACGTGATCGTCCCTGACCCGATCATTGAGGAGTTTGGTGCGGACACCTTCCGGACTTACCTGATGTTTCTCGGTCCGTTCGAGGAAGGTGGAGACTATCGTCCACAAGGCATTCAGGGTCCGTTCGGCTTTCTCCATCGGCTATGGGACACGGTCATTTCAGCACGAACCGGTGAAACTGACACGGATGTCGAACGGAAGGTCCACCAGACGATTAGACAGGTTACCGAGCAGATTCCGGACCTCGGTTATAACACGGCGATTGCGGCTATGATGGAGTGCTTGAATGTGATCCGAGCAGGCGGTCGCGTTGCGGTGCGAGAGGAGGTGGAGCCGTTAGTTGTGATGGTGGCCCCGTTCGCGCCACATATGGCCGAAGAACTCTGGGAACGCTTGGGGCATGCCAGTAGCATTTTTGATGGGGCGAATTGGCCCGAGTTTGACGTAGCCAAGCTAGTGGAGACAACCGTGAATGTGGCAATTCAGGTCAATGGAAAGCTCCGGGCGACAATCAGCATAGAGAAGAATGAGCAGGAAAGTGAGGTGATTGCTGCCGCGCGTGCGGAAGAGAACGTCAGGAGGCATATAGAAGGGAAAGAGGAAAGAAGGGTGATCCACGTTCCGGGCCGACTAGTAAATTTCGTGGTCGGTTGATGCTTTCGTTCACGACGGTGAGTGTCCAAGTGAGTGTGGGATGGCGGTGATTCAGACAACGTAAGGGGATCGACAATGAGCACCACTGAGCAGTTGGCAATCGACGCTGTGCGTGTCCTCTCGATGGATGCAGTGCAAAAAGCGAACTCAGGCCATCCGGGTACCCCGATGGCACTTGCACCAGTAGGGTACGTCCTTTACCACCGACACCTAAGTCATAACCCGGCCGATCCGGGATGGCTTGATCGAGACCGGTTCATCCTGTCCGTGGGTCACGCTTCAATGCTCATCTACTCGCTTCTGCACCTAAGTGGGTATGAGGTCAGTGAGGAAGATATCCGTAACTTCCGGCAGTGGGGTGCGCCGACCGCTGGGCACCCCGAGTACGGGCATATCCCCGGTGTTGAGACAACAACCGGCCCCTTGGGTCAGGGAGTAGCTAATTCAGTAGGCTTCGCGTTAGCGGAGCGCTGGCTGGCAGGATACTTCAACCGACCTGGTCATCAGATAGTAGATCACCGCACCTATGTGCTCTGCTCCGACGGTGATGTGATGGAGGGGGTGTCGCATGAGGCCGCGGAGATAGCTGGACATCAGAAGCTTGGTAAACTCGTCTGGATCTTTGACGATAACCGGATCACTATCGAAGGCTCGACCGACCTTTCCACGTCCACTGATCAGGCCAAGAGGTTCCAAGGTTATGGATGGCATGTCGTTCATGTTGAGGATGGTAATGACCTTGAAGCCATAGACCGCGCGATCGCAGAAGCCAAAGCGGAATCGGGACGACCTTCTCTTGTGGTTCTGCGGACTACGATTGCATATGGATCGCCTGGTAAGGCAGGTAGTGCATCATCGCACGGAGCCCCTCTTGGGGAAGACGAGATTCGAGCGACAAAGGAGAACCTAGGCTACCCGTCTCTGGAACCTTTCTATGTTGATAGTGCTGCGCGGGAGCACTGGTCTCACTGCATAGACAGGGGACAGCAAGCACAGGAAGAGTGGGAGGAGCGCTTCCAGGCTTATAAGGCCGAGCATCCCGACCTGGCCGAACAATACGTAAATGTTATGGCTGGAAAGCTTCCAGAAGGCTGGGACGCGCACGTGCCGGATTTAATACAGGAAGAGTCCGCGGATGCCACACGGGGGTGGTCAGGAAAGGTCATTCAGGGTCTGGCGGCGGGTATGCCGAATCTTGTCGGGGGGTCGGCTGATCTCGGTGGTTCTAACAAAACCGACATTAAGGGTGCGGAGAGCCTCATGCCGGATTCACAGAGTGGTCGGATCATCCATTATGGAGTCCGGGAACATGCTATGGGATCCATCATGAACGGAATGACTCTGCACGGGGGCTTAAGACCCTTTGCTGGCACATTTCTAATTTTTTCAGATTACATGCGACCAGCTATTCGGTTGGCTGGTCTAATGTGCCAGCCATCTATATACGTTTTTTCTCACGACTCAATTGGTTTGGGCGAGGATGGGCCGACGCATCAACCCATTGAGCAATTGTCTTCGCTACGTGCTATTCCAAATGTGATGGATCTGCGTCCGGGTGATGGACCGGAAACAGAAATCGCGTGGAGAAAAGCCATTGAGCGTGTTGACGGACCTTCGTTTCTAGCATTGAGCCGGCAAAAGGTAGCTATGCTGATGCGTACAGGTAGTGTGCCGGATGATGAATATGCGGATGCAGAGCTTTTGGCAGGCGCGGAGGGTCTAAGGAGAGGGGCTTACGTGCTAGCGGAGGCCTCCGGTGGAGTCCCGCGCGTATTGCTACTCGCTAGCGGATCTGAGTTGTCCATAGCGGTTGATGCAAGGAGGCAATTGGAAGAAGCGGGGATCCCTGCAAGGGTTGTAAGTATGCCGAGCTGGTACCTATTTCAGGAACAGGGTGCAGATTATCGAGATGAGGTGCTTCCACCGGAAGTCACGGCGCGAGTCTCTATCGAGGCGGGAAGCACGTTTGGTTGGGATCGTTGGGTAGGGTCAGAAGGGTGTTCGATAGGGATAGATCACTTTGGAGCTTCCGCGCCCGCCGAGGTGCTTTACGAAAGGTTTGGGATAACTACGGAAGCGGTGGTTGCTTCGGCGAGAAAACTGTTGGAGCAGTCTTAATAGTTGCTCGAGTGAGTCATCGCTCTTCCTTACGGAGTCCCAAGAGGTGATCCGCTGATGACGAGATATGTGAGCACGAGAGGAAGCGACACCGTAAGCTTGCGTGAGGCTGTTCTTCAAGGAATGTCGCCGCAAGGCGGATTGTATGTTCCGACACAGATCCCGACTGTTGACTGGCCTCCTCCGGATGGGTCCGTAGCGGAATGGATTGCCCCTTCTCTTTTTCCTAGCCTTGAACCCGACGTTGCTAGACGGATTGCCAAAGATGCTTGTGACTTCCCATTCCCACTTGTACAGCTCGATGACAGTTCATTCATCCTTGAGCTTTTTCATGGCCCTACCCATGCGTTCAAGGATGTTGGGGCCCGGTTCATGGCTAATCTTGTCTCTTTGTTTGCAACGGGGTCAGGAGGTGAGATTACGGTTCTGGTAGCAACTTCGGGGGATACAGGGGGGGCGGTTGCCAATGCGTTCTCTGGCCGAAGCGGCACTCGAGTAGTCGCTGTATTCCCTCTCATGGGAGTGAGCGAGACTCAACGCAGGCAGATGACAACGCTCGGAGGCAACGTTGAGGCGGTGGCCGTTGAGGGTACATTTGATGACTGTCAGCGGATGGTTAAAGCGTGCTTTTCGGATCCGTCACTTAGCGCACGGCATGGATTGACCTCGGCCAATTCAATCAATGTCGCGCGCCTCCTTCCACAGACAGTGTATTACTTGGAAGCAGCTAGGCGATTTCGAGAGCCGGTGCACTTCGTTGTGCCCTCTGGAAACTTGGGCAATCTGTGTGCCGGGTTGATCGCTTCAGAGGGTGGGATGCCTCACGCGGGCTTCACCGCGGCTTTCAATAGGAACCATGGAGTAGCAGACCTTTTACAGGGTGGTTCATTCGAGACTAGAGACTCCATAAGAACACTGTCCAATGCCATGGATGTCGGTGACCCGAGCAATCTTGAACGGATTCAGTGGCTCTATAAGAGCTACGACGCACTTCGTGTCGATGTTGGAGGCGATTGGGTCTCAGATGAAGAGACTTTGAGAGCGATCGCAAATGTGCATCGGCGACATCGGTATGTAATGGACCCTCACACGGCCGTGGCGTACGCCGTGGCGCAGCGTAAGCATGTTGGAGGTGCGCCGGTTGTGATTCTCTCGACAGCGCATCCTGCAAAGTTTCCCGAAGTGGTCGAGGACGCGATCTGTGAACCTGTGTCTATGCCGGACACGATCCTGAGTGCTCGTCATAGGAATGAGTTAATGTCGGTTATCCCCCCCGATCTCGGAAGACTGAAGGAATTATTGGACGGAGGCCCGCGGTGACTGATTTAAGCTCTGCGCGAGTGCGTGTTCCTTGCTCAACGTCCAATCTAGGAGCAGGGTTTGATACGCTTGGCTTAGCTCTGGACCGTTTTCTGGATGTCTCTTTTACGCCAGACTCTTCCGGTTCTCTTCGGGTCGTTCGTGAAGGGACCCTTCGAACACTGCCCGAGGACGAGACCGATATAGTCGCGGAAATACTCAAGAGCCGAGTGGCCGGCGTTAGTGTTTCGGGCGTTCTGAAAATGCATTCCGATATCCCCGTTGGAAGAGGTCTTGGTGCATCCGCTGCTGCGCGAGTAGCGGGCCATGATCTAGCCCTAGCAGTCCGAGGCCTTCCTCGCAACGACGGAGCTACGTTCGACAGTGCCTATAGGGAAGAAGGGCACGGTGATAATGCGGCTCCAAGCATGTTCGGTGGGCTCAGGGCGGTGGCTGAAACTGAAGATGGACCGATGGTAATGAGTCTCCCCCTGAGTCCCCAAGTGGGTTTCGCGTACGCTGCGCCTTCGGTTGGCGTCTCTACGGATGAGGCCAGGAGGCAACTGCCTAAATCGGTTTCACATGGGCTCGCTACTGCGTCATTGGGAAGGCTTGTCGCACTGTTGCAAGGATTAGCCGAGGGTGATGCTGACTTGATTAGAATCGGGGCCCAAGATGAGCTTCATGTCCCCTATCGAATGGCTTTGATTCCTCGAGCCTCGTCAGTGATCTCGGCTGGTATAGATGCTGGTGCATGGGCAGTGACAGTATCAGGTGCAGGATCCGGACTAATTGCGATGTGTGATCAGTCCGACGCTGAAGGTGTGGCTGAGGCGATGCATCAAGCCTTTGATGAAGGAAGTGGAGACCCCGAATGTTTCGGCTTCTCCCTTAGCCCAACTGAAAGAGGCTTGGAAAGGATCGCATTCTGACGTTCATCCAGACCTCATGCCTCGAGATTCCCAAGCGAGGTAGATATTGCTCATCAAGCGTCCTCCTAGGAATGCCGAAAACGCAGCTGTGGCACCCACTAGCTCCATGCCGAACCCGAGCGCGACAAAGACAACTGCCACTGTCAGAACCTCAAGAGCTGTAGCGATCGTTATCAGTTCTGTTCGCCGGCCTTCTACTAAGACTGCTCTTTGGAGTGACAGGAGCACGGATAGAGCCGGTAGCATGACCATGACTCGGGTGGGTGTGAGGGCGAAATCGGTTAGCTCAGGGGAGAGCCCCGAGACAGTTACAAAATAGACCTCAGATAGTGGAGTGAACGCGACCAGCGCCAGCCCTGCTGATGTTGCTATCCCAAGCTTCAATGCGAAGCTGGCCAAAGCATCGTAATTCTTGAAGCGATGTCCCATGAGAGCTATGGCCGTATCCTGATACGCCAATCCCATGGACCGGAAGAAGAAAGACAGGGAATGTACGACTGGGAAGACTGCGAGTGACTCAACGGGTGAGATGCTTCGTCCCATGAAAAATGTGAGCAGTGGCTGAACAGTCAGTCCGATCAATGAGGTTAGAGCGAGTGGGTAATAAAATCGCGCTATGTCCGAATAGGTGATGTCGCGCGATTCTGATCCATCCATTTCACCATCGAGGATGCCCCGAACTGTTCTAGACGCCATAAACCTTGCTGCGATCGCCTCTATCGTGACCCCTGTTGCCAGTGACATTGCGCCTACCCAGGCACCGGGAATCTCTAGCAGGAGGAATCCCACTAGGGCTGCGACGATCATCGCACCCAATCTGATCAAGGTTCCGTAAGCCACGAGTTTCGTCTTACCAGATCGGATCAGGACACCCTGAAGAAATCGTCGGTATCCGATCGCACTTGGCCAAGGCAGCATGAACCAAAGGGCGCCGTAGGTCAGTCTCGCGACTTCTTTAGGTACACCCATCACACCTGGAATCAAAAGGTCGTATACAGGTGGTGTTAGTAGCACTAGAAGTAGGACGGTGGTGCTCAGACACAGAAGACGAGAGAAGTTTCTGAGTTTGATGAAGCTTACCCGATCTTTTACCAAAGATGTTGCCGCGCTCATGAGCATGATTACGGGTGCTTCAATCAAAATCGCGAGAGCAAACGCGACTCCGTGCGCAGCGAGGTTGTATGTCGGGTCAGGGAGTCTTGCGATGATTGCGGCCAGAAATGGCCCCTCCGACGCCATCATCACCCAAGTTGCCGCCAAGGGGCTCCAGAAGAAGAAGATGGAGCGTTGGGTGGGTGCCTCGATTGGCGCGTCAGACATCAGATTGTATGGGGCACTAGAAAAAGGGTCAGCGCGGCGGACCATTCTCGCGGATTCTGCTATTAGTGAGAACCCCCCTCTCTATGCGGAGTGGAAGTCTGAGGGTGCCCAGACCGCTTAAGAAGCAACGCACGCTTTTCCAATGCGTGAACCAGAACCTGGGTGTTCTTTAGTCTCAGTTTGCCGAAAACAAAAAACCTGAGTTCATGACAATCTGATAGTTTCCCAGCGGAGCGCGAGGGATTCGAACCCCCAAGTCCTTTCGGACGCTCGCTTTCGAGGCGAGTGCATTAGCCATTCTGCCAGCGCTCCATCGAACAATGCCCAAACCCGTGCTGGGTTCGGGCATTCGAGTATGCATTGTTGTCCGGATCCGGACAACGCGAGTCTTTCAAACGTGGGAGTACGTCAAAATCGGGGTGCCCGGATTCGAACCGGGGACCTCTGCGACCCGAACGCAGCGCTCTACCGGACTGAGCCACACCCCGGACTACTCGGGTAACTGCATACGGACGGGGTGGGATTCGAACCCACGCGGACAATGTCCACACGATTTCCAATCGTGCGCCTTAAGCCACTCGGCCACCCGTCCAAACCAGGCCGTGGCAAAAAGCGTACGACCTTAACAGCGGAGGGAGTGGGATTCGAACCCACGCGGTGCAAGCACCAACGCCTTAGCAGGGCGCCGCCATAAGCCACTCGGCCATCCCTCCAAACGAAGCACTTATTTGGCAAATCTGTGCTTCGAGTTGCCCCACTAGGGATCGAACCTAGACTCTCCGGAACCAGAATCCGGCGTGTTGCCAGTTACACCATGGGGCAATAAAGAAGAGCCACCAGTCGGATTTGAACCGACGACCCCGTCATTACGAGTGACGTGCTCTACCAACTGAGCTATGGTGGCAATCGATGTCAAAGTGGAGCCGAGGGGAATCGAACCCCTGACCTCAGCGTTGCGAACGCTGCGCTCTCCCAACTGAGCTACGGCCCCTCGGGGCCTTCTAGAATGGCGGACCCTAATGGGCGCGACAGGATTCGAACCTGTGACCTCTACGATGTCAACGTAGCGCTCTAACCAACTGAGCTACGCGCCCGAAACCCGACTTAAAATCACCAAAATGCGCCCGGGAGGACTCGAACCCCCAACCTCCTGATCCGTAGTCAGGCACTCTATCCAATTGAGCTACGGGCGCAATTACAACTCCAAGATGCCCACGACAGGACTCGAACCTGTACGCCGTTTCCGGCACTGGTCCCTCAAACCAGCCTGTCTACCAATTCCAGCACGTGGGCGATTCATCCAACATCGTACTAGGGGCGAAGATGCTCGAGGAGGGACTCGAACCCTCACGGGGTTAACCCCCACAGGGTCCTGAACCCTGCGCGTCTACCGATTCCGCCACCCGAGCGCTGTCTTACTTTTGTCGGGCTCTGCCCGAACCCTATGGAGCCGAGGGGAATCGAACCCCTGACCTCTTGAATGCCATTCAAGCGCTCTCCCAACTGAGCTA
>DEAT01000021.1:4198-8826 GCA_002348265.1 Gemmatimonadales bacterium UBA2975 | reverse complement strand
ATTATAGCTGCATGGCAACCGAGTACATTTATTGGGCGATGACCTCAATGCTCGGGGGGCAGCGCAACCGAGCTAGTGAGATTCAGCACGAATGGAAGCTGAACACTAGGGCAAAGGTCCAGGAGACGGATACCGACATTTACCAGTTGCTCACAGATCCGGCCTATTCATTTCCGGAGGTGTTGCCTAATGGCACGTATCGTCGATAGGGAATAATGGCTTGGCTACTGATTTTGACCCTTTTTCGGTCCACCAAAGTTTGCCGAGTCATTTCTGCTTGCAGTGGGCATAATCGTTGCCCACGTTTGGGATACCCGGCACTCGCCTTTGTCGCTATGGAACCCCATTGAGGAGAAAGCAGATGTCTAGACTGACGGACGGATTCTCGCTCTTCCTAAGTTGCGCCGCTTTTCTGACAGCGAATGCGCTAGCCCAGCCCACAGTTGTTGCTTCTCAGGAAGGTGGGGAACGGAATGAGGTAACGTTCAGCAGAGACATAATGCCTATCCTTCAGCGGAGCTGTATCAATTGTCACCGCTCCAATGGAGTGGCCCCGATGTCCCTCGAGCGGTATGAAGATGCGAGGCGATATGCTCGGCGCATTGCAAGCCGGACCGAGATCCGAGACCGAATGGGTGCGATGCCGCCGTGGTATGCCGAGAAGGATATAGGCATTCAGCATTACAAGAATGATCCATCGCTGACAGACGCGGAGATAGCGATGATCGCTCAGTGGGTTGAAGAAGGTGCTCCAGAGGGTGACGTCGCCGACCTTCCACCGGCGCTTGAGTTTGACGACTCAGGTGCCTGGACGCTCGGGGAGCCTGACGTCGTGGTGACTACGGAAGAGTTTCTGGTGAGGGCGGAAGAGCCTGATTGGTGGGGCGACATATCTCCGGTACTGATCCCGATTGAAGAAGATCGATATGTGAAGTCAGTGGAGATCCGTGAGATCAACGATGTACCCTCTGAAGGAAGTGGGCGTGAGACCGTCGGTGGCCGCTTTGTGATACACCACATGGTGTGGGGCACGCGGAATGAAGAGGGACGAGGAGTGCGGCAGACCTGGCCAGTCCATGAAGTAGGGAGGAACGGAGACCTCTTCGATCAAGAAGCTGGCCGCCTCCTGACGAAGGGCTCTTACATCGTCTCAGAATCAACCCACCTCCACTCTAATGGTCGCGATACGCGAGCAAGACTCCAGTTCGGCTTCACGTTCCACCCCAAGGGCTACGAACCGAAGTATCGGGAATCGCTTTTAGGGCTTGGGAACGGCTCGGATATTGATATACGTGCGGGAGAGAAGGATCAGGAGCTACATGCGTATACGGTGCTGCAATCCCCGACCAAGATTGTGTCGTTCGAGCCCCACCTGCACGCTCCTGGAGATCGCATGTGTCTAGAGGCGATATGGGGCTTCAACGTGGAGACGCTCTCTTGCGTAGGCTACGACCACAACTGGGTTCGGACGTACGCATTTGAAGACGATCATCAGCCGCTCCTCCCGGCGGGGACTGTCCTGCATATCACGGGTTACATGAACAATACCGAGGAGAACTTCAATATCCCGGATACCCGGAACTGGCAGGGCTCTGGAAATCGCTCGGTGGCTAACATGTTCATCGACCTAGGCATGAGATTGTCGATGACTCAAGAACAATTCGAGGAGGAGATGGCCTTGCGGCGTGAGCGCTTAGACCTCGGACCGAACGACCACGTCATCGGATGCCCACTATGCCTCGTTATCCCCGAGGGTGGTTGATGACCGGAGTTTCTCACATCACTCCAGGGTTTATGGCGGTCGCAACGCTGTTTTGTTTAGCGCTGGCCGACCCCGAGGATGGAGAGGCACAGCTCTCGTATCAGTCCGGCCAAAACGTCTCGCCAGCTTATGAAGGATGGATTCAGAACGAGGACGGGTCGAAGACGATGGTCTTCGGCTATATGAATCGAAACTGGTCAGAAGAGCTCGATGTGCCGATCGGGAAGGATAATTTCCTTAGCCCGGGACCGGAGGATCAAGGGCAGCCGACCCACTTCAGGCCGCGTCGTAATCGGTTCGTGTTCAAGGTTAGGGTGCCAGCGGATTTCGACGAAGAGCTTGTGTGGACGCTTACGACTGACGGCAAGACAGAACATGCATATGGAACGCTTGGTATCGATCAAGCACTGGACGACATCGTAATAGCTTCAGAAACGGGCGCTCTGGGAGTCGGGTCTAGCACTGCCGAGGTCAGAGCCAACAGGGCGCCATCGATTACGATTGAAAGTGGGAGCCAGTACAGTGTTCGGGTTGGCCAACCCGTAGAGTTGGTCGTTAGGATGGATGATGACGGTCTTTCGGAAGCGTATGAGGGTTGGATAAGCCGACGGGAACGCGCGGCAGCGGCTGCTGCTGCACGGGAGGGGCCACCTAAGCTTAGTCGGGGTCAACTGAGGCCACCAATCCGGATCACCGTTCAGAAAGCGGTCTGGCATCATGTTGCGTGGTTTATGTATAGAAGCGGGGGTGACGGGACCCCTTCGTTTGATCCTCCGCAGGTGAAAACCTGGGAAGATACGAGAACAGGTGCCAATTCTCCTTGGGCGCCTCTGTGGACCCGCCCTCCGATACCTCAGGATGGCATTTGGAGAACGACTGTCAGCTTCGACAAGCCGGGGACTTACATACTGAGAGCGCGAGGAGATGATGGAGCGCTTTATCACGACCAGGATGTAACCATCGTGGTTTCAGCGATCGCCTCAGAGTAGACCGGTGATAGCTCGGCAAGGCCAGGATAGAGCAGTGTTGGTGTTCTATCAGGATGAGCTGCGACTTAAGAGCAGCGAGCTACTCACTAACTACTCATCGACCTCGGGTGAGCTGCTCACTTAGGACTCTAAGGCGTTCGCGGGACTCAGTGTCGTAAGCTTGCGGATGGGCTCGCCGGGGTGTCATCTGATTGAAGAATTGGCCGCCTTCGACATCTCCCATGATGAGATTCATGACTGCATCGGCACCTTCAGCTATGGTGGCACGAGGAGTGACTCCGAGTCGCTGCACCATTCCGGTAGGCATATAGGTCGCTGGGTGAAGGGAGTTTGATAGCACTCCTAGCTCACCGAGTTCTTCGTGTAGGTCAAATGTGTGTCCGATCTGAGCGAGTTTGCTTTGCCCGTAGGCGCGCCCACCACTGAAGTTCTTCTCAATCATTACGTCCTCCCAATCGATTGGGGATTGAGCCAGTGATGAGACATTCACGATTCGCGAGGGAGCGCTTGAGATAATGCGCTCCTTTAAGAGCGCTGTTAGAAGGAATGGGGCGAGATAGTTGACCTGGAATCGGAACTCGTGTCCGTCCTCGCTTAGCCAGCGCTCGTCAGGTGCCGAGCCAAAACCCGCGTTGTTTACAAGACAATCCAATCGGTCATAGTCTCGGAGGATGGACGTGGCTAAGGATCGAACGTTGTCGAAGGATGCGAAGTCGGCTTGATAAAAGCGCGCGGATCCGGGTCCTGAATTGATCTGTTCGACAACTGCTAGTCCCCGAGCTTCATCACGACCGTGCACAATGACGTGGGCACCTTGCGCCCCCATTCTGAGGGCGACTTCCCGTCCGAGTCCGCTGGTGGATCCGGTTACGAGGATGACCTCCTGCCCTTGAAGCGGAGTGGCGTGTGCTTGAGCTGCCGTGCCAGTCGCAGCCATGCCGTGGGCGTAGAGAAAGCCTGCTAGAACAATCGTTGCTCGAATTGCAAAGGGCATGGGATAGCTCCTGCGATGTGTTTGATCTGGAAACCGACGCGCGTATTGGCTTCGGGTCAAGTGTGCCATTGCGGTGGGTCAGGAATTAGTGAAGTGGTTGGATCTATACCGTGCAGGAGGAACACTCTAGTGATTGAGCGGGGTACTGCTCCCACGTGAACTCTGAAATCCCTGATCTTCGTCTGCACGTCCTTCGGGATGAGCCCTCACGGGTGGGCGCCGATTTCGTGCTTTACTGGATGACGGCGACCAGGCGGCTCTCCTGGAACTACGCTCTGGACCGAGCTGTGGAATGGGCGCTCGAGTTGGATTTGCCGTTGGTCATTTTTGAGCCACTCCGGGCGGGGTACCGTTGGGCCAGTGATCGCCACCATCAGTCTATCATTGATGGAATGGCGGACAACGCTCGTCGCTTGGCGACGTCGTCGATAACGTACTACCCGTACGTCGAGCCACATCCAGGTGATGCAAAAGGGCTTTTGTCGTCACTATCCCGGCGGGCTGGTTGCGTAATCACTGATCAGTCTCCGGTTTTCTTCCAGTCCCGTCTATTGGAGGCCGGTAAGCGAACTGTAAGCTGCCGTTTAGAGGCGGTCGATAGTGTAGGTTTATTACCCCTGGCTGCGCCGGGGCGAACGTTTTCGGCAGCATATCACTTTCGTCGATATTTGCAGAAGGAGATCCCAAATCACCTCGGCTCCAAGCCAAACAGCGATCCTCCCTCAAGCAAGCGGCTTAAGAGTTTAGAGGGACTTCCTGAAGCGTTAGTGGACAGATGGCCAATGGCACGCTTCGAAGAGAATGCCCAGGGAAGAAGCCTGCTGGTCGGGCTTGATGATATACCGATCGATAGAAGTGTTTCGGCGGTAGCGTCGATTGGAGG
>DEAT01000021.1:0-3807 GCA_002348265.1 Gemmatimonadales bacterium UBA2975 | reverse complement strand
AACCATCCAGACTTGTCTGGAACGAGTGCGCTTTCCTCTGCGTTGCATTATGGCCACATCTCAGTGCATGAGGTATTCCAGTCGTTGACTGAGGCCGAGGGGTGGACGCCGTTACGTATTGCGCCACCGAACGACGGAAGGAGGCGGGGTTGGTGGTCTATGAGTAACTCGACCGAGGCTTTTATAGACCAGCTAGTCACTTGGCGCGAACTGGGTCACGGGTATTGTCACTACGAAGAGGATTATCAGTCCTATGAGAGTTTACCTGCATGGGCATTAGAAACTCTAGAGTATCACAGTACGGATCGTCGACCTTGGCTCTATAGCCACGAAGAGTTTGAAGGTGCAGCCACACACGACTGGATTTGGAACGCGGCGCAGCGTCAGCTGGTTGAGGAAGGTATGCTTCACAACTACTTGCGGATGCTCTGGGGCAAGAAGATTCTGGAGTGGTCGGCGCATCCACGAGAGGCGCTCGACACCATGATCGAGCTGAATAACCGGTATGCTCTTGATGGAAGAGATCCAAACTCTTGGTCCGGAATCATGTGGGTTATGGGCCGCTTTGATCGTGGGTGGCCGGAGCGGCCGGTATTTGGAAAGGTCAGATCTATGAGCTCCGAGTCCACGCGACGAAAGGTCAAGCTCACGGACTACCTAAGTCGATGGGGTGAGCAGGCTAAGCTCTTATAAATAGGTTGGCGTGAGGAACTCTAGGCTTGGGATGTCAGTCCGGGTTGCTCCTCTCCGAGGACATCTCAGTCCCGGACTAGTGAGCGGGGTTTGGGTGGCTGACTTCAAAAGTGATCGCGATTATCAAGGTGACGAGTGATCAATCAGAATTCGACCAGATTTATGCTTCGAGTGCTCCTTTGGGTTTTGACAGGTGCTCGTGTCTTTGTGCTCGTGCCGTTCTTCATACAGGCCGGGATGACGGCTCATGAGTTGGCCAGGGCCGGTGCGGACTACTCTGCTCAGAGAGCACTCACCGTTGGCCTGATCGTGCTCATGGGTGTGACTGATCTTTTAGATGGTTGGGTTGCACGTCGGTTTGGCCTCGTGTCACAGCTGGGTGCGGTAGTCGATGCGGTATCGGATAAGTTGGTCCAGATAGTTCTAATCTGTTTTTTTTCTCTAATCATCGGGCCCGCATTCACGGCACTACCCCTTTGGTTCCTGATTGTGGTGTTTGGTCGAGATCTAGTCTTGTTGGTTGGAGTGACGATGCTGCGCGTTCGTTATGGGCCTCTTCGAGTTGTGCACCGTAATCACGGGCGTATCTCGAGTTTACTGATGTTTGGGGTAGTCACTTGGTCAGCGGTCGGCTTGCCCGCGTTTGGCCTGTTGCCGCTCATGCTTATTACCGCTGCTCTTTCGGTGTACTCCGCGGCGGTCTACGCGTTTGACGGAGCAGCTCAGGGAAGGGCTATATCCCGAGGCTAGGTTCGATTCAGTAGGCTTCGCAGAAATGCACTATCGCTCTAGAGAGAATGCGAGCCATGGACTCGAGTTGATGAATCTCGATCCATTCGTCCGGCCTATGCGCCCTACGGATGTCGCCCGCACCAAACAAGGCTACGGGCTTATCAAGAAGCCGTTTGAAGAGTCCCGCGTCAGCACCGAAGGTAACCCCTCGGATGGCGGCAACATGTCCTGGCTCTCGCTCGACGGATTCGCAGAGACGTTGGATGAGCAAGTCGTTTGTATTCGTTCGAGCGGGGAAGAAGCGTCCTCCCCACCACTCTACGACCGGGGGGTGTTCGGATAGGAAAGGATTTGCTTGTGCGGCCTTCTCTACAGCAGCCTCGAACTCGGATCGTGCATCTTCTAGGGATTCGTCTGGGTGAACGCCCATACGCCCTTCCATCGACACGTGGTCCGGAACCGACGAAGCCCAGTCCCCACCACTCACAGTCCCGATACTGATAGGAAATGGGATCGTGTAGTCGGCAAAGAGCGGATCTGGGTCGTTGTTTAGGTTACGCGAGGTCTCGAGATCTTCGATCGCGCGGTACAGCCCGAAAGCGTTTTTAAACGCACTCACACCTTCATCACGAACCGCACCGTGTGCGGCTCGCCCGGGCACGTGAATTCTGAAGTTGATGCAGCCAGCCTGTACTGATGCAACCGTCAAGTTCGTGGGCTCGAGCACGATGGCACCGTCTGTCTCGCCTTCCCGAAGAATAGCTGCGAGTGTTCCTAGGCCTCCATCTTCTTCTGCGATGACACTCTGAAAGCGCACCGACCCGGCTAAATTTATGCGAGCGTCTGATACCGCCTTAAGCGCTGCAAGCCCGGCGGCGATCTGACCCTTCATGTCGAGAGAGCCACGTCCGTAAAGGCGTCCCTCCTTAATGACCGGATCGAGCGGCGGATGCGTCCATAGCGATATGTCACCTGGTGGCACCACATCGACGTGTCCATTGAGCACGAGCGAGCGTCCGCTACCGTTACCTGTTAGCCTCCCGGTAACTCCTAAAGCTTCCTCCCGATCGATTTCCCAAGATGCCGCCGGATGGCATTTCAGAGCGGGGAGGTCAATGGGCCATACGTCTGTCTGGAGTCCGATGTCGGCCATAATGCCAGCGACCGCGCGCTGAGCATCAGACTCATTGCCTGCCCAGCTGGGGATGCGAATGAGGGTGCGTGCAGTATTTAGCAGGAAGCTCATGTCGACTGCGGCGGCGGCCGCTTCTGCTTGATGATT
Source organism: Gemmatimonadales bacterium UBA2975 (assembly GCA_002348265.1). Taxonomy (GTDB): domain Bacteria; phylum Gemmatimonadota; class Gemmatimonadetes; order Longimicrobiales; family Gaopeijiaceae; genus UBA2589. The sequence continues at coordinate 1,100 of DEAT01000021.1, read as the reverse complement.
CAATAGGTGCGGTCGAGGTTAGGGAAAGGGTGTGGCGCGAATCCCGGAAGTACTCAATAGAGACTGAAATGATATCGGTTGCTCCTTCACCTGCTCAACCCGACGTAATCAATGGTTACTGGTAGCACTCAGCAAATCTATTTCCAGTTAGGTATGCAGGGCCTCCCGGTCCGTGTTTGTCCCCATAGCCGGATCTTTGCAGTCCACTTAATCTTTGACTCAAACTATCGTCCATTGCCTCGGTGGATTGAGGAAACCTTATTGCCGTAACGGGTGTCCGTCTCGCCATTCGACAGTTATAGAGGCAAAAGCCTTCTGCAGCAGTTCAGGAGAAATTGACATGTTTCGACGTTTTACGCCGGCCTTTTTGTTCTTCGCAATCGCGACAACTCCTTTGGCGATAGCTGCACAAGATTCCGAAGACTTCATGAGATCTGCATGGCACGATTATCGAATCGTTACGGTAGTCGAGGGGCTCGTGAACCCATGGGCCATGGCATTCCTTCCAAGCGGGGATATGCTGGTCACTGAGCGGCCTGGCCGACTCCGGATCGTGCGAGACGGAAAGCTCGTAATGTCACCGGTCGAAGGTCTCCCGGACATTTATGTCCGCGGTCAAGGTGGACTGTTGGATGTGGTTGCCCACCCCGATTTTGAGTCGAACAGGACCCTCTACATATCCTACTCAAAACCTCAAGGAGGAAATGAGTCAACTACCTCGATCATTCGAGCCCGTTTTGAGGATGACGCACTCCATGATGTGGAAGAGATTTTCGAGGCAGACTCCCAAGGCCGTGGGCACTACGGTTCCCGCATCGTGTTTGATGGTGAAGGACACATCTTCTTCAGCGTAGGAGATCGGCAGGTCCGTCCAAGTGGAGATCTTGAGGCCCACCCGGCCCAGGACCCGTCAACTCATCACGGGACTATCAATCGTTTGATGGAAGATGGCACGGTCCCCGCTGACAATCCGTTTATAGGGCAAGAGGAAGCGGAGCCTAGTGTCTACAGCTACGGGCACCGGAATCCTCAGGGCATGATCTTTGACAAGGCTACCGGCAACCTGTGGTTGACTGAACACGGTCCTCAAGGTGGTGATG
>DEAT01000050.1:10907-12957 GCA_002348265.1 Gemmatimonadales bacterium UBA2975 | reverse complement strand
GGTTGGGTTGACGGCCTGCCCGCTCATCGTTCGAGACTTTAGTTGCTCGAAATCAAATGGCTCTGCTTTTTCGGTCTGACGCGGCAGGGACACTAGGAAATCAAGTGTGGAAAAGGCTGCGAGCGCCAACAGCGCAGATGGCCACTCCTCGCGAAGCATAGGTACCAGGAAGAGTGCGGCTGATATTGCGGCTAGCATTATCGCCGCAGCTTTTAAGTGAGAAGCAAGAAGATAAGAGTGGTAGCGGTATGGGTACTTGTGCGAGTATTTGTCAGTCGCGAATAAAGAAAAACTCCATATGGATGCGAACAGTAGGACCCAAATTAAGACGTTCTCGGATTCGGTCCCTACTAGGTTTATGACAACCGAGGTGGTTAGTGCTATAAGTCCCAAAACGGACCGTGTCGACCGACTTCGGATGGCTGGGACGTATCGAGGTCTCTCAACCTGAAGCATGTGGTTCTGTCGCGAATTATGATGAATTTTGGGGCAATATAGACAAACGGGGGCCTTACCGTATACAGGGGATGGTCATTATCTGGAGAAGCAGATGGGATTCGGTGATATTGCGCTTGGATGCGAACAGTTGGGGGGAAGTGATTGGGGTGATTACGACCTCTCAGGTCCGCGTGAGGCAGTTCGTTGTGCACTGGATCTCGGGGTCACTGTTTTTGACACGGCAGACGTCTACGGTCTCGGTCAGGGAGAGGAGGAGCTGTCGAAGGCCCTGGGAAGCCACAGGCACGATGTCACCGTTATAACCAAGGGAGGTGTGCGCTGGTCTGAATCGGGGCACCGATCCAGGGCTCGCACTTGGCGTGACAGTAGCGCCAAGTACCTGAGTTCTGCTATTGATGCCAGCTTACGCAGGCTTCGACTAGACGTGATTCCTCTGTATTTGGTTCACTGGCCGGATATGAATACGACCTTAGACGAGACGTTGGACTGTCTTGCGATGGCTCGTGATTCAGGAAAGGTGCGTCACTACGGATTGTCCAATTTTAGCGCGTCTTTGGTAAAGAGCGCTCTGCATCTGGGAGGGATATCTGCTGTAGAGACTGAGCTCAATTTACTCTCTCGATCTGATGAGATAATCGAACTGAGGAATCATAAAGATGCGGGCTTAGAAACACTCTCATATGGAGTGCTTGCTCAGGGGCTTCTTACTGGAAAGTACTTTGCAGAATCATCTTTCGGGACAAAGGACAGGCGTCATCGTCTGGAGCATTTTCGCCCTGAAGCTTTTGTAAGGAACGAGCCAGTCTACAATGCTCTTCGTGATATTGCGCTCGAGACGGGACGAACTCAAGCGCAGGTTGCCATCAGGTGGGTCTTGGAGTCTGGGGCGGTGAGTTGTGCGATCCTTGGAGCCAAGAGTCCTAAGCAGCTAGAGTCCAATTTAGACATCAAAGATTGGCGTCTTGATGAGGATATGTTGGGCCTGCTGAGAGCCGCAAGAGAGAAGATGGAGTCTGATCAAGAGGTGCAGAAATCATAGACGAGATGCAATGCCTGCAATAACTTTCGGCCGTCTAGGGGCTGGCTGGGTTAGCTCCAACACTCCACTACTCCATTGAGTGGTCGGCGCGGACGAGTATATGAAACTCGAAAATGCAAGCCTTGGATCCTTAGGACATTTGGCTGACCCCCAATCCTTTCATGGAGCGCTGAACTTAGGTGAATATGATCCTAAGATTCTTCTGGGATATCTGCGTCGCATGCTGGTTATACGTCGCACTGAGGAAGTGATTGGCATTGGGATTGAAAATGGTCAGGTGCGAGGTCCTGCTCATCTTGCGATTGGTCAAGAAGCCGTTGCAGTTGGGGTTTGCGAAAATCTTCGGGCTAGTGATCGAATCTTCGGAGCCCACCGATCCCACGCCCACTACCTAGGTCTGGGTGGCGATCTCTACAGACTGCTCGCAGAGGTTTTGGGTCGTGATGAGGGCTGTTCACGTGGCATGGGTGGATCGATGCATCTCCAAGCAGAGGATGTGGGATTGCTGGGGACCGTCCCAATCGTCGCCGGTACTATTGGCTTGGCTGTGGG
>DEAT01000050.1:0-10603 GCA_002348265.1 Gemmatimonadales bacterium UBA2975 | reverse complement strand
TACTATTGGCTTGGCTGTGGGTGCGGCTCTTGCTGCACAGAAAGACGGACGGGGGGATGTCGCCGTTGCGTTTTTTGGTGACGGAGCTTGTGAGGAGGGAGCTCTGCACGAGAGCCTAAATTTAGCATCTGCTTGGCATCTCCCAATCGTTTTTGTGTGCGAGAACAACCTATTTTCAAGTCACATGCACATTTCACTTCGCCAGCCAAACGATCGAATCGCCAGGTACGCTGACGCGCACCGCATACCAAGTGCTACGATTGATGGAAACGATCTGCCGTTGGTCTTGGATACAGCTCGTGAGATGGTAGCCGTTGGAAGAGATCAAAAAGGACCAACTTTTTTGGAGGCGGTTACGTACCGATGGAGAGGACACGTAGGCCCTCGAGAGGATGAAGATGTGGGAGTCCGCAGAGGTACAGATCTTCCAGACTGGAAAAAACGCGATCCCGTACGTCGTTTAGCTGAGGGTCTCGAAAACATAGGTGCATTAGATCAGAAGGCACTGAAGGTCATGGAAGATGAGGTCACCCAAGAGGTGGAGGCCAGTTGGGCGAAAGCCCTAGAGGCCGACTACCCAGAGGAGTCTGCTTTACTGGATCGTGTGTACGCCAGGCCAAGCTCGTGAGCGTTCTCAATTATGGAGCAGCAATAAGAGCAGGGTTCGAGTACCTGTTAGAAAATCATCCGGAGGTCTTTGTCATTGGCCAAGGGTTGTGGGCTAAGTGGTATGTTGGGAACTCCATGACGGATTTGGATAAGGTTTTCGGCCGGGAGCGCGTTATGGATTCTCCGGTATCAGAATTGGCTTGCACAGGTGCAGCTGTGGGAGCTTCTCTATGCGGCTACCGACCTGTGGTTGTTCACCCCCGAATTGATTTCATGCTATACGCGATGGATGCGGTGGTAAATCAGGCAGCGAAGTGGTCTCATATGCTAGGGGGCCAAGCCCATCCAGCGGTGACGATTCGGGGCATCATCAACCGAGGCGGGGAACAGGGAGCTCAGCATTCACAAGCTCTTCACTCTTGGTTCGCGCATATCCCAGGCCTTCGAGTCGTGATGCCTGCGACACCCACGGATGCCCGCGACTTGCTGATTTCCTCGGTGCTCTGCGATGACCCGGTGGTCTACATTGATGATCGTTGGCTCTATGAGTGGGAAGAGGATCTCCCGGAAATCCAGGTTCTATCCCTAGACCGAGAGGGCCCTCGAGTGCTTGCTCAAGGTGATCAAGTGACTTTGGTCGGCTCCGGCTACTCAACTCGTTTGTGCCTGGATGCCAGAGCAGCTCTAGGGAGCTACGGAGTCTCAGCTGAAGTCGTTGATTTAAGGGTGATAAACCCGCTTAACGTAGATCCGGTAATCGAGTCCGTTCGGAAAACCGGGAGACTCACAGTCGTGGACGGAGGCTGGCGCACATGTGGCCTAGCTGGGGAGGTGATTGCCAGAGTCGTAGAAGAAGTAGGCACTGATCTCTTTTCCAGTTCTCCACGCCGGTTGACACTGCCGGACGCTCCTGCTCCAACGAGTGCTCCGCTAGAGGCCCTCTATTATGTCAGTGTCGACCAGATAGTTGGTTCGGTCAGGACAGTGATGGATGGGTAATGTGGGTAAGCGTGCGCTGGATGTGGCGGCATCGGTCATTGGTTTAGTTTCGCTCACACCGTTAATCAGCTTAGCCTTGATCGTCATCTGGCTAGAAGACAAAGGGAATCCGTTTTACGTCGCACCACGTGTTGGCCTAGGGGGCAAGAGCTTCCACATGCTGAAGCTACGTACGATGGTCGTTGGCGCCGACAAGACCGGCTGGGATTCGACAAAAGCAGATGATCCACGCCTTACACGAGTGGGTACCTGGTTGCGTGCGTTGAAGCTCGATGAGCTTCCACAATTATGGAATGTGCTCAAGGGAGAGATGAGCCTTGTAGGCCCGCGGCCTAATGTGGCAAGGGAAATTTCACTTTACACGGATTTTGAGAAGAGATTGCTTGAGGTGAAGCCGGGAATCACAGATCTCTCATCCATAGTCTTCTCAGACCTAGCAACAATTATCGCGGGGTACGCTGATCCGAATCAGGCTTACCGTGTTCTGGTGCGGCCGGGGAAGAGTCGCTTAGGTGTGTTCTACGTCGATCATCGGTCGTTTTTAGGGGACGTTGAGATAATTCTTCTAACTATCTTGGGTATGTTCAGTCGTGAATCGTCTCTTCGCGGCGTAGGGCGGTATCTGTCACGACACGGGGCCGAGAACGATCTGATCGAACTCGCTATTACCAAGGAACAAGGTCTATCTCATCCTGATCCGAAGAGTTTTCCTCATTTGCTTGAAGACTCCTAAAACCGCTCAATATGGAATTTAACTGCCATAGGATGCGACGGAGAAACCAAAGGATTGATGGGTAATGACTGTACCTTTTCTTGATTTGACGGAGCAGTACCGGACGATAGAGGACGAGCTTACCGAGGCTATCCGGGGCGTCGTTGAGAGTCAGAGCTTTATTCTAGGGCCTGAAGTAGCTGAATTGGAGCAGGAAGTGGCTGAGTACGTCGGAGCCCGTTACGCTGTCGGTGTCGCATCTGGCACTGACGCACTGCTCCTCCCACTCAAAGCATTAGATGCGGAGCCTGGGTCGGAAGTCATTGTTCCGTCCTTCACATTCTTCGCGACTGCAGGCGCTGTTTGGAATGCTGGGCTGAAGCCCGTGTTTTGTGATGTAGACCCTGAGACCTTTAATGTGACTGCCGAGTCCCTGGAGAGGGTTTGGACGGACAAGACTGTAGCCATAGTTCCTGTGCATTTATTCGGGCAGATGGCTCCGATGAAAGAAGTCATGGCTGTTGCTAAAGCCAGAGGAGTATTTGTGATCGAGGACGGTGCTCAAGCTTTTGGGGCGTCATCTCCTCTGGGCTCAGCGGGTGCAGTGGGGGATGTGGGTACTTACAGCTTCTTCCCCACTAAGAATCTAGGGGGCTTTGGTGACGGAGGAATGATAGTCACTGACGACGAAGGCCTCGCGGAAGCACTGGGCAAGACACGGGTGCACGGAGGTCGCAAGATGTACCATCATGAGACTGTTGGCACTAATTCTCGGCTAGATGCGATACAGGCAGCAGTTCTTAGAGTCAAGCTCAGGTACCTGGATATGTGGGCAGAAAAACGTAGAAAAAACGCCTCATATTACACAGATACCCTCTCGGGGATCGATGGTCTCACAACACCCAAGAGCTTAGACGGATTCAAACACGTCTATAATCAGTACACTATGAAAGTCGATCGTCGTGATGAGCTCAAAGAACACTTAAAGAGCAGGGGTATTGGGAGTGGTATCTACTATCCGGTTCCACTTCATCTGCAGCAGTGCTTCCATCAATTGGGAGGTGGAAAGGGTGATTGCCCGGTGACGGAAGAGCTGTGCCAAAAAGTTCTGAGCCTACCGATCTATCCCGAGCTAGGCGAAGAGCGACGAGGCCTAGTTACGCAAGAAATCAAAAGATTTTACGGGTAGGGAACTAGAGGGTTTGCAGCTGATATTTACAAATGACCTTTAGCCTAATGAGGAGAGTTTAGTGGAGATCCCATTTTCCTCTTTTTTTCAGTGCTTCAGGACGTAGCGTTCTTCCATTGCATAACTGAGAGAACATTTCGATGAATGTCGGTATCATCGGCTCTGGATATGTTGGCCTTGTCCTCGGAGGATGCCTCGCCGAAGCTGGAAATGACGTTGTTTCTGTGGACTTGGACAAATCCAAGATCAATCAACTAAAGAATGCTGAAATCCCTATTTATGAGCCGGGGCTGCAGCTCCTCATAGATAGGAATCTCAAGGCGAGACGTCTCCGCTACACAACGGACGTTACTGAGGCCGTGGGAGTCTCAGACGTCATTTTTATTGCTGTTGGAACTCCTCCGGGCGAGGATGGCTCGGCGGACCTTCAAAATGTTCTAGACGCTGCCCGTGCTATCGGGCAGTCAATGCAGGATGAGAAGATCGTAGTCATCAAGAGCACGGTCCCAGTAGGCACGGCTCGTCTCGTCCGCGATTTGATCACGACTAAAACAAAAGCGCCTGTGCATGTGTGTTCAAACCCTGAGTTTCTTAAGGAAGGGTTTGCAGTAGGCGATTTCATGAAGCCGGATAGGGTCGTGATCGGGGTGGATTCGCAACACGCAGCAGATGTGTTAGAGGAACTTTACTCCCCATTCCTGAGGGTGGAGAATGGTATCGGACGATTGATAATCATGAATGTTCCTGATGCAGAGGTCACCAAGTACGCGGCGAACGCGATGCTCGCGACTCGGATCAGCTTTATGAATTCGATTGCGCGATTGTGTGACGTCACAGGCGCTGACGTTGATGCAGTGAGGAGAGGAGTGGGCGCTGACTCCAGGATCGGGTCTAGCTTCCTTTCCCCAGGGGCGGGATATGGAGGATCCTGCCTCCCAAAAGATGTCGAGGCTCTCGCGAAGACGATGCGCGATTTCGGAGTCGACGGCTCCATCATGGAGTCTGTAGCCGCCGTAAATGAGTCACAAAAAAAGATGCTATTAAATAAGTTGGTTGATCGGTTAGGTGAGGATTTGACTGGCTTGACCGTAGCCGTCTGGGGGCTCGCGTTTAAGCCGAACACTGACGATATGAGAGAGGCTGTAAGTCTCGTAACAGTTCAGGGACTTCTAGATCGACGGGCGCGCGTGGTGGTGCATGATCCGGTAGCCTTTAAAGCGGCACAGAACCATTTCGGTGATCGAATCGAGTATGCTTCCTCAAACCTTGATGCGCTGGAAGGAGCATCTGCTCTAATAATACATACCGAATGGCAGCTGTACCGAAGTCCGGACTTCAATAGGATGATTGAACTAATGAAGAGGCCACTCGTTTTGGATGGAAGGAATGTGTATTCTCCTGCGAGTATGGCAAGAATGGGATTCGAATACGTTTCGATTGGGAGACCCGCTCTAGCCTCAAAAAATCAGATACACTCTGTAATCGGACTGGACCAGTAGTTGCGGATCGTAGTTACTGGCGTTGCTGGTTTTCTGGGGTCTCATCTAGCAGAGCGCCTATTGCTCGATGGCCACTCGGTCATAGGTGTCGACAACTACGTAACTGGCTTGCCAAGGAATGTTGGGCACCTCAGTGTCTTTGATAGCTTCAGTTTTGTAGAGCATGACGTAACCCTTCCGCTGTATTTCGATGAAAAAATAGATGGGATACTCCACTTCGCATCTCCGGCCAGCCCGGTCGACTATCTTGAGCTACCGATCCAGACCTTAAAGGTTGGTTCGCTCGGAACACACAACATGCTCGGTATGGCCAGGGAGAAGGGTGCTCGTTTCCTGCTCGCTTCAACTTCAGAGGTGTATGGTGACCCCCATGTCCACCCGCAGCCCGAAACTTATTGGGGTAACGTGAATCCTGTCGGTCCACGAGGGGTGTATGATGAGGCTAAGCGCTTTGCCGAAGCGATAACAATGGCATACCAAAGATACCACGGTGTGGAAACAGGTATTGCTAGAATCTTCAACACGTACGGACCGCGCATGAGACCAGGTGACGGTCGAGTTGTTTCAAACTTTATCGTTCAAGCGCTGCAGGGAGATCCGATCACGGTATATGGGAAAGGAGAACAGACTCGTTCATTCTGTCATGTGCATGATGCTGTTGAAGGAATCGTCCGACTGTTCTACTCGGACTACGTTGGACCAGTCAATATTGGAAATCAGAACGAATATACGATTCTACAGCTTGCGGAGATGGTGCTTGAGGAGACCAAGAGTACGTCGCCACTGAATATGTTGCGTATGCCCGTCGATGATCCCAAGGTGCGCCGGCCCGACATCTCTTTGGCGCGCGAGCTTTTTGGGTGGGAAGCGACCGTGAGCCTCCGAGAGGGCATTCGAAAGACTTTGCCTTATTTCAAGAGAGAAGTCGAGAGCCGGAATGCACGCGCGCGAACTATTCTGGATCAATTGTAGACAATTAGCCTGCTTGTCTCGGAACCCGACGGAGAATTGCAGAAGACGAGTGAGTGCGAACTCCGCACAGTTCCAGATACCTTCAGGTTCTTTTCTTAATGGAAGACTATGTCGACTTTGGAGTATTAATTTTTTCAGCTTGAAGTGGTTTTTTTCTTGTTGCATCAACATATTGCCCAGCTGGGTACGATCCGATCCGTGTTTATCCGTTTAGCCATGAACCTGAAAACAAAAAGTATTTCAGGCCTTCTAATTACAGGATTTGTGATTTGTGTTGGGGTGGGGTGTTTCCCCCAAGACACTGAAATGGGTGCAGTACAAAGAGGTGACGAGGCATTCGCACAGGCGAACTACGAAGAAGCACTTGCCGAGTATCGTCTCGCTATCCGTCAAGGTGCTGACGACCCATTTGTGACGGCGCGTGTGGCCCATACCTATGCCAGGATGGGGAGGGTAGATGATGCGGGTGCTTATTATGCCGATGCGGCCGCTCGTGATTCGGACTTGATTGACCAAGCGATTTCCGATCTTATGCACTTGGCTAGGATCGCTAGAAACGAGAATGATCACTTTGCGATGGCGACAGCGGTTGAAAGTGCTCTGCAGCTTCGACCCGGAGTTGGTGTAGGGGGTATGTCACTTTCCTTGGCTCGCCACTATTACAGAAGCGGCGAGTACGGTCGGGCTATCCCTTTTTATCAGATGGCGCTGACTGATGCTGTGGATGATTCCGAGCCAGACGTAGTTTTTGAGGTGGGCGTCGCGCACGATGAAATAGGTGATTGTGAAAATGCGCTTCTCTTCTTCGAGCGTTTTGTGACTATGGTGCGCCCGTGGGAGCGCAGTGAGGCAGAGTGGCACATCGGTTCGTGTGCTCACACACTCGCGGAGGGATTACTCGATCAGGTTTTAGCAGAAGATTCTCAGCAGATTCAAGCCGACCTAGAGCGCGCCCTAGAACTAGTCAACCGTGTCGTCGAGGTGGGTCAGCCTCAAACGATTCAGGCACAGGCCCTTTTCGAGAAAGGAGAAATTCTAGGTCGATTGGGAAGGTGTCAGGAAGCGATGGACGCATACTCCCAGGTCCGCTTTGTCGATCAGGCGGGGACTCTCCAAGCGCTGGCCCAGGATAGATTCGACGAGATCCGGTTTGGACGGGGGGGAGAACAGGTGCGCGCGAGTCGTTGCCGTTAGATTGTGGATATGGATACTGAACAACTCCGATCGTTGCGACTGCTCGCACGCGGGATCTACACAGCTGTTGGACTCCTTGTATTGACGGCCTGTGGAGGAGGAACGGCGAACCAATACGCGGAATTCAATGCCGAAGAATTGTTTGGCATGGCATCGGCACGGTATGAGTCTGAGGACTATGGTGAAGCGATCCAGATGCTTGATCACATCCTCATTTCTTATGGGGATTGGAGCAAGATCCCAGAAGCTCGGATGATGCTTGGGGACGTCTATTTTGAGCGCGGGGATTATCTGACTGCAAGGTCGGAGTATACGCGCTTTCTCGACCGGTATGCTGGCCATGCGAGATCTCCCGAGGCTGGCTTGGGAATCTGCAAGTCCTTGGCGGCGATAGCCCCGAATCCGAATCGTGATCAGGCTTACACGCAGGAGGCGATAACCAGTTGTCGCAACGTCGTGATCGACTTCTCAGGGAACTCAGCTTCTGCGGAAGCTGCAAGGATCTCCAATGAGCTGAGGCACAAACTCGCGGAAAAAGAATTTCTAACAGGCGAATTCTACTTCCGCCGAAATCTGTGGGATGCGTCGATCAAGTATTATGAGTTTGTGACGAACCTCTATCCGGAGTCTGACTTCGCTCCACTCGCCCTCCTTGGTGTTTATCGCGCGAATCTTGAGATTGGGTACGATGACCTTGCAGAGGCAGCTCGGGACCTTTTACTGCAGCGTTATCCAGACTCTGAAGCGGCGGCCCAAATCGAATCCGAGACAGGCAGCGAAACGGACGGTGAACGGGGCTGAGACCACCTCTGATCGAGTTTTGAACGACGCCAAGAAGTCACGGCGTCGTGTGGGCATTTTCGGAGGCTCATTCGACCCGCCGCACATGGGCCATATTTCGGTAGCGAGAGAAGTTTTAGAGGTACTGGCGCTCGATGAGCTCGTGTGGGTGCCAGCTTTCCGTTCGCCACATAAGCTGGAGGCGGAGCAGGCCGCTCCTCTAATTCGCCTTCACATGGTTAGAACGGCCACTCAGTCTGAGCCACGGTTTCGTGTCGATGATTGTGAGATTCTGCGAGAGGGCTTGTCGTATACGGTCAACACTCTGCGTGAGATCAAGGCGGATGCGGGAGGAGAATCGAGTGAAATTTTTCTTATCATGGGAGCAGACCAATACGCTTTTTTTGATCGTTGGCGTGAGCCTCATTCAATCCGGGAGCTAGCGAAAATCGTAGTATTGGATAGGGAAGGAAGCACTGGAGCTGAGGAAGTGGGCGTGATTCGGGTGCCCATGGAGAGAGTTGATATCTCCTCAACGGAGGTGCGTGCTAGGATAGCCTGTGGTGATTCGATCAAGGGTTGGGTCCCGAATGGAGTGTCTCTCCTCATTGAGCGTGAAGGCCTATACCGATCATGAGGCTGGATGAACTGGAAATTGAAAGCTGGGGTGAGAGGATCGGCAGTAGGATCAAAACCCCTGTAGTGATCGCGTTGCAGGGGCGGTTGGGGGCGGGAAAGTCCGTGTTAGCGCGTGCGATAGGGAGAGGTGCGGGTGTAACTGCTGATATGCCTTCACCGTCTTTCAATCTGCTCTTGCGTTATAGTACGTCGTCAGGTGGAGAGGTTGTCCATGTCGATTTATATCGTCTCCGGTCTCCGGATGAATTGTGGGAACTTGGGTGGTCAGCGATCGGTCAGGGGAATGAGATTCTAATGGTCGAGTGGGCAGATCGTGCGGGTCCGTTTATGCCTCCAGACTACTGGATCATTGGGTTAAGCGTCCCACATGATGACCGCTCGCTTAGAGATATAGACATCAGGCGAATCGGAAGTCCTCCGGAACTCCCTTCGTTCCATACGTCGAGTCTGAGCAAATGATTCTTGCTTTTGATACGTCGGGGTCGGTGGGGTCTGTAGCGATAGCGAGAGAGGGGCGCGTGCTAGCGCGAAAGGACATGTCTGAACAGGCGGGGCATGCATCCGATTTGCTCCCGACCATCACCGCAGTTCTAGATGAAGCAGACATAAGCCGGGAACAGTTGACCGATTTAGTAGTTGGAGAAGGTCCTGGCTCGTTTACGGGTGTCAGGGTTGCAGCAGCTACTGCAAAAGGACTCAGTAGAGGATTGAGCGTTCCACTCTGGGCCGTTTCGAGCTTAGCTGCGGCGGCAATGATGGCAGAGGTGGGTGCGGTACGCTACGCTCTTTTCGATGCAAGAGCTGAGCGCGTCTACGGTGCGTGTTACAGTGTGGACGGTAATAGTGTTCGAACCATGATCTGCCCCCATGGCGGTCAATTAGGCGACGTCCTCAGTGGAGATGTTCCACATGGAGCGGTTTTTGTCGGTGACGCGTCTCGGAAACATCGAAAGATTATCGAGGATAAGGGTTTTTCTGTCGTTGACCCAGATCCGGAGGCTTCTATGGCCGACGGCTTGCTCCGTTATTGGATAGCGCAACCGAGTGGCTTAAGGCCGGTGACGGACACAGGTAGTTGGGAGCCCAAATACATCCGTCCGTCGAGTGCGGAACGACTGTGGGGATGAGCAGAACGACCCATCTTCCAGGGGGGCTAGAGATCCGGACTCTTATGGCAGAAGATGTTGCCGCCGTCGTAGAGATAGAGAAGGAGGCGTTTACTAAACCTTGGAGGGCCGAAACGTTCGATAACATGATCGATCGGGAGGGCGTCGAACTGATGGTGATGGTCGACAAAATCGATAGGGTGATTGGTTATGCAGTTCTGTGGTGCATATTGGATCAGGGTGAGTTAGCCAATTTGGCACTGGTTCCTGCTCGCCGAGGTAGTGGTTTAGGTGCTCATCTCCTCCGTCACGTACTGGATGTCTCTAGGGACCGTGATTTGAAAAAGCTGTTCCTAGAAGTGAGGTCTTCAAACACAAAGGCGATTGATTTGTATGCCCGGTTTGGGTTCAAAGACGCAGGAGTACGTCTAGGATACTATGAAAGTCCGAGGGAAGATGCTCGAGTGATGGTACTCCATATCAAATAGCATGGGCGACCAATTGAGAAATTATAGAAATGGTACATAACAATCGGAGAGTGCTTGTCACAGGAGGGGCCGGCTTCATTGCCAGTCACGTCTCTGAGGCCTATCTGGCGCGTGGAGACGAGGTATGGATTGTGGATGATCTCTCGTCAGGGAAACGCACCAACGTTCCAGATGGTGCAACGTTCATTGAGATGGATGTTCGTGATCCGAAAATCCGTGGTCTCTTCGAAGAAGTCCGCTTCGACCTCGTGAATCATCACGCAGCACAAATCGACGTCCGATCCTCAGTTTTGGATCCTATCAACGACGCCAGCATAAATCTTCTCGGACTCCTCAACATTGCTGAGGCTGCGGTAGAGGTCGGCACGCAGAAGTTATTGTTTGTCAGTTCTGGTGGTGTTGTCTACGGTGAACCA
>DEAT01000031.1:20623-23865 GCA_002348265.1 Gemmatimonadales bacterium UBA2975 | reverse complement strand
TACATCGCCGAACGAACCGATCTGGTAGGGTAATTCCAAAACTGAGCTTATCTTTAATGCGGCTAGAGTTGGAACGAGAAGCACGGTGATCGTTGCCTATCATTCTGGTTGTCTCAACGAATGGGGGAACAGAGCATATCTTTTCCCCTAGAACAGCTAGAAAAACCTCGCTCCTGAGGCACAGAGCGAAAAATCAAGCCCAAAGATGTATTTTCTGCCAAACTTTCTGAATTTGCTGGCGCATAAGGTCCTAGAACATGAGAAATAACTTTCTTCTGCTCTCATGCACTGTAGCTGTTCTAGTACCTTGCTCGCTTTCAGCTCAGGAGACCATCCCTCAGCGTCTCTCCCTTGGCCAAGCCCTTGAGATCGCAAGATCAAGTAACCCAAGATTTTTGCAGACCCGGAATGATGAAGCACTAGCGGATTGGAACGTTAGGCAAGCATGGGGTCAGTTGCTACCAAGTGCGAGCGCTGCCGGTGGACTGAATTGGCAGGGCTCAGGTGAAACGCAACTCCCAGGAAGCCTGACCCTAGGAGACCTAGGTTTCAGCGACCTACCGTCGTATTACGGTTCTAGTTATTCACTCGGCCTCAATTACTCATTGAATTGGGCAACAATCTTAGGACCAAAACAGACAAAAGCTGACCGCCGTTCGACTATCGCGGGTATTGCGGTGGCCGAGTCAAACCTATTACAGCAAGTCACCGCGGCGTATGTAGAGCTCCTACGTCAAGAGGATGCCGTTCGAGTAGCAGAGCAGCAGCTTGAGAACTCCCGGTTTAATCTGCGCTTAGCACAGGGCCAGCTAGACGTTGGGCAGGTCACACCAATCGATGTAGCTCAGGCTGACGTCCAAGTCGGACGTTCAGAGGTCGTCGTTCTTCAGACCCAAAATCTGGCAAATACGTCCCGAATGAGACTGCTGCAACTTCTCGGACAACCCGTTGACCAAGACTTCGAAACCACTACGAAGTTCGAATTAACGGAGCCGACGTGGGACCTGGCTCAGTTATCTGCAATGGCGGTAGGTGGAAACCCGGAACTACAGAGACGAAGGTCTTCATGGGAAGCTTCCAACATCGGGGTCAGTTCAGCCTGGTCGCAATACATGCCGAGCCTAAACCTTTCAACAGGGTGGAGCGCTTTCACTCGAGAAGCCAGCACCACCGCATTTCAAATTGCTCAACAGGAAGCTCAAGTCCAGTCCGCTTACTCCAGCTGCTCGTTTAATAACGAACTGTATTCCCGACTCGCTAATCCACTGCCACCGCGAGACTGTAGTCAAATTGCGTTCACGGAAGCCGATCGTAACGCGATCGTATCGGCGAACGATCAATTTCCTTTCAATTTCGTAGGGTCACCACCGAGCTTCCGGATGACACTCAGCGTGCCGATCTTTTCTGGTCTGAGTCGACAGAGGAACATTGAAGCCGCGAGACTTCAGCGGGAGGACCTCTCCCAGCAAATACGTGAGCAAGAACTGCAAGTGCAAGCCGACCTCGCGATCGGTCTGGAGAACGTCCGTACGGCGTATCAGAGCGCTCTCCTAGAAGAACGAAACCGGGAACTGGCTCAGCAGCAGCTCAATTTGGCACGGGAACGGTACCAACTGGGTGCAACAACATTCGTCGAATTAGTCAACGCACAAACGCTGTTCGCGCAGGCTGACGCGGATCGAACAATGTCGATCTTCACATACCACGACACAGTAACAAATCTCGAGGCACTAGTTGGTGCCTCCCTACGCTCTCAGAACTGAAGCGGATCATGGCGAATCGTTCTAAGCTCATCATCGGTCTTGTCATCATAATTGTCCTCGGTTCGGCCACCGCGCTCGCTGTTATACGTGGACGGCAAGGCGGGATAGAAGTTCGAACCGAAATGATCGAAACACGCGATCTGGTTCAGTTCGTGACGGCCAGCGGTAATATCCGAGCCCGACGCACAGTCGACATCTCATCCGACGTTTCGGCTCGTGTCTCCCAACTCCTCATCGAAGAGGGAGATGATGTCGTTGCTGGCCAGACGCTTTTGCGCTTGGAGCCCGATCAATACCAAGCAGCCTTCTCAAGAGCTGAGGCACAGCTGGCGCAGTCTCAAGCTCAAGAAGGCCAACAACGGGCCAATCTGACTCAAGCGACGCGGGATCAAGATCGTCTTGTCCAACTCCGAGCCAGAGACTCAATCTTGGTAAGTCGTCAACAGTTAGACGACGCAAGAACACGTGTCGAGGTTCAAACACAACTCCTTGAGGCCGCTCGGTATGGTGTCTCTCAGGCGCAAGCCGGAGTCGACGAGGCAGAGGATCGTCTCTCGAAAACCATCTTCAGCGCCCCCATGCCAGGAAAAGTCACGAGGCTCAACGTAGAGGAAGGCGAGACCGTGATTATCGGGACGATGAACAATCCGGGATCACTCGTTCTCACAATCTCAGACCTTTCGCTTATAGAAGTCGTGGTGCAAGTGGATGAGACAGAGGTATCCATGATTTCATTGGGTGACCGAGCCTCGATTCGTATCGACGCCTTTCCGGATCAAGAATTCTCGGGTCAAGTAACGGAAATTGGTAATTCGGCCATCACACCACCGAGCCAACAACAAGGCAACCAGCAAGCCGCAATCGATTTCGAGGTTGTACTAACGCTCGATGAAACGGATGTCCCACTCCGGCCCGACCTTTCCGCAACCGCCGACATCATTGTTGAGTCTCGAGCAGACGCCGTCAGCGTGCCGATTATAGCTCTCACGGTACGTGACGTCGCCGAGGTGAGCGATTCAGTTAGCCAGTCGGGATCAGATGATGACGATGTCGAAGGGGTTTTTCTTGTGCAGGACGGTTTAGTGTATTTCCAGCGTGTCCAGGCTGGTATCGCCGGTCAGGAATATTTTGAGGTATTGTCTGGACTGTCCACTGGCGACGTAGTTGTCTCAGGACCGTACCAGCGCATCCGAGAATTACGCGACGGCGATGCGATTTCAGTGATTGTGGAAGAAGGCGAAGAAGGTCAGAAAGACGGAAGCGGGTCACAAGGCGGTATAAGGATCAGATTCTAGTGCTCAACGAAAACGCCTTGAGAGTAACCGAGGAGCGCTAGGAACTCGTGCACATTTGGGAAGGCGTAACCCTCGCGTTTCAGCAGCTCGTAACGCAAAAGCTGAAATCGTTCTTCAGCCTGTTGGGCGTCATCCTGGGCGTGATGTTCTTGATCGTGGTCGTCACCGTTGTTGAAGGGTTGGA
>DEAT01000031.1:0-20239 GCA_002348265.1 Gemmatimonadales bacterium UBA2975 | reverse complement strand
TCGCCTTCGGTGAGCATCAACGAGAGCCGGGAAGCACGCCGTGAGCAGCAGAGAAGGCCTCGGCTCACATTTGCTGACGCAGATGCTCTGAGGGAACAAATCATCTTATCTGCACAAGTAGGGGTAGAGAGCAGGACGGGCTCGTCCATTGTGGGCGACAATGGCCGGACGGCGAGTGGAGTGCAGGTCCTTGGCGCGACACCGGAGATCTTTGAGATCCGGGACCTCGATATCACCGAAGGGCGAGCATTCACAGCGCAAGAGGACAAGTCTGGCTCACCAGTCCTAGTCATAGGTTCAGAAACAGCGGAAAAAGTTTTTGAGGGACTCGAGCCAGTGGGACGCTCTGTCCGGATTCGAGGTTTTCCCTACCGGGTAGTCGGGGTACTTGAGGAGAGAGGATCCCTTTTCGGAGAGTCACAGGACAACATCGTGATCGCTCCTGCGCGGTCGCAGATCAGGTCTATTACGGCCCCGCGCGGCTACGTAGACAACATCGTCATTCAGGCCCTCAATCCCGACGAACTCAGAGACATCCAGCTCCAGGTAGAGGGGATCATGCGGGTCCGGCATAGGCTTAGGCCCACAGAAGAACCCGATTTTTCCCTGGAAACAGCCGACGAGGCAATCAGTTTCTGGGACAACATATCGCGAATGCTCTTCACAGCTCTGCCGATGCTAGTATCAATTGCTTTAGTGGTCGGTGGGATCGTGATCATGAACATCATGCTCGTATCCGTCATGGAACGGACTCGAGAAATCGGCGTTCGTAAAGCCCTAGGGGCGAGGCGCCGAGACATCCTAACCCAGGTCCTAATTGAGTCAGCCACCCTCTGCACGATCGGAGGGGCTCTGGGCGTCGGTGTCGGACTGACGATCGCCCAAATACTTGCAGCAGTATCACCTATCCCTGCAGCGGTAGCTCCTCGTTGGATCGCCTTGGGAATAACTCTGGGACTCACTGTAGGAATAATCGCAGGCGTTTACCCAGCGTCTCAGGCCTCGAAACTCGACCCTGTCGACGCCCTGAGGTACGAATGAGCAAAAACCTCTCAGCAGACAATGATCTAGTAAAAAGACTAGATCGCGGAGCCAGCGGTCTTTCAGCTCTCACTGAAGGTTTTCGTATAGCAAGGGATGCTATGCGAGCCAACCTACTCCGATCGATTCTAACGGTCCTCGGTGTCGCAGTCGGGGTTTCAGTCGTAGTCGCGATAGGTGCACTCATGACTGGACTTCGTTCTACGGTAATGGAGGCTTTTGAATCGGCGGGACCGGACAATTTTGTCGTTATGCGGTTCGACTTCACCGCTATCTCCATAGAAAACGACGGGCAACGCCCCCCATGGTGGGGCAAGCCCGAGATCGAGCCAGAAGAGGCCCGGAAAATCGAAGCACTACCATCTGTCTCAGATGCGCTATTCGATCTCGGAGCGTTTCAGGTAGATATTGAGTTTGAAGGTGAGCGCATGGACAATGTCACGGCAACCGGCACGTCAGCAGGATGGGCGGCTTACCAGCCAGGTGATTTCACTGTTGGTAGAGACTTCACAACCGGCGAACTCCAGCAGAACAGAGCCGTAGTCATCATCAGCACAGGCCTCGCCGAACAGCTTTTCGGACAAAGGGATCCGATAGGAAGACGGGTCCGAATAACGAACCGAAACGGGCGAGGCGGTACTCAAGAGCCGTTCACAGTAATTGGGGTGTATGAGCCAGCAGAAAACATCTTCAGCACGGCGTTTCAAAACTGGGCCATCTTTCCATGGACGGCATCAGTCCGACGGCTTCGACAAAGCACGTTCTTGGCACAGGTTGCGGTCGTACCGAAAGAAGGGATTCCAGTCGATAGGGTAAAGGATGATGTCATTGCCACCATGCGAGGAATACGCGGTCTAGGGCCAAGAGAGGAGAACAACTTCGCTCTTTTATCGACGCAGCAGATAGCCGATCTCTTTAACCAACTCACCGGAGTTTTCTTCCTAGTAATCCTACTCCTAGCATCTGCCGGTCTACTCGTCGGAGGCGTAGGTGTGATCGGGATCATGTTGATCTCGGTTACTGAAAGAACCCGGGAGATAGGGGTCCGAAAAGCAGTCGGTGCCACTAGGCGAGAGATACTATGGCAGTTCCTGCTAGAAGCGTCACTGCTGACATGTGCAGGAGCAGCAGTCGGCCTGCTGATCGGATGGGGAATGTCTGAAGCCGTCGCTAACCTTACTCCCCTTCCTGCAGAAATCCCCGCATGGGCAATCACTGTATCGCTGGGCACCGCCACCATCACGGGCATGCTGTTTGGACTTCTCCCAGCATACCGAGCCAGCCGGCTTGAACCAGTCGCTGCCCTCAGATTCGAATAGCTAATGAGTGAGTTAAACCCGCCACTCGACTTGCTGGCGA
The DNA here is from genome assembly GCA_002348265.1 of Gemmatimonadales bacterium UBA2975. GTDB lineage: Bacteria > Gemmatimonadota > Gemmatimonadetes > Longimicrobiales > Gaopeijiaceae > UBA2589. Next base: position 17,839 of record DEAT01000031.1, on the reverse strand, counting down.
TCATGGCACACCCTGATGATGCAGAGTTACTTTGCGGAGGCACTCTTATTAAGAGCGCTTCGAGGGGTAAACGTGTGGGAGTCGTTGATCTTACTGCCGGTGAAATGGGTAGTTCAGGCTCAGTAGGCATCCGAGCTCGTGAAGCCACAGCCGCGGGTGATGTAATGGGGCTTGCAGTCCGTGTCTGCGCTGAGCTTCCTGATGCATTTCTAGAGAACGACCATGAGTCACGACTCCTCGTCGCCAAGCTTCTCCGCAGACTTCGGCCCCGTGTGGTGATCACACATTGGAAATTTGGACGCCATCGAGATCACCGCGTCGCTTCAGAACTAGTTCGAGATGCCTGCTTTCTCTCAGGCTTACTAAAGCTGGACGTCCCAGGTGAACCCCACCGCCCACATAAGCTCGTTTATGCGACTGCCTTTCGAGAAGACGCCTCACCTCCAGACTTCGTAATCGACATCACTGAGCAAATGGACCTCAAGCTCGACGCCATCTCCAAGTACGTGTCTCAGTTCGACCAAGCTATACAAGCCGGAGAAGTGTTTCCTGGAGGCGATCGTGATCTTTTCGCCCAAATACGGGCTAAAACAGCTCACTATGGCTCTTTGATACGCACCCCTTACGGAGAACCCTACCGCACTGACGAGACCTTTGAGGTAGACGAACTGTCTGATTTGGGCGTTTCCACGTTCTGACCCCTAACTGGTCACACAGGAAACTTCCAGAAGAAGTCTTCTCCATGAAGGAACCTCTCTTCCTCGGACGCGCAACAACACTCCAGTTGCCGCTCCTCCCTCGACCATCCACGGCCACAACCACCAACTCACATCCGGAGGGAGATGACCGATCGGCTCACCGGTTTCCATATGAGCCCAAACTTCAGGAGCATCCTGAACCGGTGGATCCGGAATCAGTGTAAGGACGTCTCCATCTTTCAACTGTTCGATGTAATCATCACGCCCTGAGAATACGGTCCCATGCAATGTCGCCCGAAAAGTTCTAGGCTGTCCAAAAGGAAACGGTGGAGAAATTCTCAGCATTTAGATTACATAGTGTTGCTCGCGTTAGCCCGGTTAACTTACAAAGCGCCCCAACCCAAGCAATCAACCTCATTCTAATATGTCTACGGCATACCTTGACCACGCTGCAACGACTCCAATGCGTGCCGAAGTCATTGCAGCAATGGAGCCATATCTTTGGCATCGCTTCGGAAACCCGTCGAGCAGCCATCAGTGGGGGCAAGATACTTCAGCCGCACTCGAAAACGCTCGTGCTAAGCTAGCCTCGGCGATTGGGGCAAGTCCGTCCGAAATCATCTTCGTTCGCGGTGGTACAGAATCAGACAATCTGGGAGTGATAGGAGGGACTAGGTCCCTAGCCTATGCTTTTCCTGACTCGAAGCCACTCATCCTCGTGTCTGAGATTGAGCACAGCGCTGTTATCAAGCCTGCACAATGGCTTGAAAGCCGAGGTGAAGCAGAGCTCCGGACGATTCCACTAACACCCGCGGGCACGATTGGGGGGGGACTCAATGCCGCGAACCCAAGCAAACTACCCTGCCTAGTGTCATTCATGTGGGCAAACAACGAGACGGGTCTACTACTCCCTCTCTCAGAAGTTTGCGAATGGGGGAAACCGTCCAACGTAGTAGTGCACACCGACGCATCTCAGGCTGTCGGCAAAGTTCCGGTCAACGTCTCCGAATTAGGGGTAGACCTTCTAACAGCTACCGGACACAAGCTCGGTGGCCCGCGAGGGTGTGGCGTTCTCTACATCCGGAACGGTACCCAAGTCGAACCTCTGATCTTCGGTGGAGGTCAAGAACGGTCCTTGCGGCCGGGAACGGAAGATGTCGCGGGCGCCGTTGGCCTCGCAGAGGCTGTTCATCTTGCAGTCTCAGATCTGGATTCAGCCTCAGCCCATATGGAGATGATGAGAGATCGCCTCCAGGCCCAACTCCTGAGCAATATTCCAGGGCTAAGGATCAACTGCGGAGCCGCACCGCGAGTGCCCCACGTACTAAGCGTGGGGATTCCCGATATCGAGGACGCGGGAGCATTGTTAACGGCTCTTGATCTAGAGGGCACAGCCGCCTCCGGTGGCTCCGCATGTCACAGTGGGGCGCACAAAAGCAGTCACGTGATCAGAGCTCTTTACGGTCCCGAGGACTCGTTGTCCACAATCCGTCTTTCGGTAGGACGTGACACGACGGAGGATGAAGTCGACTCGGGAGCGAAAGCAGTGACCGCGGTCTGGTCCAGGTTAAGCGCTCTGACCGCCGGATAAAGGGAGTATCATGAGTCGTGTTCTAGTTGCAATGTCCGGTGGCGTAGATTCCTCAGTAGCAGCCGCAATGCTGGTCGAGGACGGACACGAGGTCGTGGGTGTAACGATGAAGACCTTCTGCTATTCTGATATCCCGGCTCACGGTAAGACTTGCTGTGGCTTAGACGGAATCATGGATGCCAAGCGGGTCGCATCCGCTCTGGATATTCCCCACTATGTCTTCGACGTTGAGGAGGATTTCACACGGGACGTTATCGACGATTTCGTCTCTGAGTACGCTAATGGTAGGACGCCTAATCCCTGCGTGCGCTGTAACTCGAACACTAAATTCCGAGATCTTCTTGCACGGGGAAAAGCTCTCGGATGCGACCGGATCGCTACAGGTCATTACGTGCGAGTCTCGCATAGTCCGAACGAGACAATTCTATTACGAGGCCTAGATGAGGATAAGGACCAATCATACTTCCTATGGGGCCTTCCAAACGAGATCCTACCGTGGCTCCTCTTTCCCTTAGGAAAGCTGACAAAAGATCAGGTCAGAGAACGGGCACGACAGCTTGATCTAAGCACTGCTGACAAGCCCGAGTCTCAGGAAATTTGCTTCGTTCCTACCGGAGACTACAGGGACTTGCTTCGAAAAAAGCTAGGTGATGTACATCCGGCTCTTGAACCCGGAGAGATCGTGAGATCTACCGGCGAAATTGTGGGACACCACTCCGGTTTCGCAGGATTTACGATAGGCCAAAGGCGCGGGCTAGGGGGAGGATTCCCCGAGCCAATGTTCGTACTCGGCATTCGTCCAGAAACTCGAGAAGTTATCGTGGGCACCCGAGATGAATTGTTCGGGACTCAAGTCACCGTCAGAGACCTAAACTGGCTGACTACACCACCTCGGGCGGACGCTGAAGTACAAGTGCAACTTAGGTATAGAGCACCAGCGGTGACCGCAACGGTCATTGACATTCAAGAGAATTTGACGCTAGGCCTAGGCACGTCTCAACCGGCTATCACCCCGGGACAATCCGCTGTCGTCTTCTGCGAAGAGCAAATAATAGGTGGTGGACGCATCGTTTGATCCCCAGTCTACATAGCCAGTTATCACTTAGTTTTTGGGCATCTGCTTGGTTCGAAATTTCGATCTAGTCTCTTTCAGTGCTTTAGACCACTTGCGTCTCCGAACTCCTGCATCGCCTTGCGATCTTCCTCAGACAGCTTATCGGGCACTGCGACAACGATCTCAACATATTGGTCACCGATCCGATCTCCTTTCTCAATTCCTTGTTTTCGAACTCGGAATTTTGTGCCTGATTGAGTCCCCTCAGGAATCACGAGAGCAACCCGCGCTCCGGAGATCGTTCTCACACTAATCTTCGAGCCCAGTGTCGCCTGTACGATGTTGATCGGGACACTCACATGAACATCTAGGCCGTCTCGCTTGAAGAAATCGTGAGGCTTCACGTTATAGGTAATGATCAGGTCCCCAGGCGGTCCACCTGCACGCCCCCGCTCACCCTTGCCAGAAAGGCGGACCTTTGAGCCTGTATCGACACCTGAACGTACGTTGAGTGACATCTTGCGCTGCTGACGTACGGTTCCACGTCCAGAGCAGTAAGTACATGGTTTTTCTGGAAGGGTGCCGCGACCGAGGCAAGCCGGACAGGGACGTTTTACAGCGAATCCACCCTGACCAAAAGATATGGTACCTGATCCACTGCATTCCCCGCAGTGTTTAGCTGCAGTACCCGGCTTTGCACCATCACCCGCGCAAGTCGCACAGTCTTCACTGATCGGGATATCTAGAGCAACCTTTCCTCCCCTAGCGGCAGTCATGAACGAAATCTCGACAACGTATTCTACGTTCGCTCCCTTCCGACTGCGGGATCTACGATTTCTGTCACTTTGGCCCCGCCTTGAAGATCCGCTCGGACCTTTCGCCCCCATATCAAAAAGAGATGAGAAAAGATCTGACACGTTGCCGAATCCACCCTGGAAATCTTCAAACGAGAAAGAAGAGCTCATTCCCCCTGCCCCAGAAGAGCGCCCGTGGCCTCCAGTACGCGGGGCAAAACCAAAGGATCCCAACTTTCTCATCTGATCGTATTGATTTCTCTTCTGGGGGTCGCTTAGCACGGAATACGCTTCGCCGACCTGCTTAAAGCGGTCAGCTGCCCCAGCATCACCCCTATTCGCGTCAGGATGATACTTCTTGGCCAATTTGCGATAAGACTTCTTTATCTGGTCTCCGTTCGCTTTCTCCGAAACGCCTAGAACCTTATAGAAGTCTTTTGCCTTTCCCCCAGCAACCACTCCCGCGTCAGCCTTGCGTAAACACGCTTACGCGAGCTGGCCTGACCAAAACATCCTTTAGCGAATATCCCTTTTGGAGGACCTGAGCGACTGTGCCCACTTGTTGTTGAGAATCACTCGGCACCCGCATCATAGCTTCCATGCGTTCAGGGTCGAACTCGTCTCCGGCAGGGTCGATTACTTCGATTCCAGATTCTTCGAGTGTTCGAGCGAACTTCCGCTCTACAAGATCAACACCCTCCATGATCGTATCGACCGTCGCGTTCGAAAGATCCAGTTCAGCTACACGCTGTAGATCATCCAACACATCTAGGAATTTCTCAACGAGATCTGCCTGAGCCTTTGACCACACATTCCGTCTCTCTTGCTCTGAGCGACGACGGAAGTTGTTAAACTCGGCCACCAACCGTAGGTGACGATCGTTGAGGGAATCGAACTCCACTCTTAATGCCACCAGTTCGTTTGATTCCGCTACATCGACGTGCGGCTCCGTATCGTTGCAATCAGAATCACTCTCGGGAATATCCGGGGTGACATTCTGAGGCTCTTCAGCGGGTTGCTCCCGCCCTACCTGCTCTTTTTCAATTTGCGCGTCCGTCATTCTCTGACCATTGGGTCGCGGGTTCATCTCCTAGGAAGATACAACAGGGTGTAGCCAGCAAGTCATTATGCGGTGGAATCCACTAGGCGGCGATACACCGCAGCGAGTGCCGCCTGTCCAGCTTTCACACGTACCGCTTCCCGACCACCGGAATACCGGCATATTCTCGCCTCGACTTCACCTCCTAATGAGGTCGCGATCCAGACCGTTCCCACCGGTTTTTCTTCAGTTCCACCACCCGGTCCAGCTACTCCAGTCACGCCTATACCTATGTCAGAATTCATTAGGTCGGCGACTCCCAAAGCAAGTTGGTTTGCAACCGTTTCAGACACAGCACCGTGCTCTGCGAGGTCTAATATGCTAACACCTAAAAGAGCAATCTTCGCCTCGTTCGAGTAGGCGACAATCCCACCCGCAAAAACATCTGATGCCCCTTCTACACCCGTTACCTGTTTGGCAATCAGCCCACCAGTACAACTCTCAGCTGTGGCTATGGTCATCCCACGCTCACGAAGAATCTGACTCACAGCCTCGGCTAGATCACCCGAATCCGACTCGAACCGATATGGCTTGACCACATCCTCAATCGATTGCACAAGAGGTGCCATCCGAGCGAAAGCCTCGTCTCTAGATGGTCCAAAAGCAGTGAACCTTAGATCTACGCCACGTACGTCCGGTAAATATGCTAGCCCGACCCCAAGACGTTCCTCATCCGATACATCTGCCAGCCGTTCTTCCAGAAGCGCCGTAAGGCGAGACTCGGCAATACCTGTCGTATGGATCACATGATGCCAAACTCGATCGGGAGCATCCCTCTGCAATCTCTCTAAATGAGGTAGCAGTGAGCCATTAACGATGTCCTTCAGTTCCCGGGGCACACCTGGAAGTAGCACTATTATCGCTTCATCACTGCGCAGAAATATCCCCGGTGCCGTACCCTCAGCGTTGTGGAGTGGCTCAGAACCTGAAAGCACATATGCCTGATCGTATGCGGTGGGCGGCACACCATCCATCCCCTGTTCCCTAAAACGTTCCTGCAAAGACTCTTTGACTCGATCATCAACAACTAGATCCCTACCCAGAACGTTTGCGACTGCAAATTTTGTGAGGTCATCTGGAGTCGGACCAAGCCCCCCCGTGACGAGGACCAGGTCGGCTACCTGAATAGCGTCTCTCACCGCCCAACCAATGTCTTCAGCTACGTCCCCGACGGTATATCCACGCACCACAGGAATACCCAAAGTGGCAAGCTTACGGCCAAGCCACGCAGTATTAGTGTCTAGCGTTTCACCAAACAGGAGCTCGTTGCCTACCGATACCACGGCGGCGCTAGTAGCGCCCTGCGACACGTCAGTCTCTTATCCCGACCACAACCCTATAAGACCAGAGGTAGTCGATCAGTGAGTATACAGTTAAAAGAAGCGCGAAGCCTAGCATAATCGGCACCCAAGCCTGAAGACCCATCGAACCCAAATCCCAGAGCCAGTTATCCCATCCCTTAGCAAGCCCAACATCAACGAGTGGATACCAGAGCAGAACAGCACCCGTAAAGAACATCTGAAACATCGCCTTACGCTTACCAGACCAACCTGCCGCGATCACAACTCCTTGCCGTGCGGCATACGCTCGAAAGATCGTTATAAGCAACTCACGACCAAAGATCACAAAGAGTACCCATAGAGGAAGTGGGCCAATCCATGGTAATTCGTCGAGAGGCCCACCTCTCTGCGAAATCAGGTATATCGGTATCAACGTCACCGCAAGTAGAAGCTTATCGGCGATTGGGTCGAGAAGTTTACCTAGGTCCGTCACCAAGTCGTCACGCCGAGCTATATACCCATCCAGGATGTCAGAGAGCCCGGCCAGAGTAAAGAGCGCGAATCCTGCAAAACGCAATCTCGTGTCGCTCGACATCACTAGCCATAAAAGCACAGGGCACAGTGCAATCCGACTGACCGTGATAAAGTTCGGAAGGTTGAACACTCGATGGCTCATTTGGGGTTCCGACCTTCCATCAGCGCATCACTCACGTAAGTAGGAAATGACGTTTCCTATGTTCAGGCCGAGGTGGCCTTAGGGTCAATCGTAAGACCCTCCGCTTCGTCTAACATCCGGTCTAATATCACCTGAGCTCGATCTCGTAGCATCCGCCGTGGCTCCCAAGAGATGAAGTCAAGAAGAAGTCGGATCAGATCCACCGAGGCTCGTTCCCGACTGATATGGCCAAGTGCCGCTAGCCGCCTTAAGGTCCGAGGTGAGAAGAGATCGCGCTTGTGGCGTGTAATCTGGTCCTTGATGATCACCGCTGCAATCGCTCCTACAGCTGCCGCTGCGAGCACAGTCAGTCCAGCAGTCTTCACACTTTTCTTCATCTTCACATTTCCCTGCGGCCAGCCAAAGCCTGCGCGATTGTCGTCCCATCAACGTATTCCAGATCGCTTCCCACTGGAATCCCGCGAGCGAGACGGGTCACACTAGGTCCCATCGGCCGAATCTCTTGTTCTAAGAACACAGAGGTGGCTTCGCCCTCAACACTGGCGTTCGTCGCAATAATAACCTCACGGATGCCACCCTCGGAATCGTGAATTCTCCTTAATAAGGATTCGACGTTGAGTTCATCGGGGCCTATACCGTCCAAGGGTGAAAGACGGCCTCCCAGAACATGAAAAAGTCCTCGGAACTGTCCCGTCCGTTCGATCGCACTCACTTCATAGGCCTCTTCAACGACACAGAGCAGCGTCACGTCGCGTCGAGTGCTCACGCAAATCTCACATTTATCTTGCTCAGAAAAATTTCCGCATACATCACAAGTCCGCACCTTTTCGGCCAAGTCAAAGAGGGCCCCTGCAAGACGCTTTGTTTCGTCTTTTGATCCCTTCATCAGATGGTGAACTAAGCGCAGAGCCGTTTTTGATCCGATTCCTGGAAGTCGAGAAAACTCATCGGTGAGCCGATCAATCGCCGACATGGCGTTGCCCTCTATCAGAAAAGCTTGGGTAGGCCCGGGATGTTCATCGGAAAGCCACCGGTAAGCTTCCGCATCTCCTGTTCGTAAGAACTCTCTGCCTTATTTTGCGCTTCACTGATTGCCGCCAGTACCAGATCCTCAAGCATCTCTACATCGCGAGAATCCACGCACGTCGGATCAATCTGGACCTTTTGAACCTGACCCTTCCCGTCAACTTCAACGGTCACCATACCGCCACCGGACGAAGCCGAAATCGATTTTGACTCAAGATTCTCCTTCAGCTCCGTCATCCTTCCTTGGAGCTGCTGGCCTATTTTCATGAGCTGAGAAAGATCTGTCATTCGCCCTACTCCATGAGTTCCAAATCGAGTTCTTTTACCGCTCGCTCCAACCGCGGTTCCTGACGGTAGAGAGCCTTCAATGTATCCGCATGCACCTCTTCCCTCGTTATGCGCCCTCCCCCCCCTTGGTGATCCTCAGATAATGCTACTCGCAGAATCGGCATCCGACTCAAAAACGGGGTCATCCCTTCACGGATCGCCTCAATCACCGCCGACCTACCCAAACGCTCCATCGCAGGGCCCGGTAGCGGAGTAATCAGCAGCCCCCCGTCGGACTCCTCGGAAACCGACGCCGCATGTAGGAAAGGGCCGAGTCCGTCCGGAACTCTAGGACCCGAAGCGACCCAACGTTCCCACGCTTCACAAATATCATCTGAGGGATTAATCGACTCTGTCACCGAGAGTTGGTCATCACCCGCTGCCGTGTCTTCTTCCGCGACTGATGACGACCTACGCGCTTGTCCTTCGTCGGGCGTAGCGACTTCAGCCCCTTCACCCTGAGGGTCCCCAGTACCACCCGAATCCTTCACACTGTTCGTTTTTGACTCGCCACCTAATGCTGTAATCAGCTCTTCGAATTCGACCGTCTTGTCCAAGAAACTCATTCGCAGCAACAGCATCTCAATCGGCAACCGAGGATTCGAGCTCCGCCGCAGCGAGCCCTGAGTCTCCAGATCTGCCGCAGCCGAAAGCATGCGCACTAAGTCACCCGGAGCAAAAGCTTCGGCTCGATCTGCAAGCTGGACTCGAACGTCATCTTGCACGTCAACATCAGCCTCAGGTGACAATCTTAGGCGCAGCATCGTCCTAAGAACATCCAAAAGTCCATGGTAGAACTCGACTAGGTCGTACCCTTCGTCCACAAGATTCTGAACGAGTCCAAACACGGCCTCGTGCGGACCGTTCCGTAACACGTCAACCAGGTCTAGATAACGCTCATCTTCGACTAAACCTAGAACTCGCCTCACGGAGTCGAGATCAACCTCACCACCTGTAAGAGAAATCACCTGATCAAGCAGAGAGAGAGCGTCTCTCATCCCTCCGTCCGCCTTCCTAGCGATCACACGGAGCGCATCTTCAGGGGAACTTGCCCCCTCTTCCTCAAGCACGGTAGACAGGCGGGCCACGATATCTGGGACGCCGATACGTCGGAAATCAAAGCGCTGGCAGCGCGAGAGAATCGGGGCCGCGGCCTGTTGAATTTTCTGTGGCTCTGTAGTGGCAAAAACAAATATCACCCGCGGAGGTGGTTCTTCAAGGATCTTAAGCAAAGCATTCCAAGCCTCACGGGTCAGCATGTGAGCCTCATCAACTATGTAGACCTTTGTGCGGCCCTCCGTTGAAGGTGCATACATCGCTCGCTCTCGAAGGTCACGCGCATCATCAACCCCCCGGTTGGACGCCGCATCGATTTCCAATACATCAATGGCTGTATGCCCACCCCAGATACGGGTACAAGACTCGCATTCGCCACAGGGCTCTCCTTCATTTGTCCGATCTGGACAATTGAGGGCCATAGCCAACACTCGGGCGAGCGTGGTCTTCCCAACCCCACGTGGGCCACAAAAAAGGTATGCATGCCCAACTCGGTTGTTCGCGACGGCGCGCCGCAATGTCTCCGAGACGTGTTCTTGTGTTGCTACCTCGGAGAAGGCACGCGGCCTGTGCTTACGCGCTAAAGCTTTGTGGCTCAACGTTTTGTGCCACCCAAATAATGTGAATTTTTATGTTCATGTGCCCCAGGCTACCCACAGCGACAATCACCGCACTTACCGTTGCTACCTGCGGGGTCCTGGCGGAGTTCGTGGGCTCTCACCCTGCGGACCTGGGGCACCCCGGAGAAGCTACTTGGGCCCCATAGGCAGGTCAACGTACGGCTACATCTTTGAACTCCGGTGCAAACCTAAGCGACCTTACTGTTGTTAAATCAACCTAGCCAGTAGAAACCACTTCAAGTGGAGCTGTCACTCCACGGCTAATTGCATGAGCTATCGCCTCAACCTGCTCCATTAGCTCCGCGAACTGCTCAGGGTAAAGAGACTGAGCTCCGTCTGACATCGCATGGGGTGGATCCGGATGGACCTCGACCATCAGGCCATCCGCTCCTGCAGCAACTGCAGCACGACCCAAAGGGATGACCTTTGAACGCAAGCCCGTTGCATGACTAGGATCGGCTATGATGGGAAGGTGAGAAAGCGACTTCACTACTGGAATCGCAGCCAGATCTAGAAGATTCCTAGTGTGCCTTGTGAAACTTCGGACCCCCCTCTCACAGAGAATCACATCGTCATTTCCCTCAGCTAGGAGATACTCGGCTGCAAGCAACCACTCCTCTATGGTAGCAGACATGCCTCTTTTCAGCAGGACCGGTTTGCCGCACCGCCCTGCGCGACGGAGCAGCGGGTAATTCTGCATGTTCCGAGCACCAACTTGTACTATGTCAGCATACTCCGCTACTAGATCAACACCGTCAGGATCAAGTGCCTCAGTGACCACCATTAACCCAGTCTGCTCTCTCGCCCGGGCAAGAAAACGAAGACCCTCAAGGCCAAGACCCTGGAATGAATACGGCGATGTCCGAGGCTTGAATGCGCCGCCCCGTAAAACTGTAGCGCCCTTATCCCGCAACATGTGAGCAATGTCAACGATCTGGCTCTCACCCTCAACAGCACACGGGCCAGCAATGACTATCAGATCCGTACCGCCTACTACCGTGCCATTCGATAGGGACACGAGGGTGTCTTCCTCTCTCCACTCTCTGGAGACCTGCTTGTACGCTCGAGTTACCGGGATTACTTCTGAAACTCCGGGTAAACCCTGAAGTCGGTTGGCGTCCGCTCGGCCATCGTTACCGATCAGCCCCACGGCCGTGCGCTGTCCGCCGGGTATTGAACGGGCGTCGTAACCCATCGCTCTGATGGCTCCTACCACCTCGGAGACTTGTTCCTCGGAGGCATTGTACTTCATGAGGACGAGCATGGTTACGTCACCGTTGAGTGGGCAATAGCCATCAAGTCTACACGCCTTTCGGCACAGGTTCCACCATGAGGAAGGATGTCAGTTTCTAGGCAGCCCCCGCAGCCTCTAGTGCCTCATCAAGCTTCACGCCCACGACACTGCTAACGCCAGGCTCTTCCATGGTAACCCCGTAGATCCAGTCAGCCGCCTCTATCGTACGAGGATTATGGGTGATTACAACAAATTGAGTCTCCTCGCTAAACTCCTGCAACAATCGGATAAAGCGCCCGATGTTTGCCTCATCCAAAGGAGCATCTACCTCATCGAACACGCAGAACGGACTCGGCTTGACCAGATAGATCCCGAAGAGAAGAGACAGAGAGGTCAGGGCTCGTTCTCCTCCGGAAAGAAGGTCGATCCTCTGGGTTTTCTTACCTCTCGGTGAAGCGTGGATCTCAATTGGTGATTCCAACGGATCGTCAGGGTCCATAAGCCACAAGTCGGCCTCGCCACCTTCAAACAGGCGCAGAAAAGTCGTCCGGAAACTCTCCCGAATGTTCTCGAACGTTTCTGCGAAGAGCTCAGTCGCTGTCTTATTGATCTCTCGAATCGCCGAACGAAGGTCATCTCGTGCCTCCACTAAATCAGACCTCTGCTCGGTTAGAAACTCTAGACGGGCACTCTCTTCTTCATGCTCCTCCACGGCTAGCATGTTCACCGGTCCTATACGCTCAAGAGCGCTAACTATCTCTTCGAGTTCCTTCTCCAGCTCTTCAGGCTTTCCTTCAACGGGAACCGCTTCCTCAAGCAAAACGTCTAGCGGACGACCCCATTCATTCTCCAGTCTTTCCCTTATCCGTCGCACACTCCCGCTGAGTTCCTGCTTCTCCAGCTCTAACTCATGTCTTCGATCGGAGGCAGCTCTTTCCTTGATCCTCGCTTCTCTGACACGACGCTCAGATTTCTCTAAATCCTCCGATATCGACTGCAGAGCTTCGTCATGCGTCCTGACCTTCGCTTCAGCCTCCGTCCGCTCTGCAAATAGTCGCTCCATGGCCTCGTCACCTTCCTTCCTTAACGCATGAACGGCAGACTGCTCATCGTGAAGGTCTGACTTTTCTGCGTCTAAGCTCTTAACTCGTTCAGCGGCCTGGCCGCGGGATGACGAAATGGTACTCAGGCGATCACTCAGACGTTTTCCGTCTCCCTCGAGCCTCGCGACATTTACGGCGAGACGAGCCTCTTCGGCCCTTGCACGCTCCCATTCTTCCTGTACTGACTGTACTTGAGCCCTTGCTATTTCTCTCTCTCCGTGTAGACCGGCCTCCTGCTCAAGAAACACTTTCCGATCTTCACGAGCTTCATCGGCTCGCTCCAAAGCTCGAGAGCGCGCTACCCTAGCACCCTCGAGTTGACGTGACAATTCGTCCTGGAGTCGGCCCATCCGACCTCGATGGTCTTTTTGGGCATCGAGATCGGTCTGTGCCTTTCTGTGGACGTCCTCTGCGACCCTCAGTGTTTCCCGAGAGACCTCCAGCGCATCCTCCGCAGCACGAAGTGATTGTTCCGTCAACTCTGCCCTAGAGGAAGCCGTTTTGTTTTCCGACTCTGCCTCCTCACAATCTATCAATACTTTATCGAGTATTTTCTTGCGCTCGAGTACACTCGATCCACGGGAGGGGTTACCAACACGCACAACCCCATCGTGCTCGGTGACCGTCACCTCTCCGGACCCTTCCAATCTACTAACACCATGCAATAAAGCCTCAACCCATGGCACACCCGCTCCTGAAACCTCGACTTGTCCAAGGAGCCCAGATTCCCGCCCGTTTGATGAAAGGTCGGGTACACGGTCAAGCGGAAGTAGGATCAATCCGCCACCGTTCCCCCAAGACGTCTCAAACCACTTAAGAGCGAGATCAAGTGCCTTCACATCTTGGACCACAACAGCCGTCATGAGCGGGCCGAGGAAGGACTCGACGATTTCAATCGAACCGTCACCAGCATCGATGAAGTCTGATAGTACTCCCAGAACACCCGAAAGCTCAGACTCTAATAGTGCCTTAATAACAGGATCTACGCCCTCCCGATTACGGGCGAGACTTTCGAGTGCATCTCGACGTGCGGTCAAGGAAGCCAGTTTTTCAACGGCACTCCTTCGCTCACGTCTGGCATCCTCAAAAGCAGGCCGCACGACTTCTAGTTCCTCCAGTCTGAGATCTGCATCTGATCTTGCTGACTCGAGCGCTTCCGTAACTTCAACCAATTCCTGAGAAAAGAGATCTCCCTGAGACTCCAGGTCTGAAATAGTGTCCGCAGCCACGCTTAACTCGTTCGTTATCTGTTCGAGCCTGCGCTCAAGTTCAGCTGCCTGTGCATCCGCAGACTCCGCGTCACCCTCTAACTGAGCAATCCGGCGAGCAATCTCGCGACCTTGGCTCTCCACTGCGTCAAATTTTCTTCGAGACTCCTCCAGCCGAACCCGGACCTGTTCTGTATCCTCCGAACGATCAACAGCATCGCTTTTTACTCGCCCTAGTTCATCGCGCATGCGCTTAAGACCGGTCTCTAGCTCGACCTCATTGTCTTGGAATTTCACTTCCTGGCTTTGAGCCTCGGTGATTTCATCTTCTATCTGAGCTAATCTTCGCGCAGCATACGCCGCTCGCTCATCCGAAACTGCTAGATCACGTTCCCACCGAACAAGAGTTTCTCTGACCTCTCCGAGCGAGGCCACCTCGGTCATCCTCTGCTTCTCTGCTTCAATCTTACTCAAACGAAGAGCTTCATATTCAGCCTCGGAAGAGGCGAGCTCTACGACCATGCCTTGCTCTGTCTGCACATCCCCTTCCAAATGCTCAGTTACTGACTGGAGTCGCGCAGAAAGTGTCTCAAGCCTATGACGCACAACCTCGACTTCTACATCGAGTCGACGTTTCCGGAACTCATCGTAGCGTTGAGCCTTTCCTTTTTGCCTAGCTAGCGAACGCACCTTCGTCTGTATCTCGGCAATCACGTCTTCTAGACGCTGCAAATCCATTTCCGCCCGTTCCAGACGACGGGTCGCTGACTTCCGTCGATCCTTGTACTTCCCGATCCCAGCGGCCTCTTCAAACAGACTTCTTCGCTCTTCATTTCGGTTAGAGAGAATCGCATCTACCATGCGTTGTTCGATCATTGCATAAGCGTTGGCACCCAGCCCCGTGTCACGATATAGCTCTACGATATCCTTAAGACGCACAGATGATCGATTTATCGAATACTCACTCCCACCATCTCGAAATACCTGTCGGCCGATTTCGACCTCTTCGTAGGCTATAGGAAGAGCCCCATCCTCGTTAGAAACCGTGAGCGAGACAGATCCTCGATTAACTGGGCGCCTATTAACCGAGCCCTGAAATATCGCCTCTTCCATCTTCGCACCTCTGATCGCAGTTGGGCGCTGTTCTCCCAGCACCCATCGAATCGCGTCTGAGATGTTCGACTTGCCGCAACCATTGGGCCCAACGACAGCCGTTATTCCGTCGTGAAACTCAACCGTGGTTGCATCTGCGAAGGACTTAAAACCCTGAACCTTCAGTGACTTCAGCCTCATCCCTTACCCATTGTTAGGTCCCGAATGTCCTGTTGGTAACTCACCTTTATTCTCCAGCAAAACAATCTCATCCACTGAATCCAAAAAGGCTGGTGCCCACGGCTCCTTATCGCGCAGATAGATCAAAAGCGTCGCTCCTGCTCGAGGCACACCTGCGGCAATCCGGTGCCAACGTCTGGCTCGCGCGACAGCAGTCGGATCTGCTACAACAGTTCCGGCCGTAATAAGAACATATCCACCAAAGAGTCGAGAGACACGAGCCAACGAGGCACCATACAATGCCACGTCGACTATGCCTTCACGATTTGGGATCCCAGCCACATGATGAAGTGACGGTTGATCCAATCCTCCATCCGCTAGGATAACCCGATGACCTTCTGAAACCCACTGGGAGGCTAACCGATGTGCGGCTCGAGGAGCCCAATCTTCTGACTCGGGAGTAGGCGGCGCAACGAGTGCAAGTACCCGACAACCATCTGTCATGATTCCCGCGGACACGTCTACCTCGTCTAGCGTCTCAAGAGGCGAGAATTCTGCCATATACGAGTATCTTTACAAGCTGGGTACAGGACCCCAGCAACGCGGTTTCGGATTACATGGAAAGCAACTTGCCATCAACGCCCAAAAGGTAGAGCCGCTTGGTGCGAGTGGAAAGGAACCTCACCCAATAGGTACATCCCACCTAGGAGCGTCTCCCCACAACCACTCAAGCTGATAGAACTCTCTGGCCTGAGGATGAAATACGTGAACTACAAAGTCTACATAGTCCATCAGGACCCAGCGTCCGCCACGAAGTCCTTCTAGGTGTTCGGGACGAACACTGTCCTTCTTGAGTTCATCCCGAATATGGTCGGCAATGGCCTTAACCTGGACATCGGACGTTCCGCTGGCGATCACAAAGTAATCGGTAGCCGTAGAGATGCCCCTAAGGTCAAGAACCACTACATCACTTGCCTTTCGTTCTAGGGCAAGGTCAACTGCCCGGTGTATTTCTTCCGGAAATTCATTTGAATCTGTGGTCAGCTCATCTGCCATCAGGGTCTACTCAACTCTGAGCTGCCTCGACGCTGACTGTGACCTCAGTGGTTACGTCGGTGTGCAGCTTGATCGGAACTAGAACCTCTCCGACGACCTTAATGACGTCGTCGAGCTGAACGGCCTTTTTTTCGAGAGTGAAATCAATCTCACTTGAATTAATCCGATCTGTTATATCGGCAACAGAAACTGAGCCAAACAACTGGCCATCTTCACCCGCATTTTCTTGGAAACTCAGTGAAAGTCCCTCGATCTGAGACGCCCGACGACGCGCCTCAAGAAAATCTCGGCGGGCTTCCTCTGCAGCACGAGCCTGTTCGGCCTCAATGCGAGCCAGATTCCTAGCACTCGCTATATACGCGAGCCCTTGCGGGATCAAATAATTGCGACCGAACCCTGGCTTCACGTTCACCACTTCACCAACATCACCCAGGTTCGGGACGGACCGCTTGAGAATTAGCTTCATAATTCCTCCAGTTAATGTCTAACTGGCCTTGATCTCTAACTTTCTGCGTAGATCAAGCCATGTATCTGCAATGCCCAAAAGCGCCGCGACACCAAACAAGATTGGGGCCGCGAACAACACTCCCAGTATCAACATCAATAGACCGAGTGACGTCAGCCCCTCGTTCACAAATACGACGACACCTACGCCGCGAAGCGCATAGAGTGCCGTCATAAATACCGCGAAATTTGCACCTACCCTGGTAGGGTTCTCGCCCAGTTGAGCGAGGACAAGAAGAAGTCCAATAATTAGAACCCAAACGAGGTGGTCGTTGAACCCAAAGTGTCTCACAGAACCCAACGCATGATGATCTCCGAACCCAATCCGCTGATAGAGCCACCAAGCCACGCCCAACGCGGCCATGGACTCTAAAGCAAGTACCGCCGGGAACACCGCCGCTTGTAACTCAACCGTTCGGTTCACGGCAGCGATGAAGACAGGGGAGACAGCCTGACTCTCACTCACCAAGTCCAACGCGTATAGAAAGTTTCCAAGTACAGCAGCGAGCCGGTCATTCACCCCCCACTCTATGCTCGACCACGCAGCACTAGCAAAAACACAGAAAATCGTGGTTACCAGCAGCGCTGCACCAACAGAGGCTAGAGACTTAGACGTTAGACGCCACTGCGGGACAACCAGTGTGACTACAGCGAAAGATCCACCTAACAAAACAGCCCAACCCCGCTCCATATACCACAAAGGATCTCGTTGACCGGCAAGAACAACAAACATCGCCAACACCGTTGCTATAAAAAGTCCCTTGTTACTAATCCCTCTGAGACTGATCAAGATTAGGAGGGGTATACCAACGAGCATACCTGAGGGAAGAAGTGAACCAACAATAAGCAACCCAAACAGCACCACTAATGTCCGCCATCCCGCGCCCGTTCGCTCGGGGACCCGGTTCACCTCAATTACCATAATCTTGCGCGGCTCAACCTCAGCCGTCCTGACGTTGCATGTATGGAAGAAGAGCGAGGTAACGTGCTCGCTTCACCGCTGACCCAAGTTCGCGCTGAAAGCGCGCTGTAACCTTAGTAGTTCGCTTTGGCAGAATCTTTCCCTGATCGGTGATGAAGTGCGATAGCGTTTCGACATCCTTATAGTTCAGAATTATTACTCGCGGGCCTTCCATACGACGACGACGTCCTCTAGCACCAGCGAATTCCGGCGGCGCGCTGGTTGGGTCACGCGATTCTTCATCCTCATCTTCAACTGTCAGCTCATCGTCCTCATCCTC
>DEAT01000057.1:15166-65227 GCA_002348265.1 Gemmatimonadales bacterium UBA2975 | reverse complement strand
TAGTTACGTCTCTGGTGCTAGCCTTCCTTCTAGGTCCAGTAGTGATTCGTCGCCTAAAACTGATGAATGTTGGTCAGGTTGTGAGGGAGATAGGGCCGGAGACTCATCTGGCGAAGTCAGGTACTCCCACGATGGGTGGAGTTATCATCATCCTCGCCACCACCATCTCAACCGTCCTCTGGGCTCGTTTAGACAACGCGTACACGATTGTTGCTCTTGTCTCGCTGATCTGGATGGGTGCGATAGGATTTCTTGACGACTACCTCAAAGTCGTCCAAGGTCAGACTCGAGGTTTAATAGCCCAGTACAAGATGATCGGCCAATGGAGCTTCGGGCTAGCGCTCGGCACCTACCTTATTTGGAATCCGATCTCGGGACACCCGACTACGTGGACCGCCGTTCCATTTTTTGCAGATGTGGCAGCAGTCTTCTCAGTTCCTGTATTCATCGTGTTTACTGGTGTTGTAGTATCAGGATCGTCGAATGCGGTGAATCTGACTGATGGGCTAGACGGTTTAGCCGCTGGCCTAATTGCGATCGCGTCAGCGACGATCGGAATTTTTGCTTACGTCGCGGGTCGGGTAGACACCTCGCAGTACCTCGGATTCTTCTATCTGCCCGGTGCGGGAGAGTTGACCATTTTCGCCCTCGCACTATCTGGAGCGGCATTGGGCTTCTTGTGGTTTAATGCTCCTCCTGCAGAGGTCTTTATGGGGGATACTGGATCTCTCGCACTTGGAGGAGCACTCGGGGTTATGGCCATTCTCCTAAAGGCTGAATTCCTGCTGGTAATCGTCGGTGGCGTATTCGTACTGGAGACCCTGTCGGTGATCGTGCAGAGGGGGTGGTTCAAATACACGAAGTGGCGGTTCGGTTTGGGCAGGCGCGTGTTCAGGATGGCTCCCGTCCATCACCACTTCGAGAAACTTGGTTGGTCTGAAACCACGGTTGTTATCCGCTTTTGGATCGTAGGAGTCCTTTTCGCGATGCTTGCGTTCAGCACGCTGAAGATCCGGTGAGTAGACCTACTCGAGTGGTGCGATCTGGAGATGATGTGGTTTGATGGATTTGTCTGGAATGAGTGTGGCTGTCATTGGCCTGGGTGTGAGCGGAGTCGCCGCGGCACGCTTAGCCGTTGAAAAAGGAGGAGAAGTATATGTCTCGGATTCTCGCACGGAGGATGCAGTTGCAGCTCGTGGAGCCGACCTCGGAGATGGAATCAAGGTCGACTTGGGAAGGCACGACATCGAACGAATGGTCGATGCCGACTTTGTCGTTGCGAGCCCAGGTATCCTACCGACTTCCCCAGTGCTCCAGGACCTCAGAAGACGGGGAGTTAAGTGGATATCAGAACCTGAATTTGCCTCACGGTTCCTCGATGCATCACTGATTGGGATAACCGGCACAAATGGCAAGACAACAACAACATTGTTAGTGAACCATCTACTTCATGCGTCCGGTGTTAGGTCAGCCGCTGGGGGCAACGTCGGCGGTGGACTTGCTCCTGCTGCCTCAGATCTCGCCCGGCTCAAGGAGAGACCAGAGTGGGTTGTGCTCGAGATGAGCTCGTTTCAACTGTCAGGGGTGGAAACGTTCCATCCCGATATCGGAGTGATAACGAACCTCTCAGCAGATCACCTAGATCGATACAGGTCAATCGATGCGTACTATAGCGATAAGTCGAAGCTATTTGAGAATGCTACGGAACAGAGCGTTTGGGTCTTCCCGGCAGATGATGATGAGGTGCGAAAGCTTTCCGATGGTGTTCCCGGTCGCCGGTATACGTTCGGATGCGGCACTGACAGCAGTGCTTTCCTGAGTGAAGGGCAACTGATACTGAACCTAGAGGGAGATATCGAGCCAGTCCTACAGCGCGATGAATTACCTCTTATCGGAGCTCATAACGTTACGAATGCTCTGGCTGCTGCGCTGACGGCTCGACTTGCTGGTGCTGGCTCAGGAGGTGTCATGGCAGGACTCGGTTCTGCGCGTGCGCTCCCACATCGTTTAGAACCTGTAGCAGATCGCGCCGGTGTCCTCTGGATCAATGACTCAAAGGCTACAAATGTTGCAGCGACTTGTAGTGCTCTCTCTAGTCTAGATCGCTCGGTTATTCTTCTCCTGGGTGGCAAAGATAAGGGTGAAGACTTTGGGCAGCTTGCCGAGACCATGCGTGGTCGCGCTCGTATAGTCGTCGGTTATGGTGCCGCAGGTTCTAGAGCGATCGATGAACTGAGAGAAGCCCTCCGTGTTAGCAGTAGTGAAGAGGATGAGTCTATTGGAGAACCCCCTGACAGCCCTTCGTTGCGGCTGATCGAAGGATCACTCGAAGATGTCGTAGTGAGTGCACGTAACTGGGCCGAGTCAGGTGATGTCGTACTTCTCTCACCAGCTTGCTCTAGCTTCGACATGTACGATAACTACGAGCACAGAGGCCAGCACTTCACACTTCTCGCGAGGGCTGAAGTGTGAGCATCATTCGGCCATTGGACATAGCTCCGGTTGGACCAGCTCGCCTTCCTGACTCAGGTTTGGGTCAGGGCTGGGAAGCTGCTGCGGTGTTCGGCCTCACACTGCTTGTACTGGCATTCGGACTAGTCACCCTATACAGCGCGTCTTCGGTGTTTGCGATTAACCAAGGCTTGTCGGACACCTTCTACGTCACCCGCCAAGGGGTGGGAGCACTCTTCGGACTAGCTGGTCTCATGTTCTGCGCCTGGATGCCTTACCGCTATTGGGCAGTCTTAGCATGGCCTTTGATAGCGGTAAGTGTCCTGATGCTTTTGCTTTGCGTACTTCCGTGGACTCATGGGATCGCACCGGAGATCAATGGAGCTCGCCGATGGCTTCGAGTAGGTGTGACCATTCAGCCGTCCGAGGTAGCTAAAGTGGCCATTATTGTCTGGTCAGCCACTATGGCTGTTAAGAAGGCCCCGTACTTTCAGTCCCTGAGGCGTGGCCTTGGGCCGTTTCTTGCGGTTTGGGCTCTCGTCATCGGACTCGTAACGGCGGCACCTGACCTATCTACAGCGATCGTTATTACGGCGCTCGGTGTCCTAATTGTATTCGCTGCCGGAGCTCGGATCTCGCACTTCGTTTTCCTAGGGGTTCTTGTTTCACCGGCACTGTACTTTCTTCTCTTCGCCAGTTATCGCCGTCAGAGGCTTGAGGTTTTTCTGCAACAACTCTCGGACCCAACCGGAGCTGGTTACCAGGTACTGCAGTCACTTATCGGTTTCGGATCTGGTGGTGTGACTGGTGTAGGCTTTGGCGAGGGTCGGCAGAAGCACGGTTTTCTTCCGGAAGCTCACAACGACTTCATCTTCGCAATGATTGGGGAAGAGTGGGGCTTTTTAGGAATCACTGTTGTCGTTGTTTTTTATGTCGCCTTGGTCGTGATCGGATTCCGGATTGCTAGCAGGGCTCCGGATATGTTTGGAGGGCTGCTGGCGATCGGATGTACCAGTCTCATAGCAGTGCAGGCCATGCTCCATATGTCGGTGGGGCTGGCTCTTGCTCCCGCGACTGGACTTGCTTTGCCGCTAATCTCCTACGGGCGTTCGAACCTGATCGTTACTCTCGTGGCAATAGGAATCCTGATTTCGGTGGCGCGAACAACCTCCGATGGCAGGGCAGCCCATGCTTGATACGTTGAGAATGCGGGGACCACTTGTTGTTGTCTCGGGAGGTGGGACGGGCGGGCATCTCTATCCAGCACTAGCGATAGCGGATGCACTCAGAGAAGTGCGGCCAGACGTACACATCACTTTCGTCGGTGCCAGGCGCGGCCTTGAAGCAAGAGTCCTGCCAGAAAGGGCGGAAGACCATTTATTACTCCCGATAAGCGGTTTCAATCGTGGTCGTGCAATGAGTCTGTTCCCAGCACTCGTTGGGCTTCTTGTGGGACTCATCCGTGTCATTGACTTTTTCAGGCGCTACCAACCCGAGGTTGTAGTAGTGACCGGTGGTTATGCCGGAGCTCCCGCAGGAATAGCAGCGGGTCTTATGGGCGTCCCCCTAGTGCTTCAGGAGCAGAACTCAGTGCCTGGTATTGTCACGAAGCTTCTTACAAAAGTTGCTACTCGTGTCCACGTCGCGTATCCGGAAGTAGTTCACCGCTTGCCCCTTAGCGCAGAGCGTTGCGTTGTCAGCGGAAATCCAGTGCGGTCTCGATCGGGTTTGGGGCGCAACGAAGCGCGGCGCGCGTTCGGTATCCCTGAGCATGCAACCTTGGCGTTCGTGACCGGTGGAAGCCAGGGTTCCTCGGCTCTCAACGAAGTCTTCACAGCCTACGTGGCCGGTGTTTCCCGTGGCGACATCAAACGGCCTGAGGAGCTTCACCTCCTCTGGTCGACTGGCAGTGGACACTTCGCAGGCGTTGTTAGGAGTTTCGGAGAGTGTGGGGTTCCTAGGTGGGTCCATGCTCTGCCCTATATCGAAGACATGCCGGGTGCGCTTGTCGCGGCCGATCTCGCTGTGAGCCGCGCTGGCGCGATGACGATAGCGGAGTTTCTGAACCATGGTCTTCCTGCCGTACTTGTGCCTCTGCCCACCGCAACGCAAAACCATCAAGAGCATAATGCGCGCGCCTTGGAAGCTGCAGGAGCAGCTCGTGTCGTCCCACAGAGAGAATTGTCCCCCAGCCGGTTAGCGGAAGAGATCGCTTCGATGGCTATGGATCCTCTTAGCCTAGAGCAAATGGGTATGCGCGCCTCAGAGCGTGCGTATCCGAGGGCAACACAGGAGATCGCTGGTGACGTCACAACGATGCTGTCCCCGATAAGGAGCGCCGCTTGACCGAGCAGCCTGACCTCAGGGCACTTTCTGCCGGTGGTAGAGTCCATTTCATGGGCATAGGCGGAGCAGGTATGTACCCTCTCGCTGAATTGTTCTTGCGCAGCGGCGGCATGGTTACTGGGTGCGACTTGAAGGAAAGTGTCGCTCTCCGTGCTTTAGAAGCACTGGGGGCAAGGGTGTTTGTTGGACACGATGAAGCACATATCGCCGACGCTTCAGTTCTCGTGATGACCGCTGCAGTTCCCGAAGACCATCCTGAGGTGCTCGCAGCAAAACGAGCGGGGATCATCGTAATGAAGCGCTCTGAGGCGCTCGGAATGTGGGTGGCTTCGGGAAGAGTTATTGGAATAGCCGGTACGCATGGGAAGACGACAACTACCGCTATGGCTACGGAAATCTTGGCTGCGGCGGGAATGGACCCCACTGGACTGGTTGGTGGTCGAGTGAACGACTGGGATGGAAACCTGCGGTACGGGACGGGAGATGTTTTTGTAGTGGAAGCCGATGAATACGACCGTTCCTTTCTAACGCTCTCCCCAGACGTTGCTATAATCACAAACGTGGAGGCGGATCATCTTGATATCTATGGTGACCTTGACGGAGTCCGAAGCGCCTTCTTGGAGTTTGTGGCAGGAGTACGGGGTGGTGGCCGGGTCGTCGTCTGTGCCGACGATCATGGGGCTTCGTCGCTGCTTCCCGCGATAGGACCAAGCAGCTATACGTATGGAACTTCGGCCGGTTCAATGCTACGCGCGACGGATATTCGTGTTACTGAGGGCGTATGGTATGCGAGACTTTGGGAGGATGGGAAAGGTGTTGGAGAGCTCAAACTCAAGATGGGCGGCCGTCACAATCTCTTGAACGCACTCGGAGCCGCAGCTTCCGCTAGGGCCTTGGGTGCTGAGTGGGATCACATCAAGACGGGACTTTCCAATTTCCGTGGGGTTGAGCGTCGCTTCCAGCTCGTTGGCGAGGTAAACGGAGTTGTTGTCATCGACGACTACGCTCACCATCCCACTGAGCTTGCTGCTGCGCTGCGTGCAGCACGAAATATTTATGAAGGTCGTCGCTTGGTTGCGGTCTTTCAGCCTCATCTCTATTCGCGAACTCGAGATTTCGCCCGAGCGTTCGGCGAGGCACTCGCAGTGGCTGACAAGGTGTGGCTTACGGACATATTTCCGGCGCGCGAAGACCCGATCCCAGGGGTAGACGGATACACTCTTGTATCCGCCGTTATTGAGGCAGGGGTGGACGACGACTTGTGCTATGTGGAGTCCCTCGACGCCTTGGTCGCTCAAGTGGCTGCCGATACGCGGGAGGGTGATGTAGTGATGACACTGGGTGCTGGGTCCATTGAGTTCACTGGAACAGAGCTCATCCAACTTTTGGAGGTGCCTGCCTATGCCTAACGCTACTGTCAAACGACAGTTCAGGCTTTTAGCGGTGACCGTCGTGATCGCTCCTCTGGCATATTGGGGACCTCACTTGGTTGAGACTGTCAGTGATCTTGAGGTCTTTGCCGTGCGTGAGGGTGAGATTGAGGTTCGGGGTATTGAGCGGTTGACCAAGCAAACGGTAGTGAGTCTCCTAGGTCTTGGCTCTATGGCTTCAGTTTGGGGCGACGCGGCGGTGTGGAGGGAAAGGGTAACAGCAGATCCTCTTGTCCGTGCGGTGGAGATCCAAAGGAAGTTTCCGAATGGGCTACGCGTCACGGTGGAAGAGCGTGTTCCGGTTGCTTTCGCTGGAAGGTCGATGCTCGAACCACTAGACGCAGAGGGGTATCAGTTACCGATCGATCCGACCGCGCCCGCACTAGACCTACCAATCATCAGTTCTGAAAGTCGCGGACCAGACAATGCGGGTCTTTTTCCAGAAGAAGTCCGCACGTTGGCCGCCGAATTAGAGCATCTCAACGCAACTCGTCCGGGCTTTGCGAATCTGATCTCCACCATCCGATTGCACTCGAAGGGCATAGTAGCCGTTCGACTGCACAACCCTGATGTCGAGTTCATCATGCCGATCCGTACCGAGGGCGTCCGGATCAAAGAGGGTGAATCGGCTCTAGGGCACATAATGCAGCTGCGTTCAGGACGACCACCAGCTGAGGTCGATCTGAGATTCTTAGACCAGGTGGTTGTCCGACCTGAACGCTCTATAGAAACCATTTCAACATACATGGCCGGGGGCCGATGACATGCGTTCCAATCTGATCGCTGGACTCGACATCGGAAGCACTCATACTTGCGCCGTCATAGGTGAGGTGATCGGGGACCCGAGGCATCCGAGCCTCGCAATCCTTGGTGTAGGTCAAGCTCCAACAGCCGGATTGCGTGGTGATTTTGTGATCAACATTGACGAGATGACAGAGTCTGTCCGCAATGCTGTGAACGAGGCTGAACTCATGGCGGGGGCGACGGTGGACCGAGTATACGCAGGTATCGGTGGTGAACACGTGCGTGCTACAAATTCTATGGGAGTGGTGGCAATATCTGACGAGGAGGTAACGGGAGACGATGTCGAGCGAGTTCATATAGTTGCTCGAGCGGTAGCGCTTCCACCCGATCGCGAAATGGTGCATGCCATCCGCCAAGAATACCGTGTCGATCACCAGGCGGGAATTAAAGACCCAATTGGCATGTCCGGAGTCCGCTTGGAGAGTGAAGTGTTCTTGGTCACCTGCCAAGTCACTGCATCGGCGAATATCACGAGGGCGATCAATCGAGCCGGATACCGGGTTCAGGAACTCGTACTCGAACCTCTGGCCGGAGCCCGTGCCGTCCTTACCGAAGACGAAAAAGAAGTCGGTGTAGCGATGGTTGAAATTGGCGCTCAAACAACTAACGTGGCCGCCTACTACGAGGGTAAGATCCACCACGTAGCCATCCTTCCGTTCGGTGGCGCGACCGTGACCCAGGATCTCATGCGAGGGCTAGCGGTGCCGTACAAAGAAGCGCAGCGGGCCAAGGAACATCACTCTCATGCTCTCGCTCAGATGGTCGATCCTCGGGAAACCGTTGACTTGCCAGGTCCATCTCCGAACCAGATGCGATCGGTAGCGTGCGAACTAATCGCACATATCGTAGAGCAGCGACTGGATGAGATGTTTGGGATCATTCAAGGTGAACTCCAAGATAACGGAGTCGCCGAAAAGCTAGGTGCGGGAATCGTGCTGAGTGGCGGGAGTGCGTCGATCCCGGGAATTACAGAACTCGCCCAACAGATTTTTGCGGCGCCTGTGCGTCTTGGGGTACCGACGGAAGGACTCGGCGGAATCGCGGATGTCGTAGCGCGTCCTCGCTTTACAGTTGGAGCGGGCCTGGCGCTCTGGGGTGCAGATCGCTTCGCTGAAACTGGCCGTGGTGCCTCAACCCGGGCTTCCGGAATAGTCACCAGGCTTGGCGTGTGGTTGAAAGAATTTTTCTAGTCGCAGTAGTACCAAAATCTCCGCTAGGGGGGAGAAAATGATGATCTTCGAGTTCGAAGAAACACCGATTGCGAATGCACGGATGAAGGTTGTAGGCGTCGGAGGAGCCGGCGGAAATGCCGTCAATCGAATGATTGACGAAGATTTGGAAGGAGTCGAGTTCATCTCGATGAATACCGATGGGCAAGCTCTTAAGCACTCAAAGGCACAGGTCACCTTGCAGATCGGAAAGAAGCTCACTCGTGGGTTGGGTGCGGGTGCTCGTCCGGAGGTCGGACGCCAAGCGTTAGCAGAGAGTGAAGAAGAGGTCCGTCGTGCACTGGAGGGTGCCGATCTTGTCTTTGTAACAGCTGGAATGGGTGGTGGAACTGGAACCGGCGCCGCGCCATTAGTGGCTGAGATAGCGAGGGAGATGGGCGCACTCACGATTGGTGTGGTGACAAAGCCCTTCTCCTTCGAGGGGAGGAAAAGGGAGCGTCAGGCGATGCAGGGCCTAGCAGAGCTTCGCCGCGCGGTAGACACCATGATCTTGGTGCCCAATGACCGACTTCTCTCAGTTGTGCCGAAGGGAACATCTTTTGCGGATTCGCTTAAGAAGGCCGACGAGATACTTTTGAACGCAACACAAGGTATCTCGGATTTAATCCGAGTTACCGGTGAGATTAACGTCGATTTCGCTGATGTCCGGACGGTTATGGCGGCCCGTGGCCCGGCACTAATGGGGTCGGGTTTTGGGGAGGGTGATAATAGAGCTCAGGAAGCGGCTCAAGAGGCTATCTCCTCACCCCTATTGGATGATCTTTCAATCTCTGGAGCCAAGGGCGTCCTGATCAACATCACAGGTGGGATGGATCTCGCCATTGACGAGGTCACTACGATTTCGACGATTATCCAGCAAGAGGCAGGAGACGAGGCCGAGATCATTTTTGGTGCGGTTCACAATCCGGAACTAGAAAACAAGATTCGTGTTACCGTGATCGCGACGGGATTCGATCCGGAGAGCGACGACAGCGTGATTTCACCAGATTTCCGGCGCTCTCGTGCTCAGATTCCAATCCCGAAAACCGTTTCGGTAGAACCCAGTCAGCCGGTCGAGTTATCGGTGCCCGAGTCCGACAACACGAATCTGACTTTCCAGCACCCGGCAATTGAGCCGGCCGTGCAAACGGTTGAGTTCGAACTCAAGGATGAACGGGTTGCCATGGGGGGAGGGGTTTCGGAGCCGGTACTTCCGCTTACAAGATTTCCAGAGAGCATGGTATCCCGAGAGCAGGTAGAAGGTTTAGATATCCCGACGTTCATTCGTCGTCAGATGGACTGAGTTGGATTCCTAGATTCAACGAGTTTCCCAGAGAACGACTGTCCGGTGGAGATGTTTGCCGGACAGTCGTTCGTCTAAGTGTTTTCGGGTGTCCGGACTCTTGATTCGGGACGTGATGAGGAGTTAATGGTGAAGCGGAACGTCAGAGTGATTATCTCACGAGGAGCGATTGCTATTACAGCGATCGTCTGTTCTGCCTGTGACTCCGAGGTTCCGAGTGTCGGTTTCTTAGAGACGGTGTGGGTCCCACCCGCGGAGAAGGTTGAGGTCCATTCTCTTGGTCAAGGTGAGACATTCGGAGGACTCCTCTACGGAGCGGTCGATGCGAATGAGCAGGAGGAGGTATTAAGGGCTTTTCAGAACTATGCTGATCCGAGGCGCTTACGAGAGAGAACGAATGTGGTTCTCCGCTACCGGGCCGGTACCAATAAGCTCCGGAGTGTAGATGTTGCGGTTAGTAAAGACCGAACAGTCAGGCTCACTCGGGTCGATGACCGATGGAGATCGAGTCTTGTTCAGACCCCCATCTTTGTTGATACAGTTTATGCAACCGGTGAGATCAGTGAGACGTTTTGGGGTTCTGTCGTGAACAACGTCGATTTGGTTGAGATGACCTTTGAGGATCGCAATCTTCTCATAGATCGCCTAGATAATGTTTTTCAGTGGCAAATGGACTTTTCCCGACAGATCCGTGAAGGTGACAGTTACCGTTTTGCATTTGAACGAGAGGTTCGCCCGGACGGCTCAATGCGAGACGGAAAACTGCTTGCGGCGGAATTCGTGAACCTGGGTGTTCCATATCACGCGATCTATTTCGACCCGAATGGTGATGGATATGGGTCGTATTTTGATCTGGATGGAGAGTCTGTCCGAAGGGCGTTCCTCCTCAAGCCACTATCATACCGCCGTATTTCTGGACGGTTTTCGAGCGGGAGGCGTCACCCGATCCTGAACACCATACGAGCTCACCGAGGGATCGACTACGCCGCGAGCATTGGTACGCCTGTTATGGCGACCTCCGACGGGGTAATTATCCACAGGGGACCCAAGGGTAGCTTCGGCAATACGGTGGAGATCCGACACTCGAATGGCTGGGTTACCAGATATGCACATTTGAATGGGTTTAACCGTGATGTGACCCTAGGAACCAGAGTTCGACAAAGTGATGTGATTGGCTACGTGGGAATGACTGGGCTCGCGACGGGACCGCACCTGCACTATGAAATGTTGCAGAATGGTCGACACCAAGATCCCTTAGCGGTCGATCTTCCGTCTGGCGATCCGGTGCCCGCGGATGACATGACCCGCTGGCGTGCAGAGATGTCGGGAAGATATGAACTGCTGAAGACGATTCCAGGGCAGAGCCCGTTGCGCACGTTTGAGGCGGAGGCCGAAGACGGTCGAGCATCGGGCGGGTTGCAGCAGGGCGAGGGAGCGTAGAGAAAATCCTAGGGTTCTCCATCGGTCGCATTCTAGTGTTTCTGTTTTTTGCGGGGATTTTGGGTGCGTATGCGTTTTGGGTTTACCTCCGCATCGAATTAGCTGTGCCGGCTACACGACGCTTGGCGGTCGTAAGAGCCTTGATACTGGCATTGGTACTTCTTCTCCTGTTTGATCCGCGGCTACCTTTCGATGCCACAGGAGCAGGATCCGCTCCTTGGGTGCTGCTCGACGCTTCAATGAGCATGACAGTAGAGGGACTGGAGGGGTCTAGTCCAAAAGAAGTTGCCGCGGAGAGGGCAGCCGAACTAGAGACTGAGGGCTGGGAAGTATTCCGTTTTGGCAACGGGGACCTGACGCGGCAAGTCAATGATAAACAACGAGCGAGCGAAGGACTCATAAGTGAGTTAGCGCCCTCATTGCAGCTAGCGGCAGAGTCCGGTGCGAAGGAGGTTCGCGTCCTCTCAGATCTTCGCTTTACTGACCTAGTTGCGATTCAGTCGACGCTTGATGTGATCCCCGTAGCTGTGCAGTTCGAAGATCTTTCTCAAGTGGCACGTAATTTCGGTATCGCACGGTTCTCATTGAGCGACGTCCTTAATCGGGACGACTCGCCTGTAGCCGAGATTGAAATTTTTGGCGGTAATTCGGGTGATTCGGTAACTGTGGAAATTTTCGAGGAAGACCGTGAAGTAGCTCAGGTGCGGGTTTTGGCTCCGGGTCCGGGACTCAGGTCAACAGGGACAGTCCGACTTCCTCAAGCAGCGGAGAGCGGACATCTTCGATACATCGCAAGAATCGCGGACGAGGAGCAGGTTGATGACGCTTTTCCAAGCGATAATGAAGCAGTCACTTATGCCGATATCGGATATCCCTCTGGAGCGCTGGTTCTTGTTTCTGCCGTCCCCGATTGGGAGCCGCGCTATCTTCTTCCGGTTCTGGAGAAGGTCACCGGACTTCCTTCAGTTGGGTATCTTCGCGTTGGACCCGATCGCTTTGTGCGTCTAGGGTGGGGCTCCGAGCTAGGTATAGCGGACTCTAGCACCGTGAAGCGCGCCGCCACTGAGGCCGCTTTACTGGTGTTGCACGGTCTCGCAGCCGATGCGGATTCGTGGATAACCGAGATTGCCGGAGGTCGGGGGCAACGCCTTGTTTTACCGCTAGATTCAGAGGGAGCAAGGGCTGTTGGACTGGAGACCGGTGACCCAATATCTGGGGAGTGGTATGCGTCCCCTGATGTGCCGACATCTCCGATTGCTGGAGCGTTGGCTGGCGTCAACATACAGGGCCTACCGCCGCTCTCTAGGGCGATGGTCCCCTCCGATCCTGTACTCCTGCCCCCGTTGCAGATACAGCTCAGGGGAGCTGGCTCGCCCGAGAGTGCATTTGCCCTGATAGAGCGGCCAGGAGGTCGAGTCGCTGTAGCCCTAGCTTCTCATTTTTGGCGTTGGGCAGCACGTGAGAATGGTCATGAACCGTATCGCAGGATCTGGTCCGGGATCGCGGATTGGCTCCTCGCGGGTGAAGAGGTTATTGCGGCTGAACCTCGACCAACGGTATGGGTGACATCTCGTGGACAAAAGATCGGGTGGAGTCTCGGAGGAGACTCTTCATCCGTGCACTTAGAGATTCGGTCAGGAACAGAAATCGTCACCGACACGATCCTGGTTGGTGGCGGAGAGGCAATGACTCGATCGTTGGATCCGGGTTTATACACATACACTCTAGTGTCTGAATCTGATGACACGGTTGGAGCCGGCCGCTTCGATGTCTCGGGAATGTCTCTTGAGATGCTTCCGGTCCCAAAGATGCCTGAGTTGTCACCTGGCAGCCTAGGTTTGCTTGGTAAAACTGAGGATTCTGGGCGACCGCTCCGGACATACCCATGGGTGTACCTTCTAATAATGGCGCTGCTTTGCGGAGAATGGATTGTTCGGCGCCGCACTGGATTGCGCTAAGGAAGTTAGCATGGCTAGGCTCTTTAAGAGAAAATCCGAGAGAGAAAAAAGCCTGTGGAAACGCGTCGTAAATCTTGCACTGTCGGATGTGCGAGTTCTCGCGGCTGGAGTCGATACCGAATCACTGGAAGATCTGGAGGCTAAGCTCCTTGCCGCTGATTTTGGAGTCCCAGCTTCCCTTCGACTTACGGACAGAGCGGAAGAGGCGTTGCGACGGGGTATAGCGAGTGGGAAAGAAGAACTCATTGATGTTCTTCGGTCAGAGATTATTCAAATGTTCGATTCCGGACCGGATTCTGAGTTAGTGGAAGCGGAAGCGGGCCCGACGGTCTACCTGATTGTGGGTGTAAACGGGGTCGGAAAGACAACCTCCATTGCAAAGCTGGCGTCTCACCTCATTGAGGAGGGGCGCAGAGTAATGATAGCTGCAGCCGATACTTTCCGAGCTGGAGCCGTCGAGCAGCTCCATATGTGGGCTGAGCGCACGGGGGCGGATTTTATTCGTGGTCAAGAACGGAGTGATCCGGCAGCGGTGGCGTTTGACGCGCTAGAGGCCGCTGCCGCGCGTCAGATTGATTTCGTTCTGATCGACACAGCGGGCAGACTCCACACCAACAGCGATCTTATGGAAGAACTCGCTAAGATCGAACGTGTCGTTAGTCGAAAGATTCAGGACGCCCCCCATGAAACTCTCATGGTGTTGGACGCCACCGTTGGACAGAATGCCGTTCGTCAAGTCGAGGCTTTTTCAAAAGCACTCGGCATCACCGGTATCATCCTTTCGAAGATGGATTCAAGTGCTAAAGGTGGAATTGTAGTAGCGTTAAAAGAGGAGCATCGAGTACCGGTGAAACTAATCGGGGTAGGTGAGAGGCTCGAAGATCTAGAGGCTTTCGACGTAACTCAATTCTTAGACGCGGTAGTAGGATGAATTACTCACACCTCGATCGCCCCATACAGTTTCTAAAGGGTGTGGGTCCTAAGAGGGCGGACGCGTTCGCTCGTCTTGGAATTACCAACGCTCGGGATCTTCTCTACCATGCGCCTCGTCGGTATGACGATGCTTCTTCCGTAGAGTCTATCGGAAGTCTTGAAGTTGGGATGGACGCAACTGCGATTGGTAGAATTCGGAGCAAGGGGGTTATCCCGACACGTCGTGGTTTAAGGATTTTTCAGGCAGTGCTTGAGGACGATTCGGGGATGATCACCGTGGCTTGGCCGGGCCAACCGTGGCTTGATCGAAAGCTGCGAGAAGGAGACACTCTGCTGGTTTCGGGTCGGGTCAAGTTTTTTCACGGACGCCAACTACAACCGAGAGAGCATATTGTTCTGGAACGCGGGGTAGATGGCGAGTCAGCGATGAAATCAGGTATGATCTTCGTTTCTTATCCGGCCTCTGAGGATGTTCCTCAATGGGTTCTACGGAGCGTATTTGACAAGAATTTGACCGAAATGCTCACTTGGGCTGACGATGATGAATATGTTACCCCACGAATGCAGGCTGAATATGGATTGCCCCGACTAGAAGAAGCGTTCAAGTGGCTCCACAGGCCGAAGACTATATACGAGGCAGAGAAGGCACGCCGTCGGTTGGCATTTGATGAGCTCTTTTTCCTTCAACTCGTCCAGGCACAGGCCAGACGCAGGGCAAATGAGGACAACCCCGGAATTGAGCACATTAGAACGAACGAATTGATACGCCCGTTGCATCAGGCGTTGCCTTTTGAGCTGACAACTGCTCAGGGACGTGCTCTGCGTGAAATATATAACGATATGAGTTCGGGGCGCCGAATGAACCGAATGCTTCAGGGTGACGTCGGTACCGGGAAGACCGCGGTTGCGGTCTTCGCAATGTTACTCTCGGTCGAGGGTGGGCGTCAGGCATGTCTCATGGCTCCGACCGAGATCCTAGCTGAACAGCATGCACGAGGGATCTCCCGAATGCTCGATCCGTTAGGGGTTGAGGTCACCCTCCTTACTGGATCTCTAAGTGTCCGTAGCCGCCGAGAGGCCCTTGAATCTATTTCGAACGGATCGACGAGGATTGTTGTAGGAACGCACGCTCTTATCGAAGAAGATGTGGCATTCGATGAACTTGGTATCGTGGTAATCGATGAACAGCACCGGTTCGGCGTGAAGCAGAGGATGGCGATTTCCGACCGCGAGGGGCGGATACCCGATGTTCTGGTCATGTCTGCTACCCCAATTCCTAGATCGTTGGCTATGGCACTCTACGGAGACCTTGATCTTAGCCTGCTTGATGAAATGCCCCCAGGAAGAATGCCGGTTACGACTAGCCTTCGATCGACGGATCATCGCATCGCGGTATACGACTTTGTCCGCTCTGAGATAGCTATGGGCCGGCAGGCATACATCGTGTACCCATTGGTTGACGATTCAGAAAAAATTGATCTGCTCTCCGCCAAGCGGGAGTTCGAACGACTTTCCTCGGAGGTTTTTCTTCAAGAACGAGTTGGCCTAATTCATGGACAGCTTGCTAGTGCAGAGAAAGACTCGGTGATGCGCGAATTCATCGCGGGAAAGATCGATGTATTGGTCGCAACCACGGTGATTGAGGTGGGAATTGATGTTCCCAACGCTAGTGTGATGCTTATAGAGCATGCGGAGAGATTTGGCCTGTCTCAGCTGCATCAGCTTCGTGGTCGAGTGGGCCGCGGCACTGAGGAGAGCCATTGTATTTTGGTTACCGAGCCTGGCGAGCATGCCCTGGAGAGATTGCGGATTTTCCGCGATACCAGCGATGGATTCGAAGTTGCGCGGGCGGATCTCCGAATTAGGGGCCAAGGAGATCTCTTAGGTAGTCAGCAGCATGGACGAGACCCGGCATTGCGGTTTGCGGACCTCCTGGTGGATGAGGATCTGCTAGTGGACGCTCAGAGTGAGGCACGAGCGATTGTGGCGGAAGATCCAGAGCTTAAGAGCGCCGATCATGCGGCGATCCAAGCCCACTTAGAAGGACTGTACAAGCACCGTCTTGAAATGTACGGGGTTGGTTGAGCAGCTTCCCCTAACCGCGCATTATGTGCATTGTCCTGCCTCGCGTCGATAAGTTGATTCGACGCAGACTCTTAGATTGCGATGCGGCACGATGATGGTGGAAATCAGACAGCTTGGAGAACATGTAGGTGAGCAGGTAACCGTTCGGGGATGGGTAGAGGCAACCCGTGGACACGGGAAAGTCTCTTTCACGGCTCTACGCGACGGAACCGGTGTGCTGCAGGGTGTCGTTCTAAAAGAGGCCGTGGACAACGCTACTTGGGATTTGCAGCAGTCACTGACTCGTGAGTCGGTCGTTGCTTTGACTGGTGAGGTGAAAGAAGACGCGCGTGCCCCAGGTGGATATGAACTTGGAGTAATGGAAGTCGAATTGCTTTCCAGTGCGGAAGAGTATCCGATCCAGCCAAAGGAGCACGGGGTCGACTTTCTCTTAGATCATCGTCATCTATGGCTTCGATCATCAATGCAGAGGGCAGGGCTTAGAGTGCGGGCTGAAGTGCAGCAGTCGATTCATGACTTCATGTACGAAAACAAGTTCGTTCGGATCGATACCCCTATTTTGACGGGAGCGATTGGTGAGCATGCAGGAACCCTATTTGAGACGGACTATTTTGGGGATTCGGCTTACATGGCGCAGACGGGGCAATTGTACGTCGAGGCTGCTTGTCCAGCGTTTCGGAGGGTCTATTGCTTCGGGCCCACATTCAGGGCGGAGAAATCAAAGACTCGCCGCCATCTAACAGAGTTCTGGATGGTAGAGCCGGAGGTGGCTTTTGCGGATTCGAACCAGAACATGGACCTCCAGGAACAATTTGTCTCATACATAGTGGGGCGCGCACTCGAGAGATGTCAGGAGGAGTTAAAAGTATTGGAGCGCGACACCAGTAAGTTGGAGCAGGTAACGCCCCCCTTCCCGCGGATGAGTTATACGCAGGCCGTCGAGCGTTTGAAGGACCTCGGTTCGGACATTGAGTGGGGCCGAGATCTGGGTGCGGCAGATGAAGCTCTGCTCATGGAGGATCAGGAACTACCAGTCTTCGTGCACGACTACCCAAAGGCCGCTAAAGCCTTCTATATGAAGGAGAACCCTGAGGATCCTCGTACGGTACTGTGCGATGATTTGCTTGCACCTGAGGGTTATGGAGAAATCATCGGTGGAAGTCAGCGCGAAGATGATCTTGAACTGCTTGAGCATCGGATCAAGGAAGAAAACTTGCCGGAAGAGGCATACGCTTGGTATCTAGACCTCCGACGGTATGGAACCTTCCAGCATTCCGGTTTTGGATTAGGCGTGGAGCGCACGGTAGCCTGGATCACCGGCCGGCATCACATACGTGAACTGATTCCGTTCCCGCGTCTCATGAATCGCCTTTACCCTTAGGCTCTGAATGCCCTGTGTTGTTTTAGATATGATGGATCGGAGACCCATCTGGGCTATGCCTGACTGGGTCAGTGAACACATCAGAGATGCCCTTCCCGCTTCATGGACTCTAGAAGTAGTAGAGGAAGAGACGGACGGGTCAGGTGACGGTTCGGCTAGGGTCTCCGACCACGTCTTGGACCTGGTGAAAGAAGCCGAGATTTATTTCGGTTATGGAATACCTGCTGAGATTATAGATGTGGGTAGCAGACTCAGGTGGGTCCATTCTGGTGCATCGGGCGTTGGCTCCTCATTGACATCGACCATGCTGGCAAGCGACGTCATCTTCACGAATTCCGCTGGCGTGCATGCGCCTCCGATGGCTGAGACTGTGCTCGCTATGCTTCTGCACTTCACCAGGGGATTGGACTTTGCCGTTGAGTCACAGCGGCGTGCTGAATGGTCAACAGAGCGATTCTATATCGCTGATGCTCCTCTTCTCGAGTTATCCGCCATGACGATTGGGATAGTCGGGTTTGGTGGAGTGGGCCGTGAGGTCGCGAAGAGAGTAGCGTCTTTAGGCGCGAGGGTGATGGCCGTAAAGAGAACGCCAGTTCCAGCGGAAGCAGACCTTCTCCAGTGGACTGAGGGAGAAGGAACGATGGGTGAAGCTATAGAGATGGTTTGGGGTGATTCCGGACTTGATTCTGTCTACAGGGAGTGTGACGCGATCGTGTTGGCCGCACCAGACACTCCTAAGACAAGAGGTATGATCGACACCGATGCCCTGAACCGTATGAAGTCCGGTGTGATCGTCCTCAATGTTGCCCGGGGACGTCTGATCGACGAGAACGCATTGATCGAGGCGCTGAGTAGAGGGAGGATCCGGGGAGCTGGCCTCGATGTCTTCACTGAAGAGCCATTACCCTCGGATAGCCCGTTGTGGGCTCTAAAGAATACGGTGATTACGCCGCACGTGTCTGCGGTCACGAGAGGATTCTGGAAACGTGAGACTGATCTGATTCTTAGGAACCTCTCCCGTTATATGGATGATAGTCCCTTGGAAGAGTGGGAGAATGTTGTTAACAAGAAGGAGGGTTATTGACGCTCCTTCGACTTTACCTCGTCCCATAGCTGATTCAGAGTCGTAAGGCTGGCGGCGGACAGATTGATATCTTTTTTGCCAGCGAGGCTTTCGAGTTTCTCGAACCGTCCAACGAACTTTGAATTAGCTCGTTCCAGCGCCGTTGTCGGATGTGAGCCACCTAGTCTTGCCAGATTGACGCAGGCGAAAAGAAGATCTCCTACCTCTTCGATGAAGTCTTCAGAGTCGAGCGCATTTCCTGCCTCTTCGAGCTCTTCACTCGCCTTATTCAGCGCGCCTCGCGCGTCCTCCCAATCAAAACCCACGCTGGCTACTCTTTCCTGTATTCGATATGACCTCGTCAGTGGATCAAGACCCTTGGTTAACCCAGTGAGGATACCTGTGTCCTTTGTTCTCTCCCGGTTCTTTAATGCCTCCCACTCTTGGTGTTCGTCTGTGCCGAAAACGTCTGGATGTCGAGCAATCATTTTACTCTCTAGTCGGGCGTAGACGGAGTCTGCGCTGATCTCACTGCTCTCTTCAGCGACTACGATCTGGAAAGCCAGATTAAGTAGGAGGTCTCCGAGTTCATTTTCTAGTTCTAGGTCATCCCCATTTCGGATGGCATCAACCACCTCGTGCGTTTCCTCTAATAGGTGTGGAATCAGTGATTCGGCGGTCTGCTGTGCGTCCCACGGACATTCACAGCGGAGGAATCGGACAAGATTCAATGCACGATCTAGTGTGCCGGGTCCAGGGAAGTGATGTGATTGATTAGTTGCGTTCATCGTGTATGTGTCGAGCGGTTCTAAAGAATGTGATGTCCCAAGAACCGCTGCCTTAGGGGTCGTCGGACTGCCTTTTTTCTGGCATCTTTGAGGCCTCATGTTAACGAATCCAAAAGCCCGTGCATGGGTTCAGATCAGAGCCAATGCTTTGCTCGCGAATTTTCTGGACGTCCGAGATCGGGTAGGATCTGAAACCGGGATTCTACCGATGGTCAAGGCAGATGCATACGGGTTGGGGCTTGAGGCATCAATAAGCACTCTAGAGCCTCTGGGTCCGTGGGGTTTTGGTGTCGCAACGGTCTCAGAGGGGGTGTGCTTGCGCGAGCTTGGTTTTGCCGGCCGCATCGTTGTCTGTAGCCCAGCCCCCCGAGAGACAATGGCAGAGGCTGTCCAACATGGCCTAGAGCTCTCGATCTCAAGTCTCGATGCACTTCGAGCATTAAGTGAGGTAAGCAGCAGGACTGAATCGAAAGCTGACTACCACATCGACGTGGATACAGGCATGGGCCGTAGCGGATTTGACTGGGGTGATACTTCCACTTGGTTGACTGATGCCACTAGAGGATCCGGCGGTGCTAGCTGCGTCGGTTGCTACACCCATCTTCACTCAGCCGACGTGAACGACGATACAGTTAAAGAGCAGTGGGCTCGCTTCTCACGAGTAGCAGAGCTCATAGGCTCCAAACGTCGGACTGACGAGTCGGAATTTACATTTCATGTGCTAAATAGTGCGGGTGTTTTCCGTACCCCAGAATTTGCAAGTTCGGTTGTCCGCCCTGGGATCTTCCTCTACGGAGGAGAGATTGGGGATGGTCAGCCGCGTCCCCAACCTGTTGTTTCTGTGCATGCGCGGGTGACACTTGTTCGGTCCGTCGCTCCTGGAACGACGCTGGGATATGGGTCGACATATGTGTCCAAGGGAGAAGAACGGTGGGGCACCCTCTCCATTGGCTACGGCGATGGACTTTCGAGGGTCCTGTCGAACCGAGGTTGTGCGATATTGAAAGGTGTAAGGGTTCCGATCATTGGAAGGATCTCGATGGATGTGACAGTGGTAGACATCACTAACGTTGAGTCTGCGCGAGAAGGGGATGTCGCGACCTTGATTGGTTCAGACGGTTCGGTCACGAGAACCTTAGATCAGGTAGCGACTGAGGCAGGAACGATCAGCTACGAGGTGCTCACGGGACTGACGAGTCGATTGCCCAGGGTATGGACGGACGAAGGCGAGTGAGTACCGTATTACATCAATTGTTAAGGAAGAAAAAGTCTTTGAGAGTTTTTGGTGAACATTGTCGTTTCGTGGTTCTCACGATACTGGGCTTGTTTCCTATGCTCACGGTAGGTTGTCAGGAGGAGACCCCGGTAGCGCTGAATGATCAGGCCATTCCGGGCGTACCGGTGTCGGTGACAGTGGAAATCCCTTGGAGCGCTTTCGGTTCCAACGTTGAGGTATTCGGGGGGTATGGGTCTGCCGAGGAGATTGGCTCAGGTGTCTTAGCTGAAGATTTTGCGGGAACACTTGATGCTAGGACATTGATGCGTATAGGGGCTTATCCGAGGGTCGCGACTGTCCGGGACACGACTGGGGCCTCCCGTCCTGACTCGACGTTGACCATTCTGGGAGGTCGATTCGTTGCCTTCTTCGATACGACTGCAAGCACCAACACGAATCCAGTGAGACTCTCTTTGGGGGCCACCACGGAAGCTTGGGACATGGCGACCGCATCGTGGGCCTATGCGGTAGATACTATCAACGATCAGCGTCCATGGACGGAGGTAGGGGGAGGTGTAGTTAAGCCTCTAGGAGAAGCCATCTGGGATCCTTCATTGGGTGACACTGCAGTCTTCGTTCTTGATTCGATTCAGTTGGCGGAGTGGTCTGATACGACAGACCTCAGCATTGGTGCGAGAATAGACATCATTGATCCGGGGCATCGGTTGGCGCTTAATGCGGCTCAAATACGGCTTGATGCGAGACCTAGCAGTAATCCGGATACGATCATCCAGCTAACGGCATTAACAAGCGGGTCAACATTCATATACAGTCCTTTCCCGGAACCGCCGCCCGATGGGGTGCGTATTGGGGGAGCTCCTTCATGGCGGACAATCCTCGATCTTCAGATACCGTCGGTGATTGATAACGTCCCAGAGTTGTGTGCGGTCGTCAGCTGCCCGCACTCACTCTCGCCCGGTGAGATCTCCTATGCTGCGCTCGTGCTAACAAGCAGAACAACGGAGCGGGCATTCCAGCCGACTGATTCGATTAGACTGGATGTGCGGCCCGTGCTAGACCGGGCCGTGATGCCTAAGTCACCGCTCGGCGTATCCCTCATCGCAAATCCGTTTGGTCGTTCAGTTTCCCCTGAAGCATTTGGTGCTTCATCTGGGTTGGAGATCGAGATTCCTTTCACGGGATACGCCAGGGATCGACTTCGTGGGAAGGACGCTAGTGGTGATCCGACCCCTGGCACCCTGGCACTGCTTTCGGTGATAGAGCCGTTCTCTATTACGTTTGCTTCTTTCGAGGGTCCATTCTCTGCAGGTGAGCCATTTCTCCGGCTCATTGTCACGGTAGGGCCGCCGGTGGAGCTGCCATGATCCGTCTGTCGATCACCTCGACACGGGTAGCTGGCCTGCTGTTGTTGGCACTGACGTCGACAGCCAGGCCAGCGCATACACAATCACTGTTTAATGCAGCGGGACTAGGTACTCCTGTTGAGGCCCTAGACGGTCGAGCGCGTGCATTGGGCAGTATAGGGATTGGCCTGACAGGTGGCTCGATGATGCAGACTGATCCGGGTGGTCTCGCTCGGCTCGAAATTTCGACAGGAGTTATGGCTGCTTCACCGAGTTGGATTGACTACTCGGCCTCTAGTAGTCGCACGGGGACTTTTAAGGGAAACCGTTTTCCTCTTCTTGGTATCGCCTACCCGTTATTGGGTGGGATGGCTGCGATTCAGATTAGCTCTGTCCTTGACCAGACTTATGAAGTGACGAGGATCGGTGAGACTGATCTAGGTGATGGTCCTGTCCGGACATCGGATGCGTTTACCCAAGATGGTTCGGTCTCGAGCGTAAATCTCGGTTTTTCTAGGGCCCTTATAGACTGGTTCGCTGCGGGCCTGACGGTTGGACGCTTTGCTGGGAACCTAGATCGCACCCTCGTTCGAGTATACGGAGAAGAAGGCGTAGCAGGAAACGTCGACACATACGTAGAATCCGGTGTTTGGTCTTGGACTGGTTGGTCCCTGACCGCAGGAGCCTCGGCGGATTTCGAGAGTCTGAGAGTAGCAGCTAGTGTTCAGGTTCCGTCTGAGCTTTCGGGAACCGCTTCGGTTGACACTCGCGGGTCTGACAGGAGCTTCACGATACCGGTCCAATATAGAGTGGGTGCAACAGCCGTACTCGGCCCGAGCATCCAATTACACGGGAGCGCCGTATTCGCAGACTGGTCAAAAATGCAGGATGACCTCTCCAGCGGGTATGCAAAGAGTGGAAGTGGGTATGGATTAGGGATAGAACTTTCTAGGGCTCGCCTGTTGGGCAAAGATGCGCCATTACGTTTCGGGTTTCGTCAGACAGGACTCCCGTTTGTTTTTGAGGACGAGTCCGTCAAAGAACGCATTTTTTCTGGAGGACTGGGGCTAGTCCTCAACCAAACGGCTGGGTTCGTTCTGGCCGGTGTAGACCTCGCGATTGAACGCGGACGCCGCGATGGTGCAAATCTGACTGAAAACTTCTGGAGGGCGACACTGTCGCTCCAGACCTCCGGGTTCTGATCGGAACGAGTTGTGCGTGTTTACTACCACACATTCGGTTGTAAGGCGAATCAGTACGACACGGAACGGATGCGCCAGGAACTAGAGGCACGTGGTTCCTATAAAACCGAAAAAGCATCAGAAGCAGAGGTCATTGTTGTCAATACATGCACGGTAACAAATCAAGCTGACGCTGAGGCTCGCAGATTCATCCGTCGCATGCACCGTCGACACCCAGATGCCCGAATTGTAGTCGCAGGGTGCTCCGCTGCACTCCAGGGCAAGGATTATAAAGTGATGGACGGTGTAGCGGATGTTGTCGAGGGCCACGATGCAGTCGATGTCGCAAGGGTAGCAGAACATCCAAGCGAAAGTGGGCTCACTCAGATTAAATTGAGGGGGTCTCTGGATAAAACCGATTATGAACCTGTGGGGGGTGAGCTTCTCCGCGCGCGACTCGGCGCTTCAAGGGGTTGGTTAAAGATTCAGGATGGTTGTGACCGCAAATGTTCGTTCTGCGCCACACGGCTGGCGCGTGGAGCATCGAGATCTCGTACCCTGACCGAAGTTATAGAAGAAGCGAAATTACTGGGGAAGAGGCACGCAGAGCTTGTTCTCACAGGTATTCATATCGGTCACTATGGTAGAGACCTTGATCCCCCACTCAGCCTAGGTCAATTGTGTGTCTCTCTGCTTGAGGCTGTGCCTGACGTGCGTTTTCGGGTTGGTAGTATCGAAGCTACTGAGGTCGACGAATTGTTGATTGAGTTGATGGAGTCTTCGGGAGGAACCCTTGCTCCACATCTTCACATGCCGCTCCAAAGCGGTGCAGATCCGGTACTCCGACTCATGAGTCGTTGGCATACTAGAGAACAATATAGGGTCCGGGCTCTTGAGATTGCCGAGCGTATCTCTCCTCTCGGACTGGGGGCTGACGTCATTACTGGATTCCCAGGTGAGACTGACGATGATCATTCTGTCACGCGGGCGCTTATCGAGGAAATCCCGTTCACC
Source organism: Gemmatimonadales bacterium UBA2975 (assembly GCA_002348265.1). Taxonomy (GTDB): domain Bacteria; phylum Gemmatimonadota; class Gemmatimonadetes; order Longimicrobiales; family Gaopeijiaceae; genus UBA2589. The sequence goes on along the minus strand of DEAT01000057.1, from coordinate 41,262 downwards.
TATTTACACGTGTTTCCGTTCTCACCGAGGAAAAATACTGTCGCGGAAACTCTTCCGGGACGGGTGCCCCAGCGTGTCGCAGGGGAGCGAGCAAGGGAGCTTCGCATGTTGGCTCAGGAGCGGGGAATGTTATATCGGGGGTCACGTTCCGGAACAACAGCGACGGTCGCAGTCGAGGGTAGGGGACGGGTGGGCGTCACTGAGGACTATCTCAGAGTTCGAATAGATGGAGAGCTCCAGAACCCGGATTTTGCGCCGGGGGAAGGGCATACAATGAACGGTTTGAGGCCAGAGCTCCTAACCGGAACCCTGCGTGGGGATCCAGATGACCTGTATATTGTTCCGCCTGAGAGTCCCTCACTTTCTTATTTATGACTAAAAGGCTAGTGAAACGGGCCTACGTGGAAACGTACGGCTGCCAGATGAACATCAGCGACGGTGAGCTGATGGAAGGTATTCTTGAGCACTCTGGATACCTGATCGTTGGTAGTCCGGAGGAAGCGGACGTCGTTTTGGTGAACACATGCGCGATACGTGAGCACGCCGAGAAGCGCGTATTGGGTCGGGTTTCGCAACTCAATGGCCTGAAGCAAGACAAACCAGATTTGATCATTGGTGTAACTGGATGTATGGCTCAGCGAATAGGGAGTTCGCTTCTAGATCAGGCACCGTATGTAGATATCGTAATGGGCCCTGATGGATATCGTGGACTACCCGAAACGCTAAGACGGTTAGGAATTGCCTCTACTGATAAAGATGAAGAGCATGCCGCACCACTCTCAGCTTCTTCCAGTGCCCCGTCCATTGAGGTAGTGAGTGAGAGTAAAAAGCGTGGTCCGCAGTTAGCCGTTCTTAAGCTTGATATAGATGAGAATTACCAGGGCTTGGAGCAGCGGCGTCAAGATGGACCGAGCGCGTGGGTGCCTATCCAACGAGGGTGCGACCATCGCTGCACTTACTGCATAGTTCCCTACGTTCGAGGGGGTGAGAAGAATCGTCCTTCGGATGAGGTTCTCGATGAGGTGCGTAGGTTGGCAGATCGGGGTGTGACAGAGGTCACATTACTTGGCCAAACGGTGAACTCTTACCAGTGGGGAGATCTATTGTTTCCTGAGTTACTTCGTCTAGTAGCTCAAGTTGATGGCATACGCCGAGTTCGCTTCACGTCGCCCCATCCCCGAGACGTCAACGAGTTACTCGTAGAGGTAATGGCGACCGAAGCAGCAGTATGCGAACAACTTCATCTTCCGGCTCAGTCTGGAAACAATCGTACTCTCAAGAGAATGCTCCGACGTTACACCGTGGATATGCTTTTGGATAAGATCGATATGGTGCGGAATTCGATTCCAGATATCGCTCTTTCGACCGACATCATTGTGGCATTCCCTGGAGAGACAGATGCCGAGTTTCGTGACACACTTGACCTCATGAGGACTGTCCGTTTCGATGAAGCGTTCACTTATAAGTATTCGTTGCGCGATGGCACGCCGGCGACCCGTTTTCCTGAGAGGGATTTCATAGCATCTGAAGAAGCTCAGGCACGCCTAGCTGAATTAATTGAGGTGTCTCGTCAGATTCAGGGGCAAATCAACTCATCAGAGGTGGGAAGGGTGGAAGAAGTCCTTATTGAGCATGAGGGCCGAGATCCAGGTCAGGTTCGAGGTCGGACACGCCGCAACAAGGTCGTCGTATTTGACGGTGATGTAGCGCGTGTTGGTGACTATGCACACGCACTCCTAGAGCGGACCACGGGTGCAACTTTTTCGGGTTCTGAGGTCGCCTACTCAAAACCAGAACTGGCTTTGGCGTGAACCGTCTCCTGGGATGGACGAGTGTCGCGATCCTGATAGGGACATCCATTATGTTCGCATCGTTGAACTCGAGCCATCGTGTGACGCTTCGTTTGGGTTTTGTCACGCTGCTCGGTGTACCGTTAACCGTGGTCGTTTTTGGCGCGGTCATACTGGGTATGGTTGTGATGCTGGGCGCTGGAGTGCAGTCCGACCTAAAGGTCAGGCGGATATTGAGGGCTAGGCTCGTAGAGGAAGATCGAGAGGAGAGAGAGCGCGCTGTCGACCAATCCCAACAGGATCTGTTTCCAGAGTCCCACGGTGAGGTGAGCGATACCAGAGCTGATTAGCAATATTTGGTCAGCTGGTTTGACTTAGGTGTACTTCCGTCTGCGTGCTCCGGGCTTGTGGCGTGAGGGGAATTCATCATTGGGTTCTACCACCCTTCTCTTAACCTCACCGACTTCTCGCCGATGCGATGATGGTGTCCGTATCTGCCGATTGAGCTTGATGACTATTGGGAAACTACATGCCGGCCATGGACTGCATTCGGCCCATCCGTGTCATCGGATCCAGAATTCCATATCGGCCCATCCGCATAGGATTTCCTCCGAAATAGAGACGCATACCTACTGTTACTCCAGTGAAGCTATCGGCACCTAGAAGATCTTTTGGTATGAGGTTGCCGCGCTCATTGGCTACGGAAATAATTTGGCCCTCCACGAACGGACGGATTGAAACTGGGCCGATTCCTGAAGCGAATCCGTAACCTATGGATAGAATCGACCAGGCAGTTGCTCCGTTAGCCATCGTATGGTGGCCATAGCGGAAGAAGCTAGATGAAATCCCGTCGCCTCTCTGGAATTCCGGTCGGATTGACGTTTCAAACCGTGCGTAGGGATTATGTTTGCCCGTTGACCACTGCGCCTCGGTGAGAAAGGACCAGTAGCCGCGCATGTGGTTTTCAATCGGATCGCTCCAAGAATATTCCATTAGGCCAGATACACGCTGATCATTAGCCACACTTCCATTGTAACGCAGAGCACCGTTGAAGAGTGCGTTCTTATGTGACGCCGTGTGAGAGACGCGTGCATGGGAGAGTGAGAATTCCCACAACCCGTCACCCATAGCATTTTCTCCGAAGCTGCGGGAGACTCGTGTAGACCAAGAATCCCCGAAGGACTTTATGTGCGATAGGTCGTACGGGCTCTCAGAATGAGAACCACCAAACACACCAGCTTCGAGGATCCATGCGCCTTTTGACCAAGCAGCGTTCAAGGTGAAGCGCTCGGGTATCTGAGACAGGTGATGGTTCGTGGGATATTTAGCAGATGGTCGTCCCATGGGGTCATCTGTCCCGTATGGGACGAATCCTTGACCGGCTGAGAGAGATAGACCTCCTCCATCACTGGAAAAGGCGTTAAAACTCACCATTGCCTCATGGAGCAGGTGGTGTGGATGTCTCGAGTCTATAAAGCCATTACCCCAGCTCCCGAGAGTGAGCTCACCATCTTTTTGTGTGAGCCCCTCAAGGTTTGTTGTTAGGCGGAGCACGAGTCTGCGCGAAGTGCTCTCCAGGTTGAGCATCACGGCGGTATGGGCCAGATGCGTTGATGCGACATCAAAGTGTGTCGTTCCTTTCTGGGACCAGGTTTTGTTGAATGTAGGGCGAGCCTGCGCCATTCCTGCTAGGTGCCATCCGTCTCCTAGAACCTTAGAAAACATTTCGTGTTGGTGTGATTGGGCTCCTGCTGAAACGGGCAGGCAGGAGATGAACAACAAGAATACAGCAATGCGTATGGACACTGGTTTTCCTCTTGATACATCGTCACTGGGGGGACTGCTTATCTGGACAGCACTTCAGCTAAGGTTTTAGCCGTGACGAGGAGGAGGTGTCTGAATTGCGGTCTTGAACGAATTTTCGAGACCCAATGAGTTATTGAGTGGGCCGATTGTTCTGTGTCCGAGGTCTTTTGACTTAAGTTCGGCACTAAAGAAAGCGAAAGTACCGCAGTTCATCAAACTCGCGCAGGCGGTCTCCCCATGGTGACCTTTCTGATCATCTTGCGAATCTGATGTTTTTCCGCTGTGGCCTTGGTGGCTCTGTTGCTTGGCGTCAGCGATGTTTGCTAACTCAGCCCTGTCATCGTTATTGGTCCCTAGGTCCATAGGGCACGACGCCGTCGTATACTGGCCAGTCACCAATACGACAAAAAGGGCGAGTGAAATCAGACGCTTCATGAGAGAATAGTAATCATATACCCTTAGGCTGGTCCATAAGCAGTAGCTTTCGAGTAACCGTTAACGTTTTCAATCACGCATACCTATGTTGCAAGAGAGTCACGTGGTTACCATTTCGCGGTTCTTGATCGATGAGGAGCGTAAGTACCCGGAAGCGAAGGGTGCCTTTACTGGTCTTCTCTCTGACATCGCGCTGGCTGCGAAGGTAATTGGGCGAGAAGTCAATAAAGCGGGCTTAGTTGATATTCTTGGCGGAGCGGGGCAGGAAAACGTCCATGGAGAATATCAGCAAAAGTTAGACGTATTCGCCGATCAGGTAATGTACCGAGCCTTAGACCATACAGGTCTCGTAGCTTGTATGGCGTCCGAGGAGCACGAGCATTTCATCCCGATACCGGAGAAGTTTCCGGCCGGGGATTACGTTGTTTTGTTTGATCCTCTGGATGGTTCTTCGAACATTGACCTTAATGTCTCGATCGGAACGATCTTCAGCATCCATCGCAAGTGCACAGACGGTGAGAGAGGTACTCTAGAAGACTGTCTTCAGCCGGGCTGCAGGCAGGTGGCTTCGGGGTACGTGCTTTATGGCTCTTCGACAATGTTAGTGTACACGTCGGGCACCGGCGTCCATGGTTTTACGCTGGATCCTTCAATCGGTGAGTTCATACTGAGCCATCCCGATATGAGAATCCCAAATCCGCCGAAGAAGGTCTACTCTGTTAATGAAGCGTACTTCACGAGGTGGTCAGAGGAGCAGCAGAAACTGGTCAGCCATTTAAAGAACGAGGGGGGCTTCGGATCCAGGTATATCGGTTCGATGGTAGCAGATGTGCACCGGACACTGCTTCAGGGCGGTCTCTTCATGTATCCACCCGAGAGGAGTAGGCCTGACGGCAAGTTACGGCTTCTCTACGAGGCAGCACCGATGGCTTTCATAATCGAGCAGGCGGGAGGGCGTGCTAGTACCGGTACGCAGAACATCAGAGATATTCAGCCGACTGAACTTCACCAGCGGGTGCCTATCTATCTCGGCTCTAGGGAACTCGTCGAGTTAGCCGAAGAGATGCTCGCGAATACTAGCCCGATGTCCTCATCCTGAAGAATATAACGGGATGGCTAACCAGAGACCTCTTGACTCAGTCTTGAAAAAGCGATTCTTCAACGTGCTGGTCGAACTCGTGAAGTAAGTCCGATCTTCTAGCAGAGTCAGTGAAGGCATGCTCGAACCCTGTTCGGGCGATGGCGACGAGCTCTTTTTCTGTAATATTGAAAGCATCTCTCGCTAGAGTGTATTCATCTGTTAGTGTCACGGCGGACATTAGGCGATTGTCTGTTGAGAGTGAGATCGGAATGCCAAGCTTCAGGTATTGCTGGGCTGGGTGCTCAGCTAGGGAGTGGACAACGCCTGTTTGCAAGTTGGAGGTTAGGCAGACTTCAAGCGGAATACGTAATTTGCGTACGAGCTCCATTAGCGTGGGATCCTCGAATAGCCTCGTCCCGTGACCGATTCTGCTGGCGTGTCCAAATTCGAGGGCCTGCTGGATGGACTCTGGGCCGAACCCTTCTCCTGCATGAAGAGTGATAGGGAGTCCTGCTTGGTATGCCCGCTTGATCGCATGTCTGTGATTAAGGACGGGATGCCCCGCTTCGGCGCCAGCTAGGTCAAATCCGCATACTCCTTGCCTCATGTAGGCTACCGCGAGCTCAGCGGTTTCTGATGTGACTGCAGACGAGTGTGAGCGTAGTCCACACAATATGATCCCGGATTGGATTGATTGACCTCTCTCAGCGACATCGTTCTCAGCTTGACGCATTCCGCGCAGAACAGAGTCCAGAACTTCTTCGGCCGATAGCCCTTGTTCTCTATTTAACTGGGGGCAGAATCGCAATTCCAGCCAGCGAACGTTTTCTGCGGCATGGTCCAATACCAATTCGTAGGCTATGCGCTCTAGGGCATCGGAATCTTGCATTACTAGAAGGGTGAGCTCAAACCGTTCGAGGTATCCTTCAAGGCTAGACCCCTCAGGAACCGTCATATAGGAGGCTAAGGACTCTATAGAGGATACAGGTAAGGACACTTCCCGCTCGGTGGCGAGTTCGAACATCGTCTGTGGCCTAAGGGAACCGTCTAAGTGAACATGGAGCTCCGCTTTAGGAAGATTGTGAAGGAAGCTTTCGTCAGCCCTCAAATGCGTCCTCTGCACAAGTGGTTGGCGCAAGTAGGTTCACTAACGAATGCGAACTGAATAGGAATCCCCTGTAATCATGCGCACCACCTTTCCATTCTCTTCTATAAAGCGCACGATTTCACCCACAGCGCCACCGCCCGTGCGAGCGATCATTCGGAACGTCCCGTCACCAATTGGCATAAGGTGTGTTGGCTCTCCTATGGAACTGGACCAAGGGTTCATAGATACTAGTCGCTCGTTTAGGACAAGAACGCGGGTCTCCCCACCCCGACTCCGGTAAACACCTGCAAACCGCTCCCAAGCAGGATCCCATGAAACCGTTTCTGGAGCCTCAGTCGCAGCCTCAGCAATCGCTACCCCAACGGTTGCCATCAGCTGCTGGGCGATCTGTGCGGGATTTGAGTCGTTGGTATTGGTAAGAACGACTACACCGATTTCTGAGTCTAACTGTATTGTTGTGTTAGTCGTATACCCCGGATATCCCCCTCCGTGACCCACGTAGAGTGTGCCGTCTCTTCGTTGAACGCTGAACCCTATTCCCTGTCCTCTAGTCCAAGTGGTTTCCATCATACGTACACGGTGCATTTCTCTGAGGGAGGCTGTGCTCAAAATCCGATCTTCTCCGCGAGCACCCTCCCTGAACTGCGCTGAAACAAAGCGTGCCATGTCCTCGACCGTGGAAGTTAGGCCGGTCGCAGCCGCCATCCCCCGCGCGTCTACGAAGGGGAAAATCTGACGAGATCCGTCCGGCATGCGCCGACCATATCCGGTCGCCATCTTCGGATCCGGCATGTCCACGCTCGATGCGATCATATTGAGAGGGTCGAAGATGTTCTGTTGTAGGTAGCGAGCCCAACTAACGCCAGTCACTTCTTCGATCAAAAGTCCGGCAATGGTGTAAGCGAGATTGGAGTACTTCCACCGGACTTCAGGTGAGAACGGGGCTTCTCGATTTCCAATAAGTTCGCGCACTTCTTCCTCGGTCGGAAAATCGAAGTCGGTCCAATGAGAGCTAGCTTCGCGGGGTAGCCCTGAACTGTGAGTGAGCAAGTGTTCAATGGTGATTGGTGGATCGTCAGGTGCTGCCATCTTGTACGTAAACCACGGCAAGTAGTCGGTGACCGGATCGTCGAGTCGGATTTTCCCTTGTTCACGGAGCTGCATGATCGCGGTGGCCGTGAACAGCTTGCTATGAGAGGCCATCCTGAAACGCGTGGTTGTCTCCATAGCTCTCTCAGACTCTACATCCGCATAGCCGAACCCCTTCGCCCAGACTAGGTCATCCCCTGAGATCACACCTACTACTATTCCGGGGAGGTTACGGATTTCGATTTGCCCCTCCATCCAATTCGAGAACAGCTCGATCTGGGCTTCGACGGAGGGCTCAGCCTCTGACAATTGGGCCGAAGCAGGGTCGATGAGTAACAATGAAAGGCAGGTGATTCCGAAAGTGCAGGCGAGCATTGTACGCGACGAACTCATAGGATACCTCGGTGTCAGCAGGATCTCAGGTATGTTTCAGTATGATGGATTCTAGCTCGTCGTCGTGGCATAAAGCGAGCTAGGATCTTCGTTTACACTTAAGCTGTTTCTCAATGAAACCAGACCAACTCTACACTGCATGAATTGAGATCTTAGGTGGTTGGCCATCAGCTTACTGAAGGCCAAAAACGTCTTCGGTGATCTGGCCCGGTCGCAATGCTGGTCCACCTTCACCGTCGAAGGCGACGATGCCGCCGACTTCCGGACCTCTGTGTTGCGGGGCGTACATGGCTGGAAAAACCTGTTGAACGGCATTTTCAACTCCACTGATTCTGACTACCCCGCACACGTCAGGCCTCTGAGCCTGTTGGAGCGTCCATGATATTCGGAATCGAGCCGAAATATGCTTCCGCTAAGTCCGTCATTCTTGCTTGAACAGAGCCTGACCGGACCTTTATCGAAAACCCAGAGGCCATGTCAGTAACCGTTCCAATTCTCTTTGCAGGAACGTCGTAGAGAGCCGCTAGTGCTAGCACTCGTTCGGTATTCTCAGGGCTCGTTGACGCAATAATTCGGCCGTGTGATTCTCCGAAGAGAGACACGATGGGTGCCAGGTCTTCGTCAACCTCGGCGCTAACCCCCAGCGGAGTTTCACCGTTACCGAGCGCACATTCGGCAAGGGTGGCAGCTAGACCTCCCTGCGAACAGTCATGCGCTGAGTTGAGCACCTCCTCATGGTTCATCTTTAGCACTGCTTGCTGGAGCAGTCTCTCAGCTTCGAGGTCAAGGGAGGGTGGGTTACCGGCTACTAGCTTAGAGGTGACATATAGGTACTCTGAGCCTCCAATCTCTCCTGAGTTGGTTCCAAGAAGAACTATATCGTCTCCGGCGCTCTTGAACGCGTGATGAATGATTTTTGACACATCATCGATCACGCCTACCATCCCGATCACGGGTGTTGGGTAGATGGCCTTGCCATCCGTTTCATTAAAGAGGGACACATTACCCCCTGTCACTGGGGTCTCGAATGCACTACATGCCTCCCGCATCCCGAGCACTGCCTCTCTTAACTGATAGTAGATGTGTGTCTTGAGCGGATTCCCAAAATTCAAGTTATTCGTGATTGCCGTAGGAAGAGCGCCGACACACACCAGGTTACGTGCTGCCTCAGCCACGGCCGCCATCGCACCGGTTCGTGGCTCCAAGTAGACAAGGCGCCCATTGCAGTCGGTTGTCGCCGCTATAGCGCGTTTAGTTCCACGAATTCTTATTACGCCTGAGTCCCCGCCGGGTCTTACCGCCGTTCCAGTTCGCACCGTTGTATCGTATTGCTCGTAGATCCATCGTTTGGATGCGACATTTGGAGACCTTAACAACAACAGGAAATCTTTCGTCAGATCTCCTTCTTCCGTCATGTGCTCAGTGAGATCCATTTCTCGAAGTGCTATGACTTCTTCAGACTCTATCCCCTCACGTTCATAAGTTGGACATCCGTCTGTAAGAGGGAGGGCTGGGATGTCACCCACGACATTCCCATTCTCTAGGATTCGGAATTTTCCGTCGTCGGTGACTTGTCCGATCACGGCTGCTTCCAACTCCCATTTTTCAAGGATCTCTCTGACCTCGTCTTCTCGTCCAGGATGTGCCACAACGAGCATGCGCTCCTGGGATTCAGAAAGAAGGATCTCGTAAGGGGTCATACCATCTTCTCTCACTGGCACATCCGTCATTTCGAGCTCAACTCCACTTCCTCCGCGCCCAGCCATCTCAGATGCAGATGAAGTTATGCCTGCGGCACCCATATCTTGAATGCCGCTAATTGCACCAGAAGCAATCAGTTCCAGGCTAGCCTCTAGGAGCAACTTTTCGGTGAATGGATCACCGACCTGGACTTGCGGTCTACTCGACTCATCGGAGTCTTCACTAAGTTCCTCACTGGCGAAGGTAGCTCCGTGGATGCCGTCCCGTCCGGTACGAGCTCCTACCGCCATTAGTGGCGCCCCATTTCCAGTCGCTGCGGCTGTTATAAGCTCTTCGTGCCTCATGAGCCCAAGGCACATGGCGTTTACGATCGGGTTGCCCTCGTAGCCCCGGTCGAACTGGACCTCCCCCCCAACATTGGGGATTCCAACACAGTTTCCGTAATCGCCGACGCCATTTACTACACCGGCGAAGAGATAACGAACCCGGCCACTGTCGAGATCTCCGAAGCGTAAGGAGTCGAGGACCGCAACAGGGCGTGCCCCCATTGTGAAGATGTCTCTCAGAATTCCACCAACGCCGGTTGCCGCTCCTTGATATGGTTCGACTGCTGATGGATGGTTATGGGACTCTATCTTAAATGCGAGAGCGTAGCCATCACCAACGTCGATTACGCCTGCATTTTCCCCCGGACCCTGGATAACCCAAGGGGCTTGCGTGGGTAGGAGACGAAGAAGACGTTTTGAGTTCTTGTATCCACAGTGCTCCGACCACATTGCGCTAAAGACACCAAGTTCTGTAAACGTTGGGTCTCGTCCCATTATTTTCAGTACTTTCTCATATTCTTCGGGAGTCAGTCCGTGGTCCGCGACTATCTCCGGTGTGATTTCAGGATCGCCGTCTCGGGGAGGAACCTGCATCGCAGTAGGATTGGTCATGAGGGCTGTAGGCTCCCTGCCATAGACGTGAAAAGTGCTAAGCCGTCAGTAGAACCGAGAAGCTTCTCCATGGCGCGCTCAGGATGGGGCATCATCCCCAGAACATTACCAGTTTCATTTGTAATGCCGGCAATGTTGTTCAAAGATCCATTTGGGTTTGCTTCGTCACTTAGTTCACCATCACGGTCTACGTATCTGAAAACGACCCGTCCCTGATCTTCGAGGGCCTCAAGTGTCTCATCGTCTGCCCCGTAGTTGCCCTCCCCGTGTGCGATTGGGATTCGCAAGACTTGCCCTGTTTTGTAATCCTTGGTGAACATCGTATCGGTGCGGTCAACACGAAGCATTACGTCCTTGCTCTCGAATTTGAGTGAGGTGTTGTGCATCAACGCACCTGGCAGAAGTCCTGATTCGCAAAGAATCTGAAATCCGTTACAGATGCCTAATACCGGCCTTCCGGTCTTGGCGAATGCTATAACGTCTTCCATGATCGGGCTCATACGCGCAATGGCTCCGGCTCGCAGGTAGTCTCCGTATGAGAAACCCCCAGGGAGTAACACAGCATCGTAATTATTGAGACCTCGCTCGCGGTGCCAGATAAACTTGGCGTCTCCACCAACCTGTTGAGCCGCTTTGAACAGGTCGTAGTCGCAGTTCGACCCTGGAAAGGTGATCACTGCAACCTTCATGAGGACGTTCGCTCCATTTCGTCAATTACAGAGACCTCAAAGTCTTCTGTTACCGGATTGGCGAGCAGTTTTCGGCACATCACCTCGACTGTCGCGAGAGCGTTATCAGCGGAATCGGCATCTATGTCGATGTAGATGGCTTTTCCGACACTCACGTCATTCACGCCTTCCCAGCCAAGTGAATTCAGTGAGTGGTGAATAGCTTTGCCCTGAGGGTCGAGAAGGCCCGGACGAGGTTTTACACGAACTTCGATACGGTACGGATTCACGCTTGTTCCTCCAGACCTTGATTGGGGTCAGGGGTGGATTGGGAATCGAGTTTAAAATCTACGGTTCTTGATGGAACAAGGTTACCGTAGTCGAGATCTCGTACCTCAGAATGAGACCTTACGTGGTCTTCTTCTAGGTCGAGCAGTGGATCTCCGACTGGAATGCGGTCAAGGAAACCCAGTAAAACGGATTTCACCAGCCCCCAGACTATGTACATCACCAGAACGGCAAAGAAAAAGTATTCAGGGACATAAACTGCTAAAAAGACGGCTGCAAGCAGTATGACGCTGTTTGCTATCCCCTGCGGGGTCGTCAGGCTTATCCTAGATACTTTGGAGTAAGGGACGTGGCTTACCATTAGAACTGCCAATAGTACCATCCCCACGGCCATGATTTGTTGCCAAGGCAGGTCACTCAGATACGAGTTGAAAAACCACGTTTGACTGAATGGAAAGAACGAGCCGAGTGCCATTCCTGCAGCTGTAGACGGAAGCCCGTGGTACTGTCGTTTTGCCTCTCCGCCTTGTTCCATATTGAATCGTGCTAGCCGAACCACTACGGCCGTTATATAGACAAAAGCCAAGACCCAGCTCCATTCAGCGTCCGCAAAGAAGAGCGCGAACATGACGTATCCGGGAGCGACCCCAAAGGAGATCGAGTCTACAAGCGAGTCCAGCTGGGCTCCAAACGCGGAACCTGTGCGAGTTAGGCGCGCTACTCTTCCATCTAGCAGGTCGAGAATGCCGGCAATGGTTATACACCACCCAGCCCATTGGAAATCACCTCTAGACACAGACACCATTGCGTAGATGCCAAAAAAGAGATTGCCTAAGGTAAACGCCGATGGGAGTATGATGACCCCACGTTGAAGAGTCTTTCGAGGGCCTGGCATTAGGCCTCCTCAGAGCGCATCCGCGCCATCGGGGACGAGCCTACCTTAACACGATCTCCTACGCTGCAAAGGACCTCCCAATGTTGCGGAAAGAAGATATCGACTCGCGAACCAAACCGTATTAATCCGAGTCGGCTCCCGCGTTTCACGGAGTCGCCCTGCTCAGGGTCGGTTACAATCCTACGAGCTATCAGCCCTGCGATCTGATTTACTAGTACCTTCCCGTGCTCCGTAACAATCCCGAGAGATGACTGCTCGTTGTCCTCGGATGCTTTCTCTGCCCACGCCACCATGTAGGAGCCCGGACGGTAAACCTTGTGTTCAACGGTCCCTGATACCGGAACTCGTTGAACATGCACGTCGAAAATGCTAAGAAAGATCGAGATCTTCCTGGCCGCTCCTGATATGAAGTCCGCCTGTTCTACGTCTTCGATCAGAATCACTTTTCCCTGTCCGGGTGCTACTACGAGACTTTCGTCTGTGGGCACGTTCGGTTGGGGATCACGAAAAAACCACAGAACGAAGACTGTGAGCAGGCTTGTTATCATCCCCGCGATTTGGATCACGATCTCAGTGGCAGTTGTTTTACCTGAAACACCTGTAGCGCCTTGGAGCAAGACACTGATCCAGCATGCGCCCGCAAGGACAGTACCCACGACCGCGAAAGGAATTCCCTCGCGGGCTATTCTCACCGGTCGTCCCTAAATACCGGAGGTTGGTAGTCCGCTAGAGCTGTTCCTGTTAAACGCTGGAATACGTCCTTGTACCTCTCTGATGATTCGAGAACGACTTCTTCCGGAAGGTCAGGTGGTGGTGGACTCTTATCCCAGTCGAGGGTTTCAAGCCAGTCGCGTACCGGTTGTTTGTCCAGTGATGGCTGGCCCCGGCCGACCCCATAGCTTTCTTTCGGCCAAAAGCGGGACGAGTCGGGGGTAAGCACTTCGTCGATTAGAAGGAGTTCACCGTTCTTGTGTCCGAACTCGAATTTTGTGTCGGCCAAAATGATGTCGCTTTGTTCGGCTACATCCCTTCCGAAACCGTAGATTTCGAGTGAGAGTTGCTTAAGTCGCTCTGCGAGCTCAGCACCCAGGATCTCCATCGTCTGACCGTATGTAATGTTTTCGTCGTGCTCACCTTGCTGTGCCTTTGTAGCTGGCGAGAAGATCGCGGGGTCAAGCCGTTGACTTTCTTGAAGCCCTTGAGCTAGAGGTTCGCCGGCCAAGGTGCCGCTGTGCTTGTATTCCTTCCAGGCGGATCCTGAGATATACCCACGGACTACGCATTCAACGAGAACTGGATCTGTCCTGTGCACGAGCATCGCTCTTCGGGCCCATTGGTTGCGTGTGCTGGCAAGCTCAGGATGACGCTCGATTATACGTTCAGGATCTACAGCGATGAGGTGGTGTGAAAGCCTATCGTCTAGCTGATCCAGCCACCACGCGGTTATCTGTGTTAATACCTCACCCTTGTGAGGAATTGGCTGTGGCAGCACCACGTCGAATGCGCTGACGCGGTCGCTGGCTATCATTAGTAGGGTCTCTGAGTCCACCTCGTACACGTCCCTTACTTTCCCTCGGTGTAGGAGTGGCAGTGGGAGCTTTGATTCGTGGACCAAGTTCTGATCAGACATGGAGGGTGGGGGCTTCCAGGTTTATTGAGTGAGAGTTGTGCTTTTCTAATACGGGGGCTACTGCGGACTCGATGAATTGCTCTACTTGGGAGGGAGCTCGGCCTACGAATTGCATCGGATTTATCATTTGCTGAAGCTCCTCCATACTGAGTGCGAATGAATCATCTCCAGCGATTCGTTCGAGTAGATCTGCATCGGCACCTTCTTCCTTCATACGTCGTGCTGCGGCCATGGAGTGCTTCCGGATCGACTCGTGTAGCTCTTGTCTGTCACCACCCCGTGACACTGCGTTCATCAAGATCGTTTCTGTGGCCATGAAGGGAAGGTGCTCGGCGAGATTCCTTCGGATTACCTCCGGGTTCACGACCATCCGACCCGCAATGTTCTCAAGGAGTACCAGGCACCCATCTAGGGCTAGGAACGCGTCAGGTACCGAGACACGTCGGTTGGCTGAATCGTCAAGCGTGCGCTCCAGCCACTGCGTAGCGGCCGTGAAAGCGGGATCGATCGATAGCGTGATTACGTGCCGGGCCAGGGCACAAATCCGCTCCGCTCGCATTGGATTGCGCTTGTATGGCATAGCAGATGAACCGATCTGCTCGGCTTCGAACGGCTCTTCAACTTCCCTAAGGTTGGCGAGAAGTCTCAGGTCGTGTCCGATCTTAGAGACCGAAGCAGCGGTGCCGGCAAGAGATGCCTGCACCGCATAGTCTACTTTTCGTGCGTATGTCTGACCGCTAACTGGATACGTCGACTCGAATCCCATTCGCTTTCCTACTGCTAGGTCTAGTTTGTCGACCTTATTGTGATCTCCTTTGAAGAGTTCTAAGAAAGAGGCTTGGGTCCCGGTCGTTCCACGGACACCTCTGAAGCGCAGCACCTTGATTCGGTGATCCAACTCTTCTACGTCCAACAGCAAATCCTGGATCCAGAGTGTCGCCCGCTTTCCGACCGTCGTCGGCTGAGCAGGTTGGAAGTGTGTATAGCCGAGAGTTGGAAGAGAAGCATGTTCCCTTGCAAAGTCTGTTAACGCATCTACGCAGCGGATCAAGCGAGCTCGGATTAACTCGAGGGCATCCCGGTGGAGGATCAGGTCGGTGTTATCACCAATGAATGCGCTCGTCGCCCCAAGGTGAATGATTCCCTTTGCCGCAGGAGCATCATCCCCGAACAAATGCACGTGAGCCATGACATCGTGGCGGAAGCGCTTTTCGTATTCGGCTGCTTTTTCTAGATCGAGCTTGTCGACTGCCGCATGCATCTGCTCAAGTGCGTCTTTGGAGATGTTGAGACTCAACTCAGCTTGGCTCTCGGCAAGTGCGATCCAAAGACGGCGCCAGGTGCCGAAGCGACGTGACGGAGAAAAGATCCGTTGCATCTCTCTCGATGCGTAACGGTCCGAGAGCGGGTGCATATATCTATCAATTTCCAACTTAACCCCTCCAGGACAGGCTGGTTGTATAGTATCTGTTGTCGCGTTCTAGGTAGACAACGATCCGGCCCTGTTGTCCGGTGAGCTCATCGAAGAATGACGCAGCGTCTTCTGCGCTATGGATGCGAGTACGGTTCATCTGAATGATGACATCGCCCATCTGCAGGCGTGTCCTACTCGTCAACTCAGGAGATATGTCTGCGATCAGGGCTCCTGATTCGCTAGATAGTCCAAGTTCGCCCTGGATTTGTGATGACAGGGTTATCAGTTCAATGTCTTGAAAGAGAGTAACTCTTGCAGCTATTGACGAAGGAAATTGCACTGCCTCCATCTCAATCGTTCGTGACTGCCCCTGTACACTTAACTCTAAGGTGTTTCCAGCACGGAGATCCATCAGCACGCCCTCCCAGTCGAGCGGACCTGACAGAGCACGCCCGTTCGCACTTAGTAGCATATCACCTCGCTGCAGAGCAGCCTCGTCGGCTGGAGAGCCTTCAGTAATTCGACTGACTCGCACTCCTCGGGTTCGTCCCCACTCATCGGCTTCAGCAGGCTCTACGTCGATGCCTACCCAAGCTCGACGTATCTCACTGTGCTCGAGGAAATCGTTGGCGATCTGCAGGGCGCGGTCTATCGGGATTGCAAAACCGAGGCCTTCGCTACCACCGCTGCGTGAAATGATTGACGTGTTGACTCCTATCACGTCGCCTTGTGCGTTCACTAGTGCGCCGCCTGAGTTGCCAGGATTGATGGAAGCATCGGTTTGAATCATTCCGAAGTAGAACCCTGCGTCTTCCGAAGACGGAGCGATATTGCGATCTACAGCTGAGATCACACCAGCAGTGACGGTTGGTTCGCTGTCCGCGACGTAGTTGCCGAGCGGGTTACCTATCGCGACAGCCCATTCTCCTATTAATAAGCCCTTAGCAGTCCCAACTGGAGCGACGGGCAGGTTGTCTCCCGTGATCCGAAGAACCGCTATATCGGCGACAGGGTCCGTCCCAATGATTTCTGCGTTGAAATCACGCCCGCCCGGAAGAGTGATCTTTATGTCCGAAGCGCCTGTTATTACGTGATCGTTAGTTATTACTATTCCGTCTTCACTTACGATCACCCCTGATCCGAAGCCGGTTCTGCGTTGCTGGGTTCCGGGAGGGAGGATCATGCTCTCCCACATCGTTCGAGGTCGAACCCGGCGTGTGCGCATGACATTAACACTGACCACCGCAGGGGCTACCCGAGCCGCCGCTCTAACTATTGCGGTTCTCCGGCTCTCATCAATCACCTGAGATGGAGAGATTTGCGACAGCTCAGAGGCCTGATCCACTGAAGATGTGTCAGCCTGAGATAATGCCGCGCTCGGACCACACGCTCCGGCAGTTAGTGCTGCGAGCGCGGGCAGGAGAAGCCGGGGAGGGGTGGGCCTCCGGTTAAAGCGCTGTACCTGCGGCATCCCAATCCTTGAGAAACGCGTCGAGACCACTGTCGGTGAGGGGGTGCTTACTTAATTGCCAAAGAACTTTAGAAGGCAGGGTAGCGCAATCTGCACCTATTAACATGCATTCTACTACGTGCATTGGATGCCGGAGTGATGCCGCCAAGATTTCTGTATCGAATCCGTAGTTATCATAGACCTGCCTTATCTGGCCGATCAACTGCATTCCCTCACCCGAAATGTCGTCCAGCCTACCCACGAATGGTGAGATGAACGTGGCACCAGCCTTGGCTGCGAGAAGTGCTTGCGAGACTGAGAAGCAAAGAGTGACGTTGACTTTGTGGCCTTCGGAAACCAGATCTCGGCACGCCTTTAGTCCGTCTTCGGTGAGGGGAACTTTTACGACAGCGTTCTGATGTATAGCCGCAAGTTTCCTTCCTTCCGCAACCATCGTCTCACGATCGACTGCTACTACCTCGAGTGAGACTGGCCCGTCTACGGCCTCGCAGATCTCTCGGTACATGGCGGTGACGTCGCCATCTGCCACCTTTGCCACAAGGGACGGGTTAGTTGTAATGCCATCAATCAGGCCTGCGTCCGAGGCTCGTCGGATTTCTGAAAGATCAGCCGTGTCGAGGAAGATTTTCATCTGGGGAGGGGGCTCCGTATCGGTTTAGGTTTAGAAGAAGATTCCTAATCGACAGAATCATCGCTGGGATATGTCACCCTGTGGAGAAATAGCCCTTCGGGAGGCGCTGGGGGAGAGGTCGTAAATTCTTGAGGGAATTCAAGTAGTCTAGCCATATCCTCAATCTCTCGCCGACCGAGTGCGATGTCTATCATTGTTCCGGTTAGATAACGCACCATGTGATGCAGATATCGGTTCGCCGTTATGGTCAATCGAACCCCCAGATCAGTGTCACTCCACTTTGCTTGGTGCACATTACAACGGGTTCCTCGCTTAGGTTGGCCCGCTTTCGCGAATGCTGCAAAGCAGTGCTCACCAACTATGTCTTGGGCTGCATGATCCAATAGGATCCGGTCTAGTGTGGGCGATTGGTCTAATGTTCCACCCAGTGGCCAACACCAGCGCTTGTAGAAAGGCGAGGCGCACAGGGGCTTGAGGCCAACTTCATACCTGTAGGTCCGCTTAAGCGCATGGTAGCGAGGGTGGAAATCAGGTGGGACGGGAATAACGGACGAGATCCAGATGTCGTCAGGAAGCATGGAGTTCAGTGATTTCTTGAACTTTGCAGCTCCCCAACTTGATGGCATGCCCACAGATGCGACCTGTCCAGTCGCGTGCACTCCTGTGTCGGTGCGCCCTGATCCGGTGACCGTGCGAGGTGAGTTTGCCAGCCTCGAGACCACGGATTCTATGTCACCCTGTACGGTGCGTTGGTCCGGCTGGGTTTGCCAGCCATGAAATGCCGTACCGTCGTATTGGACGGTGAGGCGAAAAAATCGGAGGGATTCGGGGGCATCCACCACAACAAGTTAGCAATGCACAGGATTCGTTCCAAGACGATAAATAAAAGCCGGTTCTTGTTCCCGCGTCCGATACGAGATTGACCAAAAAGCCTTGCAGGGATTAGCCTTCTAGACTGTCCACATTCTAGGGGCTTAAGCGGTTCCGTTTTATGCGCGAAGTCTTAATCCCATGCATAGCCGTACGAGATAATGAACCAGCCAGGTCTGACTGAATTTCTGGAGTATGTCGCGCAGGGAAAGGACCTAACCTCCTCACAGGCAGAAGCTGCGTTTGATCTCTTTATGAACGGGACAGCTAGCGAGATTCAAATGGCAGGCCTTCTCGTCGGCATGCGAGCCAAAGGGCTCGCATCATCAGAGATAGCGGGTTGCGTTCGGGCTCTTCGTTCAGCTATGAACTCGGTGTCAGCGTCGGCTCCGGATAGTCTAGTCGATACAGCCGGGACGGGAGGTGGAGCTATAACCACTTTCAATATCTCGACTGCGGCAGCTTTTGTGGCCGCGGGCGCCGGGGTGCCTGTCGCCAAACATGGTAACCGCTCTTTTACATCTCGGAGTGGGAGTGCCGACGTTCTGGAGGCGCTCGGGGTGAGAATCGATCTGACACCTGAGCGGATGAGCGAGGTGCTTGAAGAGACTGGCATAGTGTTTATGTTCGCACCCCTGCTGCATCCGGCTATGCGCTACGTCGGATCAGTGCGGGAGGGGCTTGGTATTCGCACGATCATGAATGTTTTAGGTCCCCTGACCAATCCTGCAGGAGCACGTCGCCAGGTCGTGGGAGTCGCAGATGAGTCGCTTCTCGACCTCATCCCGGGAGCACTCCTGGAGTTAGGTCATATCAGGGCTCTTGTAGTGCATGGGTCTCATGGGCTCGACGAAGTCAGCCCCATCGGGTCAACTCGTGTAGTCGAACTTAGGAATGGCGCGCTATTCGATTATGAACTCGACATCGAAAGTGTTGGGCTCTCCCCCGTTAAAGCTTCAGAGATTGCTGGAGGAGAGCCGGAGGAAAACGCGCGCATTTTAAAGGCGGTTCTCAGAGGGGAGACTGGTGCTCACAGGACGGCTGTTGTGCTTAATGCAGCGGCAGCTCTTTTGGTTTCTGACCTGGCGCCTGATTGGTCCTCTGCTGTCTCACTCGCGGGCGATACGATAGACTCAGGTGCTGCTGCTACTGCGCTCGAGCGCCTGATTGCTAGTACTTGCGGATAACTCCGACAACGATTCCCTGTACGCTAACGTCTGAGGCGTTGACTAGAATTGGTTCCATCGTGGGATTAGCTGGCTGAAGACGCACTCGTCCCTCTGATTCTCTGTAGAGTTTCTTTACGGTCGCCGACTCGCCTTCTACTAGGGCGACGACCATCTGTCCGTCCTCAGCACGATCTTGAGCCTGAACAACTATATAATCACCATCGCGAATTTGCTCTTCGATCATCGAGTTACCCTCGACCCGAAGCACGTAGTTATCTCTTCGCTGACTGATCATGTCCGGTGGAACCGCGAGTGTTTCGTTATCCTGCATCGCTTCTATAGGCATCCCAGCAGCTACTGCACCCAGAAGAGGCAGCTCAATTACTGGCGTTCCGGTGTCACTTCTGACAAGCTCAATCGAGCGACTCTCGTTGTATGACTTCCGGATATAGCCTTTGCGTTCCAGATTGCTGAGGTGCTCGTGCACAGTAGCAAGAGAAGAATATCCAAAGGACTCGGCGATCTCTTCGAAGCTTGGCGCATAGCCTTGCTCGTCAATGAAGGATTCAGTGTAGTCTAGGATCTCTTTCTGGCGCTTGGTGAGGGGCATTGCAGTCTTCCTCCCTCCTGTAGGGACCCGAATAAGAACCGAAGTAAGGTTACCCGAACGTTGCCCGAAACGCAAGAAGATCAATCACTCCCCGGCATCCTTGCCGACATCGTGCGGACTAAGAGAGAGGAGCTCCAAGGGCTTCTCTCTCGTGCGTCGGCGCTTGAACAAGCGGTGGAAGCAGTTCCGGAGCCTCGCGGCTTCGAGTTCGCGATAGCCCAACAAGGCTTCGTGTCGCTTATCGCCGAATGTAAGCGCCGCTCGCCCGGTTCCGGACAGATTCGACCGAATCTCGACCCAGCTCGTCTAGCATCTAACTATGAGAAATCTGGAGCTTCCGCACTAAGCGTGCTGACGGATGAAACGTATTTTGGTGGATCACTAGCCGACTTGGAAGCAGTAAGGCGCGCGACAAACATCCCCGTTCTTCGCAAAGATTTCACACTTGACACTTTGCATCTTTTAGAGGCTCGGGTTGGAGGGGCCGATGCCGTCCTGCTAATTGTCCGTATCTTGGATGAGCCACAACTCGACAGACTCTATCATGAAGCGATTGGATTCGGGCTCGACGTTGTAGTCGAAGTTCACAACATTGGGGAGCTTGAGTCTGCTTTGAGGCTTGATGCGAGTATCATCGGTATCAATAACCGTGACCTCGCCACTTTCAAGACGGATTTGGAAACAACAGAGTGCTTGTTGAAGTCTGTCCCTTCCGATGTGGTGATCGTTTCCGAGAGCGGAATAAGAACGAGAGGAGATGTGGAGCGACTTGCGCATGTAGGTGTCGATGCAATCCTTGTCGGTGAAGCACTCCTATCGGCCACGGACGCTGCAGCAGCCGCGGCGACGCTCTGCGGTGTATCTACTGAAGCTCGCGCATCCTCATCCTAGAGGAGTTGGTTATGCTGCCTGGATCTAGCCCACTCGTGAAGATTTGCGGTCTGACGAGAAATGTGGATGCGAGGTTCGCAGATGAGGCAGGTGCCGATTATCTCGGGTTGATCATGACCGAGGGCTATGAAAGGAGTGTGTCTAAGGATGTCGCAGCAACTGTGGTCCGGGGGGTTTTAGCATTGAAGGTTGCGGTGACCGTAAACGAATCCGTTAAGAATAATGCTGACCTAGCCGATGCGATTGGCGCGTCAATAATTCAGCTTCACGGGAACGAATCGGTTGCTATAGCCCGGTCACTTAAGAGTGCGGGAGATTGGTCGATATGGAAGGCAGTGCGAGCGAAGACCAGTGAAGACGTTCAGCGCGTTGTAGAAGACTTCGGGGAGCTGATCGATGGGATACTAGTCGAGGGCTATAGAGATGGAGCTATTGGAGGTTCGGGATTAACACTAGAACTTGACCCTGATGCCCTAACAGTCGCTAAGAGGTCCGCACTGAGTGTAGTTCTTGCTGGTGGACTGACTCCGACATCGGTCGCCGGTGCGGTAGCCAGGTACAGTCCAGATGTGGTAGACGTCTCGTCAGGCGTAGAGGTCAAACGAAACGTCAAAGACCGCCATGAGGTGGAGGCCTTCATTCAGAAGGTCCGGAGAGCTAGTCTCTCACCAGAAGATCCACCTCGAGATTGACCTTAAGTTATGACCAAGATCACCCAAATTCAGTCGGACCGATTTGGCTCTTTTGGTGGACGGTATGTTCCCGAGACGCTGATTGGTGCTCTCGATGAGGTAGCCATTGCCTATGCTGAAGCTTCATGTGATGAGTCATTTCAAGACGAATTGAAGAGGCTGAACGCCAGTTTCGTTGGGCGCCCGACTCCGTTGTATCACGCAGAGCGTTTGGGCGAAGCAGCGGGAAACCGGGACGTGTGGCTGAAGCGTGAAGATCTCAATCACACGGGAGCTCATAAGATCAACAACACCATTGGACAGGCTTTACTAGCTGGCCGGATGGGAAAGAGGCGCATCATTGCCGAAACCGGGGCGGGACAGCACGGAGTCGCTACTGCGACGGCGTGCGCTCTGTTTGATCTTGAGTGTGTGGTCTATATGGGGGAGGAGGATGTTAAGAGGCAGGCTCTGAATGTGTATCGCATGCAGTTGCTTGGGGCCGAGGTGCGTCCTGTGAGCTCGGGTACAAGGACGCTTAAAGACGCGACGAATGAGGCGATCCGTGATTGGGTAACTAACGTCGACTCGACCCACTACATCATTGGCTCGGTGGTTGGACCAGATCCGTTTCCCAGAATGGTGCGTGATTTTCAATCGATTATTGGTAGAGAAGCTCGAGAACAATTTCTGGAATGCTTGGGCCGCCTTCCGGCGTCAGTGGTTGCATGCGTAGGTGGTGGCTCAAACGCCATCGGTATGTTTCACCCCTTTGTCTGCGATGAATACGTTGAGCTTGTGGGCGTCGAGGCGGGGGGGAGTGGCATCGAGTCAGGGCGCCACTCAGCTTCACTGGCCGCTGGGACGCCTGGTGTACTTCACGGCTCGCTCAGCTATCTCCTACAGGACTCGGACGGCCAAGTCCTGCCAGCGCACTCTGTTTCAGCCGGGCTCGATTATCCTGGAGTCGGTCCGGAGCATTCCCATCTGAAGGACATGGGGCGCGTCAGGTATACCTTCGCTACAGATGAGCAGGCCTTGGAGGCGTTCCACAAGCTTTCCGAACTGGAGGGGATAATCCCCGCGCTCGAGACCGCCCACGCCATAGCATACGTGCTTGAATACGGAGCTAGTGTGAATGGCCCCATCTTAGTGTGTCTTTCGGGGCGAGGTGACAAAGATGTGAGTCATGTCGCCGAGATCGAGAGTAGGGGAAGCTTTTTGTGAAGGCCTCAGCTATCTCATCGGTGTTCGCACCCCTTCAAGAGAAAGGCCGAGCGGCGCTGATTCCATATGTAACTGCCGGGCATCCCGTAGGGGACTCGACCTCTACTGTCTTGCACGCGCTGGCTGACTCGGGGGCTGATCTCATTGAACTCGGGGTGCCATTTTCGGATCCTCTGGCCGATGGTCCTACAATCCAAGACTCGTCGTTTTCGTCTTTGCAAAATGGAACTAAGGTCGAAGATGTATTGGCCGAACTCAGTATCTTTCGCGCCGAGCGAACGACCCCAGTGGTCCTGTTTACATACCTGAATCCAGTCCTTCGTTATGGACTGGAAGATTTTCTTTCAGATGCCACCGAATGTGGGGCCAGCGGACTTCTTTTGACCGACCTCCCGGTTGGAGCGGACTGCGAAGTTGAGCGCACGATAGCCGAGAGTCCACTCGATTTTATCCGATTGGTAGCTCCGACGACTCGAGCGGAAAGGGTGCCGGAAATCGCCGAGAATAGTTCGGGATTTCTTTACTACATCTCGCGGGCCGGGGTGACAGGTGCTCGTTCCCAACTTCGAGAGAGCCTCGGTGATGAAGTAGCTGAGCTTCGCTCTCAGGTAGGGTTGCCTGTAGTTGTGGGTTTTGGCATTTCGACCCCCGAACAGGCACGTGAAGTTGGGTGTGCCTCCGACGGAGTTGTTATTGGTAGCGCACTCGTCCGAATCATGGAGGAATCTGGTGTGGAAGCCGGAGCTCGCTTCGTTGCTCGTTTGAGAGCCGCGTTAGATTGATCCCTCCGATCGAGCTTCGTTTAGGCTATTATGGTCGACGGCATGACTCTCAACTAATTCAGAATCCGGTGTAACGAAGAGGGTTCGAACCCGATCCGGTACGACTGATCCGGCTGCTGAGCCTCGAGGTTTACGGACGTATTTGCGCAATGTCCAGTCTACTGGAACTATTTTCGATGTGCGGGCCTTTGAGTGGAGAGCGGCGAGCGAAGCGGCTTCCTGGAGATCACGCTCAGGTGGTGCTCCTATCCCTTGCCACCTCAGGATCACATGTGCTCCAGTGCTGTGTCTTGCATGGAGCCAGATGTCGTTCGGGGCAGAATGTCGGAAAGTCAAATCATCATTATGGCGGGCTCCCCGTCCCACTCGAATCTCCAGTCCACCACTGCTTAAAAAGGTTCTATATGGTTCAGTGGGACTTTGGGAACCTCTGCGCTGTCTAGCAGGGGAGGCAGGAAGGGCAGCCCAGATCTTTTCGACCTGAGCGGTCCCGTCGTAGGCGTGTTTCAATAGAGTTTGTAAGACCACCATGTCTGCATGAGCTGATTCGATGAGACCTGGAAGTCTCCGAGCTGCGCGCTCGGAACGGGAAGCTCGGTCATAATACCTCGATGCGTTTTCGTAAGGTTTGAGTTTTGGGTCGAGCTCCAATTCGACGATGTTACCTTCGAAATCATGGACCTTAGCCGACGACGAACCTGGAGAAATCTCAAGGTATCTAGCTAGGAGAATATCTCCTCGGCTTCTCAGCTCACCTGGGTCTTCACGGTTGTCGTACTGCGCCGTTAGCTGCACGATACGACGTTCGACGTGCGCGATGGCTTCCTCTAGTCGCTCAAGCAGCTCGGGGCCTATCGAGAGGGTCGCTTCTGTCGCGCCTGATGCGAGGCTCGCACATTCTGCGATTGCGGCTAGTAGACTCTCTGACGATCGTGATGAGACCCCTGGGAGAGGCATTGGATAGGGCTGAAGGCCGTGGTCGGTTTCGAGAAGAACAGCACCAAGTCCGTGGTCTGAGTTGGCGAGTAGGCGCCACGTTTTCAAGCCGGAAGAAAGTGAGTCTCCGGAGAGGCAGGCGTCTGCATTCAACCGAGAAGTCCAGGCGACATTCGAAAGGAGCTCTGCTTGTCTTTCGGTCGGGGGGACGTGGGCGAGTAGGCCGTTCCATTCTGACTCAGAGGCCATCCCGTCGACCCAGCGTCGTCCGGTAGACTTAGGTAGTGACCAAGGTTGGCCTACCTTGAGGTTACGACTCCCGCTCTGAGTTCTGAGGATATGTCTGATAGTTAGGTCAATGCCCTCGGTCATCATCGCATTCATCCGATTTCCGAGGAGCTCAATCACCAGTGCCCAGGGTCCACGGCTTGCCTGGTTACTCCGAAGCTCCACGAAGATGATGCGCTCGTCAGCGATGGATTTGACGTTGCGAACCTGTGCCCGAATTCGAAGGTCCCTCGGTTGTGGCTCTACTGAGTCCCTTAGCCAGATGCCACTACGTTCGGGGTGTAAACGCCACAACAGAGTCTTCTTTTTGAAGAACAGCACTACGTCGCGAGTTCGCGCATCTAAACGGATTGCTCGCAGCTTCGACCCTAAAAGCTCTACATTGAGCTCACGAGCCAGATCGCGTACTAGTACAGAGTCCCATCGGATTGCCATTCTCGAACTTAACTGGCTCACCTCAAAGAAGAAGCTGGAGCAGACGGTGCAGTGGGAGTATCGTTATGGGCGTCATTAAAATTCTTATGGACACAGTATTGGTCCGCTGCCTCTTTTTATACGCTGTGCACCCTCTTCTCGAAGCTCTGCTGGTTGGACAACTACCCCAATGGGCAGTGGTGGGGGTTGAGCGTCGTGCACACATGGATCGGGTTTCCGCTCTTCTTAACGATTGGGCGATGCAGATGGATCTATCCGAGTTGGAACGAAGACGCTGGCTTGCGGCCGGTCAAGTTCATGACTTACTCCGTGATTCCGAACCAAGTGAGCTCCGAGAAACTCTTCCCTCAAAATTGGTCAAACTTCCTGGTCCGATCCTTCATGGGCCTGCTGTTGCAGAGCGTCTTCGGAGAGAAGGTGTTGATGATGGCGAACTGCTGATAGCCGTGGCTCAACATTCTCTGGGTGATGTACGTTTTGGACGTTTAGGTCGAGCTTTGTATGCAGCCGATTTCTTGGAGCCGGGTCGAGCGTTTCTGCCCGAATGGCGTGCGGAACTGCGGGAGCGTATGCCTGACGACTTTGACGCAGTTGTTGCCGAAGTAACTGAAGCCCGGATCAGAAACCTTACAGAGAGTGGTTCGAAGGTATCCCCTCAAACACTTGATTTTTGGAATATGATGGCGAGGGAGGCGGCATGACCCCGAGGCGCGTGAAGAGAAAGTCAAAAAACTCAGAGCGCAGAAATCGATCTAAGCAGTTTCCTGGTGGGCGTAAACCATCCGTGAGAGCGAGTCTCGGTTTGTTCTTTGGAATAGTCATCGTCTCTACGATTGCCGTGATCGGAGTTCCGTATCCAAACCCTCAGGGTGAGGATGT
>DEAT01000057.1:0-14841 GCA_002348265.1 Gemmatimonadales bacterium UBA2975 | reverse complement strand
GTGAGGATGTGAATCGAAATATTGGCCAGGTGGAGGTGTGGTCGGGGGATCGGGTTCGAGTTGAAGTACAGAACGGTGGAGGTGTGGCGGGTATGGCAAGGACTGCTACGGATGTGCTTCGTACCGCTGGGTTTGACGTGGTGAAGTTCGGAAATGCACGAACTTTTGATCCTGAGCGCTCTTCGGTGGTGATAGATCGTGTAGGACGGTACGAAGCGGCTGATGCCATTTCGAAGACTCTTGGAATTGATAGCGTGCTCAGTGAACCTGACCCAAACCTATATGTTGATGTGACTGTGGTTTTGGGAAGTCCTTGGCAGCCGCTTACTCCAGTTCTCCGGAGCGAAGTAACTGAACCATGGTCCTGGTGGGATCCGCGCGAGTGGTTTGGCCCTTGAAACGAGAGCAGAATCTCGAGCGGCGGTGCGCTCAAGGCTGGAAGATATGACCAATAAGAAGAAGGGATCGAATCGCGCTCGGATAGAAAATCCGAACAGTGATGAGGGTGAAAACGACCTGCGCGCTCAGAGGCGCGCGCAGCGTGCGGCGGCGAACGGTTCCGGGAGGCGAAAAGAGAACTCGCTAGCCGAGTGGATCAAGTCGATCGTCATCGCTGTTGTTCTGTTCCTATTCCTCCGCTCGTTTTTGGTGCAGACATTTGTGATCACGTCTGGCTCAATGGAGGGAACGCTACTCGTTGGGGATATGTTGGTGGTGAACAAATCGGCGATTGGCTCTCGAGTTCCCGGAACCTCTATCCGGATCCCAGGCTACTCATCGGTGGACCACGGGGATGTTTTGGTATTCGATCCGCCTCATGAGGAGACGCTGAAGCTCATTAAACGGCTAGTCGGTATGCCAGGAGACGAGCTAGAGATGCGTGACCGAGTGCTTTATCGGAACGGTGAGGTCGTTGAAGAGCCCTATGTCGTCCATTCTGAAGTGAGAGACGAGACGCACCCATGGATGATTTGGCAGCGAGAATACTTAGCTGCAAGTGCAGACGCTGCCACGTACGCTCCGACGAGAGATAATTGGGGTCCTGTTCTTGTGCCTGAGGGACACTATTTCATGCTTGGAGACAATCGCGAAAAAAGCTTTGACTCTCGTTACTGGGGCCTACTTGAGGGATGGCGGCTTGAAGGCCGGGCTGTCTTTACATACTACTCATACAACAAGGACTCATTCCGACCCTTTCCAGCTATACGTGAGGTTCGATGGAGTCGCATTGGTCGAGGTATTGATTGACTGCCGATGGGCTTTTATTCCGACATGTTGGCAATTGGCTTTTTGAGCCTGATGTGCCCTAACGCGTGGCCTCGTAGCTGTCCGCATGCAGCGTCGATATCCTGACCGCGTGCTTCTCGAACCGCAACTGATACACCTCGTGACGCTAGCCTTCGGGAGAACTCCAGTATTCTATCGGGCCTAGACGGTTTCCATTTCTGATATGGAATCGGATTGAACGGGATTAGGTTGACGAAGGCGCTTACGCGAAGTGCCAGATCACCGAGTAGCTCTATCAGTTCAGGAGCGTCATTGACCCCATCGATCATTGTGTACTCAAAAGTGATTCGTTTTCCGCCTCCATCTTCAAAGTCTTCCAGTGCAGCTAGGACTTCTCTTAGCGGATATCGCTTCTCGAGTGGAATAAGCTCACGTCTGAGTTCGGATGAAGGAGCGTGTAGGGAAAGAGCGAGTCGGAATTGTTCGGGACGCTCGGCTAATTCTAGAATGCCGGGTATGACGCCTACTGTCGAAACCGTAATACGTCGCGCCCCTACGCCGTACCCCTGGTTCAGAATCGTCAGAGAGGGGTGAAGCGCTTTTCGATTCGCCAGAGGCTCTCCCATGCCCATGTAAACGATGTTTGAGATTGGCCCGTAGTCGTTTTCATACGCCCACCTCCGTGAAGCTCTGTACTGGCCAACAATTTCACCTGCCGTCAGTTGCCGATCGAACCCTCCCCATCCCGTAGCACAAAAAGTGCAACCCATTGCACAGCCAGCTTGAGACGAAATGCACAGCGTCAGCCGAGTCTCGGTTGGGATAAGGACTGACTCTACGAGTTTGCCATCCGACAGGCGCCAAAGGTGCTTTACAGTTCCGTCCTCACTCCGTTGCACTACGTCCGAAACAGGCTCGTCTAGACTAAAGGATTTAGCCAGTTCGTCACGCTCGGTCACCGGCAGGTCGGTCATTTCCTCCATAGACCTTCCAAGCCGCTCGTAGATCCATTTCTCGACCTGGCTTGCTCGGTATTTTGGTTCTCCGCGAGACGTAAAATGCGACTCGAGCGAGCTGCGAAGCTCGAGCGGTGTCATTGAGAGAAGGTCTGGAGGGGTGTCGGCGGTCATGACGACTCGTTGAATCGTTGTTCTAGGCCCGATAACTTAGCCGCCGAATGAGGGGCTCAGGTACCGGTGATCGTTGCCTCAGTGCTATTCTGAAAGATATAAAGGCTGTTTCAGACAATCCCAAAAAAGGTGTATGCTGTGCCGGACTTAATCCGGGTGTGGGGCCCCGCTGCTGCTTGGGCGACCGTACTTTATGTAATCAGCACCCTTTCAGGATTGGGGGGGGTGACGAGCTTTCCATTTGCGGACAAGCTCGCGCACTTCGTTCTTTATGCAGTTTTAGGTGCGACTTTGGCTTGGGGGTGGGCTCGCTCTCCCCGAGTCGTGTCTCATGGATTGGTTCTTATTGCTGGGGCGTTATACGGAGTCACGGACGAGTGGCACCAAATGCATGTACCGGGTCGAACCCCTGAAGTAGCGGACTGGGTGGCCGATATTGCTGGCTTACTCATAGGGTACTGGATGACGCTGCGTTTAGTGAGACGAGTGAGCGGTAACCTCGAAGTAGAGGAAGCAATGTGATGTCTGAATTTAGAATCGAACAGACAGGAATGAGGAGCCGAATGGTCGGCGGGTTGCGGGTGGAGCACGAGGGGGAGGAGCTCGTGCTTGCAGGTTGGGTCCACCGGCGACGCGATCTAGGAGGACTGCTTTTTATAGATCTTCGTGACAGGAGTGGATTAGTCCAAGTGTCCTTGGGTCCTGAATGGACCGACGCGATCTCTTGGGAACAGGCGCACAGTATTGGTCATGAGGACGTGATTCGAGTCAAGGGATTGATTGTCGCGAGGCCTGATGGCGGTAGTAGGAGTCAAATGCCGACCGGAGGAGTTGAGTTGCAGGCCCAAAAGCTCGAGATTCTATCTAAGGCTAGCACTCCGGAGATCCCTGTCTACCGAACTCCGGAAGAAGAACTTCCGGCGGAAGAGCTCCGTCTCCAGCACCGTGTTCTTGACCTGCGTCGGTCAGAACTCCAAGAAAAGCTGATGCTTCGGCACAAACTGATGCTGGCGGCGAGAGTGTACATGGATCGGCATGGTTTCATTGAGGTGGAGACCCCGATCCTAACAAAGGCGACGCCCGAGGGGGCTCGCGACTACCTTGTGCCGAGTCGGGTTCACAAGGGAGAATTCTATGCACTTCCTCAGAGCCCGCAGATATATAAGCAGGTGCTGATGGTGGCTGGTTTCGACAGATACTTCCAGATCGCAAGATGCTTCCGCGATGAGGATCTTCGAGCGGATCGACAGCCCGAATTCACACAGATCGATGTAGAGGCTTCTTTCGTCGAGGTCGACGATATCCTTGGTTGGGTTGAGGGACTCATGGAAGCACTTGCTGAGGTGTCGAAAGTGGATGCGTCTATTCCGTTTCAGCGGCTTTCGTGGAAAGAGGCAATGGAGCTATATGGTTCAGACGCCCCTGACTTGAGATACGAACTTGCGATTGAAGACTGGACAGAGGCAACGAAGGATCTCGATTTCGGAGTGATTCGCAGTCAGGTTGATAAAGGTGGACGAGTTCGTGGCTTCCAAATCGCAGGAGGTGGGCGTCTCTCAAGACGTGAGATAGATGCTATAGAGCAGGCGGCTAGGGGTGCTGGTGCGCCGGGACTTCTGTGGGGAAAGCGGGGTGACGACGGTGCATCTGGGCCATTGGGTAAGTTCATGACTGATGAGCAGGCTGATCGGGTCGGCCTTGGGATTGGTGATCTTGTATTGGTGTGCGCGGGTAAGGATGGCCTCACCTCACCAGCGTTAGCAGCAGTCCGTCAAGCCGTGATCAAGGTGCTGGAACTGCCACGAGTTACAGAACACGCTTGGCTTTGGGTGACTGATTTCCCAGTCTTCGAAGAAGACAAGGGAAGGGTAACAGCAAGCCATCATCCCTTCGTAATGCCGCACGCGAGCGATATAGAAAACCTTGAGAGTGGGCCAGGTTCTGTCCGAGGCACTGCTTACGATCTCGTGTATAATGGGACTGAGTTTGGATCAGGTAGTATCCGGATTCACGAACCTGAGCTGCAGCGTCGTATCCTGCGAGTCTTGGGATTGAATGAGGTGGAGATTGAGGAAAAGTTCGGCTTTCTCCTGAATGCTCTTTCCGCCGGGGCTCCACCGCACGGTGGCATAGCGTTGGGAATGGACCGCATCGTTCAGCATTTCACAAATTCCTCAAGCCTTCGGGATACAGTTGCATTTCCGAAGACAACTGCGGCAAGGGCACTGTATGAAGGGGCGCCAACAGCGCCTAGTGGATCTTCGCTGGAAGAACTTGGTTTACAAGTGAACACACAGAACCCGCCGAAGCGGGAAGAATAGGCAAAGTTGCTGCTTCCGGGGGAGCGCGTGGAGCAAACCGAAACAATTGTAGAGCATCGCCTGAATACTGATGGGGCCGACCCTCTTATGCTGGCTGGCGTAAATGACCGGAACATTTACGAAATTGGCCGACTCTTCTCTGTTAAGGTTGTCATGAGGGATGATCAGTTGGTTCTCAGAGGGACGATTGACTCTCTGGAAAGAGCTGTGCCGGTGGCTCAGCATATGATCGAATTGGCTAGGCTGAGAACCCCGTTTGACATCCCGGATATCGCACGCTTCGCAGACGGCGTAGATGCTTTAGGGGTCGATGGTATAGTGCATCCAAATGAAGAGGTTCGGATCGCTCTGCCGGGTTCGCGACGGGTCATAGTTCCTAAGTCTGACGGTCAGCGTGGGTACGTTCGCGCGATCCAAGACAACGACGTAGTAATCGGTATTGGACCGGCAGGAACAGGTAAGACCTATCTAGCTGTAGCTGCTGCCGTCGATTCACTATATAAGAAGAGAGTAAAGAGGATTGTTCTAGCGCGGCCGGCGGTCGAGGCGGGAGAAAATCTCGGTTTCCTACCGGGTGATCTGCAGGAAAAAGTTGACCCGTACCTCCGACCATTGTACGACGCCTTAGAAGATATGATGCCTCATGACCGTGTCAGCCGGGCTATCGAGGACTCGACAATTGAGATCGCTCCGCTCGCTTACATGAGAGGGCGGACGCTGTCGGATGCGTTTGTGATTTTAGACGAAGCTCAAAATGCAACGCGGGCCCAGATGAAGATGTTTTTGACTCGTCTGGGTCTTAACTCTAGGGTGGTCATTACCGGGGACAAGACGCAGATCGATCTTTCTAACAAGTCAGACTCTGGTTTGCTGGAGGTGGAAGATATCCTTGGTTCCGTGGAAGGGATTAAGGTGATTTATCTTGATGGAAAGGACGTAATTCGCCACAGGCTAGTGAAGGACATAATAAAGGCTTACGCGAAGGTCGGGGGAGGGGAGGAACTGTGAGCTCAGGTGCCAAAGATCCGATCTTTAGGTCTATTCTAGGAGACCTTTCTCGCCAGCCGGGTGTGTCGTCAGCGGAACGGTTTCGTTACCACGGAGCTCGGGCTGCACTCCCGATAGCGCTAGCCCTCTCCGTAACGTTTCTCTTCCCTCCCACAGAGGGAACCAATGTTACCCGTTACGACATTGGGGTTGTGGCGCCGGCGGACGTTATTGCCGAGATCGAGTTCGCAGTCCCGAAAACGGCAACTGAACTGGAGAGGGATCGGCGTGCAGCAGCGGAAGCGGTACCCCGGACCTTCGATGAACGCCCGGCGATAGGAGACACCGTCGCTACCAACTTAGGCCTCTTCTTTGACGCTATTGATGAAGCGATTCTAGAAGGTGATACGCTAAGGGTAGACCAGATTTTGCAGTCCGCGCGCATCAATGCGTCGCCATCGCAGATGGACTATGTGTTGGACCCCGGACAGCGAAACGCACTCAGAACCGCCAGTCGTGCGGCTACTCTAGAGATCATACCGAGAGGTATGGCCGACCCAGCAGAGGCATCTGGAGTGACAACGGACGTCATCTATGTGCGTACTATTACAGGTGACAATGTCATTGAACGGACACGACCTTTAACTGAGGTGATAACCTCACGAGATTTTTATGCTCAGGCTGTCCTCTACCTTCCTCCCGGCTCGCCACCGGATGCGCAGGATTTGCTCCGGCTAGTTCTGATTTCTCATCTTCAGTTCAGTTTAATTCCGAACGTCACAGCAACAGAATCTGCTCGGGAGGCTGCACGGAACTCAGTTCCGTTGACCAAGGCTGATGTACTAAGAGGAGAGGCCATCGTTCGTTCGGCTGATCCGATCGGACCGGAGACCCTTGAGCGACTTCAGGCGTACGAGACAGCACTTCGTGATGCGGATTTATTGGAATCGGAGGAGCCAGTTGCCATAGCAGTCCTTGGGGGTGGGTTAGTTACCCTAATGCTTCTCTTGATCTTTGGCCTATTGGTCTTTTTCAGTCGCCCACAAGTCTATGCAAATTTTCGCTGGCTGCTTCTGCTGACTCTCCTCAGTTCCGTGTACTTTGTGGCCGCATTTGCGATCCATGAGGGTGGATGGTCACCGGCATTGTTGCCAATTCCCTTTGTCGCGTTATCGGTAGCCGTACTGTGGGACACCCGCATGTCTCTTCTGCTAGTATTTGTTTTAGCGGCGATCACCGGGACACTGCAGCCTTTCGCCGATTACAGCACAGTTTTGGTTGTCATGATCGCAGGAGCGGCTGCCGCTATGTCAGTGCGGGCTGTCCGGCGAAGATCCGAAACGTGGGTCTCCATCGCCATAATATCCGGGGCATCGAGTCTCGTGCTCTTTTCTCAGGGTTTCGCTACTGCGACTCCTCTGGTTGACAGTGCTCAGGCGGCTTTGTTCGTGACGGGTAACGCCGTAGTATCCGCTCTTCTAGCTACCGGTTTCCTCTGGGTGTTTGAGTTGTTCACCGGAATCACTACAGATCAGACCCTGTTAGAATGGGCAGATCCGACTCGGCCCCTTCTTCGCCGACTTTCGATGGAGGCTCCGGGAACGTACGCTCACACTATCAACGTTTCGAACCTCGCGGAAGCAGCAGCTAATGAAATTGGAGCGAACGGACTGTTATGCCGGGTTGGGGTTCTCTACCACGATGTTGGAAAGATGCTCAAGCCGCGCTATTTCGTTGAGAATCAACATGACGGTCGTAACCCGCATGACAAGCTTAAGGCTGAAACGTCGGCTTCGATCATCCGAGAGCATGTGACAGAGGGTGTTCGCCTCGCTAGGGAGGAAAAGGTCCCAGCTCTAGTGATACAGTTCATACTGGAACATCACGGAACGCAGAGGATCGGCTTCTTTTATGAAAAGGCTCGAGAGGAGGAGGGGCCAGACCTTGATTTAGCTCGTTTTACTTATCCTGGACCCAAGCCCCAGTCCAAAGAAACAGCACTAGTGATGCTTGCTGACTCGGTCGAGTCCGCGGCTAGGGCCATGCGTGATCCAAGCCCCGAACGTGTAAGGGATCTCATTGATACGGTAGTGGGCAGTAAGCTCAATGATGGACAGCTTGACGAAGCCCCCCTCACGTTGGCTGATATGACACGGGCCAAGAACCAGTTCGCGAAAATACTTGGGGGGGTAGTTCATCGGCGGATAGAGTACCCGGAAACTCGTCACCTTACGGATGCAGATAAAGGAACCGGTGTGTCGAGTGAGGAAGACAGCGGGGATTCTGACAAGCCGGAATAGGTTGATGCTTGACGAAAAACCATGCGAGGTAGTCGTAACGGTCAACGAAGAGGATGTCGACGGAATTCCCATCGGTCTTATCGAGAGGGGGGTCCGTGCTGCCTTGAGGTGCGAATCCGTAAAGAAGGCCGAGGTGTCGGTAACGCTTCTAGACGATCTTCGCATTCTCGAGATGAATGCGTTGTATCTCGATCGGGAACGTGCCACCGACGTTATTGCTTTTTCCCTTGGTGGTGACGCTGGAGTGATTGGTGACGTATACATCGGCTACGAACGTGCTCGCCGTCAGGCGAGTGAACTCGGTGAGTCGTGGGAGGTTGAGCTTGTTCGTTTAGCAATCCACGGGGTTCTTCACGTACTTGGTTATGACCACCCGGATGGTCCGGAACGGACGGAAAGCAAAATGTTCTCGCTCCAGGAACGTCTTGTCGCTCAGTTGATGGCGGATGAATCAAGGATGTGAAGCCGGGTTGCCCTGACTCGTCGACCCGGGGATCTTCATTGGTCCGGCGGTGCCCCGTCGGAGCTTTACCTCCCGCTCCGAAGAGGACGGAGATGACCGCCCAAAACAAAGAAAGCGAAGCCACTCAGCATCGCGTCGAAGTGCTCATTGCCTCGGGGGACCTGGTCGAGGCGTGTGCCTTGGTCGAAGACCTGCACGCATCTGACTTGGCAGACGTGATTGAACGTCTCGGTGAGTCGGCTCAACTGACATTCCTCGCTGCACTTCCTATCGGGTCAGCCTCTGAGGCACTTACGGAGATGGATGTCGGTGATGAGAGAGCCAACCTGTTGTCGAGATTGAATCCTGAGAGGGGAGCACAACTCATCGCGGCGTTGGCAGATGACGATGCCGCGGATTTGATTGGGGAACTCAATCAAAAGAGCCAGAGGGCTATCCTAGAGAAGCTCACGGACGAGGCCGCGGGAGAGTTGATCAATCTCCTTCAGTATAATGAGGATTCGGCTGGAGGTCTTATGACTACGGACTTAGTGTCCGTTGTCTCGACTGTTACTGCGTCGGAAGCGCTGAACTTGGTCCGGATTAAGGGCCGAGAGGTCGAGGACTTCTACACGGTGTTTGTAGTAGACCGAATTGGTCGATTGATGGGAACAGTTCGTCTTGATGATCTGGTGATTGCGAATCCTGAGGAGCAGATCGAAGGGCTTGTCGAGGAGCCGGTAGCTATCATCTATCCTGAGGAAGACCAGGAGCTCGTAGGTCGACTGATTGGCCGGTACAATTTGGCTTCGATTCCTGTAGTAAGTGTGACTGGTATTCTGCTTGGAAGAATCACTTTCGACGATGTGATTGATGTGATTGAGGCTGAGCAGACGGAAGACATACTTCGCCTTGCCGGTGTGACCGATGATGAAGACCTGCGCCATACATGGGCTGAGTCAGCACGAGCGCGCTTACCCTGGCTCGTTCTGAACCTCGTGACCGCCTCACTTGCGGCCTCAGTAATTCTGGTCTACGAGGACGTTATAGATCAGGTAATAACGCTGGCTTTTTTGGCACCGATCATTGCAGCAATGGGAGGAAGCTCGGGCACTCAGTCACTGGCGATTACGATCCGGCGCCTCACGGTGGAAGGCCCTAGAGGCGCTGGCGGACTAGTAATTAAGGAGCTTCTTATAGGGTTGGTGATCGGGGGAGTGTTAGGTCTGGGCATTGCAGGGATTGCTCTGCTAGTCCCGGATGGAAATACGCGCCTTGGTTTAGTGGTCATGCTTGCAATGTGGGGTAATCAAGTAGTGGCGGGATTCGCGGGCGCATTCGTTCCGGCAACTCTGGACAGGATGGGGGTAGACCCTTCAGTAGCATCCTCGGTCTTTGTTCACACGCTTACGGACCTGTGCGGCTTCTTCCTACTACTCGGGCTTGCGTCGAAACTCCTCTTGGGCGGCTGATTTCATGAAGCGCTTGGCGCGCACTGTGTCAGTCTGTTGGGGGTTGGCACCTTTTGCGATCGCCTTCATGCGTGATCGAAGGTCGTTTCTGATTGTGGGACGTCCCGCTCGGCGTACGCATGAGCAGCATCGAACACGTGCCGAGCGTCTTTCTAAGCGCCTCGCTCGCTTTGGCCCAGCCTTCGTCAAAATCGCTCAGTTGTTGAGTGCCAGGGCAGATATTCTTCCGGAGCCGTATCTGTCCGAAATTGCCAAGCTACAGGACCGTGTGCCTCCGGATACGGCTGATGCGATACGCCACGTGATAGAGAGAGAGCTGGGAGCCCCGACCGCGGAAATCTTCGATGACTTTGACGATGCTCCGGTGGCAGCGGCAAGCTTAGGTCAGGTGCATCGGGCTAGCACAGGCGGAAGAGATGTCGTGGTAAAGGTGTTGCGTCCCGGTGTTGAGGAAGTTGTCGCTCTCGACATATCAATTTCGTTTCGACTCTTATTCTGGCTGAACATTCTTTTCCCGAATCACCATGTTCGTGCGATCACGAACGTTGTGAGAGAGTTCTCCGTTCGCGTGCGCCGCGAGATGGACTTCCGACAAGAAGCGGCGAATATCGAGCGCTTTCAGTCCTTTTTTGTTAACGAAACCGCGGTTCGTGCGCCCGAGGTTATAGACGGCTTCACGACGCGACGTGTTCTTGTAATGGAGCACTGTCATGGTGTGAAGATTGATCGGTTGCAAGAACATTTCTCGTCAGGCCGATTATCCCTCCAGCAGGTGATGGGTACTCTTACCGGGGTCTACATGAGAATGGTCATGGTAGACGGTTTCATGCATGCCGATCCCCACCCAGGCAATCTTCTCGTTCAGGAAGATGGAACTCTAGTTCTATTGGATTGGGGGTCTGTGATAGAGGTGCCGCGCTGGACCCGGGAATCAATCCTGAGCATAGCGATTGCTCTCGGTCGCGAGGATATTGATGGTTTGATCAATGGCATGTATCGGTTGGGCATGATCAGTTCGGAAGTGTCTAGAGGTGAGATCCGTGAGGCAGCGACGGAGATTTTGCGAATAGTCGAACGAGCCAAGACGACGAATCACCAGATCATTTTTGAGGATGTAATAGCTCAGGTTCTCGACACTTTCTACACATGGCCGCTCGTACTTCCTCAGGAACTCGTGTATTTCTTCCGGACATCCGCGCTAATCGAAGGAATCGCTTTTGGATATGACAAGAAATTTGATGGGCTAACCTTCATCCGTGGCGTTATACAAGAGAACCGTTGGGATCTAGCTAAGAGTGCCGGGCAGCAACCGGTGCAGTTAGCCAAGAACTTTATTGAAGAATCTCAGCAGGTGGTACGTTCCTTGCGAGACATAGTAACTCGAGCTGAACGTGAGGAGCTACGTGTGCGGGTCCATCCTCGAGATGTTCAGGCTCAGGAGCGTTTCCTGCACCTCCAGTCGCGGCGCCTCCTTCTGAGTATCTTCGCATCGGTGACTGCTGTGATAACCTCGATCCTTTTCATCGCTTTGCGAAGCTGGTGGCTCCTTGGTACCGGGCTTGGTGTTGCCCTCATTATGTTCGTGATCACTCTTTTTATCCCGACGCATCTTCTGGAAAATCCGATGCACCATGCTCGAGGGATCCGCGCACGATGAAATCTAAAAGACCTGTTACTGAGCATCAGGTTCTTCTTCAGGGCTTCCTAGAAGGAAGCGTCCTCGGACTCGCTAGGGCGATTTCCGTGGTAGAAAACGAACGCGACGGGTTTCAGGACTTGCTTCACAAAGTGATGACTTCGGGTCCGCAGACGAAACGGGTAGGCTTCACCGGTCCTCCAGGGGCAGGAAAGTCGAGTATAGTAGCCGCGGCTGCGACCGCATACCGGGGGTTGGAGGAACATCTGGGTATCGTAGCGGTGGACCCAACTTCACCGTATTCCGGGGGGGCATTATTGGGTGACCGGATCCGGATGAACGATATCGCGACCGATCCAGGAATCTTCATCCGCTCTATGGCGACAAGAGGTTCGTTGGGAGGGCTTGCAACTGCGACTAAGGAAGTAGTGGACCTAATGGATTCTTTCGGCTTCGACCGGGTGTTGGTGGAGACCGTAGGAGTGGGTCAAACTGAACTGGAAGTTACGGCAGCAGCAGATACTGTGGTTGTTGTCCTAGTACCGGAGTCAGGGGACGCGATCCAAGCTATGAAAGCCGGTCTAATGGAGGTAGCAGACATTTTCGTCGTTAATAAGGCGGACAGGCCCGGTGCGCCACGCTTGGTTAAGGAACTAAGACAAGCTCTACATCTGCGGTCAGGTCGGGCGTTGAGGGACATCCCGGCGCACCATGGAGTTGACTTGGGTAAGGCTATGAAGCTTGAGAGAATGTCTGATGCCGCAGAGCAAGAGGGGGAGAAATGGGCGGTGCCGGTGCTAACTACGAATGCGTTGACTGGTGAGGGAGTCGATAAGCTGCTTGAAACTGTCGAAGCGCACCGCAGATGGCTTGTTGAAAGTGGGGAGCTTGGGGTGCTACGAAGGGCAAGGTCCGGGATCCGAATACGAGATGTGGTCGATCGGGAAATGCGTCGTGTCGCCTGGAATTCTGACCGGGTGAATGGGTTGCTAACGCAAGGAGTTGAAGAGATAGCGTTAGGGCGGGGCACACCCTACTCTGCTGCGGATAATATTTTGCGAGCGCTTCTTCGACAGAGAGCTTAGCGGAGGAACGGTGGGGTATAATCAGCGACCCGACTTGATTCAAGCTGAAGGAAGCGTCTCTGATTCCGGGAACTTCCTTTTTATCTTCTTCGTTGGGCAAGCCGAGACCGTTTTAGCCGGTCATGATTTATGAATCGCACGGAGAAGGATTTTGTCGACCATTGAGCGGGACCTCCTCAAACGAACCGATCTAGAAAAGGCTTTAAGACAGAGCGAGATCGAGGTAGCTGACTTGAAGGCGCGCCTGGCAGAGTGGGAAGATCGCTATGATGCTCTACCCAAACGCGATGCTCCGTTCTCCACTGTTTCGGGGAGAGAGGTCAAACCTCTCTATACTGAGCTGGATCACTCCCACGAGGATAAGCCAATCGGGTATCCGGGGAGTTATCCGTTTACTCGTGGTCCGTATGCAACGATGTATAGGACCCGCCTTTGGACGATGCGTCAATTCGCTGGCTTTGCTACGGCCGAAGAAACCAACCAGCGATACAAGTATCTCCTTGAGCACGGTCAGACAGGGCTGAGTGTAGCATTCGATTTTCCGACGCTCATGGGATACGACTCTGACCATGAGCGCTCGCTTGGTGAGGTAGGTGTGTGTGGCGTAGCTATCTCGTCACTAGCAGATATGGAGAGGCTCTTCGAGGATATTCCGCTGGATCGCGTTTCGGTATCAATGACGATCAACGGACCGGCGATCATTCTTTTCTGTTTCTATGTCGCGGCAGCGGAAAAACAAGGTGTCGACGTTAGTGAGCTTCGTGGCACAGTCCAAAACGATATTCTTAAGGAATATCAGGCACAGCACGCTTGGATCTATCCGCCCGAGCCGGCGCTTCGCTTGATAGTAGATATGTTCGAATGGTGCAGCGACAATACCCCGAAGTACAACCCGATATCTATCTCTGGATACCACATCCGAGAAGCTGGGGCTACGGCTGCTGAGGAGCTCGCATTTACGCTCAGAAATGGCTTTGAGTACGTAGAGAGAGGGATTGCTCGCGGGCTGAATGTCGACTCGTTTGCCCCGCGTCTCTCTTTCTTTTTTGATGTTCACAACGACTTCTTTGAAGAGATAGCGAAGCTGCGTGCCGCTCGTCGAATTTGGGCCCGGGGGATGAAAGAGAAATACGGAGCTAAGGATCCTGATTCATGGCGCTTGCGGACGCACTGCCAGACAGCCGGAGTCACGCTCACAGCTCAGCAGCCGGAGAACAACATCGTTCGTGTTGCCTATCAAGCGATGGCAGCAGCCCTGGGTGGAACACAGTCTCTACACACGAACTCTATGGATGAGACGTTGGCTTTGCCCACGGAAAAAGCCGTTCGGATCGCTCTTCGCACGCAGCAGATCCTTGCACATGAGTCTGGAGTGGCTCTGACCATCGATCCGCTTGCAGGATCTTACTATGTCGAAGCGTTAACGGATGCACTAGAAGACGATGCGGTGGGCCTATTTGAGGAAATCGACGAGATGGGAGGTGTCGTTCAGGGAATCGAGCAGGGATGGT
This sequence comes from Gemmatimonadales bacterium UBA2975, assembly GCA_002348265.1. Lineage (GTDB taxonomy): Bacteria > Gemmatimonadota > Gemmatimonadetes > Longimicrobiales > Gaopeijiaceae > UBA2589. The sequence continues at coordinate 730 of DEAT01000057.1, read as the reverse complement.
TCCAGCAGGAAATAGCGAAATCGGCGCTGCGTCAACAAAGGGAAGTTGAATCCGGTGAACGAGTCACCGTGGGGGTGAACTCCTTCACCGAGGGCTCATCTGACGTCGAGATCGAAATGCTAAGGATTGATCCAGAAGTAGAGAAACGCCAAGTCGCGAGCATGTCAGATATGCGAGCAGGCCGGGACAATGAGGTGGTGAGGATTACGCTTGCTGCGCTGACGGAAGGGTGCCGCAGCAAGGAAAATCTAGTGCCACTCATTCTTGATTGCGTGAGAGGATATTGCACGCTGTACGAGATCCGGGCCGCGATGGAAGAGGTCTTCGGATCGTATAAGGAGCCCGTGTTCTTCTGATCGGGGAGCTTTTACTCGAAGCCTCCGCCCAGCTTAGAGAAGGCGGAAAGTACTCCCTTTGCTGCCGCCCGTGCGGGCACTTCGAATCGACGCCTTTGGCTGCTTCTCATAGATTGGGTGAAATCAGGTATAGTTTTTGGTGACAGCCCGCATATCTCTATGAGATCCAACTTGAGTTATAAAATGTCTGATGAACGTAAGATAAGGGTCTTGGTAGCCAAGCCTGGGCTCGACGGCCACGATCGTGGAGCAAAGGTCATTGCAAGCGCGTTTCGTGACGCGGGTTTTGAAGTTGTTTACACTGGTTTACATCAGACCCCAGAGATGATAGTGAACGCGGCAATCCAAGAGGATGTGGATGTGGTGGCCATGTC
>DEAT01000029.1 GCA_002348265.1 Gemmatimonadales bacterium UBA2975 | reverse complement strand
GCCACCGAAGTCGGCGTGGCCCGGTGTGTCGACAATATTGATCTTCACATCGTTCCAATGGACGGCGGTGTTCTTCGCGAGAATGGTTATCCCCCGCTCTTTCTCAAGCGGGTTCGAATCCATAACCCGCTCCTCGATCGTCTGGTTTTCTCGGAAGATTCCCGCTTGACCAAACATCTGGTCGACCAAGGTAGTCTTCCCGTGATCAACGTGCGCGATGATCGCGATATTGCGAATAGCCATGGATCTTCAGACATGGACGTTCAGGTGGGCGGCGCAGGAAGCTAATTGAGCCTTGCCGACCAATGTACTGGGGGCTCTTTATCACCCTCGGACTGTGAGCTTCTTTCACAAGACATGAGACCCCTGCTGCTAGGTCACAGATCAAGCGGTCCGCTAGTCCCTACGGCCCCCCAAAAGAGGAATCGCACTCACCGCTGCGTTCCAACTCTCGTCGAAATCCGCGCGCGCAGGATCAGCATTCCTGGGTCGGCGAAACGCCTCCGAAAGAAACGCCAGTATGATACCTATCATGCCACCGACCATTGCCCCCAGCAGAGTGACAAACACACGTCGCCTAGGATCATTCTGCACCGGGAAAAATGGGCTCTGCAATACCGTAATGACGGGCGTGTCACGAACCTCGGCGATTCGGGCTTGCTCGTATGACTGAACCAACGTCGTAAGTACGGATTGGCGAAGCCCTACTTCGCGCAGCAAACCGTCGTGCTGAAAAATCAGCATCGGTGAATTCTCCCACTGACGATTGGTTTCAAGGAATGACCGCAGATACGCCTCAGCCTCGTCCAATTTTTCTTCAGCGTCCGCTACACGGGTTTCGATGAACACTCGCTCAGACGCAGCTTGAGACTGACGTGTGTCCATATTGAAGAGCGCCACTTCGGCCAGCAAATCGGCCGCGATTGCCACCGACAAATCCGGCCACTCCGTCTTAACAGAGATCGTTACTGTGCCAGTCTCCCGACTAGTCGCTACTGAAACCGCTTCTTTCCCGAGCCACTCAAGCACTTGTTCATCCCTGAGTGCTTCACTACCCCCTTCGATCTTGAGCAGGTCTTTCAGCATCACACTGCCCACATCTGGGACAGTAAAGGGCTCTTCAGATACGCTTGTCAGAATTTCTCTGGAACCCAGCAATTCCTGATAGAACTCCGGACTAGCCTCTTCACCGGCCCCTCCCCCGACATTCACGCCAAACTGGTTAGCCAGCGCCAGCATCTGCGAGCTCGCTCCTTGTTCGGAACCCTGAGGACGAAACGCTGCTCTTGTCGTATAGGTTAACGGCTGAAGGTGGGCGTAAGCGCCTGCTGCTACACTCACAAGCATAGTAGCTACCATGACCATGCCCCGACGCCGCACGAGCACCGCCATGATCTCCCAGAGAGAGATCTCGACATCCGTGGTCGTTCGAACAGGCGTTGGCGCTTCGAAGTCAGACATCGACAAATGGGCTAGTGCCAGAGCGGACGTGTTTTGAGCGTCCGTTTACGATCAGAGGACGGCCGGATTATCGCGGTCGCAAGTGTCAACAGCAAGCAACGGCGTCAAAGCTTTACCCGAACGCGACCAACTCATACGAGCCGAACCAATACTCATTTAGCATCGAGACACGTGTTGAACGACAACCTCTGCTTATCGTCACCTTTCGAGAAAGCCGGTTTGGCGGGGGACGGTCTAGAATGCTTTTAGTCACCTAATACCCATGAGAAGATCAACGGAGTGACTATCGTCGCATCTGAATTAATCTCAAATCTAGGTGCCGTAGGTAGTAGTTTTCCCCATGAGATCTTCTCATTCGCGGACGCTCCCGAGTAACCGCCATAAGACGGCCTCGCATCAGTGACCTGACAGAAATAGTCCCAATGCGGAACCTCGCGACGGAGGTCTTGGATGATGCATGGCACCGCGCAAATCGCGAAGTCCCCAGCGATCCCTCCACCCACCTGAAAAAAACCAACAGACGGAGTCTCACCGGCGCCGTGGCTCTCCTCGTACCATTCGATTAAAGACTGAAACTGCTCTGTCCCAGACTTAACACATGAATGGTCGGGCAGATTTCCCAGCATGACGCTAGCGGTGAATATGTTACCCGTCGTAGAGTCCTCCCATCCGGGCACGTATACCGGAACTCCAGACTCCTTAGCGGCCAGCAGCCACGAATTTGTCGTTCCATCGTGGAAGTGCCTCCTCAGCTCGGGGTCACCAAGAATCTCGAACATGAACTCAGAGGGTAGCTTACGTTCCCCCATCGCAGACGCACGTTTCCAGGCTTCAAGAAGACACCCCTCTATGTGACGCATCACGGTCTCTGGGATACATGTGTCCGTCACTCGATTCATACCTTTTTCGCACAAACGAAGATCGTCTGTGGCCGAGAGGTCACGCCATGATGAGATTATCTCGTATTCTCGTCCAGCAACCAGATTAAAAACATCCTCCTCCAGATTCGCTCCAGTGCACGAGATCGCGTGCACCTTGCCAGCCCGAATCATACGAGCGAGCGAGATCCCTAATTCACCGGTGGACATCGCTCCCGCAATTGCCACAAGCATCTTCCCGCCTTTCTCTATATGTGCTTCATAAGCCTTTGCAGCTTCTACGAGCTCCCGCGCGTTGAAGTGCAAATAGTGCGTCGACATAAAATCTCGAATGGCACCCAACTGCATTCCCCCTCTATGTACCCGATAATTGACCTGGACTAATGCCCCTTACGCAGGACACGGCCCGGACGCTGACCCGTAAAAGTCCCGTCCGAAACAACGGGCACTCCGTTCACAAATACGTGAACCATGCCCTCTGAGTAGTGGTGGGGATCCGTGTACTCCGCCACATCACGGACCTTCTCCAGATCAAATAGTACTATGTCCGCAATAGATCCCACCTTAAGCATTCCCCTCTCCGGCATTCGGAAAACCGCCGCCGGCAAAGAAGTCATGCTCCGAATCGCGTGAGCTAGGCCGACCGTACCTTTTTCTTTGACGTACAGGCGCAACTTGCGAGCAAATGCTCCATAAGTACGGGGATGCGGAACACCTTCTCCCATCTGGACGAGTCCTCCGTCCGACGATGTGATCGTCCACGGCTGGACCATAAGCGTCTCCACATCATCATCGTGCATGTTGTATGAAACGATGCTCACACCACCACCTCTGATCAGCTCGACCGCCGTATCAATCGGATCCTGTCCCTTTTCTTCCGCTAGTTCACTAAGTAGACGACCTTCGATCGTTGAGTCAGGCTCGTACCGGCGAAACTGAATCCGATCTGCTCCCCCCCTGCGTTCCAACCCTGCCTCCATACCCTCGCGTATACGGGCCATTGTTTCCGAATCAGCCATCCGAGTGAGCAAGGCGTCACGTCCACCCGCCTGTGACCAGCGCGGCAGAAGAGCTGCCTCCAGACCAGTTGCCGACGCGGTATATGGATATTGATCCGCAAAAACCTGGATCCCCTCTTCACGAGCCCGATCCACTCGACTGACGATTGCCCTCCCGAATCCCCACACAAGAGGGCCTAGTGCCTTCACGTGAGTTAGAACAACTGGAAGCTCTGCAACCCTACCTACATTGATGACCTCATCGACCGCTGCAATCAGTCCGACGCTGTACGTGGACTCGTCTCTGTAGTGGCTGGTGTAGGTCCCGTCGTAACGGGCTACATCCCTGGCTAGCTCTTCTATCTCCTCAGGAGGCGCATAACTGCCAGGCACATAGAATGTACCGGATGACATACCCCACGCTCCCTGCTCCATACCAGCTATTACGAGAGAGCGCATACGCTCCATCTCCGCTTCCGAAGCATGCCGATCTTCACTGCCTATCACCTCCCTGCGGATCGACCCGTGAGGTACCAACTGAGCCACATTCACGCCTAACCCCTCGGCTAGGAGCATTTCCCGTTGTGCAGCCTGGTCTACTGGGCCCCCTCCATCAGGATTCACGAATACGGTGGTCAAACCCATAGCCAGCAGCGGCTCTGCGTGTTTCAGCCCAAGCCAAGGAGAAGCCAAAGCTGATCCGGCGTGAGAGTGTACATCAATAAAACCCGGCGTCACGTAAAGCCCACTCGCGTCGATGACCCGGTCCGGTCTCAGGTCCTCGGTATCTCCAATCCGGACAATTCGATCTCCCTGTATCGCAACGTTGGCATACTTCCATGGATTTCCTGACCCATCAAGCACACGTCCATTCTCTATTACAGTTATCCTGTCCTGCGCTTCGACTGGCGCGAAGACTAATCCGACTGCGAAGATAGATGACAATAGCAATCCTGGATTACGGTAGGTGCAGGTCATGGGCCAAGAGTAGATGAGGGAGATTTTGTAATGTCATTCGATGGTAACGTACTCCCAGGACCATGCCCAAAGCGAATCGCAAAACCTCGAGAAGGACGAGATCAGCCGGATGACCGACCCAGATCTCATAGATTGGTCTAGGTTACTTCTGTTCGGGGAAACAAAGCCTTCAAGACGAATTCTGCGGTCATCTCTACATCGATTTTAATGAAGCTTTCGATACCCCCACTCGACCCTGCTCTTCCGGGCCTCTGCATCGCACAACGCGCGCTTCCCAAGCCGTTCTTGCTCGAAGGAGCCCGCATACGCTTGGCGGGACGTCAGACAAGGTGCGGTGGAGAGGCCCTCCTTTGCGACGAAGAAGGTCAAGCAAGCTTTACTGTCAGTCTTCAGGCGCCGAATCTAGGACGCGCAGCGAATCTAGTCCTATACCCCGGAGTCGCCCGAAGAGACTTTGTAAGTAGTGAGGGTGCGACATCCGAAGCACTCATCGCATCCCGGACCCTCCCGATGCTGATATGGCAACTCTCCGGGTCTTCTACACGCGCTAGCCGCATCCGCCTTGAGCTTGCGACCTCGACTGTGGCTCCAGAGGTGGAGCATAGTGAAGATACAGTGACCATTCGTACCCAGGGAGAGTTGGCTCAATTTCAGATCGAGCCTGCTCCCACAGAGATCCAGATCAAAGCAGCCGGAGGAGCGGTCGATCTATGTATAAAACTGGCAGACGCTGAGACCCATGCGCTGGCCTTAGCCTTTGGAAATCCCGGAGAAGCCGAAGCTGCCATGCGAGCGGCATCACACATGGAGGGGCATGCACTACGAGCAGCAGAGGGACCGGTCGGCGCTCTTCGCCTAAATACCGGGATCACGGATGTAGATGAGGGAGTGACGTGGGCCCTCGCACGCACATTTGGTCTGGTTTCGAAACATTCTTCGGCAGCCCTGAATCTTGGACTGGCGGCCGTAGCCCTCGGACACACCAACGTCGCGACTAGAGCTTTAAGCCACCTAAAGAACAAAAACTTTGTTGCGGCGGGTCTGCTAGCGGCGAGATTGGGCTTGACCACTGGAGACACCAAGGTCTCCGCAACCTTCGCTGAACGCATTCTAGATGAGCTAGGCACAATCGAGTCCGACTTATTGCCACTAGCTGCTGGCAACCTAGCTGACGCACTTCACTACGGAGCGACAGAAGAAGTTCTAGACTCCCTCCGAAAAATGAGTCTTGTCTCCCCTGACCCAAATCCGACAACACCTTCTAGCCCTCGGGCGACTCGCCTACCTATGGCTAGAACCGCATCGAACCTGCCAGGTAGTCCGACCAGAGAGGCAACTTACACATCATGGCTGAAAAATCTCCTGACGGGGAATCCAGGTCATCCGCCATCCTCGTTCGACGACCGGTTATCGAGAGCCCGGCGATCAGCCGAACTATTCCGTTTGGACCCGGACCGTGCTTGGAGGGATTGGCGACTTCTCCTCGATGAGGGTCTAAACCAGGGGCCAGAAGGGCCCGCTACCTGGGAGACAATCCCATCCAATCCTCATAGTCAGATTCAAGATTACGGGGAAAGCCTTACAGCCGAATTATTGTTGGCCTTAGCCCATGGGCTTTTAGGACTAGCTCCGGACGCGCCGCTCGGACGACTACGCATCGCCCCTAGAATTCCTTCCCATCTCGTGTCTTTTGAAGTCACGGGTGTCCAGATCGGGGATGGTGAGGTAAGCGTGGCCTACCAGCGGGAGCGCAAGCAGATCAACTTCACCCTGAAACCCGAACGGGTAGGAATTCCTCCCCTGATCATATTCGAACCATTGATCAGGGGGACCGTCCAAAAAGTGCTAGTGGATGGAAACACTGCTGAGCTGAACCTTAAAAGAGTAAGCACGCAGACTGTGGTCCCTATTCAGCTACCTCTAGACAGCACTCGAACGATGACGATCGTCACCGGATAACCGACCTAAGGCTTATGGGTGTTAATCGTCTTCTTCGATGACGATATAGTCGTTTTCGATCAGCAGCTCGCGAAGGCGAGCTTGACGCTCTGGCAGGGCCGTCTTTGCTACTTCCCGAGCGAACTCGATGCGATGTGTCTGCGATACTGAATCAAGAACAGAAATCGGCGCCCCGTATCGGAGAAGAATGCGCTTCGCGTCGATGGCAACAGAATCGTTCACAGTTAGTAGCTCGACTATCTCTGAGAATCCGAAAATCCGCGTAGTCTAACGGTGCCGGTGTCCTCAGTGAAGAACGGGTGGCTCTTCATCCTTGTCGCCAGAACCGATGGTCAACGTGGGAATGACCAGGGGACCATTCAGTTGAAAGCGCGGCACTTCTACCCTGAACTCCTTGCCGTCGTCACGCACAAAGGTGTAATGCCCCTCCATAAAACCCGCAGGGGAACGCAAAACGCAGTAGCTCTGGTACTCATGAGACTCGCCGGGCTCCAATATTGGCTGTTCTCCGACAACGCCCTCACCATCGACTAGAGAATCCTCACCAACCGCATCGTGGATTCGCCAGTGCCTAAAGAGTAGCTGCGCCGCAGCCTCACCTTCGTTCTCCATATTGATCGTGTATGAGAACACAAAGCTACCTTCGTCTGGGTCAGAGTCGGCGAGGGAGAATCGGGGAAGCACCTCGACCCGAAT
>DEAT01000004.1 GCA_002348265.1 Gemmatimonadales bacterium UBA2975 | reverse complement strand
CGAAAAGAATTACGTCAAACGGATCGTTGGCGTCCCTGGTGACACTTTAGAGATGAGAGACAAATATCTTTTCAGGAACAATAAACCAGTACTTGAACCGTATGCGCATCAAGCTGATGGGAGCAGGGATGCCGCCCATCCTGACATGAAGTGGCAGTCCAGTTATTCGGTTACATCTTGGAGACCGGAGTATCAGCCCACTCGAGATAACTGGGGTCCGCTAGTTGTGCCTAACAAGAGCTATTTCGTATTAGGTGATAACCGAGAAATCAGTGAGGATTCGCGCTATTGGGGCTTCGTTGCCCGCGAAGGGATTCGCGGGCGGCCATGGCTTGTGTACTACTCTTCTGAACCAAAAGTTGACCAGACGATGCGAAGACCTTCGAAGGTGAGATGGAATCGAATCGGAATGGTTATCCGCTGAACTCCTCTCAGATATTGCGTGTTTTCAATATCCGTTAGATCCTAAGCAGGGCTGCGTTTTTGCGATGCCCCGAGCGGTTGGCCTAGACTCCTCCGTCCCAGCGTTCACATGAGTTTTAAGTCCAGCAGAGCATCTTCCAGAGAAGGCTCGCTGGATCAGTACCTGAAAGAGATTAGTCAGTACCCACTGATTGATCGAGCTGAGGAGGCACGCCTGGCGAAACTCATTCGCAAGGGGGATGACGAAGCACTCGACAAGCTTGTGCGATCGAATCTTCGTTTCACTGTCTCTGTGGCCAAGAAGTATCAGAATCAGGGGGTTCCACTTTCTGATCTCATCAATGAGGGCAATCTTGGATTGATCCGTGCAGCCCACAAGTTTGATGAGACGAAAGGGATCAAATTCATCTCCTATGCTGTCTGGTGGATTAGGCAGGCAATACTCCAGGCCTTGGCGGAGCAGAGCCGGATTGTTCGCGTGCCTCTAAATCGAGCGGGAGCGCTTTACCGGATCGGGCGCCGCAGTTCAGCGCTTTTACAGGAGCTGGGTCGCGAGCCTACGGTTGGAGAGATAGCAGAGGATCTAGATGTCAGCAAAGAGGACATTGAACGGACTCTAGCGATCTCGCGCTCGCACCTTTCATTAGAGGCACCGATGACGCCGGGGGAGGACAACCGTCTCTTAGACTACCTCCCTGATCAGTATTCTCCAGGACCAGAAGATGAAGCCTTCGAGCACGCACTCAAGGCGTCTGTTGAAGAGTCACTCGCTTCGCTGAAGGAACGGGAGGCCAAAATTCTTCGACTCTACTTTGGATTAGACGAACAAGATCCGATGACTCTGGAAGAAATTGGGGAGATCCTTGGGATTACGAGAGAGAGGGTCAGGCAGATTAAAGAGAAGGCGCTTGGGCGGCTCCGCCATGCGTCGCGGGCGCGTTTCTTGGAGACATACCGCTAGATAGGAAAGACTACGGTTTCTTTCTATTTACTTTACTTTCATTTTTGCCAAGTCGGACAGCCCATCTTTGCGAGCACAGATTGTCCGAATGTTACATACGGGATAGTCGAAAACTCTCGTCGAACAGGGCTGGCAGGTCGTTGACGCTGCTACGAGCCTATTCTAGCTTTCACAGCTTTCTTCACGTAGCGCCGTTTCTGTTAATCACGGGCATGAGAACGTATACCCCTAAGGCTGACGAGATCCAGCATGACTGGTGGCTCGTCGATGCCACTGACAAACCGCTGGGTCGCCTCGCGGTAGAGATTGCCAAGGTTATCCGTGGCAAGCACAAGCCGATGTATACACCACATCTTGATACTGGTGACAATGTCGTCGTAATCAATGCGGAAAAGGTCCGCCTGACAGGCAATAAGGCCGACCAAAAGCAATATTTCCGTCACTCCGGATACATGGGCGGTGAGCGCTTCATTCCATTCAGGCGCATGATTGAGACTCATCCTGAGCGAGTGATTGAGCTGGCAGTGAAGGGGATGTTGCCGAAGAACGCGCTTGGTCGAGTACTCCGTTCGAAGTTGAAGGTTTATGCGGGTACCGAACATCCCCATCAGGGCCAGAAACCCGAGCCCCTGGAACTCTGACTCAGGAATTTGACGAAACAATGGCCGGTGAAAATCAGATCCAGACGGTAGGACGGCGGAAGCGTTCGGTAGCTCGCGTTCTGCTTCGTCCAGGTAAAGGTGATTGGAGTGTGAACGGTCGCAGCATGCAAGACTATTTCCCGCGCCCGACCCATCAGATCCGGGTAGAGGAGCCGTTTAAGGTGGCTGAGCTCGAAGGGGTGTTTGATGTAGTTGTGAGGGTGAATGGCGGTGGGCTCACTGGACAGTCTGACGCGGTGCGCATGGGCCTAGCTCGTGCACTCGTCGCACACGATGAAGAACTCCGTTCCGCGATGCGTGAGAAAGGCATGCTGACCAGAGATTCTCGTCAGGTAGAGCGTAAGAAGCCTGGTCGCCCGAAGGCTCGCAAGCGCTTCCAATTTTCTAAGCGTTGATAAGCTCACTCTACGGGGTCGGTTGAGCCGACTCTGCATCTTGACCGGGGCGTAAATCGGCCCCATGGACACGACTAAAATGTCTGAAGTAAGTCTCGAACAGCTTCTTGAGGCCGGAGTCCACTTCGGCCATCAGACCCGCCGTTGGAATCCGAAGATGAAACGCTTCATCTTCGCCGAACGGAATGGGATACACATCATAGACCTCCGGAAGACGCTTGATCGTCTCAAGGCGGCCCAGCAGGCGGTCCGAGAGGTGGTTCTTCGGGGAGAGCGGATTCTCTTTGTATGTACGAAGAAACAGCTGCGCGGCGTGGTTGAGGAGGAAGCAAAGAGCAGCGGGTCGTATTGGGTTACGGAACGCTGGTTGGGTGGAATGCTGACCAACTTTCAGACTATCCGTCAGCAGATTCGTCGGCTTAAAGAGCTGGAACGAGGTGTCGAGGAAAACGCATACGAGTTCTACACCAAGAAAGAAAGACTCATGCTTGAGCGTGAGCGGATCAAGCTCGACAAATATCTGGCGGGTGTTAAGGATATGTCGCGCCTTCCGGGAGCCATTTTTGTAGTGGATGCCCGTCGGGAAGGGATCGCGGTCAAAGAAGCCAAGAAACTGGGCATCCCGATCATTGCTATAACGGATACGAACGCGGATCCCAATGCGGTTGACTTTCCAATACCTGGTAATGACGACGCTATCCGCTCGGTCACGCTGATCGCGAAGGCAATGGCTGAGTCGATAGGGGTTGCTAGGCGAGAGGTTCCGGATGAAGAGCGGCGTCGGATTGACGAAATGGAAGCTACGACCTACTCCACCGAGACGGGTGAGACGACGGAAAAGCAAGCGCCAAAGCGGCGTCGCCCCCGAAGGAAGCGTCGGCCTCGACCAGAGGTCATCGCGGCTCATCGAAAAGATGAAGGTGAGGGGATTACCGAAGGTGAGAGTGCAGTTCAGGCTTCGGAAGTATCCGACGTGGAAACTCCTGAGGTTGTAGAGGAAACTGCGGAGGATGAGCTAACGGGTGGCAAGGATTAGGAATAGGTTTTCCCCCTTGATCAAAAATCCGTTAAGAACTGCCCAATAGCGAGTGGAGAGGATTCTCGGAAGGACAAGTGAAGGCGGCGAGACCGAGGAAAGGTTCCGCCGCCTCTTCCACTCACGGGCATAGGTTGGGAATTGAGGGAACAACTTGAACGAACGATCAAAGCGAGTGAAGAAACGATGATCACCGCAGCAGACGTAAAGAAACTCCGCGAAATGACTGGAGCGGGGATGATGGACTGCAAGAAGGCACTTGAGGAGACCGGAGGAGACACGGAAAAGGCTATTGACCTTCTGCGAGCCAAGGGTGCTGCAAAGGCGGCTAAGCGTTCTGAGAAATCCGCTAACGAAGGGACGATCGGTAGCTACATTCATTTCGATAATAAGACGGCGGTTATCGTCGAAGTAAACTGCGAAACGGACTTTGTTGCGAACACGGACGACTTCAAGGCGCTCGCCAAAGACATCGCTATGCATATTGCATCAACGAACCCCATTTCGATATCGCAGGATGAGATTTCCGAGGACGTGATTGAGCGTGAGCGTGCCGTTTACATGGAGCAGGCCAGAGAAGAAGGGAAACCGGAGGATATCGCTGTAAGAATTGTTGAAGGGCGTCTCCAGAAATTCTATAAGGAGAGCACTCTCTTGGCCCAACAGTTCGTGAAGGATCCGGACGTGACGATAGGGCAGCTCATAACTGAGATGTCTGGCACCGTCGGTGAAAAGATTGAGGTGGCGCGGTTCGCTAGAATGAAAATCGGTGAGTAGGGCGAACCTTGTCTGACGGGTCAGAGCTGCGTTACAGGAGGGTACTCCTAAAGCTTTCCGGAGAGGCGCTAGCCGGAGAACGAGGCTTAGGCATTGAGCCTGAAGTCGTAGATCAACTGACCGATGAAATTCGATCTCTGGTCGAAATGGGGGTATCCCTCGGTATTGTGATCGGGGGTGGCAATATCGTCCGAGGTGCGATCGCATCGGAAGGAGGGCGTATGGATCGTGTTCAAGCAGATTATATGGGTATGCTTGGAACTGTCATAAACGCTCTGGCGGTGCAGGATCTCCTAGAGACCAAGAGTGTCGAAACGCGCGTTATGACGGCGATTCGCATGGAGGAGATAGCCGAACCCTACATTCGACGTCGTGCGATGCGACATATAGAAAAGGGTCGAGTGGTTCTGTTTGCTGCGGGGACCGGTAACCCATATTTCTCTACGGACACGGCGGCTGTTCTTCGAGCAATCGAGATGGATTCCGACGTCGTAATTAAGGCAACAAAGGTGCAGGGTGTGTATACTGCTGACCCAGTTAAAGATCCATCGGCTGAATTCATAGCAGAGATTTCGTTTCAGGAGGTCGTGCAGCGAGAACTTGGTGTTATGGATGCCGCAGCGGTTGCTCTTTGCAAAGAAAATGATCTGCCGATCATCGTACTTAATCTCAGTGACCGCGGTGCTGTCGCAGGTGCGATTCGTGGGGAAAAGGTCGGCACACTAGTTTCGTAACACATTTCAGGATAGATCAAGGCTAATCCGCCAAGTGTTTTACGTGCTCCGGAGATGAAGATGGCGACCGTAGAAGAGGGAAAAACCCGCATGGAGGACGCGCTCGAGGCTATTCGTCGCGAGTTTGCTACTGTCCGAACCGGAAAGGCCACCCCCGCGCTTCTCGATTCAGTAAAGGTCGAGGCGTACGGATCTAAGATGGCATTGAATCAAGTGGCTACTTTGAACACCCCCGATTCGAGTATGATCGTAGTGCAGCCGTTTGATAAATCGCTGCTGGACGATATCGAAAAGGGCATAATGATGTCAGATTTGGGGTTGAACCCGATGAATGACGGAAACGTGATCCGTGTACCAATCCCACCTCTGAACGAAGAGCGCAGAAGGGAGTTCGTAAAGATTCTCCATAAGATGGCCGAAGAGGGTCGAATCTCCCTTCGGCACGCTAGGAGAACTGTCCGAGATCAGATCCATGATCTGATAAAGAACCATGAGATTGGAGAAGATGAGGGGCGCCGTCGTGAGGATCAGTTAGAGAAGCTGACCAACGACTACTCGAACAAGATCGAGGCTCTGCTTAAGGCGAAAGAAGAAGAGGTCATGGCCATCTGACATGGCCGACTCTGATCGCCTGAATCGAGTGCGCGCGGGCACTGTTGTCCCATCGCACGTTGCCGTAATTATGGATGGCAACGGACGCTGGGCGCGTGAGCGTGGGTTTCCCCGCCATCTTGGTCACAAAGAGGGTATGAAGTCCGTCCGCGAGGTGATTGAAGGCGCGGTCGAAGCTGGTATCGACACCCTCACGCTTTTTGCGTTCTCCACCGACAACTGGAAGCGTCCTGCTCAGGAGGTCGGTGCCCTGATGGGGCTTCTAAGGCTCTATGTAAAAAGAGAATGTGCCGAGTTGAGGAGTCGCGGTGTCGAAGTGCACGCTCTTGGAGACCTTGACCGCTTGGACGAACAAACTTTAAGCGCAGTCAAAGAGATGGTTGATCGCACGAAAGGCGGCGATGTGTTGCGATTGAATGTGATGATTTCTTATGGCGGGCGAGAGGAATTGCTCAAGGCAGCTCAGGCTCTAGCAGGCCGGGTCCGGGCCGGTGAGCTTCTCCCGGAACAGATAGACGCTGAGGAACTCGAAGCCGCTTTGTTTACGAGGGGAATGTCGGATCCGGACCTATTGATTCGTACCTCGGGAGAGCATCGCATAAGCAATTTCATGCTCTGGCAGCTGGCATACACTGAGCTACATATTTCACCAGTCTACTGGCCTGACTTTGACCGGGAAGCTCTGTTCGAAGCTATCCTAGATTTTCAGCGAAGAGAGCGCCGTTTTGGGTGCGTAGGCGTTGAAGTCAACGAACCACAATGAGGCTAAGGTGAAAGAGATCTCCAAACGTATAGTGGTGGCGACGGCGGCGATCCCTTTAGTCCTTGGGTTGATGTATCTCGGTGGCTGGTACCTCGCGGTGCCCCTAGCTACTTTCGCTGGGTGGGCGGCGCATGAGTTGTATCGTCTTGCCCAACAGAAGGGTGTGACCCCTATAGAATGGGTGGGGATGATCGCATCCGTGCTGTTTGTTTTGTTTGCCGCTTGGCGCCCTACTTTCCAGGGCTTCGCACCATTTGCTCTCGCAGTGATTGGACTTACCTCGATCTTGGCAGCGTTAGAGGTGATGAGGAAACGAGGCCCTAGCGGTAAACCACTTGCTACTGCAGCGATAACTGTTTTTGGTGCGATCTATACGGGACTGGCACTTTCATTCGCCCCTCTGCTTTTACAACTACCTATCGAGTACGGTTGGACGTTGGACACGGTCGATTCACTTGCGTCATTATATGTTGTGGCGCTCCCACTTGTGGCTACTTGGCTGGGCGATGCGTCAGCCTACTTCGTTGGGACAGAGTGGGGGCGGTGCCGTTCTCGCTTGGCTCCGGAGATTTCTCCGAACAAGTCATGGGTGGGCTTTTGGGCTAATCTCGCTGGTGGTTCTGCAGCAGGTGTAGTGTGGTTTTTCGTAACCTCGGAGCGCTTGCCGGGGCTTGCTGATGCAGGTTTTGTACTTTTTGCTTTTATTGGAGGATTACTAGGCTTCGCAGCTGTGCTTGGTGATCTACTTGAGTCAGTCTTCAAGCGCGAGGCGGGGGTCAAGGATTCGGGAGTAATGTTTCCGGGTCACGGTGGAGCCTTGGACCGGATTGACTCCCTAGTTTTCACGATTCCGTCATCCTATGTCCTCTTGGTCCTATTGGGGGAGCTTTTGTGATTCGGGTCGCGGTACTCGGGTCTACCGGATCGATTGGATGCAGCGCACTTGAAGTCATAAGGAGACATCCCGAGCAGTACGACGTCACGATGCTTGCGGCCAACAAGAATGTTGATGCTCTAGCAGCACAGGTCAGCGAGTTTCGGCCTAAGAAGGCGGTAATCTGCGATTCGTTTCCCGAACTCCCGACCGCTAATCAAGGGACGAGGTGGGAGCGTGGAATAGAGTCTGTTGTGGAAGCTACGGCAGATCCGGATATCGATATAGTTCTGAATGCGCTTGTTGGTGCTGTAGGACTGAGGCCAACCCTGACAGCGCTTGAGGCGGGTCATCGAGTAGCGCTAGCTAATAAGGAATCGCTCGTAGCAGGAGGTGCCTTGGTTGTAGCTGCTGTCGAGAGCGGTGAGGGTGAAGTGATTCCAATCGACTCCGAACATTCTGCGATCCTTCAATGCCTGCAGGGTTCCGATGATAACGATCTACAGAGGATCACGTTGACGGCATCGGGAGGCCCTTTTCGAGGGTTCTCGAAAGCAGATCTCAACAAGGTTAAGGCTACTGAGGCCCTGCAGCATCCTACGTGGAACATGGGTGCGAAGATCACTATCGATTCAGCGACTTTAGCTAACAAAGCACTTGAGGTCATAGAAGCCCACTTTTTGTATGGGCTAGACTACGACAGGATTGAAGCAGTGGTCCACCCCCAGTCAGTAATTCATTCCTTTGTGGAGTTCGTTGATGGTTCAGTATTGGCACAACTCGGCTTCCCTAACATGGAATTACCGATCCTATATGCCCTGAGCTATCCGAACCGGTTAGATGATGCTTTGCTCCGTACCTACGATCCGGTGAGGTTATCTCCACTCACCTTCGAAGACATAGATCATGAGTCATTCCCGATGTATGCCCTTGGGGTAGAGGCGGGTCGGAGGAGCGGTTACGTGCCAGCGGTGTACAACGCCGGGAACGAAATTGCCGTTGAGGCATTCTTGGAAGAACGAATTCGTTTCCCTGAGGTGCCGGAAGTGGTTGAAAGAACGATGGACAGAATTGGAATCGGGGCGCCCAGAGATCTCATGGATGTGATTTCTGTAGATCAGGAAGCTCGAAAGGTGACAGCAGAAGAAGTCGCGCGCTGCGCGCAGTCTATAGGAAAGAAGTCATGACCATACTCGCGACCGCCGTCGTACTTGGCGTACTCATATTCGTACATGAGCTCGGACACTTCTGGGCTGCCAGGGCGGTTGACATAGAGGTCGAGAGATTTTCGATAGGGCTGGGTCCTAAGTTATTTGGATTTACTCGCGGTGAGACCGAGTGGGTCATCTGTGCTATTCCACTCGGTGGGTACGTGAAGATGGGCGGCATGGATGATGAGGTCATGGATAAGATCGAAGGTGGTGAGCTTCGAGTGGATAGCGTCGAGGCGCTCGTGCAGAGCACAGATCGACATTTCGACTCAAAGCCAATCTGGGCCCGGGCCTTAGTACTTTCCGCCGGGGTCATGATGAACATGCTATTTGCCCTAGGTGTGTACACGTTCTTAGCCGCTACGTATGGCGAACGTCACTATGACAGTACGCGCATCGGTCAGGTCGTGGAGAGTACATTACCCGTGGGTACTGAGGAATTGGCCACAGTCGATCGTGCGAGTCGGTTTGTTCGGATTGGTGCCGAGCCGGTCGAGCATTGGGGAGACATCCGCCGGGCTTTTCTAGAAGGTGATGCAGGGCCTGTGCGAGTCGATCTCGAAGAGCCAGCCCGTAGCATTGAAATCCGCATTCCGGCCACTGAAGCAGAGAGGCGCTCCCTTTATGAGTCTTTGTTTGTATGGTTGGAGTCGGGAGTAGGGATAACGGAACCAGGGACACCTGCGGGGAAAGCCGGCCTCGAGATGGGTGATCGGGTGCTGGCCGTGAACGGAACACCAACCGCTGGTTGGTACGATTTCGTAGATCAGATACAGGCGCGCCCAGGAGAACCGGTCGAACTGTCTATTGATCGGGGTGGAAGCACCTTAGTTCAGTCGCTAACGCTCGATGCGGTCGAGGAAACCGCTCTTGATGGTCGGACCCGGATGATTGGTCGCGCTGGGATTCGTCCTCCAGGAATAGACATGACGTACGAGAGGGTTTCACTGGGCGAGGCGATGGCTACAGGCTA
>DEAT01000036.1:52867-85899 GCA_002348265.1 Gemmatimonadales bacterium UBA2975 | reverse complement strand
TAGAAATCAAGGTCCCAAGTCGCTTCCCCTGAGCTAGAAGACTGGGTTTTGCAAGACTTTCTGCCGCACCACAATCCCCCGTGAAAGAAACACTGATGGCCGGGCTGAGACTCGTTAGAGCTAGCGAACCCCAAGCACTCTGGTGAAGCCAAAAGCCTCCAGTGTCATCCAGACCCCAAAAGCCACATAGAGAAGTATCATGATGTGAGATTCTCTAATGGTGATCTCCATGTTTCTCAGCATGAAAACAAGCATCACGACGGTCGCCAGAATAAGGAACATCATCATCGGAACGATCTGAGTGAAGTTCACGACAATGGACCCCGCCACTATTACTCCGAGCGGAACCGCCACCAGCAGGTCGAAGACGTTGCTTCCAAAAACGTTAGACAGGCTTGATTCGTCACGACCTAGAACAGAAGCACGGACACTGACAAAGGTATCCGGCACTGAGGTAGCAGCAGCTACTATGGTCATGCCCCAGAGGAAGGTAGGAGTCTCCAGCATTTCACCGAGGGTGATCGCCACGCGCAGCAAGACTTCAACACCCACCAGTATAAGACCGATACAAACAAGAAGGATGCCCCCTTCTTTGGTCGCATTGATCCCATCACGGAGACGATTTTCGTCAGGGGTTCGCCTTACCTCTTGAAGTTGGATATAGAGGTAAAGCCCATAAAGAAGCAGTGGAAATACAGCCAGGGACCTTGAGAACTCTCCTGAGTAGATCTCACTTCCACCTGACAACTCCTGCGTCCCCAGCCCACCGTAAATTACCGACAGGCTCAGAGTGACCATGAGTACAAAAACCGAAATGAGATAGAACTGTGCCTCTCGGTAAACCAGAGCCCTATTCGCCCCTAGTGGCCCACCTCTGGCGTACACTGCACAAGCTGGGATCACGAGGATGTTAAAGATCGCCGAACCAATGATGGCGGCGAGGCCAAGCTCGAAATCCTGATGAACCGAAGATGCCAAAAGCGCTGTCACTAGTTCTGGCATACTAGACGCAACAGCAAGCAAAACCGATCCCTTCACCGCATCAGGGATACCGTGGTACCGGGCAAGCCTATCAGTGGCTTCTTCCAGCCTTCCGCAGGAGACCCACAGAAGGGCAGACCCGAACAGTGTGCCGCCAATTACAAACGCAACTGTCATAGGACCGACCCCTGCTTAACTGCCTTCGCAAACTGCCGTGGGCCAAGCGTCAACGCCCGGGCTTCATAAGTCAAAACCAGACTCATGAATCCCAACGTCTCGCCACACAGGCACCCAATCCAGTCAGGCATCAACGATCCGTCTCTCACTCTGAAGCGGCTCTTTAGTCGCACGATCCCATCATTTTTTTGACCCGCTGACTTGCAAGCATTCCAACGATTCCCACACCCCCAATGATCATTGCAACCGTCTGGAACAGATCCGCCGGTGGCATGTTTTCGAGCTGGCCTGCGACCAGTCCTGCGAAAAGGTTTCCGAGTGCTGCACCCACAAACCAGATCCCCATCATCTGCCCAACACGACGTGCCGGCGAAAGCTTTGTGATCGCAGAGAGACCGATCGGGGATATGCACAGTTCACCTACTGTATGCAGGAAGTAGGTCACAACCAGCCAAGACGGCGACACAGGATTGTCTGGCGTCGCATTTGCCGCTCCCCAAGCCAGTACAAAGAAGCCCGCAGCCAAACCAAATAAGCCGAGCCCGGCCTTAACCGGAATCGACGGATTCACCTGCCGGGAGTCCAGCCAGACCCAGAGGACCCCAAAAAGTGGCGCCAATAGAATTATGAATCCCGCATTGACCGACTGTAGGGTCGACGCTGGGATTTCAATGCCGAAGACCGTCCGATCCGTCAGATCTCGAGCAAAAAGGTTCAAAGAGGTTCCGGCTTGTTCGAAGCCTGACCAGAACACCGCAATCATAAGGAACAGCCATAAGATGACTGCCATCCGCTTGTTCTCTTCGGCGGTATGTCCTCCGGCTGTCCACAGATAGATAAAATATAGAGCGACGAGAAGCAGTACCGCGTACCCGAGCCCGGATGCGATCTGCGTGACTGTGAGCGGAATCGCTCCGCTGGACACAAGAAAAGCAAAGACCGCAACGGTAGCTACCGAAACAGAAAAAGCACCAAAAAACTTTTTCGAAAGAGCCGCAATTTCATCTGGTGACTTTTCGGTGCGCAGATGTCCAGCATCACCTAGGTGTCTCTGGCCTAGACGGAATTGGATCAGTCCTAAGACCATGCCAACGCCAGCGGCCCCAAAACCCCAGTGCCAATGATACCCTTCACCGAGCCAGCCGGTGATCAGGGGGCCAAAAAATGCGCCGAGATTGATTCCCATATAGAACACTGAAAAGCCCGCGTCACGCCGGGCCCCACCGTCTGGATACAAGTCACCGACGATGGTTGAAACATTCGGCTTTAACAGGCCAGTGCCGCAAATAACAAAGACCAAGCCCAAGAAGAAGCTGAAGTCAGTCGGGATGGCCATCGTGAAATGTCCTATGGCGATGATCCATCCACCGACCCATATGGCTTTGCGCTGGCCCCAAAGGTTGTCAGCGATCCAGCCACCAGGCAGAGCGGTAATGTATACCAGTGCGGTATACATCCCGTATATCGCTCCGGCCGTCGCGACGTCGAAGCCCATGCCCGGGTTCGACTCAATAGTAGCAGTCGTCATGAAGAGTGTGAGCAGAGCGCGCATCCCGTAGTACGAGAAACGCTCCCACATCTCCGTGAAGAAGAGCGTCGACAGCCCCCTGGGGTGTCCGAAAAAGGTTCGGCCCGAGGGCGTAGTGGTGTTTACGGTGCTCACGATCGGTTACGAACTCCCGTTATTTGTGACCAATACATTTGCTAAACTGTGCTACAGCCACTCGAAATCGGGCTTCATGCGCCTAGGCGCAAGTCAATCGGTTCCCTAAGGTTGCATGGCGACCACTCAAATTAGCACGACCCTGACACGCTCGTTGGCCTTGCAGTGCCGAACGAAATACCTCCTCGAGACCGTGGACACCACGCCGTAGCGGCGCTTCATTCAAGGAAGATCTGGAGATGTCCGGATAGAAATCCCTTGAGAGAGTGACAAAGAGCTAAATGCAGAATGTGATGCAGTTCCTCGTAGCCAACCCGATCTATCTAGTACCGATCCTGATCGTTGCGGCCATGATGATCTATGGCATCCTCAAGAAGTTGATCAAGATCGCAGCGATAGCTGCGATCGCAGGGGGACTCTATGTAGCTATCGTCCGCTACCTCGGCACTGGGACAGGGTTCTAGATCCGATGGCACGCTCGAGCTTTGAAGTCACCGCAATAGCCTCGTCAGCCCCGTCAATCACTCATTCCTCAACGCCACCTCTTCGCAGCACCATCCCGGGTAGCGCTCCTGTAACCAAACCGCGGTCCACCACGGCTTCCCCATTCACGAAGACGTATTCGATCCCGTCGTTTCCGCCTCCTGGGTTGGTGATTGTAGCATGATCTTGGACCTCCTCGTAGTCAAAGATAACTAGGTCGGCCAATTGGCCCTCCCGGACATAGCCACGGTCCCTAAGTCCCACGATCTGAGCTGGCAGACCCGTTGAGGAGCGAACAAAGAAGGGGAGTGTGATGGTGCCCTTATCACGCACATAGGTAGCAATCTTATGAGGATACGTGCCATAGTAACGCGGATGCTGTCCAGGGCGAGCATGCGCCACGACCCCTCCGTCAGTCGACGTTGCCGTGTAATCCTGCCTCATATAGCGCTCGACATCCTCAGCGGAGCCAGCCAAGCCCCGGAAACGGACTCCCGAACGAAGCGTGGCCGTCCCCAGATCAAGCGCTAGTTGGATGACCTGCTCCACCGCGCTCAATCCATTTTCTCGAGCAAGATCTCCGAGCGTCCTTCCGACCAACGACTCGTCACGAGGAGAGATGACGATGATGTGTCGATCCGCCCCTCCCTGCAGATCGAGGATGTACTCGACATCTGTAACAAGCTCAATGCTAAGAACCGGGTCCTTTAGGTGGCCCCTAAGATTCTCATTCCAGTTAACCAGGAGCCCTTCTCTGCCCCAGTCAGGCGCATCGAGTCCTCCGCTACGATCAGTCCCGATGGGCGCATAGTACCAACGCGGAATCACTTCAACTGATCCACCTCCGAAGGTCTCGTAGGGATACTGATCCAGGTAGACTTGAACACCCTCGGCCCTTGCTCGATCAATGGCCATGACATCAATAGCAGATTGGCCCCATGTCCTAGGGCCTTTTGCCTTGATGTGAGTTCCCACGACCCGAATCCCAGCCTCCCGCCCTATCCGAATCGTCTCATGCATCCCATCCGTAGCTGTCAGTCTCCACCCCTCAGGCCATGTTGGTGGCGGGGTGTACTCGTCGACAATGCTCGGAGTAAGCCATAGAGGAAGGGGTGACTGACTTCGCTGGTGTGCGTAGTAGAAGCCATCGTAATCGGAGACAACCCTCGCGAGCGCAATGATCTCCTCCGTGGTCGAAAACCGTCCCGGACGATATTCCGGACCAGCCCCAAGTCCCCAGGCTCCCTCTTCCATACCCGTGCGGACTAGAGCTTTCATCAATTCTATCTCTTCATGCGTCGCATGCCGCTCGTAGTCATCTCCCATAACCTCCCCTCGAACCGATCCATGACCAACCATGGGCACAATGTTCAGTCCCACACCGAGACTCTCGTATCCGGCGATCTCGGCCGAGATCGGCCACACGGGGTTACGACCATCCGGACCCACTACAATCGTTGTGATCCCTTGCGCGACGAGATTCGCTGCAGCCCGATCTTTCGCATCTCCCGAATAAAGTGTTCGGTCGGCATGCGAGTGCATGTCTATAAAGCCCGGCGTGACATGCATCCCGTTCGCATCGATAGTGCGTCCGGCACTCGCACTTTCAAGGTTCCCCACCGCAACAATCACACCATCTCGAATGGCGATGTCAGCTACGACCTCGGGGTTTCCTGTGCCATCGAGAACCCTGCCTCCCCGGATCAGCAGATCGTAGGACTGAGCCGCGAGTTGCGATACACCGAAAAATCCTGCCATTGCCATGCAGGCGCAGGCGCGTGTTAAGCCGAAGCGCATAGAGAGACCCTCCAAAGAATCATTGGCCGTCACGATGCATCCATATCGGTCAACCGTCCAGGCTAAACTTGCCCTCATGTTCGACCGTCGGTCATCTTCCGGGCAATAGTGAACTCCCAACCCCCTCTGCATGAGGCTTTCTCGGCCATGAACGTCCTTTCCTCTCTAAATCCCGCTACAGGAGACGTCCTGGGCGAAGTTGTAGTCACTCACACCGATAAGATCCAAGACTCGGTCGACCGAGCTCGTGACGCACAACTAGGCTGGAGCGCACTAGGTCTTCGGGGGCGAGCAGACCTCCTCGGACAAGTAGCAGCCATCTTCTCCGAGCGAGAGCAAACACATGCCAGACTCATGACTCAAGAACAGGGAAAGCCTCTTAAAGAGTCAAGAGCGGAGGCGCACGGCCTCGGGGCACGATTAGAAGAAGAGATCACAGAAATAGTCGATGCACTCCAGCCTGACATCTTAGAACACGGCGGGAACCGCTCGACGATTTACCACGACCCCCTAGGAGTAGTAGGAGCAATCACACCGTGGAACTTTCCCATGTCCATGCCGAACTGGATGGTGCTCCCTTCCTTAATGGCTGGTAACACGGTCGTACTTAAACCGTCAGAAGAAACTCCCCTTTGTGGTCAAGCTTATGCTGACGTCTTAAACGAGGTGCTCCCCAAAGACGTCCTCATCGTAGTGCATGGTGCCGACGACCAAGGCAAAGCGCTAGTGCACTCAGACGTGGACATGATTGCCTTCACCGGCTCACGTGAGGTAGGTAAGCATATAATGAGAGAGGCGAGCGGCACCCTAAAAAGGGTCGTGCTAGAACTAGGCGGGAAGGATCCGATGATAGTTCTAGAGGACGCGGACGTCGAAAGTGCCGCAAAGTTCGCTGCCCTCAACTCATTCCGAAACTGTGGGCAAGTATGCATTTCCACCGAGCGCATCTTTGTAATGGACTCGATAGCAGACGAATTCGAATCAGCACTCACTCAGCTTGCTTCTGCGCTAAAGGTAGGCGACGGACTCGAGGGATCGGATATCGGCCCCATGGTCAACGCTCAGCAGCGTGAACACGTGCTGACCCAAATAGATGACGCGGTAATGGCCGGAGCAACCGTTCTAACGGGAGGAGATGGAACCCACAAAAACTTCGTGACGCCTGCAGTAATTACCGGAGTAACAGAGCAGATGGAGATCGGTACCGTAGAGACATTCGGTCCCGTAGCATGCGTCACGCGTGTCGCCTCAGTAGACGAAGCCGTCGCTAGAGCGAACAACACGCGTTTCGGTCTCGGCGCTGTCGTGTTCGGTGGAGATGAAGACCGGACAGAATCGGTTGCACGACGCTTAACCGCTGGTATGATCGGAGTGAATCGCTCTCCAGGTGGAGTACCTGGGACACCATGGGTCGGCGCCAGAGAAAGCGGTTTCGGATTTCACAAGTCGAAAGAGGGCCACCGCCAGTTCACACAGACTCGAGTTCTAACTAGGCCAATCCGATGACAAAGGATTCCCTAGAAAGGTCACATCGAGTGATACTAATGGGACTAGTAGCCAGCCTATGCGGTTGTGATATACCAGAGGACCACTCGATCGTACCTATGCCTCGCAGTGTCATCATGGGGATCGGTTCCTTAGACCTCAATTCAGATGCTGGTGTCTACCTTACAGATCCAAACGACCCCAAAACGCAGGAAGTCTTTGATATCTGGGCAGCACCCTACCGTAAGAGTGGAGCACTGGCGCTCTCGGAATCGAGAGACAGTGACAGCGCAATTAAAGTCGGCATCGACGGCCAGGGCGCTGCTGAAAGCTATAGACTGAGCGTGACTACCGAGGGAATTACTCTCAACGCCTCTGATCACGCTGGCCTCTTTTACGGTCTCCAGACACTAAGCCAACTCATGCCACCGGATGCAGTCACCACTGCAGATGTTTCTTCGTTTGGCCTGCCAGTGCTTGAGATCGACGATGCCCCACGCTTTACATATCGCGGTGTGCACCTAGACGTTGCCAGACACTTCTTCCCCCCAGAGTTCATCAAGCACTACATCGACCTTTTAGCCCTGTACAAGATCAACCGCTTCCACTGGCACCTCACAGAAGACCAAGGTTGGCGTATCGAAATCGACCAGTACCCGAAGCTGACTGAGGTTGCAGCGTTCCGTGAACAGACGCATATGGGACACGGATTGGACGAGTTCCAGGGTGACGGAGTTCGATATGGTGGCTTCTACACTAAAGAGGAAATCCGGGAGATCGTAGCGTACGCCCACGCGCGAAACATCATGATTATTCCGGAAATTGAGATGCCCGGACACGCCACAGCTGCCCTAGCGGCATACCCCAAGCTTGGCTGTACGGAAGGTCCGTTTGAGGTCGCTATGACGTGGGGTATTTTCGAGGACATTTACTGCCCATATGAAGAGACATTCGAGTTCCTCGAAAATGTACTACTGGAGGTAATCGAGCTTTTTCCGGGTGACTATATCCACATCGGTGGGGACGAAGCACCAAAAGCCCGATGGGAAGAAAGCGAGTATGTCCAAGACCTTATGGTGAGAGAGGGATTCAACGACGTGGAACAGGTTCAGGGCTACTTCATTAGACGGATTGACAAATTCTTGAACGAACACGGGAAAAGATTGATCGGTTGGGACGAAATCATAGAAGGAGGGCTACCTCCGAACGCAACTGTAATGTCGTGGCGCGGAACCATTGGTGGCATTGAAGCCTCTCGCCGCGGGCACGACGTAGTGATGACCCCATACAGCCATTTATACTTGGACTACTACCAGTCCGCGGATCAAGAAAACGAACCCTTCGCTATCGGTGGTTTTCTTCCATTGGACACAGTCTACTCATACGAGCCAGTACCGTCTCAACTCCGCGAACGCGACAAGAATAGAATCATCGGTGCGCAGGCGAATGTGTGGACGGAGTATATGAAGACCGGTGAACACGTTGAGTACATGCTACTTCCCCGCATGTTGGCTCTAGCTGAAGTCGTATGGTCACCGGCTGAGGCTAAGGACTTCACGAGTTTCCTAAAACGCATCGAGTGGCACCTGGACCGCTTCGACGCGCTCGGCGTTAACTATAGGGAGCCCGACCAGTAAACACTCGTCTTGCAGATTAGGAGCGTTTTAAGGGACGGGTCAGGCAGGTAGGACCACCGCAACCCTTAACGCTGATCTCGTGTCCAACGTAGGTATGAACCTCGACCCCCTCTGCTTCCATGCGCCTACGTGTTTCCGGATTTCCTTCGCATGCAACAGCCAGCCGAGGAGCAATGGTAAGAACGTTGCACCCCTGCGAGTCGAACTCCTCTTCTGGCACCTCTATTAAAGAGAATCCGCGCTCAAGCAACAGAGAACGAAAAGGAACAGGCATCAGGGGAGAATAAACGAGCAGCAAGTCATCATCGAGTGGTGACAGCATCGACATCAGGTGGAGAACATCATCGGGGCCACGGAAATGGGGCAGCGAGGCGCTCAGAATATCTACATCTGGAAGCAATTGCCTCAGCTGACCTATCCCACTCTCGTTAGTTCGATAACCTCTACCCACTGCAAGAGTCCGATGATCCAGCCAGGCCACGTCACCACCCTCGATGGTCCCCGCTCGTT
Organism: Gemmatimonadales bacterium UBA2975; assembly: GCA_002348265.1. GTDB lineage: Bacteria > Gemmatimonadota > Gemmatimonadetes > Longimicrobiales > Gaopeijiaceae > UBA2589. The sequence goes on along the minus strand of DEAT01000036.1, from coordinate 77,166 downwards.
CGATCTGTCCATACACCGGGACTCCGAGTCTCTCAAAGACACGGCCCTGAGCATAGGGCTCGAGAGACCGAGTGCCCTTACCCATCGCACACAGGATAACACCCCGGTCCGATATGATCGACGCATCTCGGACATAAATGGAGTCCAGTCCCAAATCACCCCCCGTCATCCACTCAATAGACACCCCCAGTCGTTCAAGCAGTTCTGCAAACTGATCATACTCCCGGCAAGCCTCATCAAATCTTGGTTCGCTCAGATAGTTGAGCCCCTTCCACTGAGCTTTGACTAGTTCACTGGATCCAAACGCATCTCTGGCATGCCTAAGCAGAACGCGCTCCAAGGTACCCACTTCGGTCTGTAAAAATGACTCTTGGCTAGCCGATATATCTACCATAGGAAACTTTATATCAATTCACGATGCTAACACACTGATCCCTGACAACAACTATACACACCATAACCTTTTTGGCCCATAATAATCGATCGCAAACCCTAATGATGGGGTAATCCTCGTGGGCATGACTCAGAAGGAATACATCTCATACGATGCCCTCGAGCTGGCGGCCGCAGTTCGTCGTGGTGATGTCACCGCGACCGAACTCCTGGATCTGGCCTTGCAGCGCCTAGGGGCCTTAAACCCCCAAATCAACGCGGTTGTGCACGTCATGGAGGAAGATGCACGGAGCGTGGCTACTAAACCCGCCAACGGCCCTTTTTACGGGGTCCCCTTCCTCGCGAAAGACTTGTCATCGATGTATGCCGGACACCCCACATCCGCAGGAAGTCGGTTCATGCATAACCACATAGTGAAATGGGACTCCGAGCTTGCGAGACGTGTCAAAAGAAGCGGGGTGACGGTTTTCGGTAAAACAAACACACCGGAGTGGGGTCTGCAGCCGGTCACAGAACCAGAACTCTGGGGTCCAACACTAAATCCTTGGGATATAGGGAGAAGTTCCGGGGGTTCAAGTGGTGGCGCAGGTGCGGCGATAGCTGCTGGAATTGTGCCGATGGCAGGCGGAGGTGACGGCGGCGGATCCATAAGAATACCTGCGTCTTGTTGCGGTCTATTCGGGCTAAAGCCGAGTAGGGGCCGCACTCCGACGGGCCCAAATCGCGGTCAGTTCTGGAGAGGGGCGTCCATAGAGCATGTTATCACTCGGAGCGTGCGTGACAGCGCAGCAATGCTCGACGCCACTCACGGGCCCGACCCCGGCGTCCCTTTCGAGATTCCCCCTCCATCCGGTCCGTGGCTAAAGGAAGTTGGATTAGAGCCGCCAACACTACGTATCGCATACACAACAACCCCGAGCGTAGCGGTAGACGTTCATCAGGACTGCATAGACGCTGTAGAGGACGCTGCTCAACTCCTAGAGTCGCTCGGACACACTGTGGTCAGTGATCACGTTCCAATCGACGGTGAGCAGTTTGCCCATGATTTCTTAACCATAGTCGCTGGTGAGCTGGGAGCAGATCTAGACGAAGCGTCTCGTGCGGTGGGTCGCCGTCCACGTCGACTAGAGCTGGAACCCGCGACATGGGCCCTCGGGCTCATCTCGGATGTTCTGTCAGCACATGACTACGCTTCCGCGCTCCGTCGGATGGAGGTCATGGCTCGCGACGTTGGGGTTTTCTTCGAAAGCTACGACGTCATTCTGACTCCGACCGTTTCTCTCCCCCCTCCGCCGATAGGAACCGTGGGGCCCAGCACATCAGAAAAAGCTCAACTTAAGCTGCTTGGGATGTTTGGCTCAGGGCACTTAATGAAGGCGGCTGGCCTAATCGATCAAGCTGCTAAATCTGCACTGGACTTCATCCCATGGACGCCTGTCTTCAACATTACTGGTCATCCAGCCATGTCCGTTCCTCTCTACTGGAACACCGATAACCTTCCGATCGGAGTTCACTTCGTCGGACGCTTTGCACGAGAAGACACGCTCTTTCGCCTCGCGGGCCAGCTTGAGCGCTCCCGGCCTTGGTTCAACCGACTGTCTCCAATGGCACTTAGGTTTTGAGTGAGCCTAGGTTCACCCAGCTGGGCTCATGATCGATAGCCGCAAGGAATCGCAGCATGTCTTCCTTCCTCAGGGTCGTGGTCATCGAGTTCACTAGCGGATGGAAGTTCCATACATCAAAGTCACAAAGCCCCTCATCCATTGCTAAGCTCACTCGTCCACCACCGTCATTAAGCAACCCGAAGGGAGATACTGAGCCAGGTATCACCCCTAAGTAATGCATAAGTCGCTGAGGACTTCCGAAGGAAAACCTCTTGTGACCCAGAGACTGAGCAACGGCTCGGAGATCTACAACTTGACTCTCGATAGCCACGATCAACCACATCACACCCTTTTTGTCCCTTACGAAAAGATTCTTCGTGAAGGCTCCTGGAAGCCCGGCACGATGCTTTCTGGCTTCATCAACAGTGAAGACTTCAGGATGAGAAATCGTCGTCGACTCTATCCCGAGCTCATCAAGCTTTCCGAACAGACGGTCCGGTCCAGCAGGAAACGTCCCATCTAGCAATAGCGGCTCAATCTCATTCATCCGTTAAGCCTTCTGAGTCTTTTTCAGCCTTTATGACCTTCTCTCGAAGGAAATCTGCCATTAGGTGTCGAACCTGATCGTTCGAGGCCGGGGAAACTATATCTCCAGCCAACACATGACGTTCTGGGTCAGTGGAAGCGGGCGCATCAGCCGTGCTTACATACGTTCCGGTCATTACAGACAGCCGCCTCACAGTTTCCCGCGCGTCAACGACCGCATCGTCTTTCGAGTAGATGACAAGGGTGGGGACAGAGATGGATGACACGTCCATCGTCCTTACACGTTCAACCAACGCCATCATTGGCATAATCGCTTCAACGGGATAGCAAAAAGTCCAGTGGCGAGCCTGCTCCTCGTTCATGGGTTCCCAGCAACGCTCACTGCCGACCAAAAGGCGAGCTATCGATTCGCCCCACGGTTGAAGGAAGATCCTAGATTTGCGGTCTTTTGGATGAAAATTAGGTGATACCAAAATCATCGCAGCCAAGTGATCTTCAACCTCGGCCCTAGTCGCGACCCAAGTCGCCAACGTTCCGCCAGTACTACTTCCTATCACCACCACATTTTTACCGATTCGCCTACCTACAGCGAATGCCTCAGCAGCATCGACCAGCCAATCCTCTACCGTAGCCTCGGCCATAGCATCCCCATCGCGACCGTGGCCTGACAAACGCGTGAAATAAACATTCGCACCTAACTCAGTCCCAAGCTGAGATATAACCGGTTCCATTTCATTACGGTCAGCAGAGAAGCCGTGCAGATACACCAAGCTGATCTCAGTTCTGGTCTTCGCCTCAGCATCGACCCATACGATGCCCTTGCCTGCTCCTTTCCTCAGCTTAGGCACCGCATGCTCGCGCTCCGCAAGCCACGCATCAAGATCGTCCGGCAACTCCGGCTCCTCCCATGCCTCTACGAAGGTGGGGCGAGGGCCTAGAGCCCATAATGACAAGAGAGTTGTTGACATCACGAAACCCCATGCCGCGACTCGACCTCTACGGATCAAAGATTTCGATGTGGTTCTGTCGTTGCGCATCGCATTCGCTGAGGATTTAGAGTTCTGTATCCGAAATCTGGCGGCATGACCCTACGTAGACCACGTTACCGCTTCCTCACACACGCCAACGATAGACGCATGCATTACGCCTCGACCTCCAAAACCCTGCAATCAGCCCTCTTCATAACTTTGCTCATCACCCCACTGTCGATGGCCGGACAGACTGGGGTCTCGGACGGAGAGTGGGGTGTCTATGGGGGAGATCCTGGCCATACTCGATACTCACAACTCGACCAGATCGACTCATCGAACGCAGAGGAGCTCGAGATCGCATGGCGCTGGAGCGGCCGGAATTACGGACCAAATCCCCGGATCCGCTCCTCTACCACTCCGCTTATGGTCAATGGAGTTCTCTACGCCACGGCAGGACAAAGGCGCGCTGTCGTAGCGATTGATGCCGGAAGTGGAGAGACACTCTGGATGTGGACGATGGACGAGGGTCAACGTCTAGCGGAAGCACCGCGACCGAATCCCGGGCGTGGGGTGGGTTACTGGTCCGACGGCAATGGAGATGACCGGGTGATCGTCGTTACACCCGGATATCACATGGTCGCCCTCAATGCGCAGACAGGTAGGCCGATAAGTGGCTTTGGTAGCGAAGGCACGGTCGATCTCAACGAAGGTCATAGGGCCCGAAATGACATCTCACTCGTTGGAACAATCGGTGCGAGTTCGCCTCCGACAATAGTTGGAAACGTCATTGTGGTGGGATCTGCCCATCACGTAGGAAGTCGACCTCCGTCCATGACCAACACTCCAGGTGACATCAGAGGCTTCGACGCCCGCAGTGGCGAACTGCTTTGGACGTTCAAAACCATTCCAGAGCCAGGAGAGGAGGGTAACGAAACCTGGATGTACGAATCTTGGTCGTATACCGGAAACGCTGCCGCTTGGGCGCCGATCTCGTTTGATGAGGAGACAGGCTACGTCTACGTACCAACAGAAGCTGCTACAGGCGACTACTACGGAGGTCACCGGCACGGCGACAACCTCTTCTCAACGAGCCTGTTGTGTCTAGACTCAAAGACAGGGCAAAAGATTTGGCACTTTCAGATGATCCACCACGACATTTGGGACTGGGATAATCCAACTGCGCCGATCCTGGCTGACATAGAGGTCGATGGAGTTTCCCGAAAAATCGCAATCCAACTTACAAAACAGGGGTTTGCCTATGTCTTTGACCGCCTGACTGGAGAACCCATATGGCCCATCGAAGAACGTCCGGTACCCCAGACCGACGTACCGGGAGAGTGGACCTCCCCTACCCAACCGTTCCCTACCAAACCACCAGCATTCGAGCGGCAGGGGATTACTGATGACGACCTTATCGACTTCACCCCTGAGATCAAAGAAAGAGCGCGCGCGATCGCAGCTAACTATCGAATGGGCCCGCTATTTACCCCCCCCTCTCTGCGTGATGCACCAGACGGCAAACAAGGAACTCTCGTGCTCCCGCACGAACTTGGTGGCGTTAACTGGGAGGGAGGGGCATTAGACCCGGAGACAGGGATACTTTATATCGGCTCGCAGACGAACCCCACGGTCTTACAACTTATTCCGGGTGGAGATCAGTCTGACATGAACTACATCCGCGGTTATGCTCGAGCTCAAATTGCTCGCGGTGTCTCCATCGTCAAGCCCCCGTGGGGCCGTATCACGGCACTCGACCTATCCACAGGGGACCATAGTTGGACAGTCCCGAATGGTGACACGCCAGACGGCGTCGCCGAAGCACTCGGCATTGATCCCGAGCTGATTCCTCGGACGGGAAAGGTGTCGCGAGCCAGTGTTTTAGTCACCAAAACCCTGCTCTTCACCGGTGAAGGAGCATCGGGGGCACCGATGTTCCGGGCACTCGACAAGGCGACCGGAGAAATCATCGCAGAGATTGAACTTCCTAATGCCCAAATAGGTTTACCAATGACTTACATGCACGAGGGCCGTCAGTTTATCGTGATGTCCGTCGGTGGTGGTGGGCAGCCAGCTGAGCTCATTGCGCTCGCACTTCCGGTGGACTGATGCCGTTTAGAGCCTCAGAAACCAAGAACCAAATCCCGCTTTTAGCAGTCGACTAGAGATATCTTGTCGCTTTGGTTAGGAACCACACATAGGAATTCGAAGCCGTCATCACCAGCTTCATAGTTATGCTGCACGCCACCTGGGATAAACACAACATCCCCTTCTTCAACTTCGTACACCTCGTTCCCAATCTGAACTCGTGCGCTTCCACTCAACACATACTGCTCGTGCTCTACCGTGTTGGTATGGAGTGGCATGCCTCCCCCGGGATCCATGATGAAACGACGCAATGCAAAATTCGGCCCTTGATCAGGTCCGATCAGTACCTGGACCTTCGTATCCTTACCAGCCTTAACTTCCTGGGCGGGAAGATCGTCCACATGCCGGACAGACATTTCTTCAACCTCCTAAGGGTCACCTGATGAAATCCAGACGCAAGTCGAGCAGAACAAGCGCGATTTTGCAACCGCTCTCGTTAGCTATAATAGCATTCGGTGTCCTAGGCTGCGATCAGGCCCCCGGCAAAAGCCCAGATCCATCAGCACTCGGAAACCGGAAACCGAAGGTACTACTTATCGGTATCGATGGTGTACGCCCGGACGTACTAGCTGAGGTGCCGACACCCAATATCGACGCACTTAAAAGAAAGGGGGCGTTCACGGATCAAACCCGAACGACCGTCCCATCAGTCTCAGGACCCTCTTGGTCTTCAATGCTCACAGGAGTATGGCCCGACAAACATGGGGTTATCGACAATCAGTTCGATGGAAGGAGATACGATAAGTACCCGGACTTCCTTACCCGTATAGAATTTCTTCAGCCTGAAATGTCAACTTTTGCTGCAGTGGACTGGCTCCCTTTAATGCAGATCGACGGCGAAGCATCAACAATATCGCCTACGGTCGACGTTCGTATCTCGATCAACGGGTATGTCACCGGATGGGCGGAAGGCGACCTTGAGGTAACCTCTGCTGCGGTCTCACACCTGAATGAAGCTGACCCGGACGCACTCTTCGTTTACCTTGGCAATCCCGACGAGACGAGTCACCAGCATAATTCAATAGGTGCTGAATACCGGGAATCAATAGAGCTCTCCGATCACCACGTCGGCCTTCTGGTCCATGCTATCCAGGCACGTAAGACGTTCCACGAAGAAAACTGGCTGATTCTCATCAGCACGGACCACGGCCGACGTGATGATGGGGGGCACGGCGGTCTCTCGGCCATAGAGATGACAACCTTCATCTTGGCGAGTGGACCCACCGCTCAGATCGGAACTATCGATCAGGACACTTTCATCGTAGATGTTGCTGTTACCGCCCTTGCTCATCTCGGTATCACACCCGACCCCTCATGGGGACTCGACGGGCGCGCGGTGGGGCTGCGATAGCCACAAGGCAGCCTATTGACGGCCTGCAGACTTTAGGAGACACCCACATCCCCCGCACTGACAGACCGATCAGAAGGCTCCTGACTCTTGTAGCCTCCGGTATAAGCTTATCCTTAGAGGCGGTTCGATACGGTAGGTGAAATGGAACCGGTTTTCACCCCCCACAACGATATTGCCGATCGACTGCCGAGGTTTGGGTTGATCCAAACCTCCGCGCTCATTTTCAATGATCGCTACACCGCCTAAAGGAAGTGAGTCCACGGCAGCCTGAGCCCGTTCCTCTAAACGATCCAAAAGCTTCTGTTCCACCTCAAACTGAACTCCTCCCTCAGCCTCGGCCGTCACCTCAACCGTCTTTATCAGCTGGAACCACTCGTCCCTCTTATTGACGGGAATGGATGCTTCATGATCTCGCCTGAACCCCACCTCAGTTAGTGATTTCGCCTCGAAGTTGAAGGACACGCTCTGATAGCTCGTTCCATACCTCGAGTACACATTACTCACTCACGACCTCCTTTAGGATCCAGGATCCAATAGCTCAGCGAGCTCTTCGGGCGTCAGGTCGTCTACCGATTTCGAGCCCATCCCGCCACCGGTCCTCGAAGATTTCTTCGCTCTATCTCCAATCAATCGTCCGTTCGTAGGCGGAGCACCCGCATAGTCGAAATCCTCTAGATGCGTCTTCTGGACAGCTCTTCCTAGCCGGTGCTCCAAGCTTTTTATCGCGCCAAGATCTCCGGCCGTGACAAACGTGATAGCCGTGCCGGTGGCGCCAGCTCGTCCCGTGCGCCCGATTCGGTGGACATAGTCCTCTGGATCTATGGGCACATCGTAATTCACAACATGTGTTATGCCATCTACATCCAGTCCTCTCTGCGCCACGTCAGTAGCAACTAGCACGCGGATCTCACCGCGGGCAAAACGTTCTAGGGCACGCGTCCGGTATTTCATTTGCTTATTAGAATGCATTGCGTCGACCTTTATGCCCTCTCGTTGCAGGAGCTTCTCAAGCACATCCGCGCCGGCTTTCGTACGCGTGAAGATCAGAACCTGCTCCCAACCTGGTTCATTGATGAGGCTCATAAGAAGGGCGTTCTTCCTGTCAGGCTTCACAGAATAAAAACGCTCGTCAATACCATCAGCCGTCGTTCCTGGTGGCGTCGCCTCGATCCATAGAGCATCGCTCGTCATACGAAGCGCTAGGTCATGCACTCCGTTCGGCATCGTCGCACTAAAAAGCATCGTCTGTCGTCTTCTAGGCATACCCCGAAAAATCTCCTCGATTTGCGGTCTAAAGCCCATATCGAGCATCCGATCCGCTTCATCGAGCACTAGATACGACACCTTGCTGAGATCAACGCGCCTTGAGTTCATATGGTCGATAAACCGTCCTGGCGTGGCCACAACTACCTCATAGCCCTGCTCGAGCGCTTTGATCTGAGGCTCGTAACTAACGCCACCGAAAATGGCTTCAGATCGGATACTCGTACCCTTCGACAGAGATACCGTATCATCGGAAACCTGCTGTGCGAGCTCGCGCGTCGGACACAGTACCAAAGCCTGCAAGCCACCACCCACATTTACACGCTCAAGTGCCGGGATCATGAAGGCCCCGGTTTTTCCTGTACCAGTCTGAGCAATGCCAACGACGTCCGTTCCGCTCATACCGGCGGGAATCGCCTGGTGTTGGATTGGTGTGGGGATGGTCCAGCCCAAAATCTCTATGGCAGCCAGACGCTCAGCCGACAACCCGAGATCCGCAAAACTCTTATTGTTCATCACAATCGGTCCTCACCTCCAAGGGCTCCGACCATGATTTCGTCTCACCCGAGGTCGGAACGATTTCACCTGAAAGGTAACGAAGCGCCCCAACCGCAAGAAACCGAATTAAACGAATTTGGCTCTCACACCTTGAATTCCTAAGCGCACACTGGCAATTTGGCACTCGGATGGAAGAAGCCTATGCTGCCTTCCCGCGACGACCACTAGACGACCACCGCGTCCGTGGACACGAACAAGCCCGATTCAAATCAGACGTCGCTTCTCTTTGTCTGTCTCGGCAACATTTGCCGTTCACCGCTGGCTGAAGGAATCTTCCTCCATCTAGTAGAGGAAGCTGGTCTCGCTGACCGCTTCGAAATCGACTCTGCAGGCACCGGCGCATGGCACGTAGGTGAGCGCCCTGACGCACGCGCAGCTATGGTCGCAAGTCGACACGGCGTCGAACTAGAAAGTCGCGCTAGGCAGATTACACAAGAGGACTTGGACCGGTTTGATTACGTTATCGCAATGGACCGCGAAAACCTCCGCAACATTGAGCGCTTGGCAGAGCCGAGCGGGTCAGGGGCCAAGATTCACTTGCTACGCGAGTATGATGATGGGAGCGAAGGAGATGAGGTTCCGGATCCCTACTACGGTGGAGCGAGCGGATTTGAGACTGTCTACGAGATGGTTCATCGATCCTGTCAAAACCTTTTGGATCGATTGAAAGCGGCGTAAGCGAACTCTCCTTTCAACCTGCCCGTTATGGTGAGCTGCCCCAAGCTTACTGCGCAGAAGAGATCCGCATAAATGCCTCCTCGATCACTTCGTCCGAAGAAGCGAAACTCATGCGAACCCAGCGATCATCTCCAAACGCTGCCCCCGGCACTAGCGCTACCCCCTTCTCCTGAAGGAGCTGGCTACACCATTGCGTTGCGCTGGTGATCTCCTCATCGAATAAGTCTTCGACACAAAAGAATAGGTAGAATGCCCCGGACGGCCTTATAAATGGAACGCCAGGGAGAAGCTCATCCATCAGACGGCACACCAGCTCGCGGCGGCGGGCAAAGGCCTGACCCATCGAAGCGAGTGCACTGCCCGCGCTGTCCTTTTCCGTGAATGCGGAGAGCGCCGCGAACTGAGAAGGTGTCGCCGCGTTCGATGTTATTTGACTCTGAAGGGCTGAAAACTTCTTTGTCACCTCCGTGTCGGCATAGGTGAAGCCAATGCGCCACCCGGTCATCGCAAAGCTCTTCGAGGCACCGTCGATCAACACATGTGGGCCAAGAGTACCCGGAGTGAGACTGAGGATACCCGGAGCTGCACCCTCACCCTCATGGTAAATGTGACGATAGATCTCGTCGCTCAAAAGCCACACACCGCGTTCGCGACACCACTTCGCTAGCTCACACAATTCATCCTCAGAATAAACGGCCCCAGTCGGGTTACAGGGCGTGTTTATGATCAGTCCGCGTGTCGCATCGGTAACAGATTGATCCAAGTCTGCCGGAGTCACCTTAAAGTCGTTGGACTGTCGCCCGAAGACCTCTACTGGTTCAGCCCGCGCGATCTTGATCAAGTCCGGATAGGTAGTCCAGTATGGCGCCGCTACTAGAACCTCATCGCCAGGCCCGAACAGAGTGAATATTGCGTTAAAGAGTGCCTGCTTAGCCCCAGTGGTCACTACTACACCGTCTGGATCCATAGCGCGACCCGAACGATCACTGAGCCTCTCAGCGATCGCTACTCTCAACTCTGGAATCCCCGCAGTTGGCGTATAGCGAGTTCGACCTTCATGTATAGCAGCCGTACCCGCCTCAGCAATGAATGCAGGGGTATCAAAATCGGGCTCTCCTGCGCTCAGATTGATGATATCCCGACCGTCTGCCGCTAGCTTTTTTGCCAGAGTACTCACTGCAATCGTAGCGGACGGCTTGAGCTTCTCTACATTGGCGCTGAACCGCATCTGAACCTCGCTTAAAGACCGGGAGAACCCGAAATATGGCAGGAGGCTCCACGGTGACAAACCCGATCGACATCTGGTATGACTTTGTCGACCCCGCCTCTGTGCTGCTCATGCTAGAGATCGAGGCGGCACGACGAGATGGCGAATCATGGGCTCTTGATTCCTGCATCAAATGGCGAGCGCTCGAAATGCGTCCACCACCTAGCCCGTTGGTGAGTCTCGACGACCCAGAAGTCTCTTACTTGTGGGAATCAGCAATTCCCCTAGCACAGCAGATTGGCGTCACCCTAAATCCTCCCCGTCTTGTCCCATGGACGCGAAAAGCCCATGAATTGATTACTCACGCAGAGGAAGAGAGGATAGAAGCATCCCATTCTTTGAGGCTTGCAGTAGCGCAAGCATACGCCATTAAGGGTTGGGATATCGGCCGGGTAGACGTTCTGGTAAAGATCGCTACAGACCATGGATGTGACCGCACAGAGTGCAAAGCAGTCCTCGATGTCGACAGGTACGAAGCGATCGTAAAAAGTTCGGCAGAAAAAGCCAAATCTGCGTCTGTGACGCGCCCGGCGACCATCGTCAAAGAGGGAAAGCGTCTGGAGGGCTTCCACAATAGGACTGTGCTCGGCACCTTACTCGGCACCTGAAAGACAGCCAAAGACCCTCACTCTCTCGGATCATGGCCGGTTACAGAAGAAAGACAGCGAGTTCACCAAGCGAGGTCCTCGAGCAAGCCGATACCTTCCTTCCCGGTATGTTGGGACTCCAATGCTCTGAAAAGACTGACCACGCGGCGACGTGGGTGGGCACCGAGGGCACCGTCACCATCTCCGCTCACCGTCACGGACCATACACTGACGTAGTAGCGGATACTGACCAGCTCCGCACTTCGCGGCTCGATTACGAGCTGCAGCGTCTACTCACCCAATTGCCATACGAACCCGGGGACGCGGGTGGTCCGGGTTCGGGCGAGCCGAGCTAACTGAGAGATCTCCGTGAAATCGTTCGAAGACCTAGGCCTCTCCTCTGAAATCACCGAGGCGCTCGCAAGGGAAGGCATAGAGATACCAACTCCGCTGCAAGAAGCCGCCATACCAACAATAGCCAAAGGCAACAACATTGTGCTCATGGCTGGTCCCGGATCAGGCCTACTCGCGACATGGTTGGTCGGACTGCTGGAACGCATTGAGCCAAGCGACAGCAAGGTTCAGTGCGTTGTGCTTTGTGCTACTCCGGAAACTGCGGACCGGCTCGCTGAATCATCCGCTCGACTATCATCTATGACGGGACATTCATTAGCGGCCCTAGGATCTTCTTGGACTCTGCCCGGGCAAGCAAACCTACTCTTCACAACTCCTGACGATCTCCTGGCTGCACTAGAACAGAATGTCGTGGACGTTTCATCCGTACAGGTGCTCGTGGTTGATCAGGCTCAGTCGATCGAGAACGTCAGCGGTCTCCAATCCTTAGAGCGCACGCTAGGATATCTGCCTAGCGGTACCCAGCGCATCCTAAGTAGCCTGCCTATCACCACTGGAGTCCAGGACCTGATCGGAAGGCATTTCAAGCGAACCGTAACGCTACCAACCCCCACGTCCGATGTGCCTAAGCGGGGACAGATACGGTTCCGTATCGCACCAGAGCCGACTGAGGCTACAGCCTTAGCGATCGTTGACGAACTGATAGCGGATGGTGCCCAACATGTTCTTGTTTTCTGCCGAAGCGAGGATCGAGCAGCAGATGTCGGCGATTACCTAACGCTACACGGATTCATAGCTGGCGCTCCCGGCGACACATCTGTTCCAGTGTGGCTCGGCATAGATGCCCTGGAGGCACGCTCAGGGATTGAAAACAGTGAGGGATTGGCGGTCATCAGCTGTGACCCACCGGCTGACCCCGACACCCTCGACAGGCGCCACTCGCTCACGTCAAACGGTGTTGTGATAGTGGCACCAAGGGAGGTTGCACATCTACGTGCGCTAGGGAAACAAACTGGCTATGAAACCATCCCTTTCCCACCACCGATTCGGGACAGGGGTGTGACCGATCAGATCCGTCATATGCTAGAACCGGCTCTACAGGACGGAGACATTGCCCCATATATTGACGCTCTTGAGCCGATCTTCCGAGACCACGATCCGGTGGAAGTAGCAGCAGCAGCCGTCGCTCTACTAAGAAAAAAACAGAGGTCCGTCGACCATGCGCAAACACACGGATCACCCAGTGCGGCAGCCCGAGCACCCAGAACTCCTTCGTGGTCAAAGCTGTTCGTCGGCGTCGGTGAGCGCGACGGACTCAGTAAGGGCGACCTTCTTGGCGCGATCACAGGTGAAGCTGCATTAACTGGTGATTCAGTCGGACGAATAGAGATCCGGGAGAGCCATTCTCTAGTTGAGGTCCACGAGTCAGTTGCTCGGAAAGTGATTCAAGCTCTCAATGGTACGAGCCTACGAGGACGCGCAGCGAGAGTGGACTTCGACCGCCCGCGCGCCAAACCAACAGCACGGAAAGGTCGTCCCGCGCGCTAACAAAGAGGCCACGTCGCATACGCGACGTGGCCTCTTAACTCCATTCGGCCCAAGGCTCCTACGAGGAGGAGCTACTCCGGGCTAGCTTCGCCCTTTGTGGTGGCCGACCGAAAGACTCAGTTCACAGCGTCCTTCAGACCCTTACCGGCCTTAAACGCAGGACTGTTGCTCGCGGAGATATGAATCGACTGCCCTGTGCGAGGGTTGCGACCCATACGAGCCTTGCGGTGCTTAACCTCAAACGTGCCGAAGCCAGTAATCTGAACGCGATGACCACCACGCAGAGCACCGGCAATAATCCCGTCACTAGGGGAGAACATCGCGTCTACCGCACGAGATGCGTCAGCTTTAGTCATGCCAGAAGCTGAGGCGAGGGCATCCACAAGGTCGGACTTGTTCATCTGATGGCTCCTAATTTGGAACGAGAATGATGGGAATTTCGCGACCGAAGCCGCAGTGAGTGCAGACCGAAGAAGCTACGACATCCGGGGTGCCTAGAGCACCCGGAAAGCCCTGTAGGATCAAGTGTTTCCGTGCCTGCGAATAAAAGCATAACCTACGGTACACAGCCCTTTCCGAGCCGTCAAGGGAAAAACCGGTGAAAACCCGCGCCGTTACTTGTGATTCTCACCCTCGTGCACGCCAGTTGCTCTGTAGGCCGACTCCTGGCTTCCGCTCATCCCATACCGGCCACCGGCTACCATATGCAGTACCGAGGGCTTTGAGATCTACTATTTGTAGCGGTAGCTAATGCGGCCTTTCGATAGATCGTAAGGCGACATCTCAACCTTAACTCGATCTCCCTCCAGAACCCGAATGTAGTTCTGCCGCATCTTGCCAGAGAGATAAGCATGCACCTCATGGTCGTTCTCGAGCAAAACACGAAACGTCGCGTTTGGTAGCACCTCAGTTACAGTTCCTTCAATCTCAATCGCGTCTTTTCCCACGCTTTCCATCCATCGGAGGCTTAGCCCTCAGCCGGACATACTGAGACGCCGACGGGCTTTTCAGGGAGACAACCTTAACGCTACTTAGCTACGGTCGCTACAGGCGGAACCGATAGCTCAGTTTGACGAAAAGGCCGTCTTGGGTCGGATGAACGTCCTCGAAGCCAAATGCTCTAGCGTCAACCATCTGACGTGTGTAGCCGAAAAAGAACACAGTTCCTGGCGATGGTTCGTAACCCAAGAGCCCTTCGATTCTAAAATCGTGATTCGACCCGCCAGAGCGCGGAGAACAGTCGCCGTCTACACACCCAATTAAAGGTAGACTCGCTACACCATCCTGGAGCGCTATCGATTCTTGGCTCCCGTACTCGAAAATACTCCGTAAGTACAAAGCTCTTGAAAACTGGTATCGTAGTTTCGCCCTGGGAATGATGGCGGTCGAATGCTGAACGCCGTCGCTTCGACGGGTCAGACGACTCCAATTCGCTCCAACCTCAGCCGACACCGACCTCGTCGGGTATACATTCAGACGAGCCTCACCGGAAAAGGAATTAGCAGGCTCGACAGCCACATTGTACCACCGGTCAAAGATGGGTCTTTGACTGCGAGTCAGACGTACGTTGCCTCGGATCTTCTCCCACTTGTTGACCCATATTCCAACAGTTGCGCTCGGGAGTGCATCGAAAAGTTCTTGGTCTGGACGGAAGGGCCGCTTGCCACCCACTGGATCCTTCACAAACAAGCCTTCGTACTGCTCAGGCTGAAAGACAAACCTAGAGAACTTATAGTTTGCCCAAACAGTCACATTGTTCTTGAGGCTAAACCTGCTGCTGAGTTGAACTTCTCCTTCCTCCAATCCCTCACCGCGCCAGAAGCGTTCATGGTCCCAGAAAGCCTTAACCTCCAGAGATGGACCGATTGATTCAAAAAAAGCCCCGCGCTGTCCGAACCAGGTGTACGACATTCGCGAATTCGCTTCGGCGGTGCCTATCCGCTGAAAAAACCCACTCCCGGGCTTGAAACTCTGCTGAGTGTCTTCAAATTCGGCATTTAGCTGGAACGTCCTCCCGGCTCGCTCAAAGCGCAAAGAACCCATTGTTCCATCCTGCCTATCCCTTAGCACCGCGTCGTTGGTAAAGCTCCGAGCACCCATTGCGGTGAAGGTGTAGCGGCCACCAATCTGGATACGAGCATCAGCTCCCAACACACGATTAAAATCAGTGGAGTTTGACGTACGATCCGTGTAGACCGCTCCGATTGTGGAAGAGGTGCCCAAATCTGCGCGTGCTCTCAGAAGATTTACATAGATATCCTCCCGACCCACTGAAAACGTCTCGTCAATCGCTCCCAGGTAACCGACACTTAACCCACCGATTTTACCGGTCAGCTTTCCGCCAGCGATCGGATTCTGAATCGTGCGCGTGTATACGAGCTGTTTGGGCATACCGAAGATTTCGGTCCCTTCAAGAAAGAATGGACGAGCTTCTGGGTAAAAAAGTGCGAAGCGTTCGTTGATCTGAACCTGGCCAGCATCTGCCTCAACCTGGCTGAAATCCGGATTGAAGGTGCCATCCAGCGTCAAGTTGGACGTTATACCGTACGTAGCATTGAATCCAAACTCTCCGGTTGGGTTCGCATGAACGAAGTTATCACTCTCGTCGACGGATCCGTTTCGTGAACCGGTGGCGAACGGGTTGACCTCCATAAACAGGCCCATGTCCAACCCCCGTAGCCCATTCAACTTACCCGCCTGAGCCAAGCGATTCGCCACTGAGGCTGTTATTGGAGCCCACGAGCTCTCATAGCCGTTCCGCTGAATCTTGCGCTCTACCTGAAGGCCCCAAGACTGCTCGGTAAGCTCAGGAAACCGAAGGCTCTTGAACGGAATCCGGATCTCAGCCTGATAGCCCCACGGAGTTAGTTCTGCATCAGATTCCCACAGGAAATCTGGGTTGTCATCAATCGGTGAAAACATTCCCCGCCCGCGACGGCCTGTACCGCCTCCTATTTCATTCCAAAGCCCGTCATGCTGGACACCGTAAGGGTTAACTGTGAACACATAGGCTCTTCGCTGATCATCAAACGTGTCAAGAATGAAGCGAACGTAGTCATCCGTATATGTGTAACTATCCCTATCTGTTAGCGTCGCTCTTATTAAGGCAGGGCTTTCGTCGAACGCCTTTAAAGCGAAGTAAATCGCTTCAGCGTCTACAAGCACTAGAATGTGAGTATCCTGGGTCGCCTCCGATCCCTCTATCGGACTAAACTGAGTGAACCCGTCTAGCAGAACGGCATGCTCCCATGCCTTGTCATCGAGGCGTCCGTCTACTTTGATCCCGGCATCCTCAACAGCGGGGGTCTCGACCTCAGGATCGCTCGGGGATCCAGGCTGGGCCCAAGACTCATGAATTCGATCACCGGGGCCGGGCAACGCTAGCACACTGTAGGTGGGCTCTTTCTCAACTGAGTTTGCGGACAACGCTCCAGCAATGGCGAGCTGAAAGAGAATCGAAGTCATTGGGGGGCCCGACAGTTCGAGATCGCGTCGCGGAATTCAGCCCGCAAGCTAGGGAATAGATATCTTTCGGCTTCTTTCACGACACCTAGAACTAATACCCTGCTGAGAAAGCTTACACCCTGTGACTCTTAACCGTTACTCGGATTCGGAAAAGAGGGCTCTCGGATCATCGTTTCGCTCAGGCGAAGCGCTTAGGTGCCCCAGGTGTGATATACCACTTGACCGCCGATCCGTGTCGCCCCGTAAGGACGTAGCATACGTTCGGGATCGTATGTGGGTTACCTGCGCAGGCTGCTATCGCACAGCGGTCTTGGACAGGAGACCGCAGCAGTGATCAACCTCTTTTTCCTGGAAAACCAGGCGGTTCTGACGGCGGGGAAACCCACACCAGAGTTGCCTACCAGAAAAACCCTCTCAGACGCTCTAGGAACATCTCGGCTCGAGGCGTCAGTCGTCGACGTAGAAGTTCATACAGCAGACGGCCAGTCGGTCCGGGTTCACGTTCTCCCTCCTGAAGACTTGGGCCTGGTTCATGCAGCGGGGCTTCGGGTTTACCCTCTACGTTCAGCTTGGCGACACTTGTCACCCGAAGACTTCCGTATCGTAGGAACTGCTCGCCAGAAAGCAGACTGGATATTGACCCATCGCTTCTGTTCTCGATGCGCTGCGCCCACCGCACTGGATCCTGACACTCAGAGCATCCGTTGTCCCAAGTGCGGACAGATGCATTACCCGCGAATCTCCCCCGCGGTGATTGTGCTGGTCCAAAGAGGCCGACGAGCACTGCTCGGGCGCTCCCCGCGGTTCGCTGACGGAGTTTATTCAACGCTTGCCGGATTTGTCGAGCCGGGAGAAACACTAGAAGAGTGCGTGCACCGAGAAATAAAAGAAGAGGCAGGCATTCGTGTTCACAACATCCGATACTTCGGGAGTCAATCACATCCATTCCCAAATTCTCTGATGGTCGGCTTCATAGCCGATTGGCTTGATGGAAACCTAAGTATCGATCCAGATGAACTGACTGATGCACAATGGTTCGATGCAGACGACCTCCCTTTGCGCCCACATCCAAGATCAATTGCGTTTCGACTCATTGAGGACTTCAAGCAGCGGGTCCAAAACGAAAACGGTTCGCGTTGACTGCACACACGTCGGTCACAAACTTGAGACTGCCCTCCCGCCAAAAGCCCCGCCGTCCCCCAATGCACCTTCCGATCGCTCTCGTTCTTGTCAGCGTACTAACGTTCTCCCCGGCGATCTCAGCACAAAGCCATAGCGTTCTTCCTAGGACCACGATACTTCCAGCATCAACGCGCGCGATGGCCCTAGGAGACTCCTACGTTCTCAACTCCGTTAAGGCTGATATGCTCTTCTATCACCCCGCCCTTCTAGCTCGCGCAACTGGCTTCGGGGGCAGCCTACAACGCTGGGGCAGCGCTTCCTCGGCCGCGTCAATGTCCGGAGCGTTCGAATTCCTTGGGGGCACCCTGGGCATCGGACTGCGAACGCTGCAGTACGGTACGGAATCCGAAGATGAGCTACATGCCCCCCTGGGGCAGGACCACCACTTTAGGCCGGGTGGAGAACGAAGCTATGAGCGTACCGCCAGCATCGGATACGGACGTGAACTTTGGGGAGCGCTCTCTCTAGGCCTCGCGATAGACCTACTTGAGATACGGCTCGAGTCTTTGCAGCAAAACATCATGCTCATCGACTTCGGGATATCTGCAGACCTAGGTCCCATCGGAGTCGGCTTGACAGCCCACGACATCGGTAACAAACCCTTTCATGACGTACCTGACGAACCGTTTGAAGATTTTGGCTCTAGGCCATCTCGCATCGTCCTCGGAGCCGGTACCTATGGACAAGAGGTGGGAATCTTTGACGTTGGATTTGCGGCCAACGCAGGAGTCGACAGACAAGACTCTCTTACCTATGGAGCCGGCGCTGAAATAGGCTACTACCCCGTTCGAGGCAGAACCTTTGTCCTACGAATTGGACTACAGCATGTGCCCCAGAAAAGCGAAATGTCACCCTTCACCACTGGCTTCGCTTTCTGGTTAGACGACTTCACTATAGAGTGGGCCTTTCGGCCAGTGAATAGCGCACCCGAAAGAGGGTCCCATCGGTTCGGGATCAGCTGGCGCTGACTTTCGGCAACACTCTCTAACCGGCGCGACTCTCTGCCAGAGAGTACCCCAATAATCCTACTTTTCTGAGTTCTCTACTCTCGCGCTCAAGAAAGCTGGATCCAGATCGCTGAACCCGATCTGATCTATCGACACCTCACCCGCATGTGCCCTATCAAATACAAAGGCCAGGGACGTGATGCGCCGGAGATCAAGGTGCGGGGCCTGTGCCACGAAATCGCCCAGCGGGATCGAAAAGGTCTGCAGTACGAGTTCCCAGTGCTCGGAAAACCTCTGACTTTCAATATCGCGGCGACGCATCACATACGTTTCCAGCGGTCGTCGAATCGCCCCGTAATCGCTTAGCGTAACCCGAGCGGACACCCCTTCTGCATCAGTCACCTCAACGCTCAGGTCGACCGGGGAAGGCTCTTGAGCATCGCTAGAGAACGATGTCCGGACCGTATCCGACCCCATCTCACTAACCGAATCTGGGTCCTTCCTAGGACTTGGAATACGGGGTGTCGGGCCAAGCATGAAATTCAGAGTTGTCGCATCGGACAGAGACCAGTTCGCTGCTAGGTAAACGGGTAACTGAACGGTGAAACGAGCCGCAGGACCATGGCGCGTCGTATCCGACCCGGCTATCCGGTTATTCCATGCTATCGTGACCGCCTGATTTTCCTGTGAGGCCGACGTATTGCTTCGGTTACTTGAGCGGAGTTGGAGTGTTTCCTCCCTCCAAGCAGAGAGCGAGTCGCCTCGCAGAACGACCCCCTCCTCGGTCCCAGAGGTGACGTCGATATCTTCTTCGAAGGTCGCGAGTGGGCGAAAACCATTAGTCTCAAATTGGGTGATATACATAGTTTCGGGAAGCCACTGACCAATCACACGATGATCGCGAAAGATCGGCAAATATCTTTTGTCACCCTTTGTGACGATGTCCAGGAAAGCCGAAACATAGATCTCCGCAAAGCGACGCTGGTCTTCCCCTGGAATCAGGCCACGCAGGTCTAGAAAGCGACCTGACCTTGGACCTCCGTCGAACGCCCCCCAGACCGTATTCCATTGACCGTGGTTGGCCCGATACACAAAGATGGCTGACTTGAAGTTGAAGACGTTTGGATCAGTAAAGCTAACCCGATCATAGAGTCTCAGACCGTGAAAGCTAGTGACATCCCCGTCGTGAGACCCGTGAAAGGTGAGATAGCTTAAGTCCTCAACCACAACCTTCCTGCCGGTCGGCAGGTACTGACCGTCGACCGGGGCGACCGAGATAATTCCCTTGATCGCAAGATCGAAATCAAATCGCATTGAAGCGTCATCCGGGTAGTGCGACAGTCCATTAAACGCAGCCGCATTAGCCACCGCTTCGCCTCCTCGGGAATGACCGATGAGAACAATGTTCTCCATATCGACCTTTCCGTTGAAAGGGTTAGCCGCTTCCCCGTTGAACTCTTCGAAGAGCTTAGCGTGACGAAGCAGAAACCACCCGCGAGCGTCATTCTCACCCCGGATGCCACCGTTCAAGAAGTTCTCATCAATACTAGCCAGGATGTAGCCGCGACTCGCCATGAGTTCGCCCAAGTAGTCATAACCCGGATCGGAGAAGTCGCGCATATTGTGGTTCCCATGCACAACAAGAACGAGTGGATAGGGACCGTTACCGTTTGGATACCAAACACGCCCATTGAGTGGCATCTCTTCGGTAGTGAATCCCCAGTAATCATTCCGCTCCTGCTCAGAATCGCCGAGCGAAACCATCTTCGACACGTCTACCGTTGGGGTAGTGATTGAGACCGAATCGCGATACTCAGGGCGATTCTTATCCGTTCCCGACCCGTAATAGAGCGTCAGAACCTCAAGCGGGCCTGACAGCCCCGGGTCGGGGGCATCCAGCGTCTGCACCGACAAGACTGCGTCCGCATCACTAGGAGTCAGTTGCAGAGCTGGCGTGCACGTCGCAGTGGTCAGTGCGGCGACTAAAGAGAAACGTATTCGCGTCAGCATGGGCCCATTCTCGCCGCACTCCAGCGACCTCGCAATCTCTACTCTCCCTTGTTAGCCTTTGCTGATTCAAAGAACCACGCAGACGGAGAACTCATGGCCAACCCAACGGTCACGATCGAGACAAGCCACGGAACGATCACAGCAGAGATGTACATGGACAAAGCTCCCATAACCGCGGGCAACTTCATAGACCTCGCGAAGAAAGGATACTACGACGACTTGATCTTTCATCGGGTGATAGAGGATTTCATGATCCAGGGCGGCTGTCCCGATGGCACGGGGCGGGGCGGTCCCGGTTACACGATCTCCGACGAATTCGCTCCTGGTCTCGCACACACGGAAAAGGGTCTCTTCTCCATGGCGAACGCCGGACCAAACACCGGAGGGTCTCAGTTTTTTATAACGCTTGCTGCAACGAACTGGCTAGACGGGAAGCACGCGATTTTCGGAAAGGTGACCGGTGGTATGGACGTAGTAGAAGCGATCGGAAAGATCGAGACTGGCTTCGGAGATCGTCCAAATGAACCCGTCGTAATGATAAAGGTGACTGTCTCTGAGACTGAATCAGATCGTTCGGATTAACCAGCCCGGAGAAGCAATCAACCGGCCGGACGACTTAGCTTACCAAACTCGTACCCAGGAGGCGGTTCAGCCCCAAGCAGGTGTCGCACAAAGTAGTCCCAGCGCCTACGCATCATGTACGGCTCGTTACCAAAGCCGTGCCCTCGATTCGGCAACATGAGAAGATCGAAATCTTTGTTAGCTGCAATCAAGGCATCAACGACAAGCATCGTATTCGATGGAGGCACGTTGGTGTCAAGTGTGCCATGTGCGATGAGTAGCTTGCCCTCAAGGTTCTCCGCAAGGAGTTGATTAGCCTGGTTATCATAATTCGTCGTGCCATCCGGATAGACCTCAAGCAAACCCTGCCACTTCTCACCCCAGTCGTCCTCATAGTTGCGGTTGTCATGATTTCCAGCTTGAGATACCGCAACAGAATAGAAATCGGGATAACGCATGATGGCATCAGCGGCGGCGAACCCGCCACCTGAATGGCCATAGATTCCTACCTTCGTGGCATCAATCCATGGATAACGCCCCGCAAGCTGCTTAATCCCCCCGATCTGATCGGGCAGCCCGTTGTCCCCCATATTCCCGTAATACGCCTCATGAAATGCCTTTGATCTCATCGGCGTACCCATCGCATCAAGCTCAATCACCACAAACCCAAGTTCTGCGATCGCCTGGAGATCCCGATGTGCAGCTCTAAAGCTCCTGGAACCTACCGAACCGCTCTGTGGGCCTGGATAGAGGTAGTTTACGACTGGATAAGTCTGCGTCGAATCGAATTCAAGCGGCCGGAAAAGCAATCCATGAAGAGGAGTCTCGCCATCTCTGGCCTTCACTGAAAACGGCTTCGGTGGTTTCCAACCAGACGCCTCAAGACGAGTGATATCCGCTGTCTCTAAGCGCAGGACCTCACGCCCATTCCAACTCCGTAGTACATGAATCGGAGGAACGACTGGGGTCGAATACGAATCTACGAAGAACTCCCGATCCGGACTAAGAGAAACCGAATGATTCGCACTGTCGGGGGTGAGCAGGGTTACATCACCGCCGTCCAGGTTGACCCGATACAGGTACTGGAAATACGGATCGCCGGGCTCACGCTCATTCCCCATGAAGGTGACCGTTCGCCTTTCACTATCAACATCACGAATATCAAGGACATTCCAGTCCCCGTCAGTGATCTTCCGTTTTAGCGCCCCGGTCTCGGCGTCGTAGAGGAATAGGTTTCCCCAGTTATCCCTCTGTGAAAACCACAGGATCTCTTCCGTTTCTGACAAGTACCTCCACCCGCTCTGGGATTCGTAAAACGTTTCCTCGACCTCTTGGAAAAGGTCCCGAACCGCGCCGTTCTTAGCATCAGCCATCCTAACCTGAGCTACCTTGTGGTCTCTGGAGGTTGAGACAAAAACAAAACGATCAGAGTCAGTGCTCCACTCAAGATCGCCGAGTTCTCCTGCGCACTCGATATGGTCCGAGCACGTAGAACGGTGTTGGTCGGGCTCCATATCCAGGCGAACCATGTAGTCTCCGGCTGGACGATCTAAATCAAGTACGATCCGATGAACACGGAAGATGACGGTGTCCTCTGGAAGTGGATAAGGCCAAATATCAGCCTCAGGGTGGCCTACTTTAGTGCTAGCTAAAACCATCAATCCCACCCCGCGAGCATCGTGCCTGAAGGTCGCGATCTTTCGGGAGTCGGGTGACCACTTTACAACGGGACGGTCTCGTCGCACCCATCCGGCATTATTTGTGCCATAACCGAAGCCTTCTACTCCGTCTCTTGTGAGTTGAGTCTCTTCGCCCGAATCCCGATCTCGCACCCACAGATTGTGCTCACGAATAAACACTGCGTGTTGTCCGTCCGGGGATACAGACTCATTTCTCTGCACAGCTAATCTGCTGTTTTGCGTGGCGACACAGCTGTATCGCTCTAAATCACAACGCGCCCCACCCAGGCCCCGGATTTCCAACAACACATCATGTCCTGCAAAGGACATCGACGTGACTGGGATCCCTAGTGGGCCAAAGGATTGACCAACCGCATCGCTAAGTGCCTCTCCAAGCCTATTGTGGTCAAACGCGCGTGCCCGAATAGCAGAAGACGGATCCACCACGATGTACTCTGTTCCGCCCGGGACCGTATTGGCGTACCAGAAGCTTCCGTCGTCCAGCCAGCGGGGCTGCACTGAATTACCATAGACAAGGGGCGTAGTACTCGCTCCCAGAAAACTCTCTGCACGAGCGTAGTCTTCGGTGGTAAGATGCCTTTCCTGGGCACTGACTGACCCAGTGGCCACAGCACAAACCAAAACAAGCCTAATCGGGATAGAATTACACAAGACACCGAACCGCATGCATTGTCTCCTGAAGATTCGAGCTAACGACCTAACAACTTAGCGCTGACGGGCAGCTACGAGATTCAGAACGACTAGGATCTTCATCAGCCCTAACCCGAAACTAGAATCACTTACAAAGAGCTAGCAACGAGATCAGGTGGCTCTCGTTGACTACGGCTTCTCAAGCGTGATGACTCATCGGCCTCAGCTCACCCAACCCTCTTCCCAGTAAATACACGCTGGCCCCTTGCCCCTGAGATTGCTCCGGACATCTCGTCGCCATCTACAGTTCCAGAAAACTTCTGCTTGAACGAGTTGCCCCGCATTGACAACGTCACTGAGAAGCTGAATTCCGCACCGTCGACAGACACATCCTCCAGTGTGTGTTCCCCCATTCGCTGCAGGGTCAACGTGCCAGTCATTTCGCCGTCATTCATTTCCACGACCAGGGTCATGGTCTGATCTCCGCCGCGTGGTCCCTGGGACGACAGTTCCCAATTACCGGCTATCTGTGCTTGTGC
>DEAT01000036.1:0-52490 GCA_002348265.1 Gemmatimonadales bacterium UBA2975 | reverse complement strand
ACATCTGTCTCAACTGCATCTCTTCCTCCTTTGAAAGACATTGCGTCGAACAATAATTACTAGGCTTTCCCACCCCGCACTAACCTGAAAGTGAGACGCAAAGACGTTGACGGCACCATGTCCATCCTCTCAAGGCATTCTATTTTTTCAACTCAGAGCTAGGAGGACGGACATGACGCCATCAACCCACTCTGACGCACGAACGGGAACGGTCGTTAAGTTCCCTCTCGCACTTTCAAAGAGAGATTGATGATGACTCGCGTCCTTCTTTTAAGATTTCGTCTCCTCACTGTCGTGGCTGCTTTACCTCTCACCATAGGAGTAGCCACCGCTCACGTTGAAGCTCAGTCCAGTGAAAAACGCCCTCTAGAGATCGCCGACTATCACATCTGGCGCCAGATCGACGGCGAACAGATTTCCGATGACGGACGCTGGGTCGCGTGGTCGTATACGAAGGTCAGAATGGACGATACGCTAGTTGTAGCGAACGTCGATAACGGTGTCCGACATGAAATCGCGCGAGCCTCCGATGCGATCCTCTCTTCAGACGGCATGTGGGTCGGGTACACGCTTTCTCCTCCATTCCAAGAAATGGAGGAGATGGAGCGAAATGGTGACGATGTTTCCTATCAGGCGGGACTGACACACCTAGAATCTGGAACATCCTGGGTTTGGGAGGATGCATACGACTTTGGATTCTCGGCTACGTCGAGCCATTTCTGGGTGGAAAAGACACAGACACAGGACGAAGTAGCCTTCGACGGAACTGGACTGATTCTCCGGAACCTTTCAGAGGGGTACGAAGAGCTGATCGGAAGCGTATTGCAGCTCGCAATAAATAAGACAGGGACCCACCTCGCCTACACTGTCGACGCAGACGGGGGAGACGGGAATGGCCTGTATCTAATAAACCTTTCTAATGGAGCGCGTCGCGGGCTCGACAACAGCAAAGCACGCTACTCGAACCTAGTCTGGTCGAGCGATGGAACATCCATTGCCGTTCTCCGTGGTGAAGTCCCGAAAGGATCAACAGAACGAGAGAACTCACTGCTGGTCTTCTCTGACATTGGCGACAGCCTTGCCCGAATACACGAATTTGGGCCTACCGTGGACGGACTGCGAGAAGGATGGGTCCTCAGCGAAAACGGAGATCTGAACTTCAACGAAGACGCCTCCACAGTCTTCGTCGCGACAAAAGCTCAGGAGACGGAACTCGAGGACTGGGGTGAAGGAGGATTGCCTCTCGCAGATGTGAACATCTGGCACTGGGAAGACGCCCGAATACAGTCTCAACAACAAAGCCAATTGTCTCAGGATCAAAGTCGGACGTACTTAGCCGCAATCCACCTTCAAGAAAGAACCCTGGTTCACCTCGCAGACGAGCAGATGCATGAAGTCCAGATCACAAGAAACGGACAGTGGGGCATAGGAAAGGATGACCGCTCCTACGTTTCGGACTGGAGACCCAACTATGCTGACTACTACCGTATCAACACAGCTACGGGTGATCGCACGCCTATCCTGACCAAGCATCTGCGCACCCTCGGTCTTTCGCCTGATAGTAAACACTTCTTGTACTGGAAAGACGGCAACGTCTGGGACTACAGCATAGAAGATGACGCTCACTCGAACCTAACAGCGAGCGCTCCAATCGATTTTACTGACAAACAATTCGATCGCTTCGGAGAGAAGCCACCACACGGGGTAGCAGGCTTCACATCGGATTCCAGCGGAATTGTGCTCTACGATAGATACGACGTTTGGTATCAGTCGTACGACGCCGATCCGGCGGTAAACCTTACAGGAAACTTCGGCACCGAAAGGGAAATCCGCCTGCGGACCGTCCAGGCAGACACCGAAGAAGAAACAATCAACCTCGACCAGCCTATGCTGCTAAAAGCCTACGGAGAATGGAGCAAGGATGAGGGATTTTTCTGGCTAGACGGAAGAGATCTCGAAGACCTCACATGGGAAGCCCGCCGATTTTCATATCCATTGAAGGCCAAGAATTCTGACCGCTACCTCTTCACGGTCCAAACTTGGCAGGACTTTCCGGACCTATGGGTCAGCAACGGGAACTTCTCCGAGCGTCAACGTCTTTCGAAGGCGAACCCTCAGCAGGCCCAATTCCTTTGGGGGAGCCGAATCCTCTTCGACTACACCCTGTCCGACGGCACCCCACTTCAAGGCACACTAGCGATTCCCGAAACTTTCGCTGAGGGTGAACGACTCCCAATGGTTGTGCGCTTTTACGAAAAATACTCACAGGATCTACATCTTTACCCAACTCCGATATACAGGCACCAACCAAACTTCGCAGGCCTAGTCAGCAACGGCTATCTGTTGATGCAGCCAGATGTGCACTTTCGGATCGGGAGTTCGCACTCAGACATGCTGGAAGCAGTTGAAGCCGCAACACAGAAAGTTATCGATATGGGATACGCCGACCCCGACGCGGTAGGCCTAAGCGGACACTCATACTCCGGAGGCGGCAGCGCCTACATAGCCACACGCTCCAACATGTTCGCGGCAATCGCACACGGAGCTGCACCAATCAACCTCGTCAGCGAATTCAATCAACTTTTTGTAGGCAGCGGACAGAACAACCACGGGTACGACATATACGGACAGGGCCGATATGCGACTAACCCCTACGACGACTTCGATCTGTATTGGCGTGAATCACCCATCTCGGGTGTGGAGACTATGGACACACCCGTGTTGTACCTACACGGGGAATCCGACCCTACTGTGAACTGGGAGCAGGGTCTAGAGTGGTATAATGCACTCCGCTTTTTGGAGAAACCGGTCATATGGCTCTCATACCCGGATGAAGGCCACGGGCTAAGAAAACTCCAAAACCGGATCGATTTTCAATACCGACTCCAAGATTTCTTCGGCCATCACTTGCTAGGGCAACCCGCACCCGGATGGATGACCGACGGTGTTTCTCAGCTTGAGAAAGAGAGGCACCTGCGCGATTACGCTCCGCAGTTTTTTAGACCTCGTCTCGTTGGATAATCACCCTCTACCGAGCTTAGATCCCCCCAGAACGCTTATCCCTCCCGAGTCCTATCACTCAAAACAGAATTGATCGGGGAGCTCGATTGGGAATCCCAATCAGTCGGTGGCAACTCATCCCTGCTAATGACCTCCACTAGAGGTGGTCCGAGGGGTCTAAGGGCCCTCTAGGTCTTCTTCTTGAGCCTCTCCAAACATCGTCCAAATGGTCAAAAACATGGCAGCGACAATAGGTCCTACAACGAAACCCGATATCCCAAACGTGGTCAGGCCACCTAGGGTTGAGACCAGGATCAGCCAGTCCGGCATCTTAGTATCTCGACCTACCAAAAGTGGCCGCAGAATATTATCCGCGAGACCGATGACGAAGACGCCATAGAGCAAAAGAATAACGCCCTTCACCACAGCTCCTCCAACCAACAAAAAGAGCGCTGCAGGTAGCCAGATGAGTGTCGCGCCGACCGCGGGCAACATGGACAGAAAAATCATGACGACACCCCAAAAAACTGCTCCCTGGAGTCCAAGGATCGCGAAGATTATCCCTCCCAGAATCCCCTGAACCCCACCGACCACCAAGGTGCCCTTGATCGTGGCTCGGCCGACCTCTGCAAACTTCCCAAAAAGAGCCCGTTCACGCTCATCACCCAGCGGAAGAGCCCACTTCGCCTGGTGTAGCAGCTCACCCCCGTCACGAAGAGTAAAGAAGAGCAGATACAGCATGACGAAAAACATGGCCGCGAAGCGACCAACGTTTTGCCCCACGCTGACTGCTAGGGTCGCTATAAATCCTGCGGCCTCCATGGCAGCCTGAGATATCCGATCCTGAATCGTTTCGGGAACAATCCCTGCTCGCTCTAGAAGTGCTAGCGCTCCTTCGGGAAGTGATTCCTCGACGCGCTCGAGCATCGCACTCGGATTGACTCTTCCCTCCTGCAGACCCTGGTACAGCTGCAGTCCCTGATCCGCGACGGCACCAGCGACCAGCATAGTCGGAACTAGGACAGTGACCAAAATGACAAGCACTGTGACAAGCGCCGAGAGAGATGTTCGCCCACCTAATCTCTGCTCGAACCAACGCTGCATTGGCTGGAAAAGTACTCCGATTAGGACTGCCCAGAAGATCGGCTGGAAGAACCCAGACAGTACAAAGACAAAAAGAAGGCTGAGCACAACGAGAAGGCCGAGAAAGAATCCCATCTCTATACGTGAAGCTGTTCCGTCACTCGGCCTCGATTCGGCGTCAGTCACTGAGACCTCCTTTTCCAGGTCGTATAATTGCCACGCTCGCTTGAGCAGGCCCATCGACTCCGAAGAGTAGCTGCCATCTTCGTTTCAGGGGCGCACCTAATCTAAGCTGGACACCGTACTCTTGATAATTGACACGTGAAACCCATGACAGAACACGTGAACGTATGCAATAAGCCTGGGGATCGCTTACAGCCAAAGCATGAGCAGTTAGCTTTCCGCCGTCGCCTTAAACTGTAACTCATTCCATGTACCGCGATGTCAGGTCCGCAGTTCATCTACCACATGCACCGACTCTCGAAGGTGGTCCCACCCAAACGAGAGATACTTAAGAACATCAATCTTTCATTCTATCCGGGTGCCAAGATCGGCGTCGTCGGATCAAATGGTTCCGGAAAAAGCTCACTACTCAAGATCATGGCCGGACTAGACAACGATTTCCTCGGTGAGGCGTGGGCAGCGAAAGGAACTCGGGTCGGATACTTAGCGCAGGAACCTGATTTGGATTCATCCCTGAACGTCCGGGGCAACGTGGAGTTAGCCGTCAAAGACACCCGGGATCTCCTTCAACGCTTTGAAGACGTGAGCATGGCATTTGGCGAAGCTACAACTGACGAAAAAATGAATGCGCTCATTGAGGAGCAAGCAAAACTTCAAGACCGCATCGATGCATCAAACGCTTGGGAACTAGACCGGAAAATCGAGATCGCGATGGATGCTCTGCGCCTTCCTTCAGGTGAAGCTGATGTCAGCACTCTTTCAGGCGGCGAACGCCGCCGTGTAGCCCTATGCCGGATACTCCTTGAACAACCCGACATGCTCCTCCTTGACGAGCCTACGAACCACTTGGATGCAGAATCTGTGGCTTGGCTGGAGCATCACCTGCACAACTTTCCTGGTACAATCGTGGCTATCACCCACGACCGATATTTTCTGGACAACGTAGCTGAGTGGATTCTTGAGCTCGATCGCGGTCAGGGCATCCCGTGGGAAGGAAACTACTCGTCCTGGCTCGAGCAGAAGCAAGAACGCCTCCGTCAGGAAGAGAAGTCGGAATCCGCCCGCCAAAAGACCCTCGAACGTGAATTGGATTGGATACGAATGTCGCCACGAGCCCGTCAGGCGAAAGGCAAGGCGAGGATCAACGCTTACGAGGAGTTACTGAACGCAGACGAGCGCAAGCAGATCCAAACTGCTGAAATCTTGATCCCGAAAGGGCCAAGACTAGGCAATACGGTCATCAAGGCGACCTCGTTGACAAAAGGGTTTGGCGACCAGCTTCTAATGGAGAATCTGAGTTTCGACGTCCCACCCGGAGCAGTCGTCGGGATCATTGGCGGGAACGGTGCCGGAAAAACTACGCTCTTTAGAATGATTGTGGGTGAAGAGAAGCCGGATCATGGCACCCTAGAAACAGGCCAGACCGTGCAGTTGTCCTATGTCGACCAATCACGAGAAGAACTTGACGGGGAGAAAACGGTCTTCGAAGAGGTCAGCGAAGGGAACGAGATTCTTCAGTTTGGACGTGTTGACGTAAACCCAAGGGCCTATCTGTCCTGGTTCAACTTTCGTGGCGCTGATCAACAAAAAAAGGTCAGTGTACTCTCTGGCGGAGAGAGGAATCGTCTTCACCTAGCAAAACTGCTGAAATCAGGGGGCAACGTTATGCTACTTGATGAACCCACCAATGACCTTGATGTAGACACACTCCGCGCCCTAGAAAATGCCATTCTCGATTACGCGGGTTGCGTTGCTGTAATATCACATGATCGTTGGTTCCTCGATCGGATATGCACCCACATTCTAGCCTTTGAAGGCGACTCTCAGGTGGTCTGGTTCGAGGGTAACTACCAAGAATACGAAGAAGACCGGAAGAGGAGACTAGGCGACGATGCAATACAACCCCGGCGACTCAAATACCGGAAGCTGATGCGTGACTGATCGCGGCAAAGGTGATCAATTTCCCGTTATGTCCTGACGAATGACGCCGCCCCTCCCGTTTATGCAGAATAGACCGATCTTTCTTTGTCTGGCCCGCTATGCTGGACTCAACTACGGTCTATCACCGATCACCGCATGATCAACATCCTCAGGCGTCCCAGCCTCGGGCCCGACGCGGTCCTCGCTGCTCTCCGTGAGCACTACGGAATAGAGGGTACTCTGTCGCCGTTGCCAGGAGAACGTGACCTGAACTTCCTTTTCACAGGAACAAACGGTGAACGCAGGGTCGCGAAAGTGTCCACCCCGGATGAGACCGATGAGATCCTGGAAATCGAAGCAGACCTCATGCGACACATGGCTCGAACAACGGACGGCTTCACAGCTGATGTGATCCCGTCAGCGGATGGGGATTGGGTCGTTAAGCACACCGCCGAGGACGGGGAGGTCCACCGAATTCGACTAGTCGAATATTTGGAAGGGGGCCTGTTTGCTGAGGTTCGGCCACGATCCCTCTCCCTACTTTACAATCTGGGAAGTCGAATCGCCGACCTTGATAGTGCCCTGGGCGCCTATCCCGATCATCCGCCTGCACGAATTGACTTCGAGTGGGCACTTGGTCGCTCTGGACTGGTCATGGAACGATGCCTTGACCTCTTTCAGGGCGAGCAACTCGAACTGATTCAGGCAGTCCACCAAGATTGGTTAAGAAGAGAACCCGATTTCCTAGGACTAGGCTCACAAGTAATTCACGGTGACCTGAACGACTACAACGTCCTCGTAAGCCACCCCGGGGAAGGTCCCAGGCGCATTAGCGGTATCATCGACCTCGGTGACGCCCACTCCGCACCACGGGTCTTTGATCTCGGCGTAGCAATCGCTTACGCCATCCTAGGTACAGATGACCCACTCATGTCTATAGGATCGATAGTTCGTGGGTTTCATGATCGGACGCCCTTGAGTGAAGAGGAGGCAAATGTGGTCTTCACTCTCGCAAAGGCGCGCCTCGGTGCGAGTGTGAGCATTTCGGCTTGGAGGCGACACCAAGCTGGTGAGACAGATGAGTATGCACTGATCTCGGAACGGCCTGCTTGGGCTATGATTCAAACACTCGGCGAAGTTCCTGTTCGACTAGCTGAGGGAATCGTGCGAGAAGCCGCTGGGCTGCCGGCCTCACCCAAGACTCCTGTTCTCGTCGACTGGCTCAAGAAGCAAACCTTCTCACCAGTGATGGCAATACCAGGGACAGAAGAGAAAATCTCGATCCTTGATCTAAGCGTCTCTAGTCCGCTGCTTAGGGGAAGGGACACCGAAGACACGGAGGATTTCACACGTCGGGTCTTCAGGCACATGGAAGACAGGAACGCCAGCCTAGGAATTGGGCGTTATTTAGAGCCTCGCACACTCTACCTAGAGGACATATTCAAGGGTCGATCCGGTGACCCACGTGAAAGTCGAACAGTTCATACTGGGATAGACATCTTTTGTCAGGCTGGAGGAGAGGTATACGCACCTCTAGCAGGACGGATACGATCCGTTGTTAACAACGCGCAGAACCTAGATTACGGGCCGACGGTGATACTTGAGCATGAAGGTCCGGCGGGAGCCTTCTGGACACTTTACGGGCATCTAGAGTTATCTACCGTCGAAAACCTCAAAACGGGGAACGAAGTAGCAGCGGGCGAGTTGTTCGCCCGGATCGGCTCTGCCGAGGAAAACGGAGGATGGCCCCCGCACTTACACTTTCAGCTCATTACGGACCTCCTAGACTTCGAAGGACAATTCCCCGGGGTAGCTCTCCCACGCGAGGAAACAGTCTGGGCATCTTTCTCTCCAGACCCCAACCTGATACTTCAGCTCCCTGGTCAGACCACATTTATTCCGCCCGGAGACATATACAAGCGTCGAGTTGAACTACTCGGCCGAAATCTCAGTGTAGCATATGATACGCCTCTTCACATCGTTCGAGGTTCTGGCACCTACTTGATAGATGTTGTAGGTCGTTCATATCTGGACTGCGTAAACAACGTTGCACACGTGGGTCACGAAAGGCGCTCTGTAGTAGAAGCCGGACAACTCCAGATGAGTGTTCTCAACACGAATACGCGTTACCTGCACGAGAACGTGCTTCACTATGGGGAGCGCCTAACGGAACTGTTTCCAGATCCACTTTCAGTCTGCTTCTTCGTAAACTCAGGGTCGGAGGCGAACGACCTAGCGCTGCGTATGGCTAGAGCTCACACAAAGGGACAGGGCGTAGTCGCCATCGAAAATGGTTACCATGGACATTCACAAAGCCTTATAGACGTTAGTCACTACAAGCATGCCGGAGAGGGCGGAGACGGAGCGCCGAGTTGGGTAAGGATAGTTCCTGTTCCCGACGACTATAGAGGTTTGTACGGGCGGGACATAGTGGACCGTGCCGTCCGCTATGCCATGCATGTAGGGGAGGCATTCGGATCTCTTAGCTCCACCGGGCACGAGCCCGCTGCTTTCATAGCTGAAAGCATTCTGTCTTGTGGCGGACAAATTGAACCGCCAGCCGGATACCTAGAAGAGGCATATAGAATCGCTCGTTCGAGAGGGGCCATCTGTATTGCGGACGAGGTTCAAATCGGGTTCGGTCGGGTCGGCAGCCACATGTGGGGCTTCCAGACAGGAAATGTGGTTCCCGACATCGTCACCCTAGGCAAGCCCATCGGAAACGGGCACCCCATCGGAGCAGTGGTCACCACACCCGAAGTCGCTGAGTCATTCGCGAATAGCATGGAGTTCTTCAGCACCTTCGGTGGCAATCCCGTCTCTGCAGCGATCGGGCTTGCCGTCCTCGACATCATAGAGAGTGAAAGCCTTCAGGAGCACGCGGCGGTGGTGGGTGGGACGTTGAAGGCCAACCTAGCCTCTCTCGCAATGCGGCATGAAAGTATAGGAGATGTGCGCGGACGCGGACTATTCCTTGGGATCGAATTCGTCGAAGATCGAAATACCCGAACGCCGAGCGCTCAAGCTGCACGATATATCGCCAATCGGGGAGCAGAACTCGGGATTCTGCTGAGCACAGATGGGCCAGATCACAACGTCATCAAGATCAAACCTCCAATGACATTCAATCAAAATGACTCAGAGAGATTAGTCGCGACGCTTGACAAAATTCTGTCAGAGGACGAGGCACGGCCCAGAACGTAAAACGAGGCGAATAGAACACTATTGAGAATGTCGGCTTTTGCTATCCATTCTCTGGTCCCGCAACGTATACTGCGATTTCTGAATCCAGAGACTATCAGCTCAAAGAGGCATCATGCTTACTCGGGATCAACTTCGAAACCTGACCCTGCTTTTCACCCTCACACTAGTCTTAGGCTGCAACCCCCCAGCAGAACCAACCTCTAGAGCGGGGGGAGAGGTGATAAAGGGGGGGGATGATCGCACCGGCGAATACAACGCGGTCGATAACTGGTGGAAGCCGGCCCCGGATCATGACGATGTATGGGGTTGGGGCCAGGTATCCGGTATAGCCGTGGACCATCCTGATCGCATCATTGTCGGTGTGTGGGGCGACCGAGACGCACTGAATCGTGAGCGAGAGGGCAGTTCAAATTATCTAGTTGCAGTAGACCGCGACGGCAATATCACAGAAAACTGGAGCCAATGGGATTCACTCTTTAACAAGCCCCACCAGATCTACATTAGTCCGTATGACCCGGAGCGACACATCTGGGTTGTTGAGCGCGGCCTCGGTATACGCGATGTGAACATGCAAATACTTAAGTTCACGAACGACGGCAGCGAGTTGGTCATGCAACTAGTAGATCCCGAACATCCCAGAACACGTGAGGAGGCCAGAGCCAATACCAACCCAGGCCCCTACACCTACGGTGACCCATCTGTAATGGCGTTCTTTCCAAACGGGGACTTTCTTCTCGGTGACGGATACTGGAACTCCCGAATTATCCGATACAACGCAAGGGGTGAATTCTTACAAGAGTTCGGGGAACTCGGAGATGGTCCTGGTCAGTTCGATCTCATTCATGGGTTAGCAGTAGACCGTGACCACAGGATCTATGTCGGTGATCGCTCAAACAACCGGATTCAAGTCTTTACGGAAAATGGAGAATTCATTGAAGAATGGCCCGATATATCTGATCCTGTTGGTGTGTTCATCGATGAAAACGAATCTATATGGGTTGTTTCAGCGCGCCTGAATCGAATCATCAAGTTCAATAAAGCCGGAGAGCTGCAATACCACCTTGGCGCTTTCGGAGGGACGCGCGGTGGATTCTCGGGTGGGCTATCACGACCCCACCAAATGGATGTCGACCAGGAAGGCAATCTCTATATCGTCAGTTGGGATGGAGGTTGGATGGATAAATTCGTGCCAAAGAAAGACGCCAACCCTGAAAGGCTAGTCGGTCGACCACTGATCCTCGAACACTAGATGACTCTGGGATGAGACCCGGGCCGGAAACTACACTCTCCGGCCTCGGGGTCTCATCCCTAGAACTAGACTCTATAGCTACCCTACCCGTCCGTAACCATGCGGATAAGTCGTTGCAGCCTTTCCTTGTGCTGCTCAAGCTCGGAAACCAGAACCTCAAGCCTCTCATACATATCAGCAGCCGGTCGCTGATCCGCTCTCTGGGAATTGCTATTTAGGTAGTTCAACTGGTCGCGAAGCATCGGCTGTGGATAACTCGTGATCGTCCGATTCGTCAGCAACGCTCGC
Organism: Gemmatimonadales bacterium UBA2975; assembly: GCA_002348265.1. GTDB lineage: Bacteria > Gemmatimonadota > Gemmatimonadetes > Longimicrobiales > Gaopeijiaceae > UBA2589. The sequence goes on along the minus strand of DEAT01000036.1, from coordinate 41,563 downwards.
TCAATCTCCTTGAGTTCTGTTTCCACATCACTGCCTTCCGCGACACGCGTCTGGGCCCCCTGAAGGCGCTCAATGGTCGCGTCTGCGTCTTCGATCGCGTCACGGACCTGAATCCCGAGGTCAAACTGCGCCTGTAAATCAGCAATCGTTACTCCATCTGCCGCGACACGTGGGTCCATCATGACCTCGAGGTCGCGCTCCAGAACCTCTGACTGCCCAGCAGCGGCCACTGTTATGCGGGCCGTGAAGGTTCCCGGAACGACCATAGGTCCACCACGCGCGGTACCATTAGGACCAGGAACGGTGAAGTCCCATACGAAACGATTCAGCCCCTCATGTGCCGTCGGTGTTGGTGACCCCACTCTGCGCTGGAAAGGCGCACGCATCTCCTGGGCGATCTCGGTGCTCTCACCCGGACCAGCACTCTCGAACTCCCGCACAAGAGCACCCTCTCCGTCAAAGATTTCAACTTTAACGGAAGTCACTCCTGACGGCAGCATATAGTCCAACTCTGCTCCGTTGCGAGAGTACAGTGGCTCATCTGGAGCGCCCGCCCCAAAACCTCCGAAACCACTCCCACGAAGCCGGTATGCATCTTCAGGCGCGAAGAGGAAGGCTCCGCCATCCGCCATTGCTTCATCAGCCTGACGCAACGGTGAAAGGTTATCCATCACCCAGAAGGCTCTACCCATCGTCGAAACGACTAAATCACCCTGGTGGACCTTAATGTCCGTAATCGGCGTGCGTGGCATGTTGAACTGAAACTTGTCCCAGTGCTCACCATCATCGAAAGAGACATACATCCCAAACTCTGTACCAGCATAAAGCAGGCCCTCTCTCTCCGTGTCTTCCCTGATCGCTCTTGTCGCATGATGAGAAGGAATACCGTTGTCGCCTGTCGTGAGCAGCTCCCACGTCTCACCAAAATCTTCCGTTTTGTATATGAACGGCGTCAGGTCTCCGAGCAGTGTCCGATAGTACGCGAAGTAAGCCTTACCGGCGGAATGTGCTGATGGGTCGATCGTCTGGACACGCCCTTCCTTGGGCATATCCGGTGGGGTGACATTAGTCCAGGTTTGTCCACCGTCGCGAGTTACCTGCACTAAGCCATCGTTCGAACCTGACCAAATCACACCCGGGGTCACTGGAGACTCCTCAATTGCGTACAGTACGGAGTAGTGCTCCTCCCCGGTAATGTCACGCGTAATCGGACTTCCGGAGACCATCTGTCTCTCAGGGCGGAATGCCGTGAGGTCCGGAGATATCTGCTCCCAAGTCACACCTTCGTCCGTAGTCTTATGGACGAATTGCGAACCGTGATACACCGTGCTCGGATCGTGCGGCGATACCTCTATGGGTACAACGCGCTGGAATCTGTAGTTGAGATTGGCCGGATTCTGCCCGTATAAGTTCTGGAACCCTACGTAGTACTGCTTCTCCTGTCCTGTGACCTGGTTATAACGGCCAAAACGACCCTTACAGTTGGAGTAAACGATCGTTGGGTCACCGGGCTTGGGTACGGCGGGACCTGTCTCGCATCCACCAACTGCCTCCCAGTTGCCCTGATGACCACCCTGCGAGCCGGTGCCAGGAGGATTGCTAGGAACTCGTATCGTCGTGTTGTCCTGCTGACCCGCGTACAGCCAATAAGGGAACTGGTCGTCGACATCAACCTGGTAAAGCTCAGCCGTGGGCTGGTTAAACTGTGTCGACCAGGTGCTGCCGCCATCGAGTGTCACGTTAGCTCCACCATCATTCGACTGGATCTGAATAAGCGGGTTTTCCGGATTGATCCAAGTATCATGATTGTCTCCATGAGGAGTCTGACGACGCTCGAAGGTCGTGCCCCCGTCTGTCGACTCGTAGTAGCCCTCGTTGTTGACATATACGTGGTCCGCATCAGTCGGGTCCGCTGTCACATTGGTGTAGTAAAAGGGACGATTCATGATTCCACGCTGGTTGCTGATCAACTCCCACGTTTCTCCGAAGTCATCTGATCGGTAGAGACCCTCATCTGGGTCGGTGGTCTCCACGAGAGCATACACGCGACTCGGCATGTCAGCTGATACCGAAAGGTCTGTCTTACCAATCAGGCCAGCTGGAAGCCCTTCTGTCTTGTACTCCCAACTGTCTCCTCCATCGGTCGACTTCCAGATACCGTCTTCTTGAGCCGAAGCCTCCATTCCAGAGATGATAGTCCATGGTTGGCGACGACCCATCCACATTCCGGCGTAGATCTCATCCGGGTTTGCTGGGTTGAGCTCGAGATCAATGGCACCGACCGAGTCAGACGTAAACAGAACCTGTTCCCAGCTTTTTCCTGCGTCCCTAGTCCGGTAAACTCCACGCTCGCTACTTTTCGCCCAAGGATTACCCAGCGCCGCCACATAGGCCACTTCGGGATTTTCCGGGTGTACCTCAACTGCACCTAGCTGGCCCATCTCAACTAGGCCACGTCGTTCCCAAGTCGCTCCGTAATCATCTGAATAGTAAAGGCCACGACCTGTGATGACGTTGGAGCGAATCCCGTCCGATCCCGTTCCTACATAGACAACACTGGGATCTGAGGGTGCCACACGGATTGAGCCAATTGAACCCGTCTCGAAGTAGCCGTCCGATATCGGACGCCAAGTCGTTCCGTAGTCTTCAGTCTTCCAGACACCACCACCCGTAGCACCCATATAGAAAGTCAAAGGATGAGCGGGATGGCCTGCCACCGCCGTCACTCTCCCGCCGCGAGAGGGGCCGACGTTTCGATATCCGAGGTCGGAGAATGTCTTCTCAACCGCAGAGACCTCCTCTTGGGCTTCCACCGATATCGGCGTCGCTAGCAAGAGGGCAAACGCAAAAGAAGCAGCTACTGCCGCGGCGCGCCAGACACAACGAGACACTTCACAACTCATAATCAGGTCCTTTAAAGCGATTCGAAACGAACCGGCAGAATGTCTGCCGGATGACCCAAGGTCAATGCGTAATTTTACTCCCCCAATACTGACTGCCGGGCATGCCGTGGTCTGTTTGGTTAGCAAGCCACTAGTTGACGAGTCCATTTTGAGAACCCGACACAGGCCTCCTCGAGGACTTCACTCTCTGTTCGTCCTGAACGCTTCAAGACATGGAATCCATGATCCGCGCCGTCCAACACGTTAAGCGTTGCCAGTGTGCCGACCCCGTCCAGTAAAGAGCCCAATAATGACAAATTCGCGAGCTTGTCACGCGATCCCTGCAAGAAAAGCATCGGTAACCCAATATGCCTCAGATGATATCCCCTTTCGGAAGACTCTCTTCCTGAGGGATGCAAAGGAAAGCCAAAAAACGCCAGACCAAGCACTGACCCGAGTGGCCGAAGCGATGCGGCGGCTGACGTCATACGTCCCCCCATTGATTTTCCGCCAGCGAGTAGTTGAAGATCGGGTTCAAGAGACTCTGCAACGCTAACAGCAGAGCGAACAGTCTCGATGAGTATAGGAGCGCGATTGGGGATACTCAGACCAGCTTCCATGTATGGGAACTGGTATCTAAAAGTCGCAACCCCATGAACGGCTAAAAGCGCTGCACACTCTTCCATGAAGACGTGCCTCATTCCCGCTCCGGATCCGTGCCCGAACACATACAGCCACCGCGCATCCGCAGGCCTAACGAGTATGGCAGAAACCTCACCCGAAGTCTCAGTTGCTTGAAACTTGTGCTCAGAGGTTATCAACTATCTTGTCTCTCTCTGGGCTGGTCGCATGACTCCAGCGGAGGCTAACCTCTTTCACACAGTAGGTAAGGCTGAGATCAGAAGATACGAAATGAGATGAATGCTCCTAGATATCCTAGGAGCAGCATATAAAAAAATTGAAGTGCAGGCCATTTCCATCCTGCAGTCTCACGTCTCATTACAGCTACGGTAGACATGCACTGCAGAGCGAAGGCGAAAAACACCAGAAGACCTATCGCCGCCCCTGGCTCTATATCGCGTCGTAAAATCTCCTGCAGTGCTAACGACTCCTCGTCAGCCTCCTCAACCCCATAGATCGTGCCAAGTGTTCCTACAATGACCTCGCGCGCAGCTAACGAAGTAACGATCCCGATCCCGATCCTCCAATCAAAGCCAAGCGGCTCTATCACGGGCTCAATTACATGCCCTATGGTTCCGAGCGCACTTTGTTCTATATCGGGCGGACCACCTTGAGCTCGCGGAAATTGGGTTAATACCCAAAGCACAATCGCAACCGCAAAGATGATTCGTCCCGCCCTTCGCAGAAAAATCTTGCTCCGATCAAGGAGACGTAAAAGAAGAGTTCGCGGAGCAGGTATCCGATAGGGTGGCAATTCCATCAGGAATGATGTCGGACTCGCCTTTAGGAGAGTCCGCTTAAGTAAAAACGCAGTGCCTATAGCCGCCACGACCCCGAGGCCGTAGAGCCCTAGAAGCGTAGCAGCCTGCTGGTTCATGATTGGACCGAGTACAGGCTCGTTCGGAATAAACGCTGCAATCAGGATGGCATACACAGGTAACCGTGCCGAGCACGTCATGAACGGTGTCACGAAGATCGTTGCTAGCCGATCACGCTCATCTTCTATCGTTCGTGCTGCAAGAATCGCTGGTACGGAGCAGGCATAGCCCGATAAAAGCGGAAGAAAGGCTCTTCCCTGAAGACCCAACCGATACATAGTCCGATCTGCTATCACCGCCGCCCGCGCCATATAACCGGAATCCTCGAGAATGCCCAAGAAGAGGAAAAGGACTAAAATTTGCGGCAGGAAGATGATGACAGAGCCCACGCCAGCCCACACACCATCCACGATCAAAGATCGATACCATGTGTCCGGTAGCGCGGCTGCGATCCACTCACCTGAAGTCCCCACTATCCAGTCTATCCCGTCCATTAGCGGGACAGCCCAAGTGAAAATCGACTGGAACACCAACAGCACAACCGCCAGAAAAATTGTCGGGCCCCACACCTTATGGAGGAAGACTGAATCGAGTTTTTCTGTCAGACGAGAGGGACGGGGCGAAGCAAAGCCTGCATCCTGAACTACACTGCGAACCAACCTTCGACGCGCAGCAAAGGCATCGATTACAGGCAAAGCCCGAGAGCCAGCCAAATTAGACAGCTCCCGCTCGATGTGCTCAACTGACGTGTCTCCACAAGCTACCTTGTGGAGATAGGCTCGGACCTCCTCCACCCCTATTCCGGTCCTGGCACTAGTTCGCACTACATCGACACCCAAGCGTTCCGCGAGAACCTCTTGGTCTATCGATCCACCGCGGGCCTCAAGCTCGTCAACCATATTGAGCACGAGTAGCGTCGGAAGGTCCATCTCTAAAACCGGCTCAACAAGCATTAGCTGCGCTTCGAGCCGGGTAACATCTACAATCAGAATCAGGGCATCAGGGGAACGCATACCTTCGATTTTCCCCTCTAAAACGTCCCGGGTAACGCGTTCGTCTAAGGTGCGCGCTGAGAAGCCGTGGACTCCCGGCAAGTCTACAAGCGACGCTTGGCGTCCATCGTAAAGGTTCACCATGCCGAGGTGCTGCTCGACAGTCACACCCGGATAGTTCGCGACCTTCTGTCTTAGTCCGGTCAAGCGATTGAACAGTGTGGTCTTTCCCGAATTCGGGGGACCCACCAGCGCAATCACCGGTGACTCCGAGGACGGTTCTTGCGTAGCGGTGTCGCCGCTAGCGACCTGATCCTGCTCGGACAAGATTCGTGGGGAGCCTCAGCCCACGTCTTGGAATGGGGACACAAGCCTCACACAAAGGCAGTCAGCAGTCTCCCGGCGCAGTGCTAGCAAAGAGCCATCTACCGAGACGACCGGGTCTCCTCCAGGGGAAGATTGGACTGGGCAGATACGGCACCCCGGCAGAACGCCTCGTTCCAGCAACGGCTCAGCCAATTCAACAGGAAGGTCTATAGAAACTAACTCCACCTCCTGCTGCATCGGGACGTCCCCGAGGCGAAGATCTTCAATGTGGGCTTGTTCAGCCACGGCTGGGAGTTGCATGTGCCTTCCGGTGGTCTCACTCCGGAGACTGACCGGATGAGATTGAAATCGACTCTCATCTAAGCTATACGTGGCCCCTCTCCCGCGAAACCCATGTGACCCCGTCGCCTCCTCTTCACCGCACGCGCACTCCCGAAGCGACGTCAGACCGCTGCCAGTCTCCATATCTGAGCCACCAAGAAGCAAACTATAACTCCCATGAACACCGGCAGCGTAGTTGCAAGCGCCGTCCATTTAATGGACCGCGTTTCCTTGTAAATGGTATAGATCGTCGTTGAGCAGGGGTTATGAAGAAGACTGAAGAGCATCAGGTTCACTGCGGTTAACAGCGTCCATCCGCCTGCATGCAGAAGTGCGCCCGTCGTTACCAGGGAGTCTTCTTCAAACATCACGCCTGCCCCAGCTCCTTGATCGGCGAGTTCCGGCGTCACTAGAACGGTCATCATTAGAATGGTTGGTATGACAATCTCGTTAGCCGGGATGGCTACTACATAGGCCAACAGGATTACTCCGTTAAGGCCCAGGAGCAGTCCTAGCGGCTCAAGCCACTGGACAGAGTATTCTGCTACACTGCCCCCCCCAATCGTGACATTTGAAATGAGCCAGATCACGGCGCCTGCAGGAATTGCAAACACAACCGCCCGCCAGAGCACGATCAGGGTTCGGTCGATGATTGACGTGTAGAGGGTCTGAAGCAGTCTCGGTGGGCGGTAAGGCGGGAGCTCTAGGCTAAAGCTAGCAGCCTCTCCTCGCAGAACTGTGCGAGAGAGAATCCACGAGGACAAAAACATCATCAAGACACCCAGTAGAGCGATGCTGACAACTGCGGCCGCACTGACCACTCCTCCAAGATGAGGCGGTGCCAATGCACCAATAAAGATTGTGGCCACAAGAATCTGCGTCGGCCACCGCCCGTTACAGAGGCTGAAATTGTTTGTGATAATCGCGATCAGTCGCTCGCGCGGTGAATCGATGATACGTGTGGAGACCACGCCTGCAGCATTGCAACCGAAACCCATGCACATGGTGAGAGCTTGTTTACCGTGCGCTCCAGCCTTCTTGAACATTGAGTCCAGATTGAAAGCCACACGTGGCAGGTAGCCAAAGTCCTCCAATAGCGTGAAGAGGGGGAAGAATATCGCCATCGGCGGAAGCATCACGCTGATCACCCATGCGGTGGCGAGATACACTCCGTCTAGCATGAAACCGTCCAGCCACCACGGCAATCCAGCCGAAGCAGAAAGCGCCTTCAGCCAGGAATGACCTTGATCCACCAGCAGCGTGGCGAGCATCGATGACGGTACGTTCGCTCCCTCAATTGTCAACCAAAAGACAACCCCCAGGATGAGAAGCATTAAAGGGAAACCCAAAAGCCGGCTGGTCAGCAGCTGATCAAGCCTTCTGTCAAACGTGAAGGCTGCCTTAACCAAACCCTTCTTCTGCGCATGTGAAGCGACGGCTTCCGCCCTAGCATATGCGCGCGCCGTCACAATGTCTTGAAAATCGGCGGGAAGTTCCCAACGGAGCCGAGTCGCGGCATCCAGCACACGGGCACGTTCCGGCTCTGGCGTATCTCTTATCACTTCCCCCGAATCATCACGACTGAGTTGGCCTAGTTCTCCTGATCGCACGGCCTCCTGCACTGCCGCGTCTCCGTTCAATAGACGCAACGATACCCAACGAGTATTTGGTACATCTGGAAAGGCAGCCAACACAATGGAGGAAAGCTCCGATACTACCACCTCAATATCAGGAGCATGCTCTTGGACGCGATACGGCGAGGTCTTCCTTCGACCCGTAGCAACTTCATGCACAGCCTCAAGCAGGTCTGAGATCCCTATACCCTCTCGCGCTGTGCCAGTGACAACCGGAACACCCAGCTCCGATTCCAGCCTGCTCGGGTCTAGAGCAATGCCATTGCGCCTGGCCTCGTCCATGAGATTTAGGAACACGACAACTCTGTCGGTTATCTCTAGAATCTGGAGCACTAAATTGAGATTTCGCTCGAGCCGGGTCGAGTCCACGACCACAACCGTGACGTCCGGTCGACCGAAGAGAACAAAGTCGCGAGCAACTTCTTCATCGACACCCACCGCCTGAAGTGAGTACGTCCCTGGCAAATCGACGACCTTAGTACGCTTACCTTCGTACCCAAACACCCCCTCAGCCCGAACCACCGTCTTTCCAGGCCAGTTCCCGGTATGCTGGCGCAGGCCGGTCAGCTCGTTGAACACAGTACTCTTACCGACGTTTGGATTTCCAGCCAAAGCAACCAGATAGTCCCACCGGTCGGGGCTCAAGCCCAGACGAACCAAACTCTGTTCTCGGTGCTGCGCGCACGACTCGCAAGTGGATGAGAACGCATCCATCACAACGCCTCTTCGCTCGAAGCGTTACGGTCAAACTCAACCTGAATCCAGTCTGCCTGTTCACGACGGAGGGCAATCAAGGCCCCCCGAATGTTATAGGCTGCTGGGTCACCAGCCGCGCTCTCAAAAACCACGTCGACAGTTGTGCCAGGAACAACACCGAGATCCAGAAGGCGACGACGTTGTGAACCTTGGCATGCCTGTGAAATACCGACGACCTTTGCAGACGCACCCGGATTCACATGGAGCAGAGTGCTAACTGGCCCGTCAGCACTCTCCGTTTCCGGTAGCAGACCCACCGTCACATTGCCAGCTACGACATGATCCTCAAGCAATACCCTCTCGCTCATGTCCGCCATCCGGCTCAAGCGCGCGTAGACTCCCCGTTTCGGCCACAGTGCGAGCATGACCAAAACGGTGAAAACAGCGAATAGCAATAGAGCAAGGGCAGGATCGAACATCTTCGGACCAGAAAGCAGTATATTAGGCTCACCTAATTTACTTCCCGCCAGCGATTTCAGTCAATTGACCGAAGGGCTAAGCCAAATGAGCCGTTGCCTCTGAGCGATGTCTCGGCGAAGATGACGGCATGCTTCTCAAAACTGCACGCCGCAGCAATTGTACACGCCACCGAGCCAGCTTAGTCAGCGCCGTGGTAACGACTCTCATCACGGGGATGTCCCAGGACATCCCAGCTCAGATCCCTGGCGTTTCCGAAGTCTGTGCTGACAGACCTTCCGCAACCGGCGTCTCTCCCTTCGCGGCGACACCACAATCAGCTACTGAGAGGGCATCGTCACTGGACCGACCGGCGTCGGACCTAAACTGTATTGACCTCTTCTCAACGACCCGGGGGGCTGAAGCCACGGGCGTTATCGAGTTGCGCCGACCGTGGTCTCCCTACGGGGTAACCGTTACAGCTGACGGGCGGCATCGCCACGCCCTGACAGCGTGGATCGGCAGTCTTCCAAATCCGTCGGCACTAGGCCCATATAGCGCATTCGTCGCATGGGCGACCCCGCTCGCGCTAGATCCTGTGGTCAGACTCGGGGAAGTCACCAACGGGCTCAACCAGTTGGGTGAGGTCGCGTTTAACAAGTACCTCGTGTGGATCACTGCAGAAGCTAACGGTGATGTAACCGAACGCAGAGGACCGCTCATCTTGAGGGGCAGATCACCGTCAAGTCGTATGGAAGCGCATGATCTAATGGCGCTGGCTCCCTCAGCGGAAGAAGGGGTGAGGCACAACGGGCCTCTCTCCCCGAACATGGGAGAGCAGATGGGCAACAGCGGTAAATCATGGGTCTTGCCTCCGACTTACGAGGGTATTCCGATGCTCCCTGGTGTAATGTCGGTTCGTCCTTCCATCTCTCCGATGCTCCTCAAGACCGATGCATCAGGACTTCCCGAGGCAATCCCCAGTGAAGTGATCCAGCTTCCGGATGGGGGTACACTCGACCTTGAAGCAGGCTTTGTGAGAAAGACGGTCGGCAACCGAGAGCTGGCCATGTTGGCATTCAACCAACAAATCCCTGGGCCACTTCTAGAGGTTACGGAGGCCACTCGGATCTTCGTGAACTTTAGAAACGAGACTTCAATGCCAACCGCCATACACTGGCACGGGCTTCGGTTGGACAACCGATATGACGGGGTGCCGGGGCTTACGCAGGATCCCGTTCTGCCAGGAGAGACTTTCCAGTATCAGCTCTACTTCCCTGATCCAGGTGTCTACTGGTATCACCCACACCACCGTGAAGATATCCAGCAGGAACTCGGGCTCGCCGGCAATATGGTCGTAGAGCCAATAGAAAGTGGGTACTACAACACTGTAGCGCACGAAGAAATAGTAATGCTCGACGACTTGCTTCTAGGGCCAGAAGAGTTCGTGCCTTTCGGTAATGAGTCGGCGAATTACATGCTTATGGGTAGGTTTGGAAACGTCTTCCTCACAAACGGAGAGCCAGAATACGGACTAGAGGTTACTGCCGGTGACGTGGTGCGATTCCACTTCACCAACGCGTCAAACACGAGGACCTTCAACCTATCCTTCCGTCCTACGAACACCGACAACGAAATCGCGCTCCCGATCAAGGTTGTGGGTTCCGACGTGAGTCGCTTCGAGCGCGAATCCCTTGCCGAGAGCATCGTTCTCGCTCCGGCTGAGCGATACACGGTAGAAGTCCTGTTTCCTGAAGGCGGGACTTGGTCCCTAGTAAACCGCGTTCAGGGGATCAATCACCGCCAAGGACTCTTTTTAGAAGAGGAGACCATCTTGGGTCGTGTGACCGTTGCGGGAGCCAACCCCGACGGTGCAGAGAATCCGAGCAGGGCCACATCTCTCTCAACAAACGGAGCCGTTAATGGCACGCGCGCATTCGAAACGCTCCGCACCCACGAGGATGTGGTTACCGACATAGATAAGTATCGCCACCTATTCAATGCGCCTCCCGACCTAGAACTCGTCATGAGCCTAAAGGTCGAAAACCTTCCTATGGTAGTCGAACAGTCTATGAATCTAGACTGGGTATATTTCAACCCGGTTGAATGGACTGGCACAATGCCCATTATGAACTGGGCAACGAGCGGAAACGAAGTTTCTTGGGTTCTCCAAGACCCTTCCACCGGGGCGGAGAACAAAGAAATTGACTGGCGCTTTCAGGTCGGGGATGTCGTTAGGATCCGAGTAACGAACGACCGATCCGCATTTCATGCTATGCAGCACCCACTCCATATCCACGGCCAGCGGTTTCTAGTGCTTGAACAGAACGGCGTTCGCAACGAGAACATGGTATGGAAAGACACAGTGCTGTTGCCGGCAGGCTCAACTACCGACATCCTCCTCGAACTCACAAACCCTGGTAGCTGGATGGTGCATTGTCACATAGCCGAGCACCTAGAGTCCGGCATGAAATTCGTCTTTGACGTAGAAGGAACACTCGAATGAAATCGATTCTATCTCGCTCCACTCCAGCACTGATACTCACGTTACTCGCAAGCTTCGCTCCGATCATCGCACAAGAGTCCAGTCAGTTCGTGGCGATACCTCAAGGGACAATTGCCCTGACACATGCCACTGTGATCGACGGCACGGGTTCGCCCTCAATGACAGATCAGACAATCCTGATCGAGGGAGACCGGATCACCGCCGTGGGAGCCTCCGGGTCGATTCGCATTCCTGCTAATGCCAACATATTTGACGCGTCAGGCAAAACGGTCATTCCCGGCTTAGTCGGATTGCATAACCACTCTTATTACACTGGAGGAAACGGGAGAGCAGCCCAGCTGTCCTTCTCCGGTTCCCGGCTTTACCTCGCGTCGGGAGTGACAACCATCCGCACTACAGGTGCACAGCAGCCCTACGCTGAGCTGAACCTGCAGCGCGAAATCGAAGCAGGCCGGGTTATTGGGCCAACAATGTTCGCCACGGGACCTTACCTGACCGGAGAGCAAGGCCCGCAGACAATGACTCGGTTAGAGGGACCAGAACAAGCCCGTCGAGTAGTCCGATACTGGGCCGAGGAGGGAGTGTCGTGGTTCAAGGCTTACACTTGGATATCGAGGGCAGAGCTAGGAGCCGCGATTGAGGAGGCCCACGCACATGGCGTAAAAGTCACAGCACACCTTTGTTCGGTAGGATATCGGGAAGCTGTTGCGCTAGGCATCGACAATCTAGAACACGGGCTTTTCGCGAATTCCGAATACGACCCCAACAAACAGCCAGATGAATGCCCGGCGGGCTTTCGAAGCAATTATGCGAACCTCGATGTGAATGGTCCTGAGGTCCAGGCTACGTTTAAAGATATGATCGACAACGACGTCGCCATGACATCGACGCTCGTGGTATACGAGATTTCGGTCGCCGGCCGTCAACCAATTGAGGAACGGATCTACGACGTACTCGCGCCGGAAATCGCCGAGGAAGTTCGTGAGATCGCGATAAATCGTCGCGCCGGTCAAGGTGCGATTGACCCAGCTGTGTTCGCCAAAGCCATGGAATACGAGCGGGCGTTTGTCGACGCTGGTGGTGTGTTAGCAGCCGGTGTCGATCCTACCGGTTACGGCGCTGCGCCTCCCGGCTACGGTGACCAGCGCAACTACGAACTCCTCTTAGAGGCTGGTTTCTCTCCCGAGAAAGTAGTTCAGATCATGAGCCTCAACGGTGCCAAGGTGCTTGGAATCGACGATGAGGTCGGGTCCATCGAAGTGGGAAAGATTGCGGACCTTGTGGTGATAGACGCAGACCTGGAAACCGTCCGTAACTTACACGCTACCGAAATCGTCTTTCGACATGGAATCGGCTGGGACTCGGAACTTTTGATTGAGTCGATCCGCGGGTTAGTCGGAGTGCGCTGACGGCGTACTAATGGGATATCTCATCGCGGTAGCTTTTGCGCCGCTCCTTGCACCGGTGCTGTATCACTTGCTGCACGATCGGCCATCGGCTGTGGAGACGTTCGACAAATTCGTGTACTTAGCCGTACCAATTCTCGTCGGCTGGCAGGTTCTGCCTCACTCGTGGGAAGAACAAAACGCCCTCCTGATCCTGGCCGTTACGTGTGGGGTGATTCTACCCATTTTCGTAGAGCGAGCCTTTCAGAGTATGGCCGACGAAACTGACAACCTCGCTATAGCGGCCGGACTATCCGGACTAGCGTTACACGCTCTTTTGGAAGGCGCCGCGATCACCCCGGGAGTAACCCCTCCAGATACCCCCTTAGTAGCCGCAATTATGCTACATCGAATCCCGATGAGTTTGGTCATTTGGTGGCTAATCTTTCCGCGCTTCGGTACCACAAAGGCAGCGGCAGGAATAGGATTTTTGGTGCTCGCGACACTAACAGGGTACAGCCTCGGATCAGAATTCCTCAGCGGCCTAGAAGGGGATGGCGCTGCTCTCTACCAAGCATTCGTCAGTGGATCACTTATACACGTTGTCTTCCACCAAGGAAGACACGACCACGACCACTCTACAGATAATCATCACCGTCACCACGGATAGTCACATGCGTACCAGCTCAATAACATTTTCATTAATCGCAGCTATTACTGGTTCTGCGTATGGCCAGTCCTCCACCGGTCCAATAGTGAACGCTGGCGGACCTACGTTTCCAGTTGCAAATCCAACATTTCAGACGCCGATGGATCGGCAGTATAAAGCGATCTTCGAACTCAGAGCTCCAGCAGGGAATCCCGACCAGCAGAACCGAAGCCTTAACACCATGGCGCGGTACCTTAACATGCATGCTCGCGCGGGGGTGCCGCGTGAGAATGTTCGAGTAGCGGGAGTGGTGCATGGAGCTGCGTCACTCGAATTGCTCACAGACGAGCATTATCGAACGAGGCACGGTGTCGACAATCCGAACAAGGAGCTGATCGCAGAAATCATAGCTGGAGGAGGGCAAATCATTCTTTGTGGGCAGACAGCAGGATCCCGAAACATCTCGGAACACCAGTTGTTACCCGGTGTTCAGCTCGCTCTGAGCGCAATGACCGCCATGACCGTCCTCCAACAAGACGGTTATCAAGCTATTCTCTGGTAATAGAAGACAAAAAATCAGGGGGGTTGGTACTCGATCAAGCCGAAGCCCAACAAGATCGATATCAGAAATGTGAGCACCTCAGCTCGATCCGTTGAGGACGAGTTACATGCTTCCGGTTGCGCAACCGACGCCGACGCCGGATTCTGAGAAGATGGGACCCGAGCCGTCGGGCATGAGACAGTCAGGAGGGTAAGCATAATGAGTAGTCACGTATCACGTAGGCACTTTATAGGTGGCGTCACCGCCGCCGCGGCACTAGGTACGGTGGGCGTCACACCCCGAGTGGCCGAAGCACGCGTTCGCAGGGCAGCAGATCGTGGGATCCGCTACCTACCCGGTGGAGCGCCAATGCATCGCACGCTTCAATCACGCGTCGACGAGTACGACGCGTTAGCTCACCTATCGTCGAACGAGAACCCGTTCGGACCGTCCGAAAAGGCGCTTGAGGCGATGACGTATGCCTTCAAGTACTCGATGCGGTACGGTTATCCTGACAACGACGTCCAACGACGTATTGCCGAAGCTCACGACGTACCAAGAGACCACACCCTCCTAGGTGCTGGGTCCGGTGAGATCCTGGATGTAGTCGGTCTTACTTGGCTAGCCCATGACAAAAAAGTCGTAGGGGTCGAACCCTCGTATGGCTCTGTATACTCCCACGCAACGGGAATCGATGCAGAAACACTGCTTCTCCCTCTTGAAGCGGACTATCGGCAAAACATCGAGAGAATGGTCGATGTAACGAACAGAAACGCACGCGACGTAGGATTCGTCTACCTGTGCAACCCGAACAACCCTACCGGCGTGACCGTGACGGCAGATGAGATCTCCTACCTTCTAGACAACATTCCGGAAGATATCCCGGTACTTATTGATGAAGCTTATCATCATTTCGTTGAAGACCCCGCCTACGAAGAGTCGCTCAAGTACGTCCGAGAAGGGCGTCGCGTAGTGATCGCTCGAACTTTCTCGAAAATTTATGGAATGGCCGCGATGCGAATCGGCTTCGCCATAGCGCCCCCTGACATGATTCAAGAAATGCGGCCGTACAGTACGGGGTCCGTTAACGCTCTAGCTCGCTGGGGAGCTGTCGCGTCCATGGAAGACCAGCCGGCCGCAGAACGCATGCTTGTCCACAACAAGCGCTTGCGCGAGCAAACGATCTCGGACCTTGAGAGTCTCGGATACGAGTGTATTCCATCCCAGACCAATTTCTTTATGGTCAATCTGCGTCAGACAGTCGCCCCGATCCGTCAGGCGTTCCGCCAGCGTGGCGTTGCCGTTGGTCGCGACTTCCCTCCAATGCTCGACCATCTGAGGGTATCGATCGGCACCGAAGACGAGATGGGTCGTTTCATGAACGCCTTTGAAGACATTATGAAGACCATGTCGGCTGGTGCCGGTGATTGAGCCTGGCGAGGAGAGGCGGCACTAACCCGCCTCTCCTCGAATACCAAATCAACGCTAGTCTCTTCGAGACATACACAAACCCCAGAAGTAGGGTGGCTAGCGCAAGACCTCGCTAGAAACGCCACCTATTCTCTCAAAGGATTTTCATGAGCCCGACTCGCAAGGACTTCCTCAAGATTTCCGCCGGTGGCGCACTCGCCGCCAATACTATGGGCGCTGAAAAGGTTTCAGCCTCAGCTGCTGGCCATGACCCAATCCGCCCAGCAGACCAATGGGGTGCGCGGATCATCAAGAACTCTCCCAAGCGCTTGGACATCCTCATCCTAGGCGGAACAGGATTCATCGGACCCTTCCAGGTCCGCTCGGCTTTGGACCGTGGACACAGCGTGACCCTGTTCAACCGTGGGTCGGGGCGAAACATGTTTCCCTACCTTGAGACCCTAAGAGGGGACCGGAATGGAGATTACGAATCGCTCAAGGGTCGACGTTGGGATGTAGTTATCGACAACGCAACCAATAACCGTAAGTGGATCGAGACGGCCGCAGAGGCACTCAAAGACTCGGTTGAGCAGTTCATATTCGTGTCGTCACGGTCGGCATACTCTGATGTGAGTCGTGTCCCCATGACCGCGGATGCACCGACGTGGACCTTCGAAACCGCCGGGGTCCCAATCGATCAAGATCGGCTCCCTTACGGTCTGGGCAAAGCCGAAATGGAGCGCATCGCGCAAAGAATTATGCCGGGCCGTACCACGATTCTTAGACCAGGCCTGATCATCGGGCCAGGTGATGAAACTGACCGATTTACTTACTGGCCTGTCCGCATAGATCGAGGTGGCGAAGTACTGGCACCAGGAGACGGAACTGACCCGATTCAGATCATTGATGTGCGTGACTTTACTGACTTCACGGTTAAGCTGGCTGAGGATGCAACTCTAGGTGAGTTCAACTGCGTCGGACCGCGGACGCCGCGCCCCTTGGCGGAACTGCTCTACGGCATCAGAGCTGTCACAACGACCGAGACCTCTTTCACCTGGGTGCCACGAGAGTTTCTCGCAAGGCACGGCGTGCGGCCCTACCAAGAAATGCCCGTGTGGCGCCCTCCTGTGGACGGGAGTCAGGGTTTTGCGCGGTTTGACCTCACCCCTGAAGTAGAGGCCGGACTCACTTTCCGCTCTCTAGCAGATACGGCAACCGCTACCCTCGAGTATCACTACTCGAGACCAACTGAGAGACAGCAGAACTTCCGTTCAGGCCTGTCTCCAGATCGAGAAACTGAAGTCTTATCCGCATGGCATGCCCAAAACGGGTGATCAAGTGTATCCAGATCACGAGATGACCTGAATACTAACTCCGTATCTCGCTTACACGGCACCTTAGGTTCTGCCTACGTTTTAGGCTTACGCTGACGAACTCTGCATGCCAACCCGGACCCATATGGACACGCCCATCGGAAGCGCGCGACGGCTGAAAGCGACGAGCACTATCGCGCTCGTCTCGGCCGCATGCTCCCTTGCGCCCCCTCCTGTCGAAGTCTCAGTAGTCGACCGTATGCCGAACGGCTATACAACAGCTGACAGTGCAATAGTCCAAGACTCCTCTGTGAGTCTGTCTTGGTGGGAAGCATTCGAGGACCAAACATTAGACGCCCTCGTAGTAGCTGCTCTGGAATCGAACCTAGACATCCAAGAAGCCGCTTCTCGAATCGAGGAAGTCCGCGCGCAGTATCGCATCTCCAGGTCATCTCTACTCCCTTCTCTTACAGCAGGAACGGACGCATCTCGTTTCAGCCAGCCTGCGAATGCGGGTCAGTTCGGTGCGATTTTTGGTGACTCGAGCGAGGGGGCAAGCGACCCGAATCTCCCTGAGCGACCTGATCGTTTCACCTTCTCCACATTCGGCGTAAGCGTCGGCACCGCATACGAGCTGGACTTTTGGGGGGCACTGGGCAGTGGCCGCCGTGCAGCTTACGCGGACTATCTCGCGGTCGGAGCCGACGCTCAGACAGTCGAGATCACGGTCGCAGCCGAGACGATTTCAGGATATTTCGAGCTCCGAGACCTAGTCACTCGAGAGGTGATTCTGACCGAAGTCGTCGATCTTCTAACAGAGAGACTGACGTTGACCGAAGACCGTTATCAGAGAGGTATCGTATCTTCGATTGAGCTTTACCAGATCCAGCAAGACCTCAACGCAACACGATCCGGTCTTCCTCTTCTAGGGAGCCAGATTGTTTCAGCTCGAGGCCGCCTTGCCGTGCTTCTTGGGCGCTACCCACATGAAGTAGATCCTATGCTAACAGGGGTAGGGATCCCGACAATAAACCTCAAAACAATCCCTGCGGGAATCCCAGCAAGAATACTATCTAGGCGACCCGACCTCGCGGCAGCCGCATTTAGGCTCGAAGCAGCCCGACAGAGAGTAGGGGAACGGAAAGCAGCCCGGCTCCCGTCAATCAATCTGACGGGCTCTACCGGAACGCAAAGCGCGGAACTCACAGATATTATCCGGGCGGATCAATGGTTCACCAACTTCGTAGCCTCACTAACGGCTCCGATCTTTTCGGGCGGCCGGCTCAAGGCCGATCAGGAAGCAGCAGAGGCTCGCTACGCACAAGAGGCGGCCCGATACGCTCAGTCTGTTCTAACGGCATTCCAAGAAGTAGACGCAGCGATTGCGGGATTCGACGCCCAACGAAGACGCAAGTCAGTAGTTGATGAACAACTGAGGGCAGCGGAAGCTTCCGCTGCAGCCGCACGCTTCCGTGTCGAACAAGGCGTCGGTGATTACGTGGGCTATCTCGACGCTCTCAGAACATTGCTCAACGTAAAGGACGCGCAGTCCTCAGCAGAGCGAGAACTAGCGACCGCCAGACTTCAAGTGCATCGAGCCCTAGGTGGCACGTGGGTCTCCGAGTCGACCAATACACACGACTCCGAACAAAGGCAGCGATGATCACTAAGCCCCCGCCCCGACGCCGGCTCACTCTTCAGGCCGCCATACTCTCGATAGGCGCGTTAATTGCAAGCGCGTTACTTCTTAGCCGCCCAGCCCCGGAGCGCATAACCACCCCAAGGCTCGCTCCTTTAGTTACTGCGACATTAATGACGCCACGGTCCACGCCACTCGTAGTAGAGGGCACAGGTACCGTCCGGCCTGCTGCCGAAATCACTTTGTCGGCCGAGGTCGGTGGTCGTGTGGTCGTGGTATCCCCGAAACTTGTTCGGGGTGGAGTTTTCTCTGCAAAAGACACCCTCTTCAAGCTGGACGATCAGAGCTACCGAAACGCTGTCTCCGTTGCCCAAGCAGAAGTCGAACAGCGCAAGGTAGACGTAGCACTCGCCGCCCAGAACCAATTGATCGCGCAACGCGAATATGAGCTACTGAAACAGAGGCTTGGCTCTGACGCCCCGCCAGATACGAGCCTAGCTGCGCAGCTCGCACGCCAGCAGCCTCAGTACGAGGCCGCGGAAGCTTCCCTTTACAGAGCTGAAGCCCAATTGGCAGATGCAGAATTGAACCTTGAGCGTACGGCAGTACTCGCGCCCTTCTCGGGCCGCGTTCGATCGGAGGCAGTCGACATCGGCCAATTCATCTCACCGGGGCAAGCAGTAGCTGACATCTACGGCACTGAAGCAGTAGAGGTCGATATTTCACTGAGCACTAGGCAGGCAGCACTCATCGATGGCCTCTGGACCGACGACGGAGCGGGACGAACGCCGGCGGTCGTGCGCTCAGAATTCGGAGGTTCGTGGCACGAGTGGAACGGCTTCGTGGACCGCGCGTCGGGAGCGCTCGACGAAGCTACACGGACAGTCCAGATCGTTATCCGTGTACCTGACCCATTCGACGCATCCGCTATACGACCTCCGTTGCTAGTAGGGTCATACGCTCGATCTCGAATCGCTGGCCGAGCAGTAGGGGCACACTACGCCATCCCCCGGACGGCTCTCCGTGACGGTCCTTCGGTTTGGACGGCCACGACCCAGGGAACCCTCGTGTCATTACCTGTAGAGGTAATCCAAGAGATACAGGACACCGTGTTCATACTCGCCGACATAGGCGACACAACGCGAGTCATTGTCAGTGACTTGGCCGTAATGACAGAGGGGATGAAAATCCGCGTCGATGATTCCAATGACATCGACACAGAGGCTGCCTCGTCTACCATTACAGGGGATGCCACGGCTGGGGTACCGCGCAGAGGCGGTTTATGAACGGCCCGATAAGGTGGATGATTCGCAATAGGGTTACCGCAAATCTCCTGATGGTATTTATCCTGGTCGCCGGTTCGTTTGGTGCCATTTCTCTCCGAAAGCAGGTATTTCCGGAGTTCTCTCCTGAACTGATCAATATCTCGGTCGCTTATCCTGGCGCATCCCCAATCGAGGTCGAGGAGGCTATCGTCGTTCCGACTGAAGCAGCCCTTGAGTCAATCGACGAAGTAGAAGAGGTCAACGCGACAGCGTCACAGAACCTAGCTGTAGTCACCGCCGAGTTACGAAGCGGTGTCGACAAACAACGGGTCCTCGACGAGGTAAAATCCGCCATCGACCGCATCAGGACGTTTCCAGTCCAGATTGAACGACCGATTGTAAACCTGGCATCGCCTCGCTCCCAAGTCATTCAACTGGTCCTTTCGGGCAACGTGGGCGAACGGGCACTCAAAGTGCTGGCGAAAGAAGCGCGTGACGACCTCATCGCGCTTGGAGCGATCTCTGATGTTCAGATCTCAGGTGCTAGAGATTACGAATTGTCGATTGAAGTGTCGTCCGATGTGCTCGATGCGTACGGATTTTCTCTGTCCCAACTGGCTACGATTGTACGACGAGAAAGCCTCGAGCTTTCGGGTGGTGAAATCGAGACTCGTGACGGGCGTGTTCTGCTAAGAACACAAGGGCGCAATGAGACTTCAGAAGATTTTCGCGACATAGTAGTGCTCGCAGACGCCGATGGGACCGAAGTTCTCCTCAGTGACATCGCCACTGTAACAGATGGATTCGCCGATTCAGACCTAGCCGCAACATTTAATGGTCAGCGAGCGGTAGTGGTTACAGCTTATCGGGTCGGAGAGGAGAGCGTGCTCGACGTCGCCGAAGCGGTCCATACGTATGTAGCCAGCTTCTCAGCACGGCTACCTGAGGGCGTGACCGCATCCGTGTGGCAGGACCAGTCAGTTGTTTTGGACGGGAGGCTAAAGCTCTTAATCAAGAACGGGATCCTTGGTCTGACGCTAGTCCTGATAGCCCTTACGCTTTTCTTGGACCTGAAGCTGGCCGCATGGACAGCAATAGGGATTGGGATCTCATTCATCGGCGCATTCGCTCTACTCGCCCCCCTCGGCGTAACGATGAACACGATCTCACTATTCGGCTTCATCCTTGCTCTCGGCATCGTGGTCGACGACGCAATCGTCATGGGAGAAAACATCTTCGCTGAGAGAGAGAAAGGTCGATCCCCTCTCGAGGCTGCTGAAGTAGGAGCGATCCGCATAGCACGCCCAGTGATTTTTGCTGTTCTCACGACTGTGGTAGCCTTTGCCCCACTCCTGTTTATCGAAGGCACTCTTGGGCGCCTTTTGATCGATTTACCCCTCGTAGTAATTACGGTACTCCTCCTGTCACTCGTAGAAGCACTCTTCATCTTGCCGATGCACCTGTCGCACGATGACGCATCGATTCGTACCTCAAATCGTTTCCTTGGAAGGATCAATGAGACTCGAGCCCGAATTGATATCGCTCTTCAGAAATTCATTTCTGGACCGCTCACTAGGGGTGTCCGCTTCAGCATCTTGAATCCTGGAGTGATCATGTCGGGGGCACTGGCGTCGATACTCATCTGCTTCGGTCTCATCGGTGGCGGGCGTCTTCCTTTTTCCTTCCTGCCTTCGATTCAGGGTGAGACCGTCGTAGCCAACCTTCAGATGCCACCCGGCACCTCAGTCAAAAGGACGCTAGAAGTCATTCAGGAGATCGAGACATCTGTCCTGAGAGCCGGAGATCGGATGGCAATGGACCTTCCGTCTGACCACCCTTCCCCGATCCAGAACCTGTACTCTGTGGTCGGAGGTGGCGGTGGCGGTGGTGGGCCGGGGCAGACTGACACACCTAGGAGTTCATCCTCCAGCAGAGCATCACTCACGGTTGAGTTGCCCAACCCCGAGGTGAGTGCATTCACCCCGTTAGACTTTGAGACCGCTTGGCGAGCAGAACTACCTGAACTAAGCGGCGTACGGTCCTTTGCAATCACATCGGATTTCTTCCGTGTAGCGGAAGCTATTCAGGTTCAGCTTGCATCCGGAGACGAGCAAGCGCTAAAGGCAGCATCCGCAGACGTAGCCAGAGAACTTGCTCAGTTCAGTGGGGTCTTCGACATCCTTACCGACGATGATCGAGGTGAGCAAGAATTTCAGATCGACCTGCGTCCGGATGCTAGAACGCTAAGCATCACCCTCGAAGATCTAGCGAACCAAGTGCGCGGTGCGTTCTTTGGTGCAGAGGTTCAGAGACTGCAACGCGATGGCGAGGAGATGCCCGTCTACATCCGTCTTCCTGAGTCGGAGCGAGACGCCGTTGCAGACCTGCTCATATTCCGCGTGTCTACACCCGGGGGTGCCCGTGTACCACTCGACCAAGTCGCGACCGTCTCCCTAGGGAGTACGCCAACAAGTATCACTCGACGTGAGGGTGAGCGAATTGTTTCTGTAACCGCTGATACCGATGAGTCTGTCGTAACGACTGACGAGGTGAATCGCCAACTAGAGCGTGTGGTCCTGCCAATGCTGAGTGAGAGGCACCCAGGCGTTTCATTCAGCTTGAGTGGCGAGCGAGCCGAGCAAGACGACACGTTCGCGTCTCTCGGTCGTGGCTTCATGCTTGCTCTTCTTGGGATCTTTGCCCTGCTCGCGATCCCGCTGAACTCATACATACAGCCATTGGTGATCATGTCCGCGATTCCGTTCGGGATCGTCGGTGCACTAATAGGACATGCCATTATCGGCGTTCCCGTGGGCCTCTTCAGCTTGTTCGGGATCATCGGGCTAACCGGCGTTGTCGTAAACGACACACTGGTGTTCATGGACTTTGTGAATGCAGAGAAGGCCAGAGGACTTGTGCTAGAGGATGCACTGCTCAACGCGGCGCGTCAGAGATTTCGCCCGATCTTCCTCACATCACTCACAACCTTCCTGGGCATCTCACCGCTGATCTTCGAGCGGAGTATCCAAGCGCAGTTTCTAGCACCGACCGCCGTCAGTCTGGGGTTTGGGATTTTATTCGCTACTCTCTTAATCATGGTGGTTGTTCCAGCACTAGCCGTTACCGAAGATCGAATTGTCAGGTGGTTCAAGCGTCGGCGAACTATGACGGTCGAGGGTTCGGCCGCAGCCGAAGTGTTCAGTTCCGCAGGAACCTGAAACCCTCTGGCGTGGTTGAGCCGTCAACCGAACATTGTCGGGCCTCTTAGAAGTAAACGAACAATCACCTCGTCTGCTTCAACACTCTCGCGACTGGTTGTAGATGATTGTTCAATCGGCCGGGACATCGACCACGGAGTAAGGTTTGGAGCAAGGAAATACCGAAACCGGTAAAAATATTCTCAATGGTGTCTCCAGCACCGTGCACGAACGGGTTGTAGGTCAACACGAAGCAGTTGAAGGGCTACTCGTAGCACTTCTGACGGGAGGTCACATTCTTCTAGAGGGACTTCCTGGGCTAGCCAAGACACTCATGGTCCGGACCCTCGCGGAAGCTATCCACACCAGATTCCGACGAATTCAGTTCACTCCCGATCTTCTCCCGACGGACATCATCGGCACACCAGTTTTCGATCAATCATCAGGAGACTTCAAGGTTCAGAAGGGGCCAATCTTTTCTAACATTATCCTAGCAGACGAAATCAACCGAGCTCCGCCAAAGGTTCAAGCAGCTCTTTTGGAAGCGATGGAGGAGAGGCAAGTCACGATCGCTGGCGAGACCTACCATCTCGAAAACCCCTTCATGGTTCTTGCGACCCAGAATCCTGTCGAATTGCACGGCACCTACCCTTTGGCCGAAGCCCAGCTTGATCGATTCGCAATGAAGCTCCAGATCGGTTACCCCGATCGCGTTGACGAAAAAGAAATCGTTCGGCGTGTTGCCAAAGGTACACATATTCCGGTCGATACAGTGATCAACGCAGATCAGATAGCGGATGCACGAAAAGCAGTTGCTAACATTCGACTGGAGGACGAGGTGCTCGACTACATTGTCGAGCTAACATTCGCTACGCGTGAGCCAGCCAACTACGGCCTCTCGCATTTCGACTCACTCATCGAATACGGAGCATCCCCGCGCGCCACGATCTTCTTGACGCGCACATCACGTGCCCGAGCGTTCCTTCAAGGCCGGGACTATGTCATGCCCGACGACGTTAAGGCGATGGCACCCAAAGTCATGCGCCACCGACTACGCACAACATACGAAGCAGATGCGCGCGGTATCGATCCCGACCAGCTGGTAACGCAACTGCTCGAGGCAGTACCCGCTCCCTGATGCTGGCCGACCCGGATTTCGTTTTCGGTGCCGAGGTCTCGGCTCAACTCAAACGGATAGAACTCACAACCGCCCGTCTAGTCGAGTCACTTTTTTCAGGAGAATATCACTCGATTTTTAAGGGGCGAGGCCTAGAATTCTCTGACGTACGCGAGTATCAGCCTGGTGATGACATACGCTCTATCGACTGGAACGTGACAGCCCGTCGTGGACATCTTTTCGTGAAAGAATTCGTAGAGGAGAGGCAACTAAATGCTCTCATCGTAGTCGACCTGTCCGCTTCGAAAACTTTCGGCACCGGGGCTAAGCAGAACTCAATCATCGCGTCCGAAATAGCTGCGATTTTGGCCTTAGCGGCAACAACAAACAACGACCGAGTAGGGCTACTCCTGGTTACGAACAAGGTGGAATACTTCATCCCACCAGATACTGGGCGACGCCATGCTATGCGGCTCGTACTTGAACTCCTCTCACACAAGCCGGAGAGTCGGTCTACTACGCTCTCGGCGGGACTCCGTTATGCGGACAGGGTGCTAAGACAGAAAACAACCGTATTTCTGATCAGTGACTTCCTAACGGGGCCAGAGGTAGACTCTGAGTTAATACGGGCCGCCCGAAAGCTGGCCTGGTATCACGACCTCGTTCCTATCCGCCTCATCGATCCGGCGGAGGGAAACCTCCCAAAGGTGGGAATGCTGGCATTGGACGACCCTGAGACGGGTCATCGCAGGGTCTTGAACACTAATAAACGTAAGGTCCGCGACTCTTGGAAAGCCCACTCCCAGCAAGTCCAAGAGCGCATGAACGACCTATTCCGCGACCTCAAGCTCGACGTGGTAGATGTAGACACACGCCATGACTACCTGCCACCTCTCATCGGATTCTTCCGTCGACGTGCGAGGATGCAACGATGATCTGGCTCAGCCCTGACAATGACTAGGGCGGGAATTTTGAAACCGCTGCTTCAACTGGTGGCCTTCACCTTTGCAATAGGCCCAGCAGCAGCGTTAACTCAGGAATCTGGGGGGACTGTTTCTGTCTCTGACATCACCCTGTCACGCGATACCGTAGAGATCGGAGACCTCATCGATCTATCCCTGGTTATCGACTTGGCACCGGGCACCATAGTCTTCCTCCCAGACTCATTAGATACCTCAGATTTCGAATCCTTCGGGCGCGTACAGTGGACTGCCGATTCGTTAGCGAGCGATAGAGTTCGCCTAGCGGTCACATACCCTCTAATCGCCTTCCAAGTTGGTCGTATCGCGGTTCCAGAGTTTCCGATTTTCGCAGCTCGCAAGAGAGAAGCGACAAACGCACAATTCGCTGAAGAGGGTGATCATGTCGGGAGGTGGTCATCCTTCCGAAACGCTCCTTCCGAAACGCCATCGGCTCGGATGCTTATGATCCCAGAGCAATCTCTCTGGGTCACATCCATACTAGACCTCGAGGACGCCTCCAACGGAGTTCAGCCACAGCCATTAGCAGATGTAGTAGGCGGAGCCCGACATTGGCCAGCTACGATTCTGCTCGTCCTTTTCGGTACACTCTTTACGTGGGTGCTTGCAACCTCTGGTAACAAGCTATGGGAGGCCTATCGAAATCGACCTACACCTCCTGTAGATCCGAGATTGGCAGCTCTCGATGCATTCGATGCGCTTCTGGAAGAAGGACTCCATCGGGACGGTGACGTACGCGGCTTCTATAACAGAGCCAGCAACATTACTCGGCGATTCATTGAGGTCTTCGATCAGCGTTGGGGACCAGCACATACGAGCACGGAACTCATGAGCGACCTCGAGACCGCAGCGGTGCTCCCACGCTTCGTAAAAGTTGCTGCGGTGGAAAACCTGACGGAAGTCATGGAGCACGCCGAAGAAGTGAAATTCGGTGGAGCGCGCCCACCGGCTGACGAAGCTGAGCGTGATGTTAGCGCGGTACGCGCGTGGGTCGAAGAGACAGAGTCTCCATGACACTAGACCTCGTTCAGCCTAGGTGGATGTTTCTTCTTCTGGGCCTCATACCGCTATTATTTCTTCTGCGGCCGGGACCGAGGGCAGCCATAACCATGGCGACGTCGGAAGCAACCTTCACTCGCTCAATAAGCCATCGAGGGCTTCAGTGGGCGCCCCTACTCTTTCGCCTCAGCGCCTTTGCCTCACTGATCACAGCACTAGCGAACCCTCAAATCATTCGAACCTTCGACGAACCACAGGTAGAAGGCGTCGGAATTGCTCTGGCGCTGGATCTGTCTACCTCGATGTGGGCCGAGGATATGGGTGCACGAGTAAGTCGGCTGGATGTAGCAAAGACCACAGCAATGTCATTCATCGAGGCACGAAGCGACGACATAGGTCTGGTGGCCTTCGCCGGAGAGGCTCTAACCCGATTGCCCCTTACACACGACGGATACATCACTCTCAACGCAGTTGAACAGCTCGAGGTTGGGCTCTTGACCGATGGGACTGATATCGCCGGAGCGATCTCGGCCGGGGCTGGGCTTCTCGAAGACTCACCACACGAGTCTAAGGTGCTCATCCTCGTCACCGACGGGGCCCACAATAAAGCAGGGGTCATGCCTGACCTAGCCGCTCGAGCAGCGGCTGCCGTTGGAGTAACGATCTACCCAGTAGCGATAGGGCAGGAGCGCGGTCGCGATCAGAACGCAATGGAGACAGTCCTGACCCAGGCCGCCCGGATAACCGGTGGCGAGTACTTCCAGGCGACCGACGTCAACGCACTCGGTGACATCTACGAAGAGATCGATCGGATCGTTCAACCCTCGGAGGCAACCATCCCGCGCACGGAGAGCACACAGTATCGGTGGCTCCTAACCTTAGTTGGACTCTCCCTCGCAGTAGCGGCTGTGGCACTTCGAGGTTCGCCGTATGGGGTCCTGCCATGACCTTCCAGCGCCCTGAACTGATCGGCCTAATCCCGGCAATGCTTTTCGTAGTCAGTGTAGCGATCCTCGGGCATTGGCGGCGTGGTGTGCGACTAGTAGACGCTTACGGCGGTCGACAAGCTGCTTTCCGCCTGATCGGCAGACGAGTCGACCTCTTTCCATCGCTCCGGTTGGTTTCAACCTTCTTGGGAGTGGCTCTGCTGGGGAGTGTTTTTTCTGGGATCGCACCAGTTCAACCAGAAGAAGCGCCTGTCACACCTGTTGACTTACTAATAGCGGTCGACGTCTCTCAGTCGATGACCGGCAACGACATCGAGCCAAGCCGCATCGCGTGGGCCCAGCGCCTTGTGGAGGACATTATTGGCGCTGGAGTAGCTGACCGGGTAGGACTAAGCATATTCGCCGACTGGTCATATCAGCTGGTTCCGCTGACTGATGATAGCGATGTGGTCTCTTTTTTCTCGCCATGGGTAGTTCCAAGCTTAATTAGTGCAAGAGACCAAGGCACATCTCTAGGTGTTCTTATCGAAGATGTCATTGAGGAGTGGGAAAGACGGTCTCGGCCGGACGCCTCTCCTGTTGTCCTCGTTGTCTCAGACGGCGAAGCACACGACAGCCAAGATATGGTCATTACGTCAACGCGGTCGGCAGTCGAGTCAGGTGCTACGATCTGGACAGCGGGAATAGGAACAGTTTCCGGGGCCGCCCTGACACTCACCGGCTCCACAGCACCGCTTCTCGATGGTTCAGGATTGCCAGTGGTAGCCGGTTACGATGAAGAGCTCCTCAGGCAAATCGCCGATGTCGGCCGTGGCGCTTTCCACCAAATCGAAGACGAAGCAAGCATCCGTTCTCTGATCGCTGATCTCCGCTCGGTATCCGGTCGGACTGAGACGATCGAGGAGCCGGCGAGTGATCCCACCGTATGGCTGTTGTTAATAGGACTGGCGCTTTTGGTATTTGAGGCTCTCCTCGATGCAGGGTTAACAACCCGACGGGCCCCATGAGACAGGCTTCGTGGATAAGGATGGGCGTCGGCCTCTTCTCCGCCATCGGAGTTGTCCTAACCTGGACAGTCGAACAATCGAGTGTGGAGAGAGGAAACCGGCTACAGAGATCAGGCGAGTACCGAGCTGCAGCTGATGTATACAGGAAGCGAACTCGGACAGATCCAGTGAATACCCAAATACGCTATAACCTTGGCACCGCCCTCGCTCTCGATGACGAATCGTCCGCCGAGAACGAGCTAGGACGTGCCACACTAACACCAAACAGGGAAATCCGCGGTCTGGCACACTACAACACGGGAGTACTCCGACTAGACAGGGCTCTATATGCAGAAGTGCCCGATTCCGTCCGGATTCACGCTGCCGTATCAGTGGAGGCCAACCGATTAGCGCTCAGATTCCGTCCGGATGACAGGAATGCGAAATGGAACCTCGCAATGGCCCTCAGACTCCTCGACTCAGTCAGCACACAAGAGCGGCGAAGTGGCCGCGAGATGACAGAAGGAGCAGTTGAAGCGGACGTCGTTACACGTTCAGTCAACGTCCCTGATGCAGAAGAAGACGAGCGAGCCGAAGACCCCCCGTCTCAAGGAGAAAGCGAGACGACGGTCATACTTAGTGACGAAGCCCCACTAACACCTGAGCAAGCGGCTGAGCTACTAGGGCGCTCTCATCTAGACCCGACACTTATGCTCACCAAGCTTCTAGCCCTAGAAAGCCGATCCCGGTTTGGTCGCCGGCCTTCACGGGGTGCTCGTCGATGGTAGAGAGCTGTTTACCGGACTATTCGACAAACTGAATCTTCAGTCGGTACGGTCCAGTGCACCCCTCGGTAAGCGAAGGGGCCCTAGGCCTGAGATTGGTCTCCCAGCCTTCCGGCCCAACCCACGAGTTGTACTAAGTCCCCCGCGCCTTGGCACCTTCGTCCAGCGAAGCGAAAAGCAGTACCCAAGATCCGAAAATCCTCTCGAACAGTGCTCTCAACTGACCCATCTGCGAGGTCCACGTAGAGAGGGCTACCTGACACCCATGCCTCCAGTGGCCGTGCACCATCTAGACTTCCTGGCCCCAGATCTACGGTCCTGACACCCGCGAGCCCTATGCAGTCGAGCATTATCCGGCGAGTGATCAGGCGACCTCGACGAATACGAATATCATCTATTTCAGGTGACATCCCAGGGTCCCACTCACGGATTGGGAGTTCCTCGAATTCGCGATCCGTGTCCCCCGGCGCAATCGGGACACCCTCGGGATCATCGGGCAATGGAATGCGCCAGTGCCACGTGCTGACTGAAATATGAGCGCGCAGTAGCCAACTGGCTCTATCTCTGAATTCAGGATCCACGAACACCTTACGCTGTGCCATGGAGACGTAGGCTACCGGAAGCTCCGTAAGTGGGATCCCGACTCTTACGATATCATCCGCCCACTGTGTTAAGATCGGCCGATCTGTCATCAGATCAGTATCTTCCATGTTCTTGCCACCTGGGTAACAACCCAGGGTGCTTGCAAAGGCCGACACACCGATGGTACTGCCAGTCACCCTGATGAACGTCCGCCTCGATAGGCAAACCAACGGATCAGACATCGGATGACTCAGCCATTATCGATTTCGTTAACGCTATCCTATCGACATCTGCCACTTGGACGACGTATTCGTCGGGTTCATATGCAGATCCCATGGGAACTCCTTCACGGCGGTAATTCATACCACTAGCTCGTACTTGTGCCGCTCCTATGTGTACTTCGGTAACCCCAGGGACAGCTAAGACCTGACCTATGTTGTGAGGACGGATACCGCCGGCAGGCATGACCACGATGCTGTCACCGGCTCTCTCCATGAGTGCTGATAAGAGATCTAGCCCATCTAGCACACTCTCCTTACCAACCGAAGTCAGCACTCGGTCCGCACCCACTTCGAGCAGAGTTTCCAAGCTCTCTTCTAGGTCTCTTGAGAGATCGAAAGCACGGTGGAAGGTGACAGGAAGCGGACGAATCGCTTCGATGAGCCGGCTCGTCCGCCTGTAATCGATTCTCCCGTCACTATCTAAAATTCCGAACACAAGCCCTGCCGCACCCGCTTCCGCGAGCGCCTCCGCGTCACGAAGCATGACCTCGAACTCTAGTTCCGAATAAAGAAAATCTCCTCCTCGTGGTCGTACCATAGCCATAACCGGGATATCGGTCTTGCGTGATGCAATCTCGAGGGCACCAGTACTTGGTGTAGTGCCACCTTCGACCAAGTTGTCACACAACTCAATACGATCAGCTCCCGCTAAGGAGGCCGCGACTGCAAAGTCCACGGACCCGCAACACACTTCGAGAATGGGATTCAGCATAGTGCAAGCAGCTTGGCATATCGACACCTTCGACGCCAGCTTCACGTATGTCCTCAAACAATTGCAGCAATACCGTCGCCGTTATCGGAGCAGGAGCAGCCGGTCTTCTCGCCGCAGTTACCGCAGCGAGAGCTGGTGCTAATGTCATCCTCATCGAGCGGACCTCAGACGGGGGAAGAAAGATTCTCATCAGTGGGGGTGGGCGTTGCAACATCCTTCCCGGCCACGCTCAACCTCAGCTATACGTCACCGACTCGTCACCTAACACCTTGCGCAAGATTTTACGATCCTGGCCGCTCCATGAGCAGAGAGCTTTTTTTGAACACGAACTTGGGATGCCCCTCGAACTTGAGCCCGAAACCGGAAAACTTTTTCCCGCCAGTAATCGGGCGAGAGATGTAAGGGACATTTTGGTCGCTCGAATTCGGGAAGCAGGAGCAAGCATCTGGTTCGAAGCGTCCGTGGTCGGACTCAGGCCAGACAGTGGGCAATGGCAGATAGAGCTCGAAAACGCCCCAGCGCTCACCGCAGCATGTGTTGTCCTCGCTACAGGCGGGCTCTCAGTCCCAAAGACGGGAAGCGACGGCACAGGATTGAACATAGCCGAGGCCTTGGGGCACACCGTACACCCGACATACCCAGCGCTCACTCCCCTCATCGCAGACCCACACCCCCACGCGAGTCTTGCCGGCATCTCGCTCACGGTCTCATTGAATGCACCTGGAAGTCGGCCGGCTTTCTCGACCACGAACGGCCTCTTAGTGACCCATGACGGCTGGAGTGGCCCATCAATACTGGATGCTTCACACTTAGCAATACGGGGTAAGAAAGATGGTTCGCGCCAAGAGCTGACAGTGCAATGGACCCAGGTAGACGCATATGAATGGGATCAGAAACTTCAAGCAGAAAAAGGGACGGTGCGATCAACAATCAGCTCTTTGTTGCCACGTCGCCTAGCCGATCAGCTTATTTCGGAAGCTCAAGTCGATGGGGCGACCCGCTTATCTCAGCTTCGGAAGGGAGATCGAAAATCCGTGGTTGAGACGTTGTCACAATACGCGGTTCCTTGGACTGGTGACGCCGGATACAAGAAGGCAGAAGTCACGGGAGGAGGGGTCTCTCTCTCTGAAGTGCACCCTGCTACGATGGAATCGACGAAGTGTCCTGGGCTTTACCTGTGCGGGGAGATCTTGGATGCCTTTGGCCCGATCGGAGGACACAATTTTCTCTGGGCCTGGGCTACCGGTCGCTCTGCAGGCATGAATGCTGCGGCTCAGCTCGCGTAGGAGCCGCCGACTAGGTGGGGTTGCGAGAGGGCACTGCGGAGTATTCGCTTCCTAGGGCGGTCAGCTCACTTCTCCGAAAAAATGGACCTCATTAAATCCTTCCCTGGACCCCCAAATCGTCTTGCTAAGGCATGGACACGTCGGGATTTCGTCGGGGCACTCGTGGCAACACCAATGTTAAGTGGGGCCAGCCGGCTCCGTGATGAGACATCACCACCTCCTTCCTTACGAACACCATGCGAGCGCAACGCAAGACTGACAGCGAGACCACGTCGACCATTCCGGTCCTTTAGGAGGGGTCAGACCCGAATAGGTCAGGACCTAGAGAGAGGTGGTTACCTCTTCGTACCTGAGTCATATCGCGAAGACCAACCGGCCCCTTTACTCGTCGCCCTACACGGAGGTGGAGGGCATGCTGGCCGATGGTCTGACCTATACGCCGCCTGCGAGAATCGGGGGATCGTCCTCGTAGCTCCAGACTCTAGAGGCCGCACATGGGACCGCGTCAATGGAGCGTTCGGACCAGACGTAGCATTCATCGATGCCGTGCTGCGATTCACATTCGAACGATGTGCGATCGACCCGCTGCGTATCGCCCTTGCAGGATTCTCTGATGGAGCATCCTACACTCTATCATTGGGCCCTCCAAACGGAGACCTCTTCTCCCACCTCATCGCTTGGTCCCCAGGATTTTCCGATCCCGAAGACCCCATAGTTGGTGCGCCAAGAGTATTCGTTTCACACGGAACTGATGATCGAGTTCTCCCCGTCAGTATGAGCAGGTCAGCCATCGTACCCATATTCGAAATGGATGGCTACGAAGTGACCTACTTTGAATTCCAGGGGCGTCACGAACTGACAACCAAAGCTGTCGACGAGGGCTTAAACTGGTTCCTGACCGCCTGAGTTCACAACGCGGTCGAAAAAGCAGTTAACGACGCAAGACAACTCCTCGTATTCAGTGGGCCGCCAACCGCAGTTCTTCTAAAACTTCAACATCTGTCTCTATCTCCCGGCGCCTAGAAAGCAGTTCGAGCGGTGACAGATTCTCTGCAATTTCGCACGATGATGGTGGCACCCCTTCAGCGGTAAAGATCGTGTCTTCCGTTCTACTCTGGGTCGCCGCTTCCAATTCATTGCCTCTGGCCTGCCCTAACCCCCACGCAGCGTGACCACGAACCAAAGGTTGTGGATCATCAAGCGCGGCGGCCAGGACTCTAATCGCCTCAGCCTCCTGATCCGAGGTAAGGACTCGCTCGCTCATTGCGTTGCCTATCCCCACGAGAAGATTGCGAAGCATACCCCTGCGACGGGGCCGCGATAGCGGTGAACCCCCATATCTTCTCTGGTACTCCTTTTCAGACATCTCCAAGATCTCTTTCGCTAGGTCTACAAGTAGCTCAGGGGAACTCGACGGCCTGTATGCAGGGTCCCCATCTCCTTGTGCGAAACGCTTATTCCAAGGGCAGACCTCCTGGCAGATATCGCAGCCAAACACCCGGTTCCCAATAGCGGCCCGATATTGATGGGGGATGGAGCCCTTTAGCTCGATAGTCAAGTACGAGATACAGCGCCTAGCATCGATGGCTGGAGCACCTGACTCCTCACGGCCAAGTAGCGCACCGGTTGGACATTCATCGATGCACGCGTGGCAAGTTCCGCAGTGGTCCTCTATGTACGGCCCAGTCGTTTCTAGATCCACATCCACCATAAGCAGACCAAGCACAAAGAATGATCCGCGTCTCGGGTGGATAAGCATAGTGTTGCGGCCAAACCAACCCATGCCGGCCCGACGTGCGAGTTCTCGCTCGAAAACTGGAGCGGTGTCAACTAATGCTCTGCCTCGAACACCTCCCTCAATTTGACGATCAAGCCATGCCAACATCTTCTCGAGTTTTGGAGGGATGATGTGATGGTAATCTAAGCCACGAGCATATCGAGCGATTACCGCCTCCGTCTTCGGATGCGGCGGCACTCCTCCATCGTCTGTCTTGGATATCCTATCCGCTTTCAGCTGCGCCTTTAGACTGGAAGCTGCGCCTGAAGCAACCTCCCCTTCATACTCGTGTCCAACCACTATCACCGACCGGGCTCCTGAGAACGATGATGAGGGGAAAGCACGGCGTTCGCGTGTATCTGGACGCTCTAAATACTCCATCTCCCCGTGGTGCTTCCTGGCAAGCCATCGGTCGAAGAACTCGATATGTTCGGACGGATTCAGATGCCCGATGCCAAAGAGTTCGAAGCCGAGCCGCTCCGCCTCTTCGCGAAGACCCAAGGTCACTTGATTCATTTGCGTCCGAGGGGTATCAGAAGCACTGAGTTCATCTCCAGTGAAACGCTCACAGGTCAGAGGAGTATCGGCGTTGCTCTCTTTGAACGTACTGTTCTTCTAGTTATACCCAAGGAGGCGACTGTTGCCCGACTTCGAAGCATTGCGTCACGAGTTCCCGATCCTCGAACGCAAAACCTACCTCAACTCGTGCTCCCTTGGCGCGCTTTCGCGACGCTCAGAGAGGTACCTCACAGACTTTGTCGACCATTGGCACGATATGGGGGCATCAGCTTGGTACCGACATTGGCTCGGCCGGGTAGAGGAACTAAGAGGACGAGTATCGGCATTCCTTGGAGCGACTCCACGAGAATTAGCCCTCCTGCCCTCGACTTCAGCTGCGCTAGCAGCAATAACCGAGTCTGTCCCACCCAAAGGGCGGAACCGCGTAGTTTGCACAGAACTCGATTTTCCAACACTAGCATATCAGTGGGCCGTAAAGCCTGAAATTGAGATGGTCATCCTCCGCAGTCCGGACGGTATCGGAATCGATCCCGAGCAGTTCGCTCAGGTAGTGGATGAACGAACACTATTTCTTGCTACGAGCCACGTATTCTTTGCGACGGGATATGAGCAAGACCTAAATGCACTCTCTAAAATCGCTAAGCAGGCAGGTGCGTACTCCCTCATAGACGGATACCAAGGTGCAGGACAAACAAACCTTTTCTTGCCCAAGACAGGAATCGATTTTTATACGACTGGCCCCCTGAAGTGGCTCATCGGTGGCCCTGGGCTTTCTTACCTATACGTGCGAGATGAGTTGGTGAGTGAACTCGAGCCTAGGCTTACGTCATGGTTTGCTACGAAACGCCAGTTTGATTTTGACTTAGAAGGCTTCGAATACCACGATGACGCTCGTCGCTTTGAACTCGGCACTCCAGCTCTGCCAACGATCCATACAGCGCTTGGTGGTCAGGAGATCATTGATGAAGTCGGCATGGAAGCGCTAATAGCGAGAAATACCATGCTTACAGACCACCTCATAGCTGCGGCAGAGGCGGCCGGCATGCGTCTCACACTAGCTGACACCGACCACCGCACCTTCATCGTGATGATTCAGCATGATGACCCCTCCGGAGCAGTGAAACACCTCGCCGCTAATGACATTATCGTCGACTACCGACCCGGTCACATCCGCGTGAGTCCGCACTTTTACAACACTACTGAGGAAATCGATTTGTGTGTGGAAACACTGAAACAGTGCGGTTGCTAGAGCGCAGACTTAGTCCAGCGACCTGAGTCGCGCAGGCGGTACTTTTCCAAGACACGACCCAACGCCTCTTCCAGATCAATCTCCTGCTCGTTAGCAATCGCGAGGAGCACGAATAGGACATCGGCGAGCTCAATCGCGAGATCCTGGGCCGGTTCGTCAGCTCTTTTTGGCTTGTTACCAAAAAGATGATTCATCTCTCGCGCTAGCTCCCCTACTTCCTCGATAAGCCGTGCTAAGTTGCTTAGGGGCGGCCAATAACCCTCATCAAATTGGGAAATCCAATCGTCCACCTTTCTCTGGGCTTCTCGCAGCGTTAGCCCCTTATCCACGGTCTTACTCAAGGCACTATTACCAGTTTGCCAAAAATATCCCCTTTCTCAAGCATCTCATGTGCTCGCCGAGCCTCGCTTAATGGCATGACCTCTTGGATGACAGGATCAAACACACCTCTGAATACAAGGCGCATCACTCTTCGGAACTCTGTGGACGTTCCCATCGTGCTTCCTAGGATCTCTAGTTGCTTCCAGAATACCAACCGAACATCCGTTACGCCCCGAGCGCCTGTTGTGGCACCCGCTGTAACGAGCCTCCCACCTCGGGACAGCGCCCGCAAGCAACTGGGCCAGATTTCTTCACCAACGGTATCCAAAACGACGTCAACTCCGCTCTTGTTGGTGTCCCGCCATACTTCACGAGAGAACTCAACCTCAAACCGGTCGTAAACCACGTCGGCACCCAACGCTTGGGTTCTCGCCACATTTTCAGCGCCTCCCGTTACGGCAAACACCTTTGCCCCAGCGCTCCGCGCTATCTGAATCGCCGCGGTCCCAACACCACCCGAAGCCCCTGTGATAAGTACGCTCTCACCCAGCTTCAAGCGTCCACGAGTCGTTAAAGCTCTCCATGCCGTAACGAAAACAAGACCTGCTGCTGCTGCCTCCACCGACCCAAAACCATCAGGTATCTCAAGTATGTTACTGGCCGGGACGACAGCATATTCGGCAAACCCACCCTGTGTGTGCTCTCCAATGATCCGGAAGGGGCTCTCGTTGAACGTGTTCCCTCGGTCCTGTGCTTCATACCAATCGTAATCCAGGGACGGATCCACCACTACGCGAGTACCCAAAGGTACATCGTCAGCGCCCGTTCCAACCATATCGACCACTCCAGCAATATCCGAGCCCCCGATATGCGGCATAGGCGTCTGAATCGGCAGACCCCGTCGTACCCAAAGGTCCAGGTGATTCATGGCGGTAGCCTCAACTTTGATCCGGACCTCTCCTGGTCCCGGATCCGGCATCGGCACGTTCTTTATTTCGATTACCTCTGGACCTCCGAAGTCCTCGAACACCGCCGCTCTCATCCTGCGTGTCATTGTGGTGTCCCTTTCTGTATCCCAGTGAGATTGATCGAAGCTACGCTCGGTTTCATTGACCTCAACCCCGCAGCACTTGGAGAACTCGGCTACCTTACGCTAGGCAACGATAAGGTGATTTCCAAAGAAACAAACTAGGCCACCAGCAATTTGATTAATGACTGAGCAATTTCTCCGGATTAGTGAGATCTTCCACTCGATTCAGGGTGAGTCCACATGGGCGGGCATACCCTGCACATTCGTTCGGGTCACCGGTTGCCCTCTCCGCTGTTCGTGGTGTGATACCACATACGCGTTTCAGGGTGGAACACGAATGTCATTCGCTCAGATCCTAGAGGCAGTCGCAAGCTTCCCAACGAGAATTGTTGAACTTACAGGAGGCGAGCCCTTGGTCCATCCTGGTTCGTTCGCGTTAACCGATGAATTACTGAAAGAAGGCTACACAGTCCTAGTCGAAACATCTGGCGCTTTCGATATCTCCTCTCTGGACCAGCGGGTCCACAAGATCATGGACCTGAAGTGCCCAGGCTCCGAGGAGAGCGAAAAAAACCGATACGAGAATCTCGAGCACTTGACCGGACGCGACGAGATAAAATTCGTGCTTCAAGACCGGGAAGATTACGATTGGGCGAAGTCCGCAATCCAACAGTACGAGCTTGAAAAACGAGTTGAAAACGGAACACTCGGAGCAATCCTTGTTTCACCAGTGTGGGGCAAGATCGACCTACGAGAACTCTCTCAATGGATCTTGGAAGATGGGCTTCAAGTCCGATTTCAAGTTCAAGTCCACAAGCTCATATGGGGACCGGAAGCCACAGGCGTCTAATGAGCACGTGGAGGCGTGACGCCAGGTTAAGTCACCTTAAACAAACAGTCCACGGTATCACATCACCTAACACTGCAAACGCGAACCGAATGGACGCTGCGGTAGCTCTAATCGTGCGGCTAGGGATCAGCATGGACGTGCTTCTCATCAAGCGTTCCACTAACGAAAGAGATCCTTGGTCTGGCCACATGGCGCTGCCCGGAGGCCGCTGGGAACCGGGCGACTCCGAGCTTCAACAGACCGCTATAAGAGAAACCTTCGAGGAAACCGGTGTCGACCTAACAAAGGATTCTCTTGGACTCGGTAAGCTAGAAGATGTTCGCCCAAACAATCCTATGCTCCCCATCTCTAGAATAGTCCCTTTCGCATTCGCGGTCCCGCCTTGGACTGAAGCCCTAGTTGCGAGCCCGGAAGTGGAGAGTGTCCAATGGGTTCCGATCGACCTTCTTACAAACCCGGAAAATAAAAGTAGCACTACAATCCGCTCTTCAGGGCTGTCGAAAAACTTCCCTAGCTATAAAGTCAACGGAGAGCACGTGTGGGGCCTCACACATCGGATTCTGTCACGGTTTCTGCATGCCTACATAACTCAACCGCAATAATAGTGAGCCTCCGATATCAACGTGGTCACTGAGCAATACGCCAACCGAGCATAGTCAGAGACTCCGACTCGGCTAATCGTTCGGTCCCTATGTTTTTAGAGTAAGTCCAGCTGACTATCATCATCGTCCGTCGGTATCGCCTGTGCAGGCGCCCCCCCCCGTCCCTGAGCTCTGGTTACCTCAACCACTCGGTCTCCAGTCTGCACGTCCACCATGCGTCTTCCTGCAGTTCTTCGGCCCTGAACAGGGACAGAGTCAGCAGCAGCGCGAGTCACCGAACCAGCAGCGGTGACGATCATGACTTCATCCGCTTCGAGAACCTCTAGGGCAGCTACGATCGGCGCGTTTTTCTCTCCCGTCGGTAATGCCATGTTGCCCATACCACCACGTTTCTGGAGAGGGAAATCAGATATCAGCGTACGTTTGCCTAAACCATCCTCGCTTACTGTTAATACAGTCGCATCACGTCTGATCATGAGCATTCCCGCAACTTCGTCATCACCCTTCAGTGACATGCCCTTCACGCCTTGAGCCGCCCGCCCCACCACGCTCACCTGACTTTCGGGGAATCGGATCGCTCGACCTGCACGAGAAAGAAGCATGATCTCACCAGTTCCATCCGAAAGTGCGACATCCATGATACCGTCTCCAGGCTTAACGCCTGAGGCCTTCACTCCACCCGTCCGGGGATGGGAGAATTCTCTTAAGTGGGTGCGTTTCATTACACCTTTCTTCGAAAGAAAAACGAGATAGTGATCCTGCACTGAGAGATCCTCAATAGCGATCATTGAGACAATCCTGTCTGTCCGGTCGGCACCATCGAGCAGAGAGTAGACGGACTGGCCACGCGAGGCTCGCGCGCTCTCCGGCACATCGAGCACATGCAGAAAGTGGCACTGGCCACCCTCGGTGAACGCCAAGATCCACCCTTGAGTGCGTGCCACAAACAGTCGCTCTAGGTAATCATCCTCGTAGCGCTCCATGCCTGCGAGAGCCTTTCCTGAACCGACCCGGCGGCGATACAGGTGCATCGGTATACGCTTGACGAAGCCTCCGTGCGATAGCGTGACCACGACGTCCTCGTCCGCAACCTTCCTCTCGAGTTCGGGCGTCTCGACTTCAGCCTCTTGGTCGTCGAGGAGAACCGTGCGACGCTCGTTACCGTATTTGTCCACAACTTCCCCGAGTTCATCCAGCATGATCTCGAGCTGACGCTCTTGGGATCCTAGGATCGATCGCAATTCAGCGATCATGTCCTTCAACTCGGCCAAGCGTTGCTCCAGTTGGTTCCTCTCAAGGGCCGTCAATTTGGAGAGTCGCATATTTAGGATCGCGTCCGCTTGGGCCTGGCTTAGGCCAAAGCTATCCTGCAAGCGCTCTGATGCCTCCGTTCTGTCCTGGGATGCTCTGATGATCTTTATCACTTCATCGATTTCGTCCAACGCCGCCAAAAGACCTTGGACTATGTGCTGATCCACCTCTGCTTTCTCTAGATCATGTCGGCTCCGACGCCTTATGACATCTAGTCGATGATCTCTAAACCGTTCGAGGATCTGCTTTAGGTCAAACTCCTTGGGGACGCCCCCGTCGAGCGCAAGAAGGTGGGCCCCAAATGTGGTCTGAAGTGAAGTACCACGGAAAATCTTTTCGAGTGTTTCGCTCGCTTTAGCTCCTCTCTTCAGCTCGATAACAAGACGAATACCGTCTCTATCGGTCTCGTCACGAATATCCGATACGTGCTCGATTTTTCCCTTTTTCGCGAGCCCGGCGATCTGCTGAATCACCTTCGTCTTGTTCACAGCATACGGCAGCTCCGTGACCACGAGCTGCTCCTTTCCACCCCTCAGAGCCTCCTTCACAACCCGGGCTCTCATTACAATCCGCCCTCTCCCTTCCTTATACATCTTCTCGATGCCCTCACGCCCCACTACGAATCCGGCGGTCGGGAAATCAGGCCCAGGGATATGCCGCATCAAGTCTTCGACCGAGCAATCAGGATCCACCACCAATTGCCGAACTCCTGCCGCTATCTCAGGTAAATTGTGCGGTGGCACATTCGTGCTCATACCAACAGCGATCCCAGAAGAACCGTTTACCAGAAGATTCGGAAAGCGACTCGGGAGAACGGACGGTTCCTCCCTCTGATCATCGAAATTTGGCTGAAAGTCAACGGTTTCCTTCTCGATATCGTCAAGCAGTTCCAACGAAATCGACGACAACCGGGCCTCCGTGTATCGATAGGCCGCCGCTGGATCACCATCTATGGAGCCGAAATTTCCCTGCCCATCAACGAGAGGATTCCGCAAGGAAAACTCCTGAACCATCCGCACGAGGGCGTCATAGACGGCGCTGTCGCCATGAGGATGGAACTTGCCTAGAACGTCACCCACAACTGCCGCACTCTTCTTGTACGGACGATCGGGGGTCAGCCCCATTTCATGCATGGCGTAGAGGATCCGCCGATGCACTGGCTTTAGTCCATCGCGGACATCCGGCAAAGCGCGCTGCACAATGACGGACATTGAATAATCAAGGAACGATTCACGCATCTCAGCTTCGAGACTGCGTGCCAGAATTCGCTCCCGTGTGGAGGCCGTGGCCATTCCTACTCCATACCGGGTAAAAGGGAGCGCGGCTTGAGCCGCGCATTGGACGGGCGCGAGAGCTCTCGGGCGAAACATCCACGCCGCGACCCTAGACTCTATGAAATCAGAAGGAGCCGCAACCCGGTCGTCACAGGCTTCCCAACCACACGCAGTAAAACTTGTCTGTTCCCGATGGTGGTTCGCCCTTTGAAAGCTCTCCTAAATCGCGGTTGCCAGCGGGAATCTACCTACTGCTGCTAGCGGACTGAGTACTCTCTCCTCTCAGCTAGATATCTTGCAGTAGAGCGGTGAACTCATCAGCCATCGTCGGATGACCATGTCTGAGTGCCGAAGCGATCCCTTTCTCATAGGCCTCGCGAGCTTCTGAGTCCCGTCCGAGTTCCAGCAACGCTGAACCCAAGCGACCCCACCCATTACCCTCGTCATCCGTCCGATTCAAATAGAGCCTGAGCTCACTCACCGCGTCCTCGGTTCGACCAACGTTCAAATACTCTAGGGCCAGTCCAAACCTCAGCCGAAAGTCATCCGGACGATCAGAGACCATGCGTTCAAGCACTGAAAGTCGATCTGCCGTTCCCATCTCTTCAGTCCGGGAAGTCAAACGTTTGAACTGCCTCAGGTGTTACCGGCGAGGCAGTCACAAGCTCAATCATTCCCTCCATCTCAGCCTCTTTCATCTTTATTCGATGAGCTACGGCGAGGCAGTGCGCATAGTCAAAGTAAGCTTCTACTGCTTCCGTATCCGCGGGATGAGCGCTCAGTACACACGTTTCCATATCGACGCGGAGCCTAGCCACGATCGTACTTACTGCGGCTTTGACCACAGCGAGATCTTCTAAGGTCTCTAGAGAAAGGTCACCGGAGAGTCGTGAGTGAAGCGCCTCTACACTGAGTAGCTCTTCGTTCAGAGCACCCCCCGATATGCCAATCATCGCGGCAGCATCCAGAACACTTTCGACGCCCACCCTAAGAGAGGTCAACTCCTCGAAGTTCAGGTGTAAAATCATTCGGACCTCCAGAAGATGTCTCTGTCTCTTCTTACCGTGGAAGTTGTTTTGATATTTCCGCATACGGTGTTCATTATGCCTGCACCGTCTTTGTCGGTCCGTCTACGGTAAGTGGTATCAGCACATGATGCTTACCATCCACACTTACGTCGAAGGCGTAGGGCCCAGGCACAGCGAAAACGAGTCCATCTAAATTGAGCACATGCGGAACAAGT